>JANLXC010000146.1:0-70986 GCA_031364925.1 Burkholderiales bacterium | reverse complement strand
GAGTACCCGATGGCGATGATCCGCCAGACCTCGGTGAACGAGGTGGTGAAGCTCGACTTCGCCTCCGGCATCCGCTCGATGATGCGCCAGGACCCGGACGTGATCCTGGTGGGCGAGATCCGCGACCAGGAGACCGCCGAGATGGCGTTCCGCGCGGCGATGACCGGCCACCAGGTGTACTCGACCCTGCATACGAACTCGTCGATCGGGTCGATCCCGCGCCTCATGGACCTGGGCGTGCTGCCCGACATCATGGCGGGCAACATCATCGGCGTGATCGCCCAGCGGCTCCTGAGGAAGCTCTGCGGCCAGTGCAAGTCGCCGGTCACGCTCGACGCGGGAACCCGCCACCTCCTCGGCATGGAGCCCGACGACTCGCGCCCGGTGTACCAGGCGGTGGGGTGCGCGCGCTGCGACAACATGGGCTACAGGGGCCGCGTCGCGATCATGGAGCTCTTCAAGCTGGACGCCGAGATCGACGAGCTCATCGCGCGCCGCGCGACCGGCCGCGAGATCCGCGCGGACGCGAGCCGCAAGGGCTTCCGCACGCTCGCCGACGACGCCATCGCGAGGGTGCTCCTCGGGCAGACCAGCCTCGAGGAGATCTCGCGCGTGGTCGACCTGACCGACCGCGTGATCTGAGGGGCTAGCCCATGGCCCTATTCGCCTACCGGGCCGTCGACGCCGAGGGGCGCATCTCCACGGGAAACCTCGACGCCTCGAACGTGATCGACCTGGAGCTGCGCCTGAAGCGGCTCGGCCTCGATCTGCTCACCTTCGAGGGCGTCAAGCGCTCCACCGCGGCGCGCACGCGCAACGTCACGCGCGAAGAGCTGATTACCTTCTGCTTCCACCTCTCGCAGCTGCTCAAGGCGGGCGTCAACATCATCGAGGCGCTCACCGACCTGCGCGACACCGTCGAGAACGCGGGTTTCCGCCAGGTGATCGCGAGCCTCCTCGAGGACATCGGCGGGGGCTTGAAGCTGTCCGAGGCGATGGCCAACCACGGCTACTGCTTCGACAACGTGTTCGTGGCACTGGTGCGCGCGGGCGAGCAGAGCGGCCAGATGACCGAGGTGCTCGACGAGCTCTCCGACAACCTCAAGTGGCAGGACGAGATGGCGAGCCAGGCGAAGAAGGCGCTGGTCTATCCGATCGTCGTGCTGGTGGTCATCGTCGCGGTCATCTTCGTGCTGATGATCGTGCTCGTGCCGCAGCTCGCCGCGACCTTCAAGACCCTGGTGCCGAAGCTGCCGCGCGAGACCGAGGTGCTGATCTTCATCTCCAACATCTTCGTGCGCTGGTGGTACCTCCTCATCGGCGTCCCGGCCGCGCTCGTGTTCGGCGCGCTCGCCTTCGCGCGCACCAGCGAGAAGGCGCAGCGCGCCATCGACGAGGTCGGGCTGAAGCTGCCGATCCTGGGCGAAGTGCGCCAGAAGATCATCCTGGCGCGCTTCTCCACGTACTTCGCGCTGCTCTACAAGGCGGGCATCAGCGTGCTCGACTGCATCCAGATCTGCGAGAAGATAGTCGGCAACCGGGTGATGGAGGAAGGGCTGCAGAGGGTCGGGCGCAGCATCTCCGAGGGCCAGGGAATCTCGCTCGCTTTCACCGCGACCAAGCTCTTTCCGCCGCTGGTGCTGCGCATGCTGCGCGTGGGAGAATCCACCGGGGCGCTCGACACGGCGCTCCTGAACGTGAGCTACTTCTACAACCGCCAGGTGCGCGACAGCATCTCGCGCATGCAGACCCTCCTCGGGCCGGCGACCACGGTGGTGCTGGGCCTTCTCATCATGGCGATCCTCTACTCGATCTTCCTGCCGATCTACGACGTGATCTCGAAGATCAAGTTCTGACCGCGTGAAACACTTCCTCTACCTCACCAACACCCGCCTCGTGAGCCTCGTCACGAGCGGCAAGCGCATTGTCTCGCGCCGGGAGTTCGCGGTGGCGGGCGCCGGGGCCAACGCCTTCGAGCGCTACCTGGGCAGCATGACCGGCGTGCCGACGCACATTTTCACCGACCTGACGGAGGAGGATTTCCGGCTCGACACGGTCCCGCACGTGGGCGCGCGCGACCGCGAGGCGCTCCTCGCGAGGAAGCTCGGCCAGATGTTCCGCAACACGCCCTACCGCCACGCCCTCCTGCAGGGGCGCGAAGCCGATGGGCGCCGCGACGACCGCGTGCTGTACACCGCGGTCACCAATCCCGAGGTGCTGCGCGTCTGGCTGGAGATCATCGAGCGCCTGCAGGTGCCGCTCGCCGGAATCCACTCCGCGGCGGTGTTCAGCGGCGTGATGCTGGAGGAGCTCGACCTTCTCTTCCCGCACACCCTCCTCGTCACCTTCACGCCCGGCGACGCGATGCGCCAGACGTTCTTCCGCGACCGAGAGATCAAGTTCAGCCGCCTCACGCCGATCGACCTGGAGGAGGGGCAGACCCTCGGCACCATGATCGCCGAGGAGACCACGCGCACCTGGCAATACCTGGACAGCCTGCGCCACTTCTCGCAGGAGGACCGCCTCGAGGTGTGCATCCTGGTGCACAAGGACGACCGCCCCCAGATCGAATCGGCGCTGCGCGACTTCGCGCAGCTGCAATACCGCCTGGTGGACATCGAGCAGGTGGCGCAGAAGCTGGGCCTGAAGCCCCCGCCGCTCGACTCCACCGCGGAAGAGGTGATGGTCCACCTCTTCCTCATGCGCAAGGCCGAGAACCACTTCGCCTCGTCGGAGATCCGCCGCCACGCCACGCAGAGGAACGCACGCCTCGCGGTGCGCCAGCTCGCCACGGCCCTGGTGTTGGCGAGCCTCGCATGGGGCGGCTGGAATCTCTCGCGCGTGTTCCAGTCGAACGAGGCCGACCAGCGCGTGGCGCAGCAGCTGGGCTCGCTCAACAAGGAGTACGAGGACATCACCAAGGCGCTGCCCTCCTTCGGCGTAGGCGGCTCCACGATGCGCGACGCCGTCACGTTCTACAACGGCTCGATCCGCGGATTCCCCACCCTCACCGATTTCCTCGTGCCGCTGTCGGCGGTGCTGCGTGGCCATCCCGACGTGCGCCTGGCGCAGCTCACCTGGCAGGTGAGCGACGATCCCAAGGCCGCGCCGCGCATCTCCGTCACGCCGACGCGCGAGGCCCCGCCGGTGAAGTCGATCCCCAAGGCCGGCGAGAGCGCGAGCGCGCCGCAAATCGACGACGCCGCAAGCCCGCCCTTCAGCGCCGGGCGCTACGAGGTGGCGATGCTGGAGGCGACGGTGCGTGTCGCCAACAACGACTTCCGCGGCGCAATGACCGAGGTCGAGCGCCTGGTCGCCGACATCGGCCGCGTCGCGGGTTTCCGCGCCGACCTGGTCGACAGCCCGCTCGACACCAGCCCCTCGCTCGCGCTGCAGGGCCGGCACGCGGAGCGCGAGAGCGCCTCGATGCAGCCGCGCTTCATGCTGCGCATCGTGCGCGAAAGGCGCGGCGCCGCATGAAGCACCTGTTCAGCGCCGAGGGCTTCCGTGCGATGCGCGTTTCGTGGACGCTCCTCACGGTGGCGCTCGTGGCGGGCGCGGGCATCGTCGCCGGCAGCCACTGGTACGCGCAGAAGGAGAAGCGCGACAGCGCGGATTCCGGGCGCCGCCTGCAGGATGCGCGCACCCGCCTGGAAAGCGCGCGGCGCGAGCGGGCGAGCCTGCAGGAGTCCGCCGACGTTTTCCGCACGCTGGTGGACCGGGGCCTGCTGCAGGGCGAGCGCCGCCTCGAGCTGGTGGAGCTGGTAAACAGCCTGCGCGCCCGCCACCAGGTCACCCTCGACTACGAGATCGCGCCACAACGCCCGCTGGCGCTCGCGGGCGGGCGCGTGTTCGCCTCCGTGGACGTGCTCGCGAGCCGCGTAAAGCTCAAGGCCCGGGCGCTGCACGAGGGCGACATCCTCGACTTCATCGAGTCGCTCACCCGCAATCCCCAGGGCTTCTATCCCATCGACCGCTGCTCGATGAAGCGCATCGAGGTGGCCTCGGCCGACTCGCTGCAGCCGCGCGTCGAGGCCGACTGCACGCTCGAGTGGATCACGATGAAGGAGAAGCGCGGTGCGAAATAGGCGCGCGGCGGCGATCGTCTTCCTCGCGCTCGCCGCGCCCTGCGCCGGCGCGCTCCAGCTGGGCACGCTCTTCACCACGCCGGAAGAGCGCGTGCGCCTCGAGCGGCTGCGCCGCGGCGAGCCAGAGAACACGGTGGCCAACGAGGCCGCGCGCGCGTCGAACCCGACCCTCACCGGGTTCGTGAAACGCAGCGACGGCCGGCACACGGTGTGGATCGATGGCGCTCCCGTGCCGCTGTCGCGTCCCGGATCGGGGGAGCTCCTCGAGCCGCGCGCGGTAAGCCCTGCCTCGCGGCCCGAGGGCGCGGTGAAGATAGAGCGCAAGCCCCCGTCCTAGTCAAGCGAAGTCCGCGAACGGCGATTGCCGCCTTTCGCACCCGCGCCATCCCCCACGCTGGTATCCAGGAGGGATGCGAAATCGAGACAAGCAAAACGGCATGGCGCTCGTCATCGCGACTCTGCTGCTGATAGCGTGCATCGGCGTCGTGTTCGCCATGGGCCTGGCCGACGGCGTGGACGGCGCGCAGCGCGAGCGCGAGAGCCTGCGCGCGCTGTCCGAGGCGCGCGAGGCGCTCATCGCGTATGCCGCCGACCACCCGATCAACTCCGTCGTCGGCCCGGGCTACCTTCCATGCCCCGACATCGACGACGATGGCTGGGCGGAGCCGACGTGCGGATCGCAGAGCGGCGACAGCGGCCAGGCCGAGCGGCTGGGTCGCCTGCCGTGGAAGACGCTCGGCCTCGCGGACCTGCGCGACGGCCACGGCGAGCGACTCTGGTACGCGGTGTCGAGCAAGTACAAGGGGCTGCTCAACTGCGGCGTAAGCCGCGCCTGCCTCGACATGACTCCCGACGCCGCGCTCGGCACGATCAGCGTGCGCGACAACGCAGGCGCGCTCCTGCACGACGGCAGGGTCGCCGAGGCGTATCGCGCCGACGCCGGCGGCGCGGTGGCAGTAGTGATCGCGCCCGGGCCCGCGATCTCAGGGCAGCGGCGCGAGTGCGCCCCAGGCGATTGCGACCCCGTGGGCCGCTGCGTGACGGACCCGCCGCAGCGCGCGGCACGCTGCAATCCCGCGAGCTACCTCGACAGGGCGCCGGGGGCGCGCTATGGCGACGAGGACAACGCCGACTTCGTGGACCGCAACGACGCCGTGGGCCGCGCGCGAAACGGGAACGGCTTCATCCACGGTCCGGTCACGCTTGCCGACGGCAGCGTCGCGGTCAACGACCGCCTCGCGGTGATCGCCTATCGCGACGTGATGCCGCGCATCCGGCTACGCGTGGCGCTCGAGGTGTCCCATTGCCTGCGTTACTACGGAATGCGCGCCGAGAATCGCGGACGCTTTCCGTGGCCCACCCCGGCGTGCCTCCAATCCAGGCATTCCTGGGAAGGGCGCGCGGGAGTCCACTTCGGCAGGGTTCCCGATACGCCCTTCGCCACATCGGACGGCATGCTCGAGCGCTGGTGGCGCGACTCCGACTTTCCCACGGTGAACGACGCGTGCCGCATCGCGATGCCTCCGGGAAATTCCACCAGCGAGGCAAGCACCGCGGGATACGACGCCAATTCCTGGTGGAACGCGTGGAAGCCCTATGTCTTCTACGCCCTCGCGCAAGAGTTTTCGCCTGCGGCCGGCGCCGCCGCGTGCGCCGGCGCGTCGTGCCTCGACCTCGCCGATCCCGCGGGCCGGCCGCTCGGCCCCGCCAGGCAATACGCCGTGATCGTGGCCGGGGCGCCCATCGCGCGCGACGGATTCGTGCAGAGCCGCACGGGCGCCAACGTCGCGGAGGTGCGCCAATGGCTGGAGGAGGCGAATGCGCGGCTCGAAGGCGCCGCGGGATGCACGCCGCCACCCGCGTTTTCCTGCGAGGGCGGCGCAACCTGCACTCTTGTCACAGCGCCGGGCGCAGCGCGGGGATTCAACGATGTGGTCGTCGCGTACCCCTGACGGGTTCACCCTGATCGAGGTGATGGTGGTCCTCGTCATCCTCACCGTGATGATGAGCGGCCTCGCGCTGCCGCTCGCCGCGCAGCTGCAGATGCGCAAGCAGGAGGAAGCGCGCCGCCAGATCGACGACGCCAGGGAGGCCCTCCTCGGCTTCGCGGTCGCGCACGCGCGCCTGCCGTGCCCCGCGTCGGCGTCGAGCAACGGCGCGGAGAGCTTCGCACCGGGTGGCGACGCCGGCAACGGCAACTGCTCCAACTTCTACGACGGCTACCTGCCGGGCGCCACGCTGGGACTGTCTCCGCTCGATTCCGAGGGCTTCGTGCGCGACCCATGGATGGGCCCGCGGAACCGCATCCGCTATGCGGTGTACGGAGGCGGAGCCGATGTGAACGGCGTGGTGAACGCACTCACGCGCGCCAATGGCATGCAGTCGGCCACGCTCGCCGGCCTGGGCGCGGCGCCGCGCTTCATCGTGATCTGCGCGAGCGGCGCGCGCGCGGATGCCTCGGGCTGCGGGCCCGCGGCCAACCGGCTCACGTTCCGCGCCGCCTTCGTGCTGCTCTCGCTCGGGGCCAATGGCGCCTCGGAGCCGCCGGCGGGAAGCGACGAGGCACGCAACCTCGCCGGCAACCCGGTCTTCATCCACCACGAGGCGTCGAGCGTCGCGGGCGCCGAGTTCGACGACCTGGTGCGCTGGGTGCCGGTGCACCTCGTGGTGAACCGCCTCCTCCTCGCGGGGCGCCTGCCGTGAATGCCCTATAATTATCGGCCGTTCCGCAGCAGGATTCGCGAATGAACCAGCGCGACGTGAAGCTCCCCATCCCCGACGTGCAGTCCACCCCGGACACGCGCCGGCTCGCCATCGACCGCGTCGGCATCAAGTCGATCCGCCACCCGGCGAAGATCAAGGAGCGCGACGGGGGCGTGCAGCACACCATCGCCCACTTCAACATGTACGTGGGGCTGCCGCACCATTTCAAGGGCACGCACATGTCGCGATTCGTGGAGATACTCAACGCCCACGAGCGCGAGATCTCGCCCGACACGTTCCGGCTCATGCTGCGCGAGATGGTGAAGAAGCTCGAGGCCGAGACCGGCCACATCGAGATGAGCTTTCCCTACTTCGTCTCGAAGAAGGCGCCGGTGTCGGGCGTGGCGAGCCTCATGGACTACCAGGTCACCTTCGTCGGCGAGATTGTCGACGGCAAGGAAGTCTTCACCCTGAAGGTGCTGGTGCCGGTGACGAGCCTGTGCCCGTGCTCGAAGAAGATCTCCGAGCGCGGCGCGCACAACCAGCGCTCGCACGTGACCATCGCCGCGCGCATCAACACTTTCGTGTGGATCGAGGAGTTGATCGACCTCGCGGAGAACGAGGCCTCGTGCCAGCTCTACGGGCTCCTGAAGCGCCCCGACGAGAAGTTCGTCACGGAGGAGGCGTACGACAACCCGAAGTTCGTCGAAGACCTGGTGCGCGACGTCGCGGCCCGGCTGAACGCGGACAAGCGCGTCACCGGCTACGTGGTGGAGAGCGAGAACTTCGAGTCGATCCACAACCATTCGGCCTACGCGATGATCGCGAAGGCAATGGACGCCTAGTAGCGCTTGGTGAGGGAGAGGGTCTGCCCCTCGCGGCGCATCTCCATGCGATTGAGGAAGCTCATGCCCAGCAGCGGGATTCCCGAGCCCTGGTTCACCGATCCCTCGACGTTGAGCAGCGTCACGTCGCCGAGGGTGACGCTGTCGAGCATCACGCGCCACGAGGCCACGCGCCGGCCGTCGGCGAGGATGGAATAGCCGGTCCTGCCCTTCTGATAGTCGATCCCGAGACGCGCGGCCTCGGCGATCGGGATCGAGACCAACGTCGCGCCGGTATCGACCATGAAGCGGATATGAGAACCGTTCACCATCCCGTCGGCGAGGAAATGGCCGCTCATGTCCTGGGCGAGGTTGACGGTCTGGCGACCGCCGCCCTCCGTCGCGGAGGAGGCGAAGTGCTGGCCCATCTCGAGGGTCTCGCGCTTGCCGTCGATCTCGACCACGGCGCTGCCGGCGCCGGCGGAGATCAGCTTCACGCCCTCGGTGGTGGTCTCGCCGATGGACAGCGTGCGCGGGGAGCCGCGGTTGATGGTGACCACTGCCTTGCCGGGGAAGAGGCCGATCACGTTCACGTCGATGGCGAGCGCGGCCGTGGCGAGCGCGGCATTGGCGAGCGCGGCGGTGACGAGAAGGAAGGAGCGGATTTTCATCGATGAGCGCCGTGAAGCCTGTCGCCGTATTCCGATTTTCGGATACTGAAGGCCCGGGTCATTTTGCCACATTCCTCGACGCCCACCGCCTGCCCTGGACCCTGGTGAAGCTCGACGAGGGTGACGCGGTGCCCGCCTCCAGCGCCCCCTTCTCCGGGCTCGCGTTCATGGGCGGGCCGATGAGCGCCAACGACAACCTGCCGTGGACCGAACCGGTGCTCGCCCTCATGCGCGAGGCGCTACGCCGGGAGGTGCCGGTGATCGGACACTGCCTGGGCGGGCAGTTGTTGGCGTGCGCCGCCGGCGGCGAGGTGAAAGCCAATCCCGTGAAGGAGATCGGCTGGAACCCGGTGCGCGTGGAGGACACCGCGCTCGCGCGCCGCTGGTTCGGCGACGACGTGCGCGAGTTCACCACATTCCAGTGGCACGGCGAGGCGTTCACCATCCCGCCCGGCGCCGAGCGCATCCTCACCGGCACGCACTGCCCCAACCAGGCCTACGTGCTGGGCGAGCGCCACCTCGGGCTGCAATGCCACGTCGAGATGACTCCGGAGATGATCGCGAGCTGGATCCAAAGCGGCAGGAGCGAGGTGGAGGCCAACCTCGCGAGCCCCGCGGTGCAGCCCGTCGAGCGCATTACCGGGGAGATGCGCGAGCGCTTGCCGGTACTCTCCGCGTACGCCGACCGTCTCTACACCCGCTGGATCGAGAACCTGAAGGGCTAGCTAGGCGAGCGCCAGCGCAAGGAAGCGCACGCCGTCCACCGGATTGTCGTTGTACGCCGGCGTGTCGGCGAAGCCCAGTTCGGCATAGAGGCGCTGCGCCTCGCCCATCGAGGGCAGCGTGTCGAGCTTCACGATGCGATATCCGAGAGCGCGCGCCTCGTCGATCACGCACTCGGCGAGCGTGCGCCCGATGCCCATGCCGCGGCAGCAGGCGCGCACATAGAGGCGCTTCATCTCGGCCACATCCGCGCCCAGCGGGCGCAGCGCCACGCACCCCGCCGGATCCCCGCCGACGCGCGCGAGGATGAGGCGCCCGCGCGGGCGCGCGTAGTCGCCCGGCAGGCCGGCGAGCTCGTGGTCGAATTGCTGGAAGCACAGGCTTATCCCGAGCCCCCGCTGGTACTCGGCGAAAAGCTCGCGGCATTGCGCGATCGCGGCGGCGTCGAGCGCCTCGCCGATGTCGAAACCGGTCGAATGGACGCGCGGCTTGCCCACGCCGGCCTTGGCCTCAGTCGCGGAAGTTCTCGAACTTGAGGGGCACCTCGGTCACGCCCTTCCTCACCAGCTGGATGGCTTCCTGGAGGAGGTCCTTCTTCGCTCCCGAGACGCGCACCACGTCGCCCTGGATGGACGCGGTCACCTTGATCTTCGCGTCCTTCAGCATCTTCACGATCTTCTTGGCGAGCTCGATCTCGACGCCGTTCTTCACGGTCATCTTCTGCTTCATCTTGTCCCCGCCCATCTTCTCGGCGTCCTCGATCTCGAGGAAGCGCGCGTCCACACCGCGCTTGGCCATCTTTCCCATCAGCACGTCGCGCACCTGGCCCAACTTGAAGTCGTCGTCGGCGAAGGCGGTGATCTCGTGCTCCTTCTCCTTCAGCTCGATCCTTGCGTCCGAGCCCTTGAAGTCGAAGCGGTTGGCAATTTCCTTGTTGGCGGTCTCGACGGCGTTTTTCAGCTCCACCGCATTGGCTTCACACAGGATGTCGAATGAGGGCATCAGTCTTCTCCGGGGGCTGGAGCGTCGATTCTATTAGAATTCCGGATGGCTACGATTCTGCAAGCACTACCAGCCGGCGAAAAGGTCGGCATCGCCTTCTCCGGCGGACTGGACACGAGCGCCGCGTTGGCGTGGATGCGCGAAAAGGGCGCGATTCCCTATGCGTACACCGCCAATCTCGGCCAACCCGACGAGTCCGACTACGGCGAGATCCCGCGCAAGGCGAAGCAGTACGGAGCTGAGAAGGCGGTCCTGGTCGAGTGCCGCCCGCAGCTGGTGGCCGAAGGCATCGCCGCGATCCAGTGCGGCGCTTTCCACATCTCTACCGCGGGGGCTACCTACTTCAACACCACCCCGCTCGGGCGCGCGGTGACGGGAACCATGCTGGTCGTGGCGATGAAGGAGGACGACGTCCACATCTGGGGCGACGGCAGCACCTTCAAGGGCAACGACATCGAGCGCTTCTATCGGTATGGCCTCCTTGCCAACCCGAGCCTGCGCATCTACAAGCCGTGGCTCGACCAGCGCTTCATCGACGAGCTGGGCGGGCGCAAGGAAATGAGCGAGTACCTCGTCAAGCGCGGCTTCGACTACAAGATGAGCACGGAGAAGGCGTACTCCACCGACTCCAACATCCTGGGCGCCACGCACGAGGCGAAGGACCTCGAGTTCCTCGACAAGGGGATGCGCATCGTGAACCCCATCATGGGAGTCGCGTTCTGGCGCGAGGAAGTGGCAGTGCGCCCCGAGACGGTGACCGTCGGCTTCGACGAGGGCCAGCCCGTATCCTTGAATGGCCAAACCTTCACTGACGCGGTGGCGCTCCTTGCGGAAGCCAACTCTATCGGCGGCAGGCACGGCATCGGCATGTGCGACCAGATCGAGAACCGGATCATCGAGGCCAAGAGCCGGGGCATCTACGAGGCTCCCGGCATGGCTCTCCTGCACCTCGCCTACGAGCGGCTGGTGACCGGCATCCACAACGAGGACACCATCGAGCAGTACCGCGGGAACGGCCGGCGGCTGGGCCGCCTGCTGTACCAGGGCCGCTGGTTCGACCCGCAGGCGATGATGCTGCGCGAGATGGGACAGCGCTGGATCGCGCGCGCGGTCACGGGCGAGGTGACGGTGGAGCTGCGCCGCGGCAACGACTATTCGATTCTCGACACGAAGAGCCCCAACCTCACCTACAAACCCGAGCGCCTCACGATGGAGAAGGGCGAGGCGTTCTTCACGCCGGCCGACCGCATCGGCCAGCTCACCATGCGCAACCTGGACATCGTCGACACGCGCGACAAGCTGCGCGTCTACTCGGAGACTGGCCTGATCGGCGGGGGTGGCGGCGTGCCGCTGCTGGGCGACGACTCGAGCAAATAACCCGGCGAGCTCAGGTCTCGATCTTTCCGAGCAACAGGTATTCCATCAGCGCCTTCTGCACGTGCAGGCGGTTCTCGGCCTCCTCCCAGACCACGCTTTGCGGGCCCTCGAGGACTTCGGCGCTGACTTCCTCGCCGCGGTGCGCGGGCAGGCAATGCATGAAGAGCGCGTCGGGCCGCGCCGCGGCCATCATGCGCGCGTCCACGGTGAAGCCGCGGAAGGCCTTTTCGCGCGCCTGGGCCTCGGCCTCGAAGCCCATGCTCGTCCACACGTCGGTATTCACGAGGTGCGCCCCGGCCACCGCCCGCGCGGGATCGGAGAACAGCTCGATGTGGTCCCCGGCGGAGCTCGCGCGCGCCCGATCGACGCCGTAATCGGCCGGGGTCGAGATGTTCAGCCGGAAGCCGAAGATCTGCGCGGCCTGGATCCAGGTGTTGCACATGTTGTTGCCGTCGCCAATCCATGCCACGGTCTTGCCCCCGATCGGGCCGCGGTGCTCGACGTAGGTGTAGATGTCGGCCAGCACCTGGCAGGGATGGTAGTCGTTGGTGAGGCCATTGATCACCGGCACGCGCGATTGCGAGGCGAAGCGCTCGATGTTGGCGTGCTCGAAGGTGCGGATCATCACGATGTCGACCATGCGCGAGATGACGCGCGCCACGTCCTCGATCGGCTCGCCGCGGCCCAGTTGCGTCTCTCCGGTGTTGAGGACGATGGACGAGCCGCCCAACTGGTGGATGCCCGCCTCGAATGACACGCGCGTGCGCGTGGAGCTCTTCTCGAACACCATCGCCAGCATGCGGTCGGCGAGCGGCTGGTAGGCGACGTAGTTCTTGAAACGCTCCTTGATGACGCGCGTACGCTCGAAGAGGTGCTCGAACTCGGAACGCTCGAAATCGGCGAGTTGCAGGAAATGCTTCACGCGGCCGCGGCCGCGGGCGCTTCGGCGAGAAAGGCCTTGACGAGCGGCGCGAGGATCGACACCAGCTGGCGCGCCTCCTCCTCCTTGATGACGAGCGCGGGCAGCAGGCGAATCACCTTGTCCGCGGTCACGTTCGTCACCAGGCCCGCGGCCAGCGCGCTCCTGGTGATCTCCCCGCAGGGCCGGTCGAGCTCGATGCCGATCATGAGCCCTATGCCGCGCACTTCCTTCACGCCCGCCACGCCGGCAAGCTCGCGCCTCAAGGCGCCCATGATGACCTCGCCCATGGCGTGCGCGTTGCCGAGGAGCCCGTCGGTCTCGATCACGTCGAGCGTGGTGAGCGCGGCCACCGAGACCAGCGGCCCGCCGCCGAACGTGGTGCCGTGGTTTCCCGGCTTGAAGACTTTCGACGCCACGCCGCGCGCGAGGCAGGCGCCGATCGGCACGCCCGAGCCCAGGCCCTTGGCGAGAGTGATCACGTCGGGGACGATGCCCGCCCACTGGTGCGCGAACCACCTGCCGGTGCGCCCGATGCCGCTTTGCACCTCGTCGATCATGAGGAGCCACTGCTTGCGGTCGCAGAGCGCGCGCATCTTGCGAAGGTACTCGGCGTCCGCCACATGGATGCCGCCCTCGCCCTGCAGGACCTCCATCAGCACCGCGACGATCGACTGGTTGTCGCCGAGCCGCTCGACGGCGGCGATGTCGTTGTAGGGCACGCGCAGGAACCCGCCCATCAACGGCTCGAAGCCGGCCTGCGCCTTGCGCGAGCCGGTCGCCGAAAGGGTGGCAAGCGTGCGGCCATGCCAGGCCTTCTCCATCACGACGATGGTGGCGTCCTCGACGCCGCGCTGGTGGCCGTGCAGGCGCGCGAGCTTGATCGCGGCCTCGTTGGCCTCGGCACCGGAGTTGGCGAAGAAGGCGTTGTCCATGCCCGCGAGCCTGCACACGCGCTCGGCGGCGCGCTCCTGCTCGGGAACGCGGAAGAGGTTGGAAGTGTGGATGAGGCGCGCCGCCTGCTCGCTTAGCGCCCTGGTGAGCACCGGATGGTTGTGGCCGAGCCCGTTCACGGCGATGCCCGCGAGGGCGTCCAGATAACGCTTGCCCTCGGTATCCCAGAGCCACACGCCGTCCCCGCGCGCGAAGGCCACCGGCTGGGGTGCGTAGGTTTGCATCAAATAGCTCATGCGCGGCCTCTCATGATTGCGGTGCTCAAAACGAGAACGGCGGCCTTGGGCCGCCGTGGGCTTGCAAATCTCGATGCTTCAGGTGCGGGGGGCTCCCAGCGCCTTGACCTGCGCGGCGAGGCGGCTCTTGTGTCGCGCCGCCTTGTTCTTGTGGATGATGCGCTTGCCCGCCATCGCGTCGATGGTGGCTTGCCCGGCCTTCAACGCGGCGCGCGCGACGGTGTGGTCGGCGGCGGCGATGGTCTTCTGCACTTTCTTGATGGCGCTACGCAGCGAGGTGCGCAGGCTCATGTTGGCCGCGCGCTGCGTGACGGATTTCTTGGCGCGCTTGGCGGCCTGCTTGGTATTGGCCATGGTGGTTCTATGTCCTTGGGTCGGGGCGAGGGATTTCGCGAAACGAAGCCTGATATGATACACCGCTTGTCCATACAAAACAAAGCCCTGGAGTGAATCTGCTGAGGGCCGCCGCTTCCGTGAGCGGCATGACGCTGGCTTCTCGAATCACGGGTTTCATTCGCGACACCCTGCTCGCGATCCTCTTCGGCGCGGGCTTCGCGATGGACGCCTTCGTCGTGGCGTTCCGCATCCCCAATCTCCTACGCCGCCTCTTCGCCGAAGGCGCCTTTTCCCAGGCATTCGTGCCGGTGCTGGGCGAATATCGCGGCCGCAAGGGCGACGCGGCGACGCGCGAGCTGGCGGGCAAGGTGCTCGCGGTGCTCGCGGTGGTGCTGTTCATCGCGACCCTTGTCAGCGTGATCGCCGCGCCCGTCATCGTGTACCTGAGCGCGCCCGGGTTCGCCAAGGATCCCGAGAAGTTCGCTCTCACCGTGACGATGTTGCGCATCTGCTTCCCGTACATCCTGTTCGTCTCGCTGGTGTCGTTCTCGGCGGGCCTCCTCAACACCTATGGGGCCTTCAAGGCGCCGGCCTTCACGCCGGTGCTGCTCAATATCTCCTTCATCGTCTTCGCGCTGTGGGTCGCGCCGCACATGGAAAAGCCCATAGTCGCGCTGGCGTGGGCGGTGTTCTTCGGCGGGCTCGCGCAACTCGCGTTCCAGGTTCCATTCCTGAAACGCATCGGCATGTGGCCGACCCCGAGCTGGGCTCCGCAAGACGAGGGCGTGCGGCGAATCCTCAAGCTCATGGCCCCTGCCGCGCTGGGAGTGTCGGTCGCGCAAATCAGCCTCCTCATCAACACCGCGATCGCCTCGGAGCTCGGTGATGGCGCCATGTCGTGGCTCTACTTCGCCGACCGTCTCATGGAATTTCCCTCGGCGCTGCTGGGAGTCGCGATCGGAACCGTGCTGCTGCCTTCGCTCGTTCGCCACCACGCGGCCAACGACACCGAGGCGTACTCACGATTGCTGGACTGGGGGCTGCGCATCACGCTGGCACTCGCCATGCCTGCGGCAGTCGCCCTCGCGCTCCTCGCGGTGCCTCTCATATCCACGCTCTTCTGGCATGGCGAATTCCTGCGCCACGACGTGATGATGACCAGGAATGCGTTGGTCGCGTACGCCGTGGGCCTCGTCGGCATCATCCTGGTGAAGGTGCTGGCGCCAGGGTTCTATGCGCGCCAGAACATCCGCACGCCGGTGAAGGTCGCGGTGGTGACGCTCGTCGTGACTCAGCTCTTGAACGCCGCCTTCGTGCCGTTCATCCAGCACGCCGGCCTCGCGCTCTCCATCTCGGTCGGTGCGTGCTTCAACGCCGGGTGGCTGTGGTTCCTCATGCGAAAGAGCGGCATCTACCGTCCCGAACCCGGCTGGGGCGCCTTCACCTTCAAGCTCGCGGTCGCGCTCTACCTGATGGCAGGCGCGCTCTGGTACGCGATGGGGAGCGAAGCGTCGTGGTTCGAGATCTCCGCGAGCATGCGCGCGCTGAAGCTGGCGCTCGTGATCGTGGCCGGCAGCGCGACGTACTTCGCTTCCCTCTGGGTGATGGGATTCAGGCTCCGGGATTTTTCCCGCCACGAGTGACCCATGCATCGGTGGCCCGACACGTGAAGATCCTCCGCCACGCGGGCGCGCCGGCGCCCACTGCGCTCGCCATCGGCAGCTTCGACGGCGTGCACCTGGGCCACCAGGCGATGCTCGCGCACGTCTGCGCGGCCGCAGCCGCGCGCGGGCTGGCGGGCGCCGCCCTTACTTTCGAGCCATTGCCGCGGGAATTCTTCGCTCCGCGCGAGGCGCCGGCACGCCTCTCGAGCCTTGCGGAGAAGCTCGCCGCCATCGCCGCCACCGGCACCGGGACCGCCTTTGTCGAGCGCTTCGACCGTCCCTTCGCCGCGATCGGCCGCGAGGATTTCGAGCGCCGCCTGCACCAGCATTACGGGGCGCGCTGGGTGATGGTGGGCCAGGACTTCCGCTACGGCGCGGGTCGCAGGGGGGACGTCGCGACGCTCACCGCCGCGGGACGCGCCCTGGGCTTCGAAGTCGAGGTGCTTCCCACCGTGAGCGTCGGCGGGGAGCGCGTCTCGAGCACCCGCGTGCGCGAAAGCCTGGCCGCCGGGGATTTCGCGGCCGCGCAGCGCCTGCTCGGGCGACCCTACGGCATCTGCGGCCACGTGATGCACGGCAAGAAGCGCGGGCGCCTCATGGGATATCCCACCGCCAACGTGCGCCTGGCACGCGCGCGGCCCGCCCTTCAGGGGGTGTTTGCGGTAAAATGTTTCGGTGCAGCAACTCGCGGACTCGAGGGAGTGGCGAGCCTCGGTACAAACCCGGCCGTGCAAGTCGGCGGCCCGGCGAGCCTCGAAGCATTCCTCTTCGATTTCTCAGGCGACCTCTATGGGCGCCGCCTCTCCATCGAGTTCATGAAGAAGCTGCGCGACGAGGCGCACTTCGCCTCGCTCGACGAGCTCGCGGCCCGGATCGGTCGCGACTGCGACGAGGCGCGGGAATATTTCCGCGCGTCCGCAACGCGATGAGGGCCCATGCCGAACGAAGCGAAGATCGACTACAAGAGCACGCTGAACCTCACCGAGACTCCATTCCCGATGCGCGGCGATCTCGCCAGACGCGAGCCGCAATGGATCAAGGCGTGGCAGGACACGAAGCTCTACGAGCGCATCCGCGCGCATAGCCGCGGCCGCACCAAGTACGTCCTGCACGACGGTCCGCCTTACGCCAACGGCGATATCCACATCGGCCACGCGGTGAACAAGGTGCTGAAGGACCTGGTCGTGAAGTCGAAGACGATGGCCGGCTTCGACGCGCCGTACACGCCGGGCTGGGACTGCCATGGCCTGCCGATCGAGCACATGATCGAGAAGAAGCACGGCCGCAACCTGGAGCCCAACAAGGCGCGGGCGCTTTGCCGCGCGTACGCCGCGGAGCAGATCGAGCGCCAGAAGGCGGACTTCCAGAGGCTCGGCGTGCTCGGCGACTGGGACCACCCCTACAAGACCATGGACTTCGAGACCGAGGGCTCGGAGATGCGCGCGCTCGGCCGCATCTGGAAGAATGGCCTGCTCTACCGCGGCCTGAAGCCCGTCAACTGGTGCATCGATTGCGCCTCCGCGCTCGCCGAGGCGGAAGTCGAGTACGAGGACAAGACTTCGCCCGCCGTGGACGTGGCGTTCGAAGCGACCGACCCGAAAGCGCTCGCCGAATCCTTCGACGCGCCCGCCACGCTCGCGCGCGCCGCGGCCGTCATCTGGACTACCACGCCGTGGACGCTTCCCGGCAACCAGGCGATCGCCGCCGGCGACGACGTCGAGTACGAGCTGGTGGACACCGAGCGCGGCGCGCTCATCCTTGCCGCGGCCCTGCGCGACGCGTGCCTCGCGCGCTACGGCCTCACGTCCAAGGCGATCCTCGGCCGTGCCACCGGCGCCGCGCTCGAAGGCTTGCGGTTCCGCCACCCGTTCTTCGATCGCGCCGTGCCGATGGTCCTCGCCGAGCACGTGACGGTGGAGTCGGGCACGGGCCTCGTGCACACCGCGCCCGCGCACGGCGTCGAGGATTTCCAGGTCGGCACGAAGTACAAGCTCGCCCTGGACCAGCCGGTGGACGATCACGGGCGCTACAAACCGAGCGTGCCGCTCTTCGCGGGCATGAGCGTGCGCGACGCGGACAAGGCGATCGTGGAAACGTTGAAAGCGAACGGCGCGCTCTTGAAGCACGAGCCCTTCCGCCACAGCTATCCCCATTGCTGGCGCCACAAGACACCGATCATCTTCCGCGCCACCACGCAGTGGTTCATCGGCATGGACCTGCCCGTCCACCTCGGAATGCCCGGCACCGACGGCCACACGTTGCGCGAGGTGGCGATCCACGCGATCAACAACACGCGCTTCTATCCGGACGTGGGACGCTCGCGATTGACGGCGATGATCCAGAAGCGTCCCGACTGGACGCTCTCGCGCCAGCGCTACTGGGGCGTGCCATTGCCGTTCTTCCTCGATCGCGACACCGACGAGCTGCATCCCGACACCGAGGCGCTGCTCGAGCGCGCGGCGAAGATGGTCGACGCGGCCGGCGTCGAGGCCTGGTTCGCCGCATCCTGCGAGGACTTCGGCGTGGACCCGGCGCGCTACCGCAAGCTCACCGACACCATCGACGTCTGGTTCGATTCGGGAACGACGCACTTCTCGGTGCTGCGCAAGCTCGCCGAGCAGAAGTGGCCCGCCAACATGTACCTCGAGGGCTCCGACCAGCACCGCGGCTGGTTCCAGTCGAGTCTCCTCACCGGCTGCGCGATGGACGGGCGCGCTCCATACGACTCGCTCCTCACCCACGGCTTCGTGGTCGACGGCCAGGGCCGCAAGATGTCCAAGTCGCTGGGCAACGTGGTCGCGCCCCAGAAGGTCTCGGACACGCTCGGCGCGGAGATCATCCGCCTGTGGGTCGCATCCGCCGACTACTCGGCCGAGCTTTCCGTTTCGGACGAGATCCTGAAGCGCGTCGTGGAAAGCTACCGGCGCATCCGCAACACGCTGCGCTTCCTCCTGGCCAATACCTCCGATTTCGATGCCGCGAAGGACGCGCTCCCGGTCGAGGAATGGCTCGAGATCGACCGCTACGCGCTCGCCATGACGCGCGCGATGGCCACCGAGTGCGAGAACGCCTACAAGAAGTTCGAGTTCCACGTGGTGGCGCAGCGCCTGCAGACCTTCTGCTCCGAGGACCTCGGCGGGTTCTGGCTCGACATCCTCAAGGACCGCCTCTATACCGCGGGAGCGAAGGCGCCCGCGCGGCGCTCGGCGCAAAGCGCGCTGCATGCCGTGACGCAAATCCTGCTGCGGCTCATGGCGCCGATCCTGTCCTTCACCGCCGAGGAAGCGTGGGCGGTGTTGAATCCGCCGCAAGCCGGCGAGCCGCCCGACAGCGTCTTCCTGCACACGTGGAAGGAAGTGCTGCCCAGGCAGGACGCCGAGAAGGAGCTGGTGGAGAAATGGCAGCGCATCCGCGCGATGCGCGCCGCCGTTACCAAGCGCCTCGAGGACTCGCGCTCCGCGGGCGAGATCGGCTCGTCGCTCCAGGCCGAAGTCCAGATCGCGGTCCCCGCCGCCGACGCGCAAGTGCTTCTCTCATTGGGCGACGATCTCAAGTACGTCTTCATCACCTCGAAGGCCGCGGTGCGCGAAGCTTCCGGCGCCGACACCGAGGTGCTGGTCGAGGCGAGCGGCGACGCGAAGTGCGAGCGCTGCTGGCATTACCGGCACGACATCGGCCTGGCGTCGAAGCACCCGACGATCTGCGCGCGCTGCGTCGCGAACCTCGAAGGCTTAGGAGAGGCGCGCCGCCATGCGTGAGCTGCCTTCGAGGTGGACGCGCTGGCTCGCGGTGAGCGCCGCGGTGGTGGTGCTCGACCTCGCGACGAAAGCCTGGGTAAGCTCCCTGTTCATCGCCGGCGAGACGCGCGAGGTGACCTCCTTCTTCAACATGGTCCTCATGTACACCAGCGGCGCCGCGTTCAGCTTCCTCGCCGATGCGGGCGGCTGGCAGCGCTGGTTCTTCACCGTCGTCACCATCGTCATCTCGGCGGTGATCGTGGTGGTGCTGCGCCGCCAGCGCGGCGACGCCGCCGTCTCGCTCGCCCTCGCCCTGGTGCTGGGCGGGGCGCTGGGTAACCTTTACGACCGCGTCACCCTCGGCCACGTGGTGGATTTCATCCAGCTGCACGCCGCGGGATACTATTGGCCCGCGTTCAACGTCGCCGACTCCGCCATCAGCGTCGGCGTCGGATTGCTCATCTGGGACAGCCTGCGCGGCGGCGCGGGCGCCAAGGCCGCGGCCGGCCAGGATAAACCGTGAACTCCCGCGCACCAGGCAGCAACGACGGCATCGAAGTCCTCCTCGCCAAGCCACGCGGCTTCTGCGCGGGAGTCGACCGCGCCATCGCGATCGTCGAGCGGGCGCTCGAGATCCACGGCGCGCCGATCTACGTACGCCACGAGATCGTGCACAACAAGTTCGTGGTGGACGACCTGCGCGCCAAGGGCGCGGTGTTCGTGGAAGAGCTGGACGAGGTGCCCGCGGGCGCGACGGTGATCTTCTCCGCGCACGGCGTCGGGCTCGACGTGCGCCGCGAGGCGGATGCGCGCGGCTTGAAGGTGTTCGACGCGACCTGCCCCCTGGTAACGAAGGTCCACGTGGAAGTCGCCAAGATGCGCGAGGCGGGCCGCGAGGTGGTGATGATCGGCCACGAGGGCCATCCCGAGTCCGAGGGCACCATGGGCCAGTCGACGAGCGGCATGTACCTGGTGGAAAGCGAGGAGGACGTGGCGAAGCTCGATGTCACCGATCCCGAACGCCTCGCCTACGTCACGCAGACCACGCTTTCCATCGACGACTGCGAGCGCATCGTCGCCGCCCTGAAGGTGCGCTTCCCGGCCATCGTGGGGCCCAAGAAGGACGACATCTGCTACGCCACGCAGAACCGCCAGGACGCGGTCAAGTTCATGGCGCCCAAGTGCGACGTGGTGATCGTGGTCGGCTCGCCCAACAGCTCCAATTCCAACCGCCTGCGCGAGGTCGCGCGCAACCTCGGCCGCGAGGCCTACCTGGTCGACAAGGCCGATGAGCTGAAGGCCGAATGGATCGAGGGCAAGAGGACCATCGGGGTCACCGCCGGGGCCTCCGCGCCCGAGGTGCTGGTGCACGAGGTGATCCTGCGCCTGCAGGCCCTCGGCGCTTCACGCGTGCGCGAGCTCGAAGGCATCGACGAGAGGGTCACCTTCCCGCTGCCGCGCTCGATCGCGCGGCCCGAAGCCGGCTAGGCCCCCGGGGGGCTCTTCCCGGCAGGCTTGTCCTGCGGGACGAAGGTCGGCTTCGGCGGATCGTATTTCGCATCGGGGCGCGTCGCGATGCACAGCGGCGGGCGCGAAGTCGTGTCGAGGCGGAAATCCGCCTGGCATTTCTTCACGCAATTCGCCCCGTTCATCACCTCATCCTGCAGGCAGGTCTCGATGCCGGTGCGCAACCTCTGGCTCGGCTCGTAGTGCGTGACCCGCTTCTGCTGGGCGGCGGCCGGCGGCATCACTGCCGCCAGCGCCGCGATGAATCCCAATACCACAAGCCCTCGCGTCATCGCTCGTCCCCCTTATCGCGCGAAGATCTCGCGCCAGGAGATGCGCTTCGCCGGCAGCCCACCGGTGCTGGTCGGCGGCGCGAAGGTGGTCTTGTCTCCCGTGGCTCCCGTCGCGATGCCCTTGAAGGCGCCGCTCGGCAGCCGCACGACCACCGTGCCGACCGTGATCTGGCCGGTGAACTTGATGCCCGCCACGTTCCCCGTCGAGGTCGACACGTACGTGCCGCTCTTGTAGTCGAAGAAGTAGATCCAGCTGTCGCCGCCCACGCTGCACGCCGAGCTGTTGGGCACGTTGGTGACGACGATGAGCGTGCCCTGCACCAGTTGCGGGTCGAGGTTGACGCGTTCGCCGAAGGACGTGCCGCCCGGGTTGAAGTCGACGTACCAGCCGTCCTGCGTCGCCCAGTTCACCTGGTTGTTGCTGGTGCTGCGCGTCGTGCCCGCGTCGATGATGGTGTTCACCTGCACGGAGCCGGTGCGGAAGTTGGCGTAGGTCACGCCGCGGTCCTTGATGCCGTAGAACGACTGCGCGTAGGAGTACGGCTCGGGCGGCAGGAGGGTGGCCGGATCCTGCAGGTCCGTGACGCCGAGATAGCGCCCGGTGCCGACGTACACCACCGGGAACGTGGCGATGATGGCGAGCTCGGGACGCGTGGTGATCGGCTGCACCTTGCCGGCGTTGTCCTTCAACACCGCGAGCTTGCTGACCGACGGCGTGGCAGTGGCGGTATCGAACCTCCACACGTTGCCGCCCAGGTCGCCGCCGTAGATCGTCTTGGCGGTGTTGTCGAACGCGAAGTCGTCGGCGAATCCGGCGATCCGGTTCAAGCCCGCCGGAGTGGCGATGCTGCCGTAGCCCGTCGAGACCTTGTTCAGGATCGCGCCACTCTGCAGGTCGATGGTGTAGAGATAGCCGATGCCGGTCCCGGGCGTGACGTTGTTCATGCCCGAGGTGACGAAAGCCACCCACTTGCCGTCGAAGGCGCGCTTGGTGATGACCGGGTTGCCGAACGTATAGCCGATGTCCGGGTCGTTGATCACGCACAGGGTCGGGTCGGAGCAGATCTCCCACAGCACCTTGGTGTTGTCGGGGTCGGTCACGTCGAGCGCGTAGTAGCCGCGCCCGCCGCCGTTCAGCCCTGCGACCAGCACCGTGTGCCAGTTGCCGCCGAAATAGGCGTCCATGATCTGCGGCGAGCCGTCCACGCTGTAGCGGTGCGTCGCGCCCCAGTTCGCCGTGGCGAGCTTGTGCATGTTCGGCATCGTGATGCGCGGGACGTAGGCCCATTCCTCGACGCCGGTGTCGCCGTTCATGGCGTGCAGCATGCCGTCGTTGGCGCCGATGAAGAGTATCGGGCGGCGGTTGGTCCAGAGCGTGACGAACGAGTCGTACGGGGGGGTCACGTTGTCGGTGAAGCGCAGGCTCGGCTCGGCGACGAAGGCCGGCGTCGCGTTGACCGGGTCGCCCAGGACGTGCTCGCGGAAGCGGTAGGGCGCGATCGTCTCCGGGGGCGTGTAGTTCTCGAACTGGCGCTGCCCGCGCAGGTAGTCCACCAGGTTCACGCCGCTGTCGGCGATCGCCTGCTGGGTCGTGGTGAGCAGCGTGCACTGCGCGAGCAACGCGCACTTGTTGGAGAAGTAGGTCTGTTCGGCCACGATCGAGCCCGTGGGCGTCGACGAGAGGCTCACATACTTGAAGTTCTTGCGCTTCGAGCCGCCGGTGTCGTCGATGGTGAAGATGGTGCGCGAGTCGCTGTTGCCGGTGGACCTCGCATCGAGGGCGGCCTGCGCCGACCAGATGACGGCGGGAAGCACGGCGCCGGTGGTGAGGTCGATCTTCTGCGCGACGATCTCGCCGTCCCAGACGCCGGTGCGGAAGGTCGAGCTGAAGATGAAGTTGCTGGTCTGGGTGATGTTCGGGCTCGACGTCGCGGAGGCCGCGGCCGCCGCGGTGGCGACCTTCAGCTTGGCGAGCGCGCTCTGCAGGCCCAGGGCGAGCGAGTTCGGGTCGCCGGCGCTGAAGTACTGCCCGCGGCCGTTCACCGCCGCATGCCAGAGGTCGTCGAGCGTGCTCGGATCGTTGGCGACGGGCGAAGGCCAGTCGCAGGTGCCGGTGGTCCACGAGCAGCCGGTGGCCCCGGCCTTGATCCTGGCGAAGTCGCCGCTGGTCGAGGTCTCGTAGTCCGAGATGTAGTCCATCAGGCCTTCGAGGCCCAGTCCGAGCGTGAAGGTCACCATGTGCTGGTGCGCCGCGGTGTCCTTCTGGTTGGTCGGCACGTTGTTGGGGGCGAGCACGCCGGAGGTGCGCAGGTCCGTCTGGTAGTAGTACGCGGCCACGTCTGCGAGGGTGGCGCTGGAGCCGGCCAGGTTGCCGTCATAGGCGCCGTCCGAGCGCTTGGTAAAGCCCGTGTTGGAGTTGTCCTGGTTGCCGACCGTGGTGCCGCCGATGTTCTGGTCGTCGTTGCTGCCGTTCCAGTATCCGTCCGTGGTGAGCAAAGCATAATTCGTCTGGCACGAGTGCGTGAGCGGATCGGCTCCCATGCCGGAGTTGATGCCGGTGGTGACACCCGCGTAATAGCGCCCGACGCGCGACAGGGCCGCACGCAGCGGCGTGCTGCCATTGATGCCCTGGGTATACAGCTTGTTATAGAAGCTGGCGCGCTGCGGGGCCAGGTACCTGCCCACGGCGAGGAACTTGTCGGAAGTCACCGGATTGTTCGGATTGATGGTGATGAAGCCGATCCGGAAGCGGTCGTCGATCGAGAGGAACGCCTTGCCGGTCGCGGTCTTCATCAGCGAAAGGCGGATGCGGTAGTAAGACCACCAGTTGGCGTAGTTCTGGATCTCCTCGGCGTAAGTGCAGGAGGCGGCCACCGCGCAGTCGCTGCGCGTGGCGTTCGGCCCCTTCACGAAGGGAGCGCTGCCCGCGATGATGTCGACGCGCTGGAAGCGGCCATAGCGCGGATACGGGTGCGTGACCTTGTCGAACTTCTTGCGGCAGCGCGGCGTGAGCGGCGTGCCGGTGCTGCCGCTGACGAGCGTGGAGAGCTGCGCGTCGTCCGCGGTCTTGCACCAGCGCACCGCCGCCGGGATGACGAAGGTCAGGTCGGGCGCGTTGCCGAAGCCGTTGGCCAGCGCGCACAGGGTGAGGTTGGCATCGCTGCAGAACTCGTACGGCATGATGTTGTAGTAGTGCGCCGGCGAGGTGGAGACGATCTTGCGATAGATGAACTGCTGCGACGGATAGGCCGCATTGGCGTTGTTGCCGGAGTTCACGGTCTGGTTGTTGTAGAGGAACCAGTTCGGGGCTCCCGCGGCGACGGCGCTGCCCACGTTATGCCGGCCGTTGTAGCGGCAGACGGTGGGGTCGGTGAGCTGTGTGGCGAGCGGCGTGGGCGTGGTGCAATAGATCAGCTCGCGCACGCCGTTGGTCATGTTCCTCGTGCCGCTGAGGACCGTGCCGTAGTAGTCCTCCAGGGCAGTGGCGGGTGGCTGGTTGCCGAGGCTCGCGCCGGTGGAATCCACCGCCGCCGAATAGGTGATGTCGGGGTTGTACCAGATCTTGTTGAAGGAGCTCGAGTAAAGCGGCGGATCGCCGTACTCCATGTAAGTTGGATTCGGATAGATCGTCGGATCGGAGAGGTCGTTGTTGCCGCAGGTGAATCCCGGGCCGCCGCTACCGGTCGCGCCGCCCGGGCCGCTGCAGATGGAAATGCGCGCGCCGGAGGCAGTGGTGGTCAAGTCGATCTGGGCGCCGGCCTGGTTCTCGAGCCTCATCGTCGTGCCGCTCGCCCCCGAACGCACGAAATAGGGGATGCCCAGCGAGACGCCGCCGGGCAGCGTGCCGGAAAGGAACGTGACCTGGTAGCGCGTATTGGCGCCGTGGGTCGAGCTGGTGGTGATGGTGTCGGTGCTGGCGTTGATCGAGCTTACCGTGTTGAGCGTGCACTTGCGGCAGTGGTTGTAGATAGCGCCCCCACTGGTGCGAAACACCTGGTCGGGCATCCAGTTCCATGCCATCGAGCCCGAATCGTCCAGCACGTACATCAGGTTCGGGAACACGGTCGCGGACGGCGAGTTGGCGAGCGGCTGGTCGGCGAGGACCGCGAGCTGCGCGAATGAGCTCGGCGTAGCCATCAGCCCGAGGGCTGCTGCCGCGAGCGCGGCGATTCGGCGAAGGGAGGTAAGGGCTTTCATCTGGTCGACTCCTGGTTTCGCGCGGCTACAGCAGCACGGATGTCTGGGTGATGGTGACGTTGTTCCGCGGACCGTCCACGCGCGTCGTCACCCGGTAGTAGAGCTGGTTCTTGCTGTCGTATTGCGCCTGGCCCACGGCCTTGCTGCCGCTGTCGAGCTTCAGGCTCGGCGGGTAGTAGCGCGAGCAGCTCTGCGCGCCCTCGTCCTGCTGCAGGCCGGGGATCGCGCACATGCGGTGGATCACGTAACTCACGGTGTTACCCGAGCCATCGACAAGCCCGCCGTTGGTCACCACCGCGCCCGCCCAGGCGGCGCTGTCGAACCAGTCGGGCTCCGTGGGGGGGCGCGCGGAGGAGTATCCGAACGACGGATTGTCGGCTGCCAGGTCGGCCGGCGCCATGAGCATCTTGTTCTGGAGCCAGATCATCGCGTCGCGCGCGCCCCGGTCGGAGACCTGCAGCGACGCCTGCTTGAACGAGATGTTGCCGGCGATCACCACGGTGTTGTCGACCGAGCGCATCAGCGCCACGCCGGCGAGCGACATCGCCACCAACACGGTCAGGGCGATGAGCAGCACGATACCCCGCTGTCGTTTGGGTGAGCGTTGCATAAGCGTTTTCCTCGAAAGCATCAGGGTGGGATGGTTGCTCACGGCGCCACGCTTCCGGTGGGATCGGGGAACCACATGAAATTGCGGATCGGCACCACTGCCTCGAAAGTGCGATACCGATAGCACTGCCAGTCGGGGTCGGCGGTCAGGTCGATGCTCATGCCGTTGGCCGACCAAACCGGAGCGACGATGGTGGTATCGCAGAGGCCCGACGACGGGTTCACCTTCTCGCGCTGGCCGCTGCGCGCGACGATGATGAAGCGTACCGCGATGATGCGTCGCCAGTCGTAGGCGGTAAGAGGGGTCGCCGCCGGGAAAGCGTCGGCCCATTGGTCATTGTTGAGGTTGGTGAGGTTGAGCGTCGACGCATTGGTGGCGCTCGGGCTGATCACGCACGGCGAGAGCGTCGTGGACATCAGCACGCACGTTCCAGGAGTCGCGCCGCCCGCGACGTCATGGTTCGACATTCCATACTGCGCCTGGAGCTGCACGATGCCGTCGGAAATCGGCACCGCGGGCTCGTCGGGCAGCAGGAGGTTCCTGGCGACCAGCTGGTTGTTGACGATCGAATACTCCATGACCGTGGGTTGGCCGCCGAGGTTGATGGCGCGCCCGCCGAAGCTGGTGGTGGTGGTCTTGGGGATCCACTGGCTGTAGTAGACGTTGTTCGGCGCGACCTGCGTCGAGCTATTCGCCGTCGGCGGGACGTACTTGGCCGCGCGGTTGACGAGGTTCTCGTCGATGTAGCTGGCGCCGTTGAAATTGATCTGCTCGTTCGGACCCGCTGGCTGGCCGGCCCCGCCCGGCAGCGCAGTCACCTGGAACATCGAGCAGGGCTTCAGGGTCTGGCTCACCGGCAGGGGCGCGGGAACCTCGCCGATCACGAACAGATCGCCCGGCTTGAACGGGAAGCGGTCGTCCTTGATGCGGATGAAGCCGGGCGCCGAAGCCGACGTCGCGTTGGCCAGGGCGGCGGGGAAAGAGAAGGAGTCGGTATCGCCGTATGCGAAGGTGATCTTGTCGGGCGCGGTGCCGGCGGCGCCGTTGGCGATCACCACAGGGGCGAGCGTGAAGCTGATCGGCTTGACTGAAGGCGTCCAGAAGCCGTTGACCGTGCAGCCGAGCAACCGGAAGAAGTTGATGCCGTAGCCGGACAGGCGCGCGTCGCGCTCCATGAGATAGAGGGAGGTCACGCCGTTCTGCTGCGCGTCGCCGGCGCCGGTGGTGGTGCGCCGCTGGCCTTCGGATACGGCGAACACCTGGAACATCACGACGATGGAGATGAGCCCGATCAGCATGCCCACCATCAGCTCGACGATGGTGAAGCCGGATTCGCGGCGCCTCGGAGTGGGTAGGGTGTTCACGTCGAGCCTCTTCATTGGGTGATGTACGTCATCGCTATGTGGTTGCTGGGCGCGATCGCGTCGGGCGCTTTCCAGCGAATGACGACCGTCACGGGCGTGACGCATCCCGTGGGCGGCGCCGTGGCGGGTATGTTGCACGCCGGCACGCCGACGGTGACGACCGGCGGATAGGTGCCCGCGCCGGGCAGGGCGTTCGCGCCGGCGGTCACGCGCGTCACCCAGTTGAGCAGATAGGGCGAGTTGCCACCCGGGTAGGCGTAGGCCAGGGTGAGGATCGCCGGCGTCGGATCCGAGATCCACATATAGTTCATGATCTCCTCGGCCAGGAACGCAGCCTCGACGCGATACTTCGCGTTGGAGACGTTGCTGGTCGACACCGCCTGCATCGCGACCAGCGCGAGCACGCCGAGCGAGAAGATGAGCAATCCGAGGAGGGCCTCGAGGAGCATCACGCCTGCCTGCCCGGAACGAAGCTTGCGCGGGTTCATCGGTTTCATGGGCAAATCCTGGGATCTGTAGTGACGAGCACCTGCGGGTCGCACAAGCGCACCGCGCCTCCCACGGGGATGACGATGCGCAGCTTGCGGCGATCCACGGCGTTGGAGATCATCGGGTTGTCGAGGTCGATCTGCGTCATGGCGAGCGAATCGTCGGCATTGGTCGGCGAGACGCGCCCCATTCCGTTGAAGGTGATCGCGTAGGCGGCGTCCGGCAGCACTTCCCGCGTCACGTTGACCGAGCCTTCGTTGGCGTTGCGTGTCTGCAGCGGCGTCCCGTTCGGGTCGCTGGCCAGGTTGATTCGCCACGCAGTACCGGTATCGAGGGCGAACTGCACGGTCACATTGCGGCGGATCGCCTCGTTCTTGGCGATGTTCATCCCGGCCGTGATCTGCTCGGCCGCGGATCGGATCTGAAGGTTCTGGGTGTAGGTGAAGAAACTGGGCACCCCCATCGACAGCAGGATCCCGATGATGGCCACGACGACCATCACCTCGAGGACCGAGAAGCCGCGCGCGAGGCGTGTCATGATCAGCACGAACCCTTGCGCGTGACGAAGCAGGTAGCCGGCATCGTCGCGGGGGCCCAACCGGTCGGCGCGGCGGTCGTCATGCGCGCGTTGCTCTGGTTGATGGTGAACACGAAGCCGACCACGCGGCCGCCGCTGCCGGTCGCCGTGGCCGTGTAGCCCTGATTGCCGGCGGTGAGGATGCAGGAGTGCGTGAAGTACTTGTATACGGGGGCCGCCGCGCCGCAGGCGCCCGGACCATAGTTGCGGTTGTCCTGGTAGAACTGCTCCATCTGCACGCGGAAGGCGCCGAGCCCTGCCTGGGCCTCGGGCAGCTCGCCGCGGGTCACGTAATCCTGGTATTGCGGGATCGCGATCGCCGACAGGATGGCGATGATCGCCACCGTGATGAAGATCTCGATAAGGGTGAAGCCGCTTTGCTTTTTCATTTGCTGCCTCCTGGTTTGAGTGAATGATAGGGACGGTGCCGGCAACTCCCGAATCGGTCCGATGATTGGTTTCCCAAGACCGACGGACGGCGCGGGTGTGACCTGCCTCACTGCCCGCGGAACCCCGCCTTTCGGGGCGAAACCGGGGCAAAAGGGGCCGATTCGAGCCATGTTTTCGCTATAATGGTCGGCTCGAACGCTGTTGTAGCTCAGTTGGTAGAGCAACTGATTCGTAATCAGTAGGTCGGAGGTTCGACTCCTCTCAACAGCACCACGAACGAAAGAAAAAGGGCCGCTCGCGCGGCCCTTTTTCGTCATGCGGCTTCGCGATTAACGGCAGGTCGCGGGCAGGTACTTCGGGTTGATCGAGGTGCCGGCGGCCGGCGTGCCGGTCGACGAGCAGGCCCACTTGGTGATCGGCGCGCCCGTGCAAGCAGCGCCACTGCAATCCGCTTTGTAGGCGAACATCGTGCCGGTGCCGAGCTGGGTGGCCAGCGTGCCGCTGGCGGTGATCTCGACTTCGCCGATGGTCACGACGGGGACGTTCGAGTTGGCGGTGCCGATGTCCGAGCAACCGGCCTGCTTGGCGCTGGTGGGCATCGTGCCGAGGGACTGGTAATACTCCGCGACGGAAGTCTTGCAGACGCCGGCGGCGTTGATCAGCTCGGTCACTTTCGAGCGAATCGTGTAGTCCTGGTAGGCGGGAATGGCGATGGCCGCCAGGATGCCGATGATCGCGACCACGATCATCAGTTCGATAAGGGTGAAGCCCTGCTGGACCTTCTTCATTTCAATGTTCTCCTGTTGATTCGTTTGGGGGTGCGGCAGCACTACGGTTGGTTTGTGCTACCGGGATAGTGCAACCGCCGTGCCACTTAAAAAAATTACAATAACCACAATATATAGTTGTTTTGCTGCATTGAACCACTAGATTTTCGGGTTGTTACTGTTGAAACGGACGGCTCTCGGACACAACGTGACGATCCGCGTCATGTCACAGGCGGGCCGCGGCCATCTCCATCGCTCCAGGCCAGGAATCGGCTGCGTCCGATGCGGTCACGATGGTCATGGACGGATACCAGAGGCTTCGTCCGGAGGCGTCCGTCGCCCAGTAATGGAAAGGCGGTCGGGCGGCCAGGTAGACGAGAAGCGTGCGCTTACCCAGGGCCCCGGCGAGGTGAGCAGTAACGTTGCTGGTGGTGAGCACTACGTCGCACGCGAAGATCGCGGCAAGGACCCCGTCGATATCGTGGAATAGGTCGAGCTCCGCGAGGCGCGTGAGGCTTCCGCCTTTCGCGGCGAAGGCTGCGCGCTCCTCGCCCGTGTCGCCGTATTGAAGGTCGACGAGCCGCATATCCTCGCGCCGTGAAAGCCCGAGGAACGCGTCGAGCGGCGCGGATTTTTTGCGCTGCAGCGCCCCGCGCGCGGATTTCTGGAAGCTGCGCCACGAAATTCCGACGATGAGGCGCCCGGGGGACTCGAGGCGCGAGCGATAGCCCGCGGCGCGCGCGGCATCGGCGCCGAGGATCGACACCGGTTGGCGATCGAAGCTTTCCCGGCTGGGACGCAGGAGCCGCGGCAGGCTCGCGAGCGCGATGTGCCGCGTGCACGTCCGGAAGGCAGCGGCCGACTCGTCACGCGTCGCCACCTCCCAACGGGGATGCGCACGCCGGTACGCGGCAACCAGCCGCGCGTCGGTCTCGAGCACGAAGCGCTCGCCGCGCTCCTCTAGCTCGTGAAGCAGCGTCGAGTAGACGATGCGATCGCCGATGCCCTGCTCGCCCCAGAGCGCGACACGGTGACCTTCGCCCCAGTCCGCGGCGCGCAACTGCGGAATTTCGAAGCGCTGCGCGGTGGCGATCGGCGGCACCGTGCGATAGCGCAACTCGTTCAGATCCCAGCCTTGCTCGAAGTCGAATGCGCATAGCCGAAGGATGCCGAGGTTGTATCCGGCGATGGCGGCCCCAGGATCGGCGGCAAGCGCGCGCCGGTAAAGCGCCTCGGCTTCCTCGAGGTTTCCCTGCTCCTGCGCCACGGATCCCAGGTTGTTGAGGGCGTCGGCATGCGCGGGCGCGAGCGCCAGGGCGCGGCGGAACTCGCGAGCAGCCGCATCGAGCTCGCCGCGCGCCTGCAGGACGTAGCCCAGGTTGTTGATCGCGTCGGCGTTGCCGGGGGCGCGCGCGCTCACTGCGCGAAAGCATTCGAGCGCCTCGTCAAGTTGGCCGTGCGCCGCGAAGGCGCCGCCGAGGGCATTGCGCGCATCGTCGCGCTCGGGGTCGAGGGCGAGCGCCTCCGAATAGCTGGCGATGGCCTCCTCGTAGCGCCTTGCGCGATAGCTTTCCAGCCCCGCGGTTTCGAGCGCGTCGATGAGCATCGCGCGCGCGGGCGCGAAACCGGGGTCGGCCTGCACGGCCTGCCGGAACCCTCGCATCGCCTCGTCGCCACGGCCCGTGCGTTGCAGGAAGAGCGCGCGATTCAAATGAGTCGGCGCATGGGCCGGCCGCAGTCTCACCGCCTTGTCGTAAGCGAGCGCGGCGCGAGCGTCATCGCCCTGCTCAACCAGCGTCGCGGCGAGAAGGCTCCACGCCGGATGCAGGCCTGCGTCGACTCCCAGGGCACCCTCCAGCTCCGCCCGCGCCTCGGCGAAACGTCCCAGGTGAAAGAGGGCCTGCGCGCGGTTGTGGCGGAGCGCGGGCGACGGCGGCAGGAGAACTCCCGCGCGATCGAGCGCTTCGAGTGCCGCATCGTGCCGCCCTTGGGCGCCCAACGCGGCGCCGAGCATCTGCAGGGCCGCGACGCTGGTGGCCGTCGCTTCGGAAGATCGCAGCAGCGCCTCGGCCTCGGCGGCGCGTCCGGCCTGCAACGCCGCGAGAGCGCGCGCGCGGACGTCGCTCACTTCAGGAAAAAGCGGTAGGCGGGATTGCGGGTCTCGTCGACAACGTCGTAGCCGAGGTCGCGCAGGAACCGCCCGAGCGCCGGCTCATCACGCGCCGGGACCTGCAATCCCACGAGCACGCGCCCGACGTCGGCGCCGTGGTTGCGATAGTGGAAGAGCGAGATGTTCCACGAAGAGCCCATGCGCGTGAGGAAATTCATCAGCGCTCCCGGGCGCTCGGGAAATTCGAAGCGGTAGAGGCGCTCGGAAGACTTCGCCGGCGCGCGCCCGCCCACCAGGTGGCGCCCGTGCAGCTTCGCCATCTCGTTGTCTGACAGGTCCACGGCGGGCATGCCGTGCTTGTGCAGGCTCGCGATGAGGCGCTGCGTCTCCCCGCGCCCGCCTACCGACACGCCGAGGAACACGTGCGCCTCGCGGCCCGGGGCGAAGCGATAGTTGAATTCGGTGACACTGCGCTTGCCCAGGAGCGCGCACAAGGCGCGAAAGCTGCCGGGCCGTTCGGGGATGGTCACGGCGAGCACCGCCTCGCGGTGCTCGCCCAATTCGGCGCGCTCGGCGACGAAGCGCAGCCGGTCGAAGTTCATGTTGGCGCCGGTGGCGACCACCACCAGGGTGCGCCCCTTGGCGCCCTTCTTCTCGATCCAGCGCTTGGCGCCGGCCAGCGCGAGCGCCCCCGCGGGCTCGAGCACCGTGCGCGTTTCCTCGAAGATATCCTTGATCGCCGCGCAGATCTCGTCGGTGTCCACCAGCACCATGTCGTCGACCAGCTCCTGCGCGACGCGCAGCGTCTCGCGCCCCACCTGGCGCACGGCGACGCCGTCGGCGAAGAGGTTCACGTGCGGGAGCGTCACGCGCTTGCCGGCCTTGAGCGATTGCGTCATCGCGTCGGAATCCACCGGCTCCACTCCGATCACCCTGGTGCGCGGCGCCACTCGCTTCACGTAGGCCGCGATCCCCGCGATGAGGCCGCCGCCGCCCACCGGCACGAAGATCGCGTCGATCGCGCGCGGGTGCTGGCGCAGGATCTCGAGGCCCACGGTGCCCTGCCCCGCGATCACCAGCGGATCGTCGTAGGGGTGCACGAAGGTGGCCTTGCTCTTCCTGGCGAGCGACACCGCGTGCCGGTACGCCTCGAAGTAGCTGTCGCCATGCAGCTCCACCTTCGCGCCGCGCGCGGCGACCGCGGCGACCTTGATGCGCGGCGTGGTGACCGGCATCACGATGGTCGCGCGCACGCCGAGCCTTTGCGCCGCCAGCGCCACGCCCTGCGCGTGGTTGCCGGCGCTCGCGCAGATCACGCCGCGCTCCATCTGCGCGGGCTTGAGGTTCGCCATCTTGTTGTACGCGCCGCGCAGCTTGAAGGAAAAGATCGGCTGCTTGTCCTCGCGCTTGAGGAGGATATGGTTGCCGGTGCGCCGCGAAATCGCCGGGGCGGGCTCGAGCGGGCTCTCGATGGCGACGTCGTAGACCTTCGCGGTCAGGATCTTCTCGAGATAGCTGTCGATCTTCACCGGCGAAGCATATCAAGAACCCCCGCCGGGTTATCCTTCGCGCATGGACCAGAACGCGCAGAAGAAGGCGGCCGCCGAGGCGGCGTTGCAGCATGTCGAGGACGACATGGTGGTGGGTGTGGGCACCGGGTCGACGGTCAATTTCTTCATCGACGCCCTCGCCTCGAAGCGCGCGCGCGTCAAGTCCACCGTGGCGAGCTCGGAGGCGAGCGCCAAGCGCCTGCGCGCGCTGAAGATCCCGGTGGTGGAATTGAACGACACCGACGGCTGCGACCTCTACGTGGACGGCGCCGACGAGGTCACCGAGCACCTCGCCATGATCAAGGGCGGGGGTGCGGCGCTCACGCGCGAAAAGATCGTGGCGGCGGCGAGCCGCAAGTTCGTCTGCATCGCCGACGCGGGAAAGCTGGTCGGGGCGCTCGGCAGCTTCCCGCTGCCGGTGGAGGTGATCCCGATGGCGAGGAGCTTCGTCGCGCGCCGCCTGGTGAAGCTGACCGGCGGCATGCCGGAGCTTCGCCAGGGCGTGACCACCGACAACGGCAACCTCATCCTCGACGTGCGCGGGCTTTCCATCGTGAAGCCGATGCAGCTCGAGACCGACATCGACCTGATCGCCGGCGTGGTCGAGAACGGGATCTTTGCGCTGCGCCCGGCCGACGTGCTCTTGCTCGGCACCGCCGAGGGCGTGCGGACCCTTCTGCGCCCGCGGTAATCAGTCGCGCCCCTTAGCTGTACTCAACCAGTCTTGGACGGGCCGGTTCCTCTCGAGAGGGGGTGCCCCGCTGTTTGAACGAGAGACGCCGCTAAAGAAGTCTGAGCGACAGGGTAGTAGCGAGCTCACTCCCCTAAACAGAAGGAAGGTCCCCCGGCTCGAGAGGAACCGGTCACGCCACGTCAGGGCGCCACAACCAGAGGTCAGGCAAGCTCAGGGCTTCGGGACGTATCCCACGGCCGCATCGGCGCCCTCGCCGAAGAAGTGCTTGCGCATCTGCTCCTCGAGGTACTTGCGCGCGCGCGGGTCGGAGAGGTTCAGCCGGTTCTCGTTCACCAGCATCTTCTGGTGCTCGAGCCAGCCCTTCCACGCCTCCTTCGACACGCTCTCCCAGAGCCGCTTGCCGAGCTCGCCGGGATAGGGCGGGACGTCGAGGCCCTCGGCCTCTTTCTGCAGCTTCACGCAATTCACCATTCTTGCCATTACAGTTCCTTCACGAAGACCTTCGACCTGCGGTCGTAGTTGTAGAGCGCCGCCTTGCTCTCGGGCAGCCACGACGGATCCATCTCGACGAAGCCGCGCTCGATGAACCAGTGCGTGGTGCGCGTCGAGAGCACGAAGATCGACTTCATCCCCATGGCGCGTGCCTTGGCCTCGGCGCAGGCGAGGAGGCGCTCTCCACGCCCGCCGTCGCGGTAGAACGGGTTTACCGCCAGCGCCGCGAGCTCCGCAGTCTTCCTGTCCGGGAAGGGATAGAGCGCGGCGCAGCCGAGAATGTTCCCCTCCGACTCGATCGCGAAGAACTTGTCGACCTCGCGCTCGAGGATCTCGCGTTCGCGCTTCACCAGCACGCCCTGCTGCTCGAGGGGCTCGAGGATCTGCAGGATGCCGGGCACGTCCTCGGAAGTGGCCGAGCGAATGTGCTCGGGCGACTCCGGCACCACCATAGTGCCGATGCCGTGGTGCGTGAAGAGCTCGATCAGCAGCGCCCCATCCACGTGGCGGCTGATGAGGTGCGCGCGCTTCACGCCGTTGGAACAAGCCTTGATCGCGCACGGCAGGTAGATCTGCACGTCCTCCGGCAAATTGTTGGAGTCGATCAGCTCGTGGGCCTGCCTCACGGTGAGCTCGGAGATGAGGCGGCCCTTGGCGTCGAGCGCCCCCGCGGTCTCGGTGAGGAAGATCAGCTTGTCTGCCTGGAGGGCGATGGCGGTGGAAGTCGCCACGTCTTCCAGCGTGCAGTTGAACACGTCGCCGGTTGGGGAGAATCCCAGCGGCGAGATGAGGACCACCTCGTGGTCCTCGAGGCGCCGGCGGATGCCCTCGGCGTCGATCTTGCGCACTTCGCCGGTGTGCTGGAAATCGATCCCCTTCACCACGCCCACCGGCTTGGCGGTGACGAAGTTGCCCGACGAGACGCGGATGTCGGCGCCCCACATGGGGCTATTGGCGAGCTCCATGGAAAGGAGCGCCTCCATCTCGACCTTCACGATGCCGTTGGCCTCCTTCACGCAGGCCAGCGCCTTGGCGTCGGTGACGCGGCGGTTCTGCTCGTAGCGCGGCGTCACGCCGTGCCGGCGCATCTGCTCCTCGATCTGCGGGCGCGTGCCGTGCACCAGCACCACGCGCACTTCCAGGCTCACCAGCACGTTGATGTCGTGGGTGAGCTGCTGGAACTCGCCGTCGGCGAGCACCTCTCCCCCGAAACCGACGACGAAGGTCGCCCCGCCCCACCGGTGGATGTAGGGCGTGGCGGCGCGAAACCACTTCACGAAGGCTTCGGTCTTGAGCTTGGGATTCTTCGCCATGGCCGCGATTTTAGCTTGCGCGGCCGCGGGGGCGCCGGGATCAGCCAGAGAAATCGCCCCACAGCGCGTTGACCGCCGCGAGCGCGGCGAGCGGCGCGGTCTCGGTGCGCAGCACGCGCGGCCCAAGGGAGACCGGGACGCACCCTTGTGACAGGGCGAGGTCGCGCTCGCGCTCGGAGAGCCCGCCCTCGGGTCCGATGAGAAGCTCTACCGGCCCTTCGGGGCGCGGCTGCGCGGCCAACGCCGGCGCCCCCGGTGTGAGCACCCAGCGGCGCGTTTCCGAGCCGACCGCGATCCAGCTCATGAAGCCGAGCGTGGGGCGCACTTCGGGAATGCGGTTGCGGCCCGACTGCTCGCAAGCCGCCACCGCGACACGCCGCCAGTGCGCCTCGCGCTTCGCCGCGCGTTCGGCGGAAAGGCGCACCACGCTGCGATCGCAGGTCACGGGCTGGATCCACGCCACGCCGAGCTCGACCGACTTCTGGATGATCCAGTCCATCTTGTCAGCCTCCGGAATGCCCTGCACCAGGCCCATGGGGAAAGCCGCTTCCGTTTCCACATCGCGCCAGGCGCCGACCTTCACGTCGACGCGGTCCTTGTCGATGCGCTGGATGGTCGCCTCGTACTCGCCGCCGCCGCCGTCGAACACCACGATGGAATCGCCGGCCTTCAGGCGCAGCGCCTTGCCCACGTGCTGCGCAGCTTCCGGCGCCAGTGCCACCTGCGCGCCGGGACCGAGGCGAACGTCGCAATGGATTCGGGGAAACGGCATGGGGCGAGGAGCGGGGAGAAGCGTATGCGGGCCGATGCTAGCATGGGTTGCAGCGGGCAACCGCTATAGAAAAGCTTCGATCCCGCTCGCCAATCGATCGAGGCTGGCGCTCACCTCGGGATCGTTCGCGAAAGCGCCAGGCGCCCCCGGCGTGCGGTTCGCGTCGAGGAGAAAGTAGCGCCCCTCGTGCTTCACGTAGTCGAACTTGCCGAAATCGAACCCCAGCCGCGCGCGAATCGCACGCATCTCGTCGGGAACGGCAACGGCCTCGCGCCCGAGGTAATCGGCGAACCGGATGAGTGGCGCGCGCGCGCGATAACGGGAGCTGCGCTCCTGGTTGCCGAAGAATGTCCAGACGCGCAAGTAGGTGCCGCGATCGTCCTGCTCGGGAATGAACTTCTCGACGATGACGCCGGGCGTGGTCCAGATGCCCTCGGGAACGTGCCCTGGCGAATCGCAGAGGTAGTAGTGGTCCATGAGCGCGAGCTCGGCCACGTCGCTCGCTTGGCCGGCGGCGAGCGAGGCCCTGCGCAGCGCGTCATCGACGTGCCCGCCGTGGTTGGCCTCGGTCTTGACGAGCACGCGCCCTTCCCACGGATCGCCGCGCGCGAGGACGCATTCGCTGTAGCCGCTCTTGCGGATGTCCGCGGTGGCCGCGTTCAGCACGCGCGGGTAGTGGCGCGCCACCTCGAGATACGGCTCGGGCACCACGGTGAGGTCGTGGTGCAGGAGGGCGACGTCGCCGGGCGGAGGTGCTTCGAGGCCGCGGTGGTAAAGCACCCGGTGCCCGTTGTCCTCCCAGCGCCGCGCGAACTCGTACGCCATGTAGCGGATGCCGAGCGCCGCCTGGTGGCGATGCTCGAGAATGACGATGGTCGCCACTCAGAAGCTCATGCACGCCGCCGAGAGAATGCCCACGCCGAGCGAGAGCGAGCCGAGGAAGAAGCCCTGCGCGCCGTTGCCCGCCGGGATGTCGCGGGTGATCGTGGGAATCGCGAGCTTCACCGCGACGAAGGCGGCGACCTGCACGACGAGCGCGAACACGCCCCAGATCGCCATGTCCACGAGGCTCACGCTGTGCTGCACGGCGGAGGCCAGCGGCACGATGAATCCGAGGACCGAGCCCGACAGGCTGAAGGCCGCCGCCATGTTGCCCTCGCGGATCAGCTGTATCTCGCGATAGGGCGTGATGCGGATGTAGATCGCGATGAAAAGCGCGAGCAGCACCAGCGACACCGCGAGGTAGACGAGGAAATCGTCGAACCCGGCGAACGAATCGAAGACTTCTTTACCCATGGCTTGCTCCTGGAGTCAGGTGAAGTAGTGCGGGACGAAGCGGCTCGTATCGCGGGTGATGGGAGAGGCGTCCTCGCGGATGCCGATGCCCGCGGGCTCTTCGCCCACGACCCACGACCCGATCACGGTGTAGTTGCCGTCGAACTGCGGCAGCGCATGGTAGGCCTGCCAGATGAAGCCTTCGGCGCCATATTCGCCGGGCGCTTCCACGGTGTCGCCGCCCGCTGTGATCGACACGTTGGCGCCTTCGCGCGAGTAGAGCGGCTTCTTCACGAAGTCGGTGGCGAAGCGCCCCGGCTCGAAGCTCGCCGCGAGGAGGTTGGGGTGGTCCGGGAACATTTCCCAGAGTATCGGCAGGATCGCCTTGTTGGACAGCAGCATCTTCCACGCCGGCTCGATCGCATTCATGGTGCGCTTCAGGAGGTACTGGCCGAATTCCTCGCGCACCAGCCACTCCCACGGGTAGAGCTTGAAGAGCGCGGCGATCGCGCGGCCCTCGAGGTCGACGAAGCGCGCGCCGTCCCAGCCGATTTCGGCGATCGCGATGGAGCGCGCGTCCAGGCCCGCCTGGATCGCGGTGTCGCGCAGGTATTCGAGGTTGCCCTGGTCCTCGGCGGAATCGGGATCTCCGGAAAAGTAGACGCGGGAATCGGCCGGCAGCTCGCCGCGCATCGCCTTCCAGCGCTCGATCAGCTTCTCGTGGATGGAGTTGAACTGGTCGGCATCGGGCAGCACGTCCTGCAGCCAGTACCACTGCACCACGCTCGCCTCGAGGAGCGAAGTGGGAGTGTCCGCGTTGTACTCGAGCATCTTCGGTGCTCCCGTCCCGCTCCACGACAGGTCGAAGCGCCCGTACAGCGACTTGTCGCCGTCGGCCCAGGACCGATCGATCAACGCATGGAATGGTTCGGGTATCGCGAAGCGCGAATAGTCGCGCTTTTCGATGACGCGCCCGGCCGCCGCGATGCAGATCCGATGCAATTCCGCGGTGGCCGCCTCCAGCGTGTCGATCTCGCCGGCGCTGAAGTGGTACGCGGCGCGCTCATCCCAGTAGACGCCGTCGATGGTGTGGAAATGGAAGCCGAGCGCCTCGACCTTCTCCTGCCAGTCCACCCTCGGCACGCGCGCCTCGCGCTGCATGGGCGCTAGCCGCCCGAGGAATGCGCCGAGGAGCCGAAGCCGCCGCGGCTCACCGTGGAGCTCGAGATGGCGCGCGAGCCCGAGCGCGCGCCGCTCGTCCAGGCATTGCCGCTCGAGCCCGACCGGTAGGGATACATCGGCCCGTACCAGAAGCCGCTCGAGGCGTGGCGCTGGTCGGTGGCGGGCTTGCAGTCCTCGGGCTTGTTGGCCCAGTCGGCGAGGCAGTCCTCGCGCGACTTGTAGACGTCGCGGCGGTGGTCGTCCTCGCTCGAGCACGCGGAAAGAGCCGCGATGCCGGCAAGCACCAGGGTCACGCGCGACGACTTGCGCAATTTCCTCAGCATCCCGCTTCCTCCCGCGAAGAACCCTACCCGACCAGCTCGCGCACGTAGTTGGGCAATGCGAACACGGCGCGGTGCGTATCCCCGTTGTAGTACTGCAATTCGCCCACGCCGCGCGCCGCGATCCTGCGCTCGGCCTCTTGCGGGGAGAGCTCGCGCGGATCCAGCGTATCGGAGGCACAGGCAAAGCCCCAGATCGAGCCGTAGACCGGAATATGCACGAAATACGGCGTCACGCGCTTGAATACCTGGCGCAGGTTGTCGAGGGTCTGGCGCACGCGCTGGGGGTGCGAGAAGGGCGAGCCGAGATGCAGCGTGAGCGCGCCGCCCGGCGCCACTGCGCTCCGGGCGAGCGCGAAGGTGGCCGGCGAATAGAGCTCGAGGGAAGGCCCGACCGGATCGGTAAGGTCCATCAACACCAGGTCGTAGCGCACCGGCGTCTCGCGCAGGTATGCGAGCCCGTCGCCCACCGTAACCTTCAGGCGCGGGTCGTCGAAGGCGTCGCGATGCACGGCCGCGAACTGCGCCTTGGCGACCTCGATCACCTCGGCATCGAGCTCGACCATATGCACCAGCGCCATCGACGAATGCTTCAGCAGCTCTTCCGACGAGCCGCCGTCGCCCCCGCCAATGACTAGTGCGCGCTTCGGATCCGGATGCGCCATCGCCACGGGATGCACGAGATTCTCGTGGTAGAAGAACTCGTCTCGCTCCGAGGTCATGTTGAAACCGTCGAGGCGCATGACGCGGCCGAGCTCGGGTGTGTCGTACACCTCGAGGAGCTGGAAAGGCGTCTGGCGGCGCTCGAGGAGCGTGCCTTCGAACCAGACGCCGCTCGCCTCGTTCAGCCGCTCGAGGACCTTCTCAGGCAACGCGCTTCTTGAGCGGGAGGTCTTTGCCACGGGTGACGCGCTCGACCATGACGTCGGCCGGCTTCAGGGCCTTGATCAGCGTGTTGTAGACCGCTTCGGCCTTGCCCGTGTTGTCGGCAGTGAAGTTGCAGACGTACACGTCCAGCGTCGCGCCGTCACGCTCGGGCCAGGTATGGATGGCGAGATGCGATTCCGCGAGCACCACCGCGCCGGTAGCGCCCCCGTCCTGGGTGCCTTCATGGCCGTCGAATTGGTAGAAATGATCCCCGACGACCGTGAGACCCACGTCGGTACACGCGTTGACGCAGAGCTCCCGCAGCTTTTTGGACGAAACCAGCAGCTCGCCCTTCTGGCAGTTGTACAGGTCGGCAATGATGTGCAGTCCCTTCACTTCGATACCCCCTTCCAAGCAAAAGTCCGCTGGTGGGGACTGCCTCGCGCGACCTCGGGCGTTCCGCAAATAGCGGGACGCCCCTAGACCCAGGGCGGAGGATGCAGTCCTTCTAGCAGAGGTTTACCCAAGCGAAAAATATCGCGGTGAAAAAGTGCGCAAGTATAATCGCATAAGTTGTGCCACGTACAGCGTTTTCAAGCTTTTTGCCTTGGTATCTCGTCTTACCTTCGAAACATTCCCATGCCCGACACGCCCGCCACGCAAGCCTCCCACGCCGACCTCGTCAACGCCATCCGCGCCCTCGCGATGGATGCCGTGCAACAAGCCAATTCCGGCCATCCCGGCATGCCGATGGGCATGGCCGAAATCGCGGAAGTGCTTTGGCGGCGATTCCTGCGCCACAACCCGAAGAACCCCGCGTGGCCCGACCGCGACCGCTTCGTGCTGTCCAACGGCCACGGTTCGATGCTCCTCTACGCGCTGCTGCATCTGTCCGGCTACGACTTGCCGATGGCGCAGATCCGCAAGTTCCGCCAGCTTCACTCGCTCACACCCGGCCATCCCGAATTCGGCTACACGCCCGGCGTCGAGACCACCACCGGCCCCCTCGGCCAGGGCCTCGCGAACGCCGTGGGCTTCGCGATCGCCGAAAAGCTCCTCGCCGCGGAATTCAATCGTCCCGGCCATGTCGTCATCGATCACTTCACCTACGCCTTCGTCGGCGACGGCTGCCTGATGGAAGGAATCTCCCACGAAGCGTGCTCCCTGGCCGGAGTGCAAGGCCTGGGCAAGCTCGTCGTGCTTTACGACGACAACGGGATATCGATAGACGGCAAAGTGCCCGGGTGGTTCCGGGACGACACGCCGAAACGCTTCTCGGCCTATGGCTGGAATGTGATCGCCGAAGTCGACGGACACGATTCGCGCGCGATCGCCGCCGCGATCGAGAAGGCGCGCGCAAGTACCGGAGCGCCGACGCTCATCTGCTGCAAGACGGTGATCGGAAAGGGCGCGCCGACGCGCGCGGGCACCGCGAAGGCCCACGGCGAGGCGCTGGGCACCGAGGAGATCGCCGCCACGCGCGCGGCGCTGGGCTGGAAGCACGCGCCTTTCGAGATTCCCGAGGCGATATATCGCGAGTGGGACGCGACCGCGAGCGGGGCGAAGGCAGAGGGCGAGTGGAACGCGCGCTTCGCCGCCTATGAGAAAGACCATCCCGAGCCCGCGCGCGAGTTCAAGCGGCGCATGACGGGCGAGCTCCCCGCCGACTGGAAGGCGAGCGTCGAGGCGCTCGTCGCGAAGTGCAACGAGAAGGCCGAGAGCGTGGCGAGCCGCAAGGCCTCCCAGAGCGCGCTGGAAGCGCTCGGCCCGAAGCTCCCCGGCCTTGTGGGCGGCTCCGCGGACCTCACCGGCTCCAACCTCACGATGTGGTCGGGCTCCCGGCCGGTCTCGGCGAGCGAGGCCGGCAATTACATTTTCTTCGGCGTGCGCGAATTCGGCATGGCCGCGATCGGCAACGGGCTCGCGCTGCACGGCGGCTTCATTCCCTATTCGGGAACGTTCCTCACCTTCTCCGACTACTCGCGCAACGCGCTGCGCATGGCCGCGCTCATGAAGGCGCGCAACATCTTCGTCTTCACGCACGACTCCATCGGCCTGGGCGAGGACGGGCCCACGCACCAGTCGGTCGAGCACGTTGCGAGCCTGCGCCTCATCCCGCAGATGGACCTATGGCGGCCCTGCGACACCGTCGAGACCGCCATCGCCTGGGCCTCGGCCATCGAACGCAAGGACGGGCCCACCTCGCTCGCGCTGTCGCGCCAGAACCTGCCGTTCATGAGGCGCTCCGCCGAAGGGATCCAGGCGATCCGGCGCGGCGGTTACGTCCTCTCCGAAGGCGCCGGAGCGCCGCGCGCGGCGATCATCGCCACCGGCTCGGAAGTGTCGATCGCGATGGTCGCGCAGAAGGCGCTCGCCGAGGCAGGCATCCCGGTGCGCGTGGTGTCGATGCCGTGCACCAGCGTCTTCGACCGCCAGGACGGCGCGTGGCGCGAGTCCGTGCTCCCGAAGGGGCTCCCGCGCGCCGCGATCGAGGCGGGCGTCCCCGACTACTGGCGCAAGTACGTGGGCCTCGACGGGGAGGTGATCGGCATCGACCGCTTCGGCGAGTCGGCGCCCGCGGCCGACCTCTACAAATTCCTCGGCATCGACGCCGAGCACCTGGTCGCCGCGGTCAAGCGCATTGTCTGACGTCGCGTCGCGCATCGTGGTGCGCGCGGCGACGCGCGGCGACGCCGCGGCGATCGCCCGCGTGCAGCACGAGAGCTGACGCACGACCTATGCCGGCATCCTTCCGCTCGACGTGATCGAGAGCCACGCGAGCGACCTGGACGGCCTTTCGTGGGAGCGGCGCATAGCGCGCGAGACTTCGGGCGCCGCCACGTGGGTCGCGGAGCGCTCCCGGGAAATCGTCGGCTTCGCTTCCTGCGGGCCGGCGCGCGCCGACGTGGAGCGCCTCGACGGCGAGGTCTACTCGCTCTACGTGCTGCAGAAGCACCAGCGCCGCGGTGTCGGCCGCGAGCTGGTGCGCGAATGCGCGCGCCACTTCGTGCGCCAGGGCGTGTTCGGCTTCTACCTGTGGGTGCTGCGCGCCAATCGCGCCCGCATGTTCTACGAGGCCCTCGGCGGCGAGGCTGTCGCGGAGAAGGTCGAGAGACTCGGGAAGCATGATTTTGCCGAGATCGCGTATGGGTGGAGGGACGTGACGGGGTTGGTTGCTCCTGCCGAATAGGTTTGTTGCTGGCTCAGGGGAGGCACGAGCGCTGTTCCTCTCGACCCGGCGGCATATTCCTTTCTTTGGATGACGGGCCAAAACGGTATGTAGTCTTCCCGGTGATCGAAGAACCACCTATACGCCTCCCAAGAGGAACAGCACTCGTCCTCCCCTGTCGCAACACGCGTTCACACCACGCTAAAGGATTGGTTCTGCTGTGATGCTCCTCGCATCGACGCGACACATTTCACGGCAGTCCAAAGCGGCTTCCTTCCGAGCGAAGTCGAGTCTGCCAAGCTAATGCGGGGGTCATTGCCGTTTATCACGAGAGGCGTATAGGTGGTTCTGCCATCACCGGGAAAGCTCCATCGCGTCTATTCCCATCGACCAAAGAATGGCGATGCCGCCGGGTCGGGATAAACGGCAATGGCCCCCACATTGCGCGGCTGTTAAAATATCGGTCTTATCCCCGCGCAATCCCGGAGCACCCATCCAAATGACTGTCCGCGTCGCCATCAATGGCTATGGCCGCATCGGCCGCAACATCCTGCGTTCGCACTACGAGAACGGCAAGTCGCACGACATCCAGATCGTCGCGCTGAACGACCTGGGCCCGGTCGAGACCAACGCGCACCTCACGCGCTTCGACACCACCCACGGCAAGTTCCCGGGGAAGGTGGAAGTCGATGGCGACCACATGGTCGTCAACGGCGACCGCATCAAGGTCTTCGCGCAGCGCGATCCGGCGCAGATTCCCTGGGGAAGCCTCGGCGTGGACGTGGTCCTGGAGAGCACCGGCTTCTTCACCACGAAGGAAAAGGCTTCGGCGCACATCAAGGGCGGCGCGAAGAAGGTGATCATCTCCGCGCCCGGCGGCAAGGACGTGGACGCGACCGTGGTCTACGGCGTGAACCACAAGACGCTGAAGGCCGCGCACACGGTGATCTCCAACGCATCCTGCACTACCAACTGCCTGGCGCCGCTGGTCAAGCCGCTGCACGAAGCGATCGGCGTCACCACCGGCCTGATGACCACTATCCACGCGTACACCAACGACCAGGTGCTGGTGGACGTGTTCCACGAGGACTTGCGCCGCGCGCGCTCGGCGACGCATTCGATGATCCCGACCAAGACCGGCGCCGCCGCCGCCGTGGGCCTGGTGCTCCCGGAGCTGAACGGCAAGCTCGACGGCTTCTCGATCCGCGTCCCGACCATCAACGTCTCGTTCGTCGACCTCTCCTTCATCGCCGCGCGCGACACGACCGTCGACGAAGTCAACGCGATCATGAAGAAGGCCGCCGAAGCCGGCGACCTGAAGGGCATCCTCGGATACAGCACCGCTCCGCTGGTCTCGGTGGACTTCAATCACGACCCGCGCTCGTCGATCTTCGACGCGACATGCACCAAGGTCTCGGGGCGTCTGGTGAAGGTCTGCTCCTGGTACGACAACGAGTGGGGCTTCTCCAACCGCATGCTCGACGTCACTCTCGCGTTGATGCAGGCGAAGTGAGAAATCTTTTAACCCGCGGGCTCAACGCGGAAAGCTCGTGAAGATCATCAAGCTCGCCGACCTCGACCTCGCCGGCGAGCGAGTCTTCATCCGCTCCGACCTGAACGTGCCCATGGACGACGGGCGCGACATCACCGATGACACGCGCATCCGCGCCTCGGTCGCCGCGTACCAGCTCGCGCTCGACAAGGGCGCCGCGGTCATGGCCACGTCGCACCTGGGCCGGCCCACGGAAGGGCAATTCTCCGAGGCTGACTCGCTCGCGCCTGTCGCCAGGCGCCTGGGCGAGCTGATGGGTCGCGCGGTTCCCCTGAAGCGCGATTGGGCCGACGGCGTGGATGTGAAGCCGGGCGAGCTCGTGCTCCTCGAGAATTGCCGCTTCAACCAGGGTGAGAAGAAGAACGACGAAACCCTCGCGCGCAGGTACGCGGCGCTTTGCGACGTCTTCGCGAACGACGCCTTCGGCACCGCCCATCGCGCCGAGGCTTCGACGCACGGCGTGGCGCGATTCGCGAAGGTGGCGTGCGCCGGGCCGCTCCTCGCCGCGGAGATCGACGCCCTCGAGCACGCGCTCGCCAGGCCGAAGCGCCCGCTGGTGGCGATCGTCGCGGGCTCGAAGGTTTCCTCCAAGCTCACCATCCTGAAGTCGCTCTCGGCGAAGGTCGACCGGCTGATCGTCGGCGGGGGCATCGCCAACACGTTCATGCTCGCCGCCGGCCTTCCCATCGGCAGGTCGCTGTGCGAGCCCGACCTCGCGCCCGAGGCCAAGGAAATCATGGTGATGATGGAAGCGCGCGGCGCGGCCGTGCCGGTTCCGACCGACGTGGTGTGCGGCAAGGCGTTCGACGCCGGCACACCCGCGCACGCGAGGGCGGCTCGCGACGTCGAGGACGACGATCTCATCCTCGACATCGGCCCGGAGACTTCGGCCCTGTACGCGCAAATCCTGCGGGAGGCGGGCACCATCGTCTGGAACGGCCCGGTGGGCGTCTTCGAATTCGACGCCTTCGCCAACGGCACGCGCGCGGTGGCCGAAGCCGTCGCCTCGTCCGAGGCGTTCTCCATCGCCGGCGGCGGCGACACGCTCGCGGCGATCGCCAAGTTCGGCGTGACCGAAAAGATCAGCTACATCTCCACCGGCGGCGGGGCCTTCCTCGAGTTCCTCGAGGGCCGGACCCTTCCCGCGGTGCAGATCCTCGAGCAGCGCGCCAAGGAATCCCGATGACCGCACTTCAACGCAGCACAAAGATCGTCGCGACCCTGGGCCCTTCTTCGAGCGACGCCGCGGTGCTCGAGCGCATGTTCCTCGCCGGCGTGGACGTGGTGCGCCTGAACTTCTCGCACGGCACCGCCGCCGACCACATCAAGCGCGCCGAGCTGGTGCGCGAGACCTGCCGCAAGGTGGGCCGCGCGGTGGGCATCATGGCCGACCTGCAGGGCCCGAAGATCCGCGTCGGCAAGTTCAAGGACGGCAGGATCGTGCTGAAGACGGGCGACCCGTTCGTCCTCGACGCCAACGTGGCCATGGGAGACGGCGAGCGCGTCGGCCTCGACTACAAGGAGCTGCCGCGCGACGTGAAGGCGGGCGACGTCCTTCTGCTCGATGACGGCAAGCTCGTCCTCGACGTGGTGAACGTGCAGGGAAGCGAGATCCAGACCGTGACCCGCCACGGCGGCGTCCTGTCCAACAACAAGGGCATCAACCGCCAGGGCGGCGGGCTGACCGCGCCCGCGCTCACCCCCAAGGACATCGACGATATCCGCACCGCCGCGCAGATGAAGGTGGACTACCTCGCGGTGTCGTTCCCGAAAAGCGGCGCCGACATGTACATGGCCCGCGAGCTGCTGCGCGCCGCGGGCGGCCACGCGATGCTGATCGCGAAGATCGAGCGCGCCGAGGCGATCCCCGCGCTGGAAGACATCATGCATGCCTGCGACGGAATCATGGTGGCGCGCGGCGATCTCGCCGTGGAGGTGGGCGACGCGACCGTGCCCGCGCTGCAGAAGCGCATGATCCGGCTCGCGCGCGAGCTGAACAAGATCACCATCACCGCGACGCAGATGATGGAGTCGATGATCTCCAGCCCGGTGCCGACGCGCGCCGAAGTCTCCGACGTCGCCAACGCGGTCCTCGACGGCACCGACGCCGTGATGCTCTCGGCCGAGTCGGCTTCCGGCCAGTACCCGGTGGAGACCATCGCCGCGATGAACCGCATCTGCATCGAGGCGGAGAAGTCGCAGCCGGTCACCCTCGAGAGCGAGTTCCTCAACCGCGTGTTCACGCGCGTGGACCAGTCGATCGCCATGGGGGCGCTCTTCACCGCGTATCACCTGAAGGTGAAGGCGATCGCCTCCCTCACCGAATCCGGCTCCACCGCGCTGTGGATGTCACGCCTGAATTGCGGCGTGCCGATCTACGCGCTCACCGCGCAAACCGAAACGCGCTACCGCTGCACCCTCTTCCGCGACGTCTACCCGCTCATGGTGAAGTACGTCGGCCACGACCGCGAGGAGCTCCTCGCAGAGGCCGAGGCGGTGCTGGTCGCCAATGGCGCCGTGAAGCCCGGCGACCTCATCGTGCTCACCATCGGCGAGCCCATCGGCAAGTCCGGGGGCACCAACACGATGAAGATCGTCAAGGTCGGCGAGCACCGCGGCCGCAACGGCTAGAACCGGGGACAGACCGAGGGTCGTAGCGGGGTCTGACCCCGGGAAGATCTACACCTCGAACGTGGTGCGCGTCCACGCGCTGGCCGACGGCTCCGAACAGCTGGTGCGCGGGCGGCGGGTGATGCTGCTCGCGCCTGTGGAAAGAAATCCGGTCAGGTAAAATTGCCGGTTGGAAGGACCTGTTCAACCGCGGCGCGCCAGACCGGGCGCCCGATTTCGAGGAAGCCATGGATACCAAGCTGATGACCGAGACCGCCCGCGCCATGGTCGCGCCGGGCAAGGGACTGCTCGCCGCCGACGAAAGCTCCGGCACGTGCAAGAAGCGCTTCGACTCCGTGAACGTCGAATGCACCGAGGAGAACCGGCGCGCCTACCGCGAGCTCCTCTTCACCACCCCCAGGCTCTCGGAGCACGTGAGCGGCGTGATCCTGTTCGACGAGACGCTGCGCCAGAAGACGAAGGACGGCGTGAACTTCGCCGAATACCTGAAGAAGAGCGCCATCCTTCCCGGCATCAAGGTCGACGCCGGCGCGCAGGACATGGCGCTGCATCCGGGCGAGAAGGTGACCGAAGGCCTCGACGGCCTCGCCAGGCGCATGGACGAATATTTCAAGCAGGGCGCGCGCTTCGCCAAGTGGCGCTCCGTGATCACCATCGGCGAAGGGATTCCGTCGCGTGCCTGCATCAAGGCCAACGCCCACGCGCTCGCGCGCTACTCGGCGATCTGCCAGGAGGCGAGCATCATCCCGATCGTCGAGCCTGAGGTGCTGCTCGACGGCGGCCACACGGCCGAGAGGAGCGAGTCCGTCCACGAGGAGACCCTCGAGGCGCTGTTCCACGAGCTGCAGCAGCACGGCGTCTCGCTCGAGCACGTGATCCTCAAGGCGAGCATGGCGGTTTCCGGCAAGGCGAACGCGCGCCAGGCCGGCGTGCAGGAAGTCGCGGAGCGCACGATGCGCGTCCTGAAGCGCACCGTCCCCGCAGCGCTTCCCGGCGTGGTGTTCCTGTCCGGCGGGCAGACCGACGAGAACGCGACCGCGCACCTCGACGCGATGAACCGCATGGGCAACCTCCCGTGGCCGCTCACGTTCAGCTACAGCCGCGCGCTGCAGGCGGTCGCGCTGAACACGTGGCGCGGCTCCGCCGCCAACGTGGGCGCGGCGCAGAAGGCGTTCTCCCATCGCGCGCGCATGAACAGCCTCGCCGCCAGGGGGCAGTGGAGCGCCATCATGGAAAAGCAGGTCGCCTAGGCCCGCATGTACGAATCCAGGATCGAGTCGCTGCCCCTCCTGGGGCGCGGCAAGGTGCGCGACATCTACGCGGTCGGTGACGACAAGCTGCTGCTGGTCGCCACCGACCGCCTCTCCGCCTACGACGTGATCCTGCCCACGCCGGTGCCGGAGAAGGGGCGCGTGCTCACCGAGCTCGCCAACTTCTGGTTCGAGCGATTGAAAGGGATCATCCCCAACCATTTGACCGGCATCGATCCGGAAACCGTCGTCGCGCCTGGCGAAAGAAACGAGGTGCGCGGGCGCGCCATCGTCGCGCGCCGCATGCGGCCTTTGCCGGTCGAGGCGGTGGTGCGCGGCTACCTCGAAGGCTCCGGGTGGAAGGAATACCGCGAGTCGCAAAGTGTGTGCGGCGTGGCGCTACCGGCGGGGTTGAAGCAGGCATCGAAACTCGCGCAGCCGATCTTCACGCCCGCGACCAAGGCAGAGGCCGGCCAACACGACGAGAACATCTCCTTCGAGCGCATGGCGGCGATGATCGGCGAAGCGCGTGCGAGCGAGGTGCGCGACACCGCGATCGCGCTCTACAACGCGGCGGCGCAATACGCGCTCACGCGCGGCATCATCATCGCCGACACCAAGTTCGAGTTCGGCCTGGACGCCAACGGCAAGCTCCATGTGATCGACGAGGTGCTCACCCCCGACTCCTCGCGATTCTGGCCGCTCGACACCTATCGCGAGGGCGCGAGCCCGGAGAGCTTCGACAAGCAATACGTGCGCAACTGGCTCGACTCGATCGGTTTCGCGAGGAAGCCCCCGGCGCCGCCGATGCCCGACGAGGTCGCGCGGAACACCTCGCAGAAGTACCAGGAAGCATTGAGGCGCCTCACGGGCTGATCCCCGCGCATGGCCGCGCCGCGCGCCCGGCAATGAGAATCGCAATACGCGCGCCGCGTGCCCGCGGGGCCGGTCCGAATCCGGCGACAATCCCCCCTCATCGCGCCCGGAGCGTTGCCGCATGGAATTCTTCACGTTCGCCTGGATATCGGACCCGGCCATCTGGCTGAGCCTCGTTACCCTCGCCGGTCTCGAGATCGTGCTGGGGATCGACAACCTCGTGTTCATCGCGATCCTCACCGACCGCCTGCCCGAGGCGCGCCGGGCGCTCGCGCGCAAGGTCGGCCTCGCGCTGGCGCTCGTCACGCGCCTCATCCTCCTCGCCGCGCTCGCCTGGATCGTGACGCTCACCGCGCCGCTCTTCTCGGTGATGAACATCGCGATCTCGTGGCGCGACCTGATCCTCATCGCCGGGGGAATCTTCCTGCTGGTGAAGGCGACCCACGAGATCCACAATTCGATCGAGCCGGAGCCGCAGGACGGGGGCGTCGCGGCGAAGGTCGCGACCTTCGGCGCCATCGTCGCGCAGATCGCGGTCGTCGACATCATCTTTTCGCTCGACTCGGTGATCACCGCGGTGGGCATGGCCGACGAGCTCTGGATCATGGTGGTCGCGGTGGTCGCGGCGATGATCGTCATGCTGGTGGCTTCGACGCCGCTCGCCAACTTCGTTTCCGCGCACCCGACGGTGAAGATGCTCGCGCTCTCCTTCCTCCTCATGATCGGCGTCTTCCTGGTGGCCGACGGCCTGCACTTCCACATCCCGAAGGGCTACCTGTATTTCTCCCTCGCGTTCTCGATCCTCGTCGAGGCGCTCAACTACTGGGCGCGCAACAGGCGCCGGCGCGCACGCGCCGCGGCCTGAATGCCCGGTGCTAGACTCATCGCATGACCGCCCGCCTCGATCCGCGAGCTCTTACCCGCGAACTCCTCGCCTTCAACACCATCAACCCCCCGGGGATGGAGCGAGCCTGCGCGCAAAGGCTGGGTAACGAGCTCGAGGGCGCGGGCTTCCGCGTCGCTTATCACGAGTTCGCCGAAGGCCGCACCAGTTTCATCGCCACGATCGGCGGCGCTGAAAAGCCTCCGATCTGCTTCACCGGCCACATCGACACCGTGCCGCTGGGCGCGGCGCATTGGCGCCACGACGCCTTCGCCGGCGAAACCGATGGCGACCGCATGTACGGGCGCGGCGCGACCGACATGAAGAGCGGCATCGCGGCCTTCATCGCCGCCGCGGTGGAGCTCGCACCGCGACTTGCGCGCAGTCCCGGCATCGTGATCGTGATCACCGCCGGCGAGGAGATCGGCTGCGAAGGCGCGAAGTACCTCGCGGACCGCAAGCTCCTCGACCGCGCCGGCGCGATCGTCGTCGCCGAGCCCACGGCGAACTATCCCTACATCGGCCACAAGGGCCTCGCCTGGTTCGAGATCGAGACCAAAGGCGTCACCGCGCACGGCTCGATGCCCGAGGTTGGCGACAACGCCATCCTCAAGATGGCGCGCGTAATCGGCGACCTCGAGGGCTTCCGCTTCCCCGTCGAAAGCCACGCGGTGATGGGCAAGCCCACGCTCAACGTGGGCACCATCCACGGCGGCCTCAACACCAACTCGGTCCCCGACGAGGCGCGCATCACGGTGGATACCCGCACCGTGCCGGGCGTGGACCATGGGCACCTGTGCGCCTCGCTCGAGTCACTCCTCGCCCCGCGCGGGGCGCGCGTGCGCAAGATCGTCGACACGCCGTCGCTCTACACCGAGCCCGCGAACGAGTGGATACAGGAAGTCTTCGAGATCTGCACGCCGTTCCTTGACGGGCGGCCCACGCCCAGGACCATCACCTTCTCCACCGACGGCTCGGACCTGAAACGTGGTTTCGGCGGACCGCCGGCGGTGATCCTGGGGCCCGGCGAGCCCAAGCTCGCACACCAGACCGACGAGTGGTGCTCGATGTCGCGCATCGACGAGTCGGTGGACGTGTTCCGCGCGATCATGACCAGGTGGTGCGGCCTGTGACGCATGCGCTGATGGCACTCGCCACGATCGCCGGGTGGCTTCTCACCGGGACTTTCGAAGGGGCGATCGCCGAGGAGGCCTGGGCCGCATTCGCAAGCGCGACCGGCGCCCTCGACCCGCGGCAGCGCCTGCAAGCCGCGCGCGACGCCCTGAATCGCGGCAACACGCTGCGCGGCACGGGCGACATCGCCGAGGCGATTCGCGCCTATCGCCGCGCGGCGTGGCTGCATCCCGAGGGCGGCCCGGGGCACTTCAATCTAGGCATCGCGCTGCGCGAAGCGGGAGACTGGCGAGGCGCGGCTCTTGCATTCCGGCGCGCCGCGCGCTGCGATGCGCGCGATTTCACGGCAGTCCAGAACGTCGTCACGACTATCGCCGGCGCCGTGCAAGCCGACGCGCCACGCCTGTTTCCGCGCGAGGTCTGCGCGGGAGCACCGGGGCGCGAGCCCGTCTCCATCATCGTGTGCAGCATCGATCCGAAGCGCCTGGCCGCGATGCGGGCCAACTTCACCGCGTCCCTCGGCGCACGCCAGCACGAATTCATCGTGATTCTCGACGCCGCGTCGCTGAGCGAAGGCTATTCACGCGGCTTGCGCCTGGCGCGCCACCCGATCGTGGTGTTTTCGCATGACGACGTGGAGCTCGTCTCGCCGCGACCTTTCGAGGCGTTCGACGCCGCGCTCGAGCGTCACGACATCGCCGGCCTCACGGGCGCGCGCCACGTGGGCGGGCCGGCGGTGATGTGGGCCGGGCATCCCCACGTGCATGGGTGGGTCGCCTATCCCGAGCCGGTGGAAGGCTGCTACGCCACCGTGTTCAGCCTCGAATCGGGCGTGATCGGCGAGATGAAGGTCCTGGACGGGATGCTCTTCGCGGCGCGTCGCGAGGCGGCGCTACGCGTGGGCTTCGACGCAGCCACCTTCGATGGCTTCCACTTCTACGACATCGACTTCACCTATCGCGCGCACCTCGCTGGGCTGCGCATCGCGGTCACCACGGAAGTGATCGCCATGCACGCGAGCCATGGGCGATTCGACGAGGAGTGGCGCCGCTACGCCGCGCGCTTCATGGCGAAATTCCCGCACCTGCGCCTGCCGAAGGGCGAGCACCACGCCTACGCCGCGCCACTCTCCTCGCGCACCCGCATGGCGCGCTTCTACAACGAGCTTCGTGGGCTCGCGGCCATCGCCTGAGGCCAAAGGCAGGCGAGCGCTAGACGGAAATGGCGATCTTGATCCCCATGAGGATCAGGAAGAGGGCGAAGATGCGCCGCAATGTGGCGCCCTTGAGCTTGTGCGCGAGGCGCGCGCCGTAAGGCGCGGCGAGCACGCTGGTGATCGCGATGCCGATGAAGGCCGGAAGGTAGACGAAACCAACACTCCAGGGCGGCAGGCCCGCGACGCTCCACCCCGCGACGGCGTACCCTATCGCGCCCGCGACCGAGACCGGGAATCCCATCGCGGCGACGGTGCCGATGGCGCGATGCGTCGTCATGCCGCACCAGGCGAGAAAGGGCACGCCGGCGGCCGCGGCGCCGCCGCCGAACAGGCTCGAGCACACGCCGATGAAAACCCCCACGCCGGTGAGGCCCGCGCGCCCCGGCAGGCCACGCGCCGCCTTCGGCCGCAGGTTGAACACCATCTGCGCCGTGATGACGAGCATGAACACGAGAAACATGTACTTGAGGAGCGCCGTCGGAAGGAAACGCGCGACGATCGCGCCGAGCAGCACGCCGGCGAGAAGCCCCGGCGTCATGGCGCGCACTACCGCCCAGTCCACTGCGCTGTGCCGATGATGGGTGCGGAAGCTCGACCACGAGCCGAACACGATCGCCGCGAGCGAGGTGCCGATCGACATGTGCATGAGGTATTGCGGGGCGAAGCCGTGGGCGGAGAACATCAGCGCCAGCGACGAGACGATGATGAGCCCGCCGCCGATGCCCAGCAGGCCCGCGAAGAACCCGACCGCGACGCCGATCGCGAGATAGGCGCCGAGCTCGGCTAGCGGCATCTACTCACCGAGGCGCGCGACGATGAACTTCCACTCCCCGGGCGTGACGGGCGTGATGGAAAGGCGGTTGCCGCGCTTCAGAGTGATCATCTGCGCGAGATCGGGATAGGTGCGCATTTCCTCCAGCGGCATGATGCGCGTCTTCTTCTCGAGCTTCACGTCCACCAGCATCCAGCGCGGCTCCTCGCGCCTCGCCTTGGGATCGAAGTAGGGGCTCTTCTTGTCGAACTGCGACATGTCGGGATGCGACTTGCTCGAAACGGTGGCGAGCCCCGCGATCCCCGGCACCGCGCAGCTCGAATGGTAGAAGAGCACGCCGTCGCCCACGCGCATCGTGTCTCGCATGAAATTGCGCGCAACGTAGTTGCGCACGCCGAACCATGAGGTGGTTTGCCGCGGTGCCTTGGCGAGGTCGTCGATCGAGAACTCGTCCGGCTCGGACTTCATCAACCAGTAGGCCATCAGATTTCCTGCGGTGTTCGTCCAGGCCGCACTCTCGAACCCAGAGGTCCAAGGCGGTCGCTCACCGGGCACCGCAGGTACGTCCGACGTGGGACGCGCACAATAGTGCCCTGGGCAAGCGTCCAAGCTACCAGCTTATCGGCTCAAGGATGTAAGCCTGGACGAACACCGCAGGAAACCTCTGTACAGCTAGAACAGCTTCTCCTGGTCGGCGGCCAGCGCCGATTCGAGAGTTTCCTGCATTGCAACGATTCTACGACGAATCGCGGCGCCGTCAAACGAAGACGGTTGCGACGATCCGTGCTTGTTGGACATCAGCTCGTGCGCGATGTTCAACGCCGCCATGATCGCGATGCGCTCGTTGCCGGCGACCTTGCCGACATCGCGGACTTCCTTCAGCTTGCGGTTGAGGTAGTCGGCGGATGCGAGCAGCTCCTTCTCCTCGCCCTCGGTGCAGGCCACGCGAAATTCGCGGCCGAGGAGGTTCACGGTGAGGGCGCCTTTTTCGCGCGTGTTTTCCTGCGCGCTCACGACTCGGTCTCGGGAATCTGCTTGAGCAGGGCCTCGATGCGCGTCTTGGCCGCGACGAGCTTTTCGCCCAGCCGCGAGTTCTCGTCGGTGCGCGATGCGACCTGCTGGCGCAGCTCGCGATTCTCCTCGCGCAACGCTTCAAGTCGCTGCACCAACTGCGCGAGCCTCTCCTCGAGAGCGTCGAGTTCCGTATCCATCCATAAACCCTATTGCAAAAGCCATGCCCCGTCAATGCATAAGGCGCTCATTTGAAAGTCGTTTCGAGTGCCCTGCCGCGCTCCGGGGTATTATTCCGCCAGCGAACGGATGTACGGGAAGCCGGTGAGAAGCCGGCGCTGCCCCCGCAACGGTAAGCAAGCTGGAATCGCCTCGAATGCCACTGCGGCCTCGTGCCGTGGGAAGGCGGAGATTCCGATCCTTGCAAGCCCGGAGACCGGTCCGGACGCGAAACAAACCTGGGTCAGGGTCTACCCGAGAAGAACGGGGGCCTCGCCTCCAACCGCGGCTTGCGGGGACGCTCGCCGCCCGATGAAGGATCGTTCTCCCATGAAAAATCTCCAGATCGCGGGGCTCTTCGGCCTCGCAAGCCTGGGCGCGCATGCCCAGCTCGCACCCCTGCCCGCGCTGCAGCAATCCCTCGATCCCGTGGTGGTCACCGCCTCGCGCGGCCTGACACCCGCAACGACCATGCGCGAGGCCGTCGTCATCACCCGCGAGGACCTCGACGCGGCCGGCTCCCTGTCGCTTGCGGAGGTCCTGCAGCGCCGCGCCGGCATCGAGCTGCGCGCCACGGGCGGGCCCGGGCAGCCGCAAACGCTCTTCATCCGCGGCGCCGGCACCGCGCAAACGCTGGTGCTGGTCGACGGCATGCGCGTGGGCTCCGCGACGGTCGGCACCACGTCGATCGAGCACCTCCCCCTCGAGATGATCGAGCGCATCGAAGTCGTCAAGGGGCCGATGTCCAGCCTCTACGGCCCGGAGGCCATCGGCGGCGTGATCCAGGTGTTCACGCGCGGCAAGGGCGTGCCGCACTTCTTCGCTTCCACGAGCTATGGCACCGACCGCGACCAGCGTGCCTCGGCGGGGATCTCCACCTCGGACGACACGACTCGATTCTCGCTGGCTGCGGGCCTGCGCAGCGTGGACGCGCGCAGCGCCACGAACTCGCGCAACTTCTTCTACAACGCGGACCGCGACCCTTACGAAAACGCGTTCTTCACCATGCGCGCCGCGCAGAAGCTGTGGCAGGGCGAGACGCTCGAGTTCGAGGCCTTCGCCACGCGCTCGCGCACCCACTTCGACGCAGGCCCCGGCAACGATCGCAACGACCAGGCGATTTCGGGCTTCAAGTTCGCCTCGTCGACGCAGCTTTTTGACGGGTGGACGAGCCGCCTGACGGTCGGCGAGGGACGAGACCGCCTCGCCATCCGTTCCGCCTTCCCCAATTCGATCGAGACGCGCCAGGACCAGGCTTCGTGGGTAAACGAGCTCACCATGGCGCGCGGCGCGATCGTCGCCGGCCTGGAGGTCTTGCGCCAGACGGTGGAGAGCGACGATCGCGCGAATCCGTTCACGCTGACCCGGCGCGACATCAGCTCCGCCTTCCTCGGCGTGAACGAGTCTTTCGCCGGCCAGCGCTTCGAGGCGAGCGTGCGGCGCGACGACGACAACCAATTCGGCAGTCGCACCACCGGCAGCGCAAGCGTGGGAATCGATTGGCCGAAGGTCGCGCGCTTCTCGGCGACCTATGCGCGCGGCTTTCGCGCGCCGACCTTCTTCGACCTCTATGGACCGACCTTTCCGGACTATTCCCCCAATCCGGCGCTCAAGCCCGAGCAAAGCAAAAGCTACGAGCTCGCGGTGAAAAGCGACCCCAATGCTTTCGCGCAGTGGCGCATCACCGCCTTCGACCACCGCTTCGAGAACCTCATCGTCTACAGCTTCGCCGATGCGACCGTGCTCAACGTAGCCAGCGCCCGCGCACGCGGCGTCGAGGCCTCGCTGGATTTTCGCCTGTGGGAAACGCGCATCCGCGCCGGCGTCACCGCGCAGCGCCCGCGCGACGAAACCACCGGCAAGCGCCTGCAGGGGCGCGCGCAGAGCCTCGGCTCGTTCGACGCGACGCGCGACTTCGGCTCCTGGACCGCGGGCGTCTCGGTGCTCGCGACGGGATCGCGTTTCGATTCCACCAACGAAAGCCCGTCTTCGCGCCTCGGCGGCTACGCGGTGATGGATGTGCGCCTGCGGTATGCGTTCAACAAGCGCTGGTCGGCCGAGCTCGCCGCGACCAACGTCACCGACCGCAAGTACGAGAGCGTGGTGGGCTACGACGCGCCGCGCCGCTCGGTGCTGTTGTCGCTGCGCTTCGAGTCCTTCTGACTCTCTAGGCGCGGATGTAGTGCCCGCGCGCGGCGAAAGTGGCGCCGAATTTCGCCTCGCGCGCGCGATCGTGGACCAGCAGCCCCGGCGCTTCCTCCAGGTATTCGGCGATGGCCTCGAGGGGACCCGGGCCGTGCTCGGGTCGCACCGGGTGGCCGTTGACGATGGTGTCCTCGACGATGAGATAGTCGCCACGCTTCAACTTCGGCACCCAGGCGCGCAGCTCGCGCAGCACGTGGTCGCGCGAGTGGTCGGAATCGAGGATGAGGAAGATCGGGCCGCGCTCGGCGGGAAAAAGCGCGAGCGCGCGCTCCACCATCGCCGGCGCCGCGCTGTCGCCCACCAGGAAGGTGATGCGCTCGTGGGAGCTGAGCTGGCGCGACTGCGAATCGATGTCCACGGAGACCACGCGCCCGTCCTTGCCGCGCGCGGCGAGGGCTTCGGCGAAGAACAGCGCCGAGCCGCCGTGGCGCGTGCCGGTCTCGACCACGTGCTCGATGCGGTGCTCGAAGATGATCTCCTGGTAATTCCAGATGTCGCTGGGAAGCTTCAGGGTGCGCACGCCGTGCCACGACATGTTCTTCCAGACGTTGGCCTCGTGGAACCAGCGCACGTAGGCCTCGCCCTGCGGCGTCATGTTGATGTCTCCGTCGAACGGCTTGCCGCTCATCGCTTCACTCCAACGACGCGCATGTCGCGCGGCTCGCGCAACTTGAATTGCGCCGGTTCCTGGCGCACGTCGGCCAGGCCCACCTCGTTCAGGAGCTCCTTCAGCGAATCCGGCGTGTAGCCCCAGCGATGGATCATCAACGGGTCCTTCCATTTCGGGTCGCCGTAAAACACCCACATGGTCCGCTGGCCGTTCTGGTCCTCGCGCGAGAACTGCTGCGGGTTCTCGAGGAAGGTCTGGCACGCCGCCAGGATATTGGGGCACTCGATGATCATGCGCCCGCCGGGCTTCAGGACCCGCGCCCACTCGCGCATCACGTCGCGGATCTCCCAGCGCCAGAAATGCTCGACCACGTGCACCGAGAGGATCTCGTCGGCGGTGGCGTCGGCGAAGGGTGCAAGGTCATGCAGGTCGCAGATCACGTCGGGCTTCATGCCCGCGCGCGCCTCCACCACGTCCACGTTCACGTAGCCGGGCAGGATCTTGTCGCCGCAGCCCAGGTTCAGGCGCAACGCGCGCTCCGACTTGTCGCCGATCACCTGCGCCCATTGGCGCCCGCACTCGAAGGGCGAATGCAAGCGCGCGATGCGCCGCTGCGCCTCGCGCACGCGGCCTTCGGTCGCCGCCGCATCCTCGAGGACTTCGAGCGCGCCCTGCATCAGTCCCTTGCCGATCGGCACGATGTCCGCGAACGGCATGTACGAGGGCACTGGGTCGGCCACGACGATGCGCCCCGCCCAGAGCGACTCGAGCAGCCGGTTCGGGCTCTTCACCGCGCTGCGGCCCGATTCGGCGATGGGGATCCACACCATGTCGGCCTCGGCGAGCGTCTTCCAGGTGCTCTCGACCGACCAGGGCACCAGCTCGACGCGCAGCTTCGCGGGGTTCGCCTTCTGCAGCGCGGCGATGCCGGGTGGGGTCTCGGGCCAGGGCGCGGTAACGATCGACAGGTGCACGGGCGCGTGCGCCGCGAGGGCCTCGAGCTCGACAGCCTTCGCCTCGATGCCATTGAGGTTCGACTGGTGCCCGAACCACGCGACGCGCAGCCACGGCAGGCGCGGAGCGAACCTGGGAAAGCCGCGCGGGCCCTCCACGGGATCGGTGATGACACTCGAGTCGCGCCCGGTGTTGCGCTCGACCGATTGCGCCATCGCCTCGGTGCTCGCAACCACGGTATCGGCGAGCGCGACGAGGTTGCTGAAATGCGGCCCGTACTCGGGGTGGTCGAAATGGTCGTCGCAGAGATCCACGACCACCTTAACGCCGCGCGCCTTCATCGCGCGCGCGAGGTCTTCGTTGGCGGCGTGGAAACTCTTGGAGATCACCAGGACGTCGCACGGCGCGTCCTTCACCTGCTGCGGCCAGCCCGTCGGAGGAAGCGTGGCGAGCTGCACCTGGTGGCCCAGGCGCGCGAGCTGCTGCGCCGGGATCAGCACGCGGTAACGCGCCGACGCCAGGTCCGACGTGGGACCCGCGGGCGATTGGCGCAGCGCTGCGAAGGTCGCGAAGAGGATGCGCACCGGCCCTAGGCCCCGGAGGCGCGGCGCGTGCCGATCATGTTCACCATGAGGTAGGGAAGGTACTTGCGCTGCTTGCCGCCGCCGGCGTCGACCATCACCGCCATCTTGTTGTCCACGCCCAGGTCCTTGTCGGTGATCTCGATGAATTCGCCCGAGGCGGTCGACGAATAGAACACGCTCGTCCAGGTGAACTCGTCGAAGAGCGAGATCACGCCGCGGTGCGAGAAGCGGAAGTAGTCGTCGGGATACGCGTGGTAGCGCCACACCCATGGCACTGACATGTAGAGCTTGCCCCCGGGCCGGATCAGGCGCGTGAGGTTGGCCGCGAAAAGCCACGGCTTCTCGACGTGCTCGAGCACCGAGCAGCAGATGCCGAGGTCGAAATGATTCTCCGGCAGCGTGCCCACGCCCTTGCAGAGGTCGACGATCACGTCGACGCCCTTGCCTTCGGACATGTCGAGGCCGACGTACTCGGCCCCCGCGTAGAAATCGCGGAAGCTCGAGGTCGAGCCGTAGTCCTTGCTGCCGATCTCGATCACCGGGCCCACGATCTTCGGGACCCAATGCTTCAGATACGCGAGCTGGTTGAAATCTCCCATGGCGCTCCGATCTTAATTCACTTCCGGTTCTGCTTACCGCTCGCCGAGACGGTCGCCTCGCGCTCGCGGAACCATTGCGCGGCGTATTCGCTGTCGCGGTACTCGGGAAACCACGGTCCGCCGATGGTGAAGTGCACCAGCGCCGCGTCGACGCGCGGCGGGTCGTAGGCGGCCAGGTGGTTCCAGCGCGACGGCAGCTCCCCGATCAAGTCCTCGCTCTCGAGCCACTTGAACTGGTGCAGCTCGAGGCCCGATGCTGTGTTGACGTACTCGGGGGTGAGCGCCTTGCAGCGCGCGCAGTTCATCAGCATCACGGATGACCAGTTCTTCTTCTCGTACCTGGTCTGCGTGTGGCCGAGGAACTTCACGTCCTCCTTGGGCACGTGCACGTGCTTGACCACTTGCACCGCGTACTTTTCGTCGCGCAGCTTCCAGAGGTGGGCGATGTCCTCGAGCATGAGCATGTCGCAGTCCATGAAGAGGGCCCAGCCCTGGTAGCCGGCGAGGTGCGGGGTGAGGAAGCGCGAGAACGAGAACTCCGTGGACTGCAGCACGTTGTGCGTGCGCTGGAAGACGCCCTTCAACTGGGAGAGCATCACCGGCGCGGTGGCCACCGGCACAGAGGCGCGCGCATGGATGCTGTGCGAGAGGACGCTGAAGGCCACCTCCTCCGCCGAGTCGTAGCCGATGAATACGCGTATCAAGGATTACCTCCGGGATTCAGGTCGTGGGTGAGCTTCGCGAGCGCTGCGGACCAGTCGCCGTCGGCGTCCTGGCGGTAGGTGGGAAATCCCGGGAACCACGGCGACTCGTCGCCGCTCGAGCGCCAGCGCCAGTCCGCGGGGTACGGCACGAGGATGCGGCCATTGCCGCCCGCGGCCGCGAGGAGGTGCACGTTGGTGCTGCTCACCCCGACGTATTCGTCGAGGAGCGAGAGCACGGCGAGCATGTCCTCGAGGTCGGCGTTCGCGTCCGACAGGTCCACGACCGGCGCGCCGAGCGCGTCCTCGAGCGCTTCGCGCGATCCCTCAGGCGGGTGGCGCTGGATGCTCACGAAGCGCGCCCGCACCCCCGCCAGCGCGCGACCGATCGCGGCGGGATCGACCTCCTTGGAAAGCACCGTCTGGCCCGCCGGCCCGCGGCCGGCCTGCGTGCCGGCGATCCACGCCAGGCCGATCGCGGGCAGAGCGCCGGCGGCGAGGCGCTCGCGCATGCGCACGACCCGCGCTTCGATCGGCGCCACGCGAAGCGTGGGCCGTGGCTCGCCGGCAAGCGGCTGCACGAATGCCGGCAGGTCTCCCATCCACAGCGCGACGCTTGCGGGAGGAAGCTCTTCGCCCGCGATCCAGGATGCGATCGGCATGGCGCGGCGCAGGATCGGCTCGAGGCGCGAATCCGCGCGCAAGTGCAGGCGTGCTCCGGCATCGGCGAGCGGTTTGGCGTAGCGCATGAAGAAGAGCGCGTCGCCTACTCCCTGCTCGCCGAGGATTACGATGTCCGCGCCGGCGAGCGTGGCGGGCAGGCGCGGCGGGTACGCGCCCGCGGCGATGTCCTCCATGATGGCGAGCCCGCGCGCCGGGCGAAACAGGTACTCGCGCCAGCCGCGCTCGACGTTGCCCGCGCGCAGAAGCTCCGAGGCGAGCGCCATGTGCGCGTCGGGAAGGAGCGGGCTCGCGCGCAACGCCGCCTCGGCGAGATCGATGGCTTGCGTCGAGCGGCCCTCGCTTCCGTGCAGCGTGGCCAGGCGCGCCATCGCCAGGGCATCGAGATTTCCCTGGGCTTCGGCCGTCGTCATCTCGCGCAGCGCGTCCTCGCGCCGTCCCATGTGGCGCAGCGCGAGCGCGAGGTTGATGCGCGCCTCGGCGTCGGCCGGCTCGGCTTCGAGGACGATGCGAAACGCGCCTGCGGCCTCGGCCCATGCCGACTGGTGCAACAGGAGCACGCCGCGCGCGTTGTGCAGGCTGGGCGCGACCGGCGGCGTGGCAAGCGCGCGATCGATTTGCGCGCGCGCCTCGTCGGCGCGACCGAGCGCATCGAGGACCAGGGCGTACTGGCCGCGCGCCATCGCGTCATCGGGCACCAGCGCCAGCAGCCGCGCGAACGCGCCGGCGGCGGCCTCGAGGTCGCCCGCCTTCTGCAGCCCCAGCGCGATGACAAACAGCGCATCGGTGCGCGTGGCGCTTCGCTGCAAAGCCTCGCGATAGAGCCGCGCCGCGCCTTCGACCCGACCCGACTGCATCAACGTGCCCGCGGCGTTCAAGCGCGTCTCGATCGATTCGGGGGAGAGCACGAGCGCGCGGCCGAAACTCTCCATCGCCTCGTCGGGCAGGCCCAAGCGAAAGCACGTGATGCCCAGGCCGTTGTGCGCGTCGGCGAAGCCGGGCTCGAGCGAGATGGCCTCCTGGAAGGCGCGGCGCGCCTCCTCCACGCGCCCGACTTGATCGAGCGCGAAGCCGAGCCCCGCGTGCGCGCGCGAGCGCGAAGGCTCCAGCCGCACGCAACGCCCGAGCCTGTCGACCGCGAGGCCGAACTTGCCCATGCGCGTGGCGAGGATGCCGGCGAAATAGGCGAGCTCCGCGTCGCCGGGAAAGCGCGCGAAGAGCTCGCCGCAGATGCCTTCGGCGGTGGCGAGACGTCCTTGCTGGAAAAGGGACACCGCGCGTTCGAAGTCCTTTTGCGCGGACCGGGGCAAGCTCGAGGTCATGGGGAACCGCGGCTGGAGGAGCCGGGGCGGAATTTCACGTGATTCTATCGCGAAACCGCCTGCAGCCCGGCCCTCAGGCGCTCGAGGGCCGCTCCCCATTCACCCTCGGCGGAGGCGCGATACAGCGCAAACCCCGGGAACCACGGCGAGGCCTCGCCCTGGCGCATCCAACGCCACTCCGGCGGCCACGGCACGAGGACGTGCGCGACCCGCCCCAGGCAGGCTCGCAGGTGCGTGTTGGTGTTGCTCACGCACACGTATTCCTCCACGACGTCGAGGAGGGCGAGCATGTCGTCCAGGTCGCCGTTGGTCGCGGAGAGGTCCGCGACCGGCGCGCCGAGCGCGGCCACGAGGGCCTCGGCCTCTCCGGGAGCCGGGGCGCGCTGCGCCGAAACGAAGGTCGCCCGCAACCCCGCGAGCGCCGCGCCGAGCGCGGCTGGATCGATCTCCTTGGCGAGCACCGCCTTGCCGCGCCGGGCGAGCCCCGCGCGCCAGGTAAGCGCGACGTAGGGCGCGGGCCCGAGGGCCGCGAGGCGCGCGCGCATCGCCGCCACACGCCCGGGATCGGCGACGAGGCGTGGCGGCGCGGGAAACTCGCTTTCGAGGTGCAGTAGCGCCGGAAGGTCGCCGACCCACACGAGCCGTGACTCATCGAGCCCCTGCGGCGGTGGACCCGACACCGCCTCATCGACGACCCCGCTCCTCAGGAGCATCGGCGCGAGGCGCGCATCGCCCCAGAGGCGCAGCTTCGCTCCGCGCGCGCGAAGTGGCGCCGCGTAGCGCAGGAAAAAGAGCGCATCGCCGATGCCCTGCTCCCCGTGGAGCGTGATCCAGGGATCGCTGGCGAAATCCGGCAGCGAGGTTGCGTGCGCAAGGCTGGGGGGAATGCCCAGGTCGCGCAAATTCGCGGTGGCTTGCGGCCTCCACACGTAGGCCGGCCAGGCTTCGGCGAAACGCCCGAGCGCGAGCAGGATCATCGCGTAGTTCAGGCGCGCCGCGGGCAGGTCGGGCTTGAGCTGGATCGCACGCCGCGCCGCGACCAACGCTCGCTCGGGATCGCCGGAATCGCGCAATGCCATCGCGAGGTTGCTGTATGGCTCGGCCATCGCCGGCGCGATCGCGATCGCACGCTCGAGCGAACGGATCGCGCGCTCGAGGTCCCCGAGCACGTAGTGAATGATGCCGGTGTTGCCGTGGAAGTCCGGATTGCGCGGCTGCGCCGCGAGGGCGCGAACCAGCAGCGGCATGCCCTCGTCGAAGCGTCCCAGCTGGCACAGGCCGTAACCCTTGAAGTGCAGCGCAAACGGGTGCGCCGGCTCGGCGGCGAGCACCATGTCGAAGAACGGGATAGCGGCCTGCGGCTGGCGGCGGCGGTGCGCCTCCATCCCGCGTTGGAAGGCCTCGTCGGCATCGAGAGGCGCGGGAGCCGCGCCCAGCTTGCCGTGGCAATCCTTGAAGCGCGCACCGCTGCCGCAGGGGCATGGGTCGTTGCGGCGGGCGAAGGGGGCGTTCATCGTGGAAATCGATTATCCTACCCCGAGCCTCCAGAGCCGGCGATTCAGCCGCGGTATCAACCCTCCTTGGTCCCCGACGCCGTCAATCTCACGACCGTGCAGCGCGTGCTGGTGGTGAAGCTGCGCCACCACGGCGACGTGCTGCTCTCCTCGCCGGTGTTCCACGTGCTCAAGCAGCGCGCGCCCCACGCCGATATCGACGCCCTTGTGTATTCCGATACGCGCGACATGCTCGCCGGGCATCCGGCCATCTCCCGGATCCACACGGTGGACCGCGCGTGGAAGCGCCAGGGGCTGGTCACGCAGGCGCGCCACGAGCTGGACCTCCTGAAGCAATTGCAGGCGCGCCGCTACCAGTTCCTCGTGCATCTCACCGACCATTGGCGCGGGGCGTGGCTCGGGCAGGCGTTGCGCCCGCGCTGGTCGGTGGCTCCGGCGCGAGACAGCCGCTTCTGGGACTGGAGCTTCACGCATCGCTACAAGCTGCCGCGCGCGACGCCCCGCCATGCGGTGGAGGCCAACCTCGACGCGCTGCGCCGCGTGGGCATCTATCCCGAGGAGAGCGAGAAGCCGCTGGTGATGGTGCCCGGCGAGGAGGCCGAGAGGCGCGTCGATGCGCTGCTCGCCGCGGCCTCGATCGCGCCGCGGGGATTCGTGCAGGTCCACCCCGCGTCGCGCTGGCTCTTCAAGACCTGGACCGAGGCGAAGAACGCCGAGATGCTGCGCTCGATATATCGCGACGGCCATCGCATCGTCGTCACCGGCGCTCCCGACCCGCGCGAGCGCGCCATCGTCGCGCGCATCGTCGCCGACGCCGCGGTGCCGGTGCTCGACCTTTCCGGGCAGCTCACGCTGCGCGAGCTGGCCGCGCTCTCCGCCCGCGCCCGCCTTTTCTTCGGCGTGGACTCGGCGCCGATGCACATCGCCGCGGCCATGGGCACGCCGGTGGTCGCGCTCTTCGGCCCGAGCGGCGAGAAGGAGTGGGGGCCGTGGCGCGTCCCGCACCGCGTCGTCGCGAGCACTCACCCATGCCGGCCCTGCGGAAACGACGGCTGCGGTGGCGGCAAGGTGAGCGAATGCCTCACGCAACTCCCGGTAGACGTAGTGCATTCGGCAGTGAACGAGCTGCTCTCGCAACGGTGAGCGTGACGGCGCGCCGCGACGCCGGCCTCGCTCCGCGCGTGGCGCTGGTGAGGAGCCGCTACGATCCTTCCGGCGGCGCCGAGCGCTTCGTGCAGGGCGCGCTCGCGGCCCTGAAGTCCCAGGGGGCGTCGCTGACCATCGTGACGCGCAGCTGGCCCGACCACGATGGCAGCGCCATCGTGCTCGACCCCTTCCACGTGGGAAGCCTTTGGCGCGACACGAGCTTCGCGCGCGCCGTGTGCGCCGAGCTCGCGCGGCGCCGCTTCGACCTGGTCCAGTCGCACGAGCGCATCGCCTGCTGCGACGTGTACCGCGCGGGCGACGGCGTGCACGCCGAATGGCTCGCCCAACGCGCGCGCGTGCAATCGCGCCTTGCCGCGCTCGCCACGCGCGCGAGCCCGCACCATCGCTACCTCCTCGACGCCGAGCGCAAGCTCTTCACTTCCGGGCGGCTGCGCGCGGTGATCTGCAATTCCGAAATGGTGATGCGCGAGATCCGCGAACGCTTCGGCGCCTCCCCCGACAAGCTCGTCCTCATCCGCAACGCCGTCGACTCCGCGCAATTCCATCCGGGGCTGCGCGGCGAGATGCGCGCCGCGGTGCGCCAGCAGCTCGGCATCCCCGGCGATGCGAACGTGGTGCTGCACGTGGGCTCTGGGTTCGAGAGGAAGGGCGTGGCGGTTTTTCTCGAGGCGCTGGCGCGCGCCGACCGCGCGCCGTGGGGCGTCGTCGCCGGCAAGGACAAGAACGCATCGCGCTACATGGCGCTGGCCAGGCGCCTGGGCATCGCCCCACGCGTGCGCTTCGTCGGCTCCGTCTCCGACGTGCGGCCCTACCTCGCGGCGGCCGACACCTTCCTTCTCGCCACGCTCTACGATCCCTTTCCCAACGCCGCGCTGGAGGCCATGGCGAGCGGGCTCGCGATCGTGACAACGTCGCGTTGCGGCGCCGCCGAGCTCGTGGTCGAGGGCGAGACCGGCTTCGTGCGCGACGCGCTCGACGTGCCCGGGCTCGCAGCGGCGCTCGGCCGGCTCGACCCTGCGAGCGCCGCACGCATGGGCGCGCGGGCACGCGAATCGGTGGCCCATCTCACGCCCGCGGCCATGGCCGTGGAGTACCTCGCGCTCTACGAGCGCCTCCTTCACCGATAATGGCGGGATGAAGGAAACGATCCCGTCCAGCCGCGAGCTCTACCGGCGGCTTCTCACCCACGTATGGCCCTACCGGGCCGCCCTCGGCGCGGCCATCGTCGCGATGATCGTGGGCGGGCTGGCCGACGCCGCGCTGGTGAAGCTGCTGGGCCCGCTCATCGACGAGCTTTTCGTGCACCGCAACCAGGCCCTCGCGGTGCTGCTGCCACTGGGCATCGTCGCGGTGTTCCTGGTCAGCGGGCTGGCGAGCTTCGTGTCGGGCTACTCGACGCAATGGGTGAGCCAGAAGGTGATCCTCGACCTGCGCCGCGCCATGTTCGAGAAAGTGCTGCGCCTGCCGCCCGCGTTCTTCGACGAGGTGGCGACGGCTTCGCTGGTCACCAAGTTCACCAATGACGTGAATAACCTCGCGGCCGCTTCGACGAGTGTCCTCACGGTGCTGGTGCGCGACACCGTCACGATCGCAGCACTGGTCGGAATCCTCCTCTGGTCGAACTGGAGGCTCACCCTGGTCACGTTCGTCGTGATCCCGCCCATCGCCATCGTGGTGCGGCTCTTCAGCAAGCGCCTGCGCCAGATGAGCCGCGAGTCGCAGCGCGCCATCGGCGGCGTCGCCGAGGTGCTCGACGAATCGATCGCCAACCAGCGCGTGGTGCGCGTCTTCGGCGGCCAGGCCTACGAGATGAAGCGCTTCGAGGACGCGAGCCAGAAGATCCGCCGCTTCAACATGAAGCTCGCGGTGGCCGCCGCCGCCACGGTGCCGGTCACGCAGCTCATCGTAGCGTGCGCCATCGCCGCGATCGTCTACCTCGCCGCGGGGCAGGCGTTCGCCGGCTCCACCGACGTCGGCCACTTCATCGAGTTCATCGCCGCCACCGGCATGCTGCTGCAACCGCTCAAGCGCCTCACCAGCATCAACGAGCAGCTGCAGAAGGGGCTCGCCGCGTGCGAGAGTGTCTTCGGGCTGGTCGACGAGAAGCCCGAGGAAGACCGCGGCACGGTCGACATCGAGCGCGCGAAGGGGGCGATCCGGCTGGACCATGTGTCGCTCACCTATCCGAGTGGCGCGCGCCCCGCGCTCGACGACATCTCGCTCGACATCAGGCCCGGCGAGACCGTGGCCCTGGTGGGCCCCTCGGGCAGCGGCAAGTCGAGCCTGATCCACCTCCTGCCGCGCTTCTACCACCCGGGCTCGGGCAAGGTAACCGTGGACGGCCACGACCTCGAGGCGCTCACGCTGGCGAGCCTGCGCCGCCAGGTCTCGCTGGTGAGCCAGAACGTGGTGCTTTTCAACGACACCGTCGCCGCCAACATCGCCTACGGGCGTGGCGACAGCGTGGGCGAAGAAGCCATCGTGCACGCCGCCGAGGCCGCGCACGCCATGGAATTCATCCGCGCGCTGCCGAAGGGCCTCGCCACCGAGATCGGCGAGAACGGCGCCAAGCTGTCGGGCGGGCAACGCCAGAGGATCGCGATCGCGCGCGCCATCCTCAAGGACGCGCCCATCCTCCTCCTCGACGAGGCGACCTCCGCGCTCGACACCGAGAGCGAGCGCGCGGTGCAGGCCGCGCTCGAGGCGCTGATGCGCGGGCGCACCACGATCGTGATCGCCCATCGCCTGTCGACCATCGAGCGTGCCGACCGCATCGTGGTCCTCGCGCAGGGGCGCATCGTGGAAATCGGCGCGCATCGCGAGCTGGTGTCCGCGGGCGGAATGTACGCCGGGCTGCACCGCCTGCAATTCGCGGGCGCATGAGCCTGTCCGTCCTGCACACCGAGTCCTCGCTGGGCTGGGGCGGACAGGAGATCCGCGTGCTCACCGAGGCGCGAGGCGTGGCGCGCGAAGGCCACGGCGTGCTTCTCGCCGCGCCCGCGAATTCGCGCATCTTCGCCGAAGCGCCGCGCTACGGCATCGAGGCCGTCGCCTTGCCGATCGGCAGGAAGAGCGTGCGCGGCCTCGCGGCGGTGCGCGGCCTTCTCGCCCATCGCGAGTTCGACGTCGTCAACACGCACAGCTCCACCGACAGCTGGCTGGCCGCGGTGGCGTGCTCCACGCTCGACCGCGCGCCACGGATCGTGCGCACGCGCCACATTTCCGCGCCGGTGCCCGCCAACCGCGCCTCGCGCTGGCTCTATTCGAAGGCGGCGCGCGTGGTGACCACCGGGGAGCGCCTGCGCAAGCAAGTGATCGCGGAAACCGGCATCGACCCGCACCGCGCCATCTCAATCCCCACCGGCATCGACCTGGCCGCGTTCCACCCGGGCGAGCGAAGCGCTGCGCGCACGGCGCTCGGCCTCTCCGCGGATGCGCCCATCGTCGGCATCGTCGCGACGCTGCGTAGCTGGAAGGGGCATCGCTATCTCATGCAGGCTCTCGCGGCCATGCAGCGCCCCGAGGTGTCGCTCGTCGTGGTCGGCGACGGCCCGCAGCGCGGCGCCCTCGAGGAGCTCGCCGCCACGCTCGGCATCGCGGCGCAGGTGCGCTTCGCGGGAAACCAGGCCGAGGTCGCGCCGTGGATGCGCTCCTTCGACGTCTTCTGCCTGCCGTCGTATGCGAATGAAGGCGTGCCCCAGGCCTTGATGCAGGCGATGGCGTGCGCGCTGCCCGTCGTCACGACCGCGGTGGGCAGCATCGAGGAAATCGTCACGCACGGCGATACCGGCATCATCGTCCCCGCGCAGAACGACATGCGGCTGCGCGTCGAGATCTCCAACCTCCTCGACGACGCCGAACACCGCGCGGCGCTCGGAGCGCGCGCGCATGCCCAGGCGCACGCCCGCTTCGGCGAGGCGCTGATGGTGGAACGCATGGTCGAGGTCTTCGCGGGAGCGGCCGAGCCCCGTGGGTGAGCGCTTCACGAGCCGCGCGCTCGCCGTGTCCCGTGCGCTCATGCGCAGGCCCTGGCGCGGCGAACGAGGCGCCGAAGTCAGGCGCGTGCTGGTCGCGCACAACCTGCTCCTTGGCGACACGATGATGCTGACGCCCCTCCTTGCCAAGCTCGCCTCGAACCATCGCGGCGCCGAGGTCACGCTCCTCGCGTCACCGGCCATCGTGCCGCTCTACGCGAAGCGCCCGTATGGCGTTCGCGCACTACCGTTCTCACCCAGGGATTCCTCTACCACCCGCGCCCTCCTCGAGGAAGAGCCCTTCGATCTCGCGGTGGTGGTGGGCGACAACCGCTACAGCTGGCTCGCCGCCGCGCTTGGCTCGCGGCACATCGTCGCGCATGCGGGCGACAAGCCATGGACCAAGGAAGTGTTGATCGACGAGGTGCGTCCCTACGCGTCGCAGCCAAGCTCCTGGGGCGAGATGGTCGCGAGCCTGGTGGACGGCGTGGAGCCTCCGCCCTTCGCGCGCGGCGACTGGCCAGAGCCCGAAGCGGCGGCCTTCGAGCTCCCCGCGGGCCCGTACGCGGTGCTGCACGTGGGCGCGAGCACGCCGCTCAAGCACTGGCTGCCGGATCGCTGGCTCGCGCTCGCGCGCCATCTCGAGGCACGCGGCGTGAATGTCGCATGGAGCGCCGGGCGCGGCGAGGAGCCGATCGTTGCGGCCTGCGACCCCGAAGGACGCTATCCATCGTTCGCGGGGCGCCTGGACTTGCCGCAGGTATGGCGGCTCCTGGCTCACGCGCAGCTCCTCGTCGCACCGGATACGGGCGTCGCGCACATGGGCCGCGCGACCTTCACGCCGACGATCACGCTGTACGGGCCGGGGTCCGCGGTGCTGTGCGCCCCTGGCAAGTTCTGGCGCGACGTCGCGCAACGCGCCCTCACCGTCGACCCGTTCCCCTGCCGCGACCAGCCCCTCCTTTTCCGCCGCCGCGTCGAATGGGTGCGCCGCTGTACCCGCACTGCGCACGAGTGTTCGGAGCCGCGTTGCATGCACGCGATCGACCTTTCTCGCGCGATGGCGGCCGCGGAAGACCTGTTGCAAACGTCGCCGGAGCGGAACTAGCGCGACTAGCTGGCGGTCCCAAAAAAGCATGCACAACTTCTCGAGCTTCACCCGTTTCCTCGCCGCCGCCGCGCTCGCGACGACCTGCGCCTCGATGGCGCAGATGCCCTCGGTGCCGGGAGAGCCCGCACTCACCCCGAAGGCGCTCGCGGCGCCAGAATTGCGCCTCGGGGCCGAGGCACCCAGGTTCGTTTTGTCGCCGATCACAGACGGCGAGCTCGTCCAGGTGCGCCGGGCCAACCAGGCCAGCAGGAAGTGGCTCGCCATCGGCATCGTGCGGCGGATCGACGCGGCTACGGCTCTGCCCTCCGCCGGCGATCTCGATTGGTCCCCCGTGCAGGGCGGATTCGCGGCGCAGGTGGCGGTGAGATCGCCGCAGGCGGGCGCACTGCGCCTTGCGATCGAGCTCGCCGGCGTGCCCAACGACGTCGAGATGGTGTTCTTCGGATCTGCCGCGCCCGAGCGGCTGCTGGGCCCGGTGCGCGTCGGCGAGATCGCGGACCGCAGCGTCCCGTGGTGGTCTCCTCTCACGGACGGCGAGACCCAGACCGTGGAATTCTTCGTGCCGGGGACGAGCGATGCGCGTCTGCTCCCCTTGCGCATGAGCGCAGCGTCTCATGTCCTCACCACGATCGCGAGCGTCTTTACCAAGCGTGTGAGCGACATCGGCGACGCGGGCTCGTGCAACGTCGACATCAAATGCTCGCCGTTGAAAGACTCCCCTGCCTTCCTCGACGCTCGCAACGCCGTAGCGCAGATGGTGTTCAACACGGAAGGATTCACCGGTCTTTGCACCGGGACGCTTCTGAACGATGCGGACGCTTCCACGCAAACCCCGTGGTTCTACGGCGC
>JANLXC010000119.1:0-6464 GCA_031364925.1 Burkholderiales bacterium | reverse complement strand
CTGGCGACCGGCGTCCAGCGCGGCGTACGCGTCCCGAAGGTCACGTTCCTCTGGATCGCCATCGGCATGATGGGAATGGCCTCTGTGGTCTTGGGCCCGTGGCGCATGACCGCGATGCACGAGGTGGCGCGCATGGTGAAGATCACGCTGATCTTCATCGTCCTGTGCAACGAGCTGCGGACGCCGGGGCGCATCATGCAGGTTGCGTTGGCCCTTGCGGCGGCCATCCTCATCCAGGCGGTGGCGGGCATCATGCAATACCTCTCCGGAGCCGCGTTCGGGCTGTCGTTGCTGGGCGAGGCCGACGTCGTGAGCGCCGACAACGTGGTCAAGGCACATTCCGTGACGCGCGTTGGCGCGTTCATGCTCCACCCCGTCATCTTCGGCACCTTCCTGGCGACGCTCTTGCCGGTTGCCGTCGGACTGGTGCTGATCCGTTGCGGCAGTTTGCGACGGACGCTGTTCGCCGCCACGATCCTCCTCGGCGTCCCGGCCCTGGTGCTCACCCTGTCGCGAGCGGGTTGGCTCACATTCGCGGTGACCTCGACCGTGATGGTGGCGCTCATCATGTTTCGCCCGGCGCTGCGCCGCAAGGCGCTCATTCCCCTGGCCGGTGCCGTCGTTGTGGTCATCGGCGTGGCCGGCGCCTTTTCGGGGCAGATCGCGGCGCGCATCTGGCAGAGCAATACCGAATCGGAAAAGGGCCGCACCGAATGGGCGGGCGATGCCGTGCGCCTCGCGGCGGTCAAGCCGATCTTCGGCTGGGGGCTCAACAGCTATGCGTTCGCAGCGCCCCCCTACACCCGGCTCGGTGAGCGTGGCGCGCGCGAGTTCTACGAGAAGGCCCGCTTCGGCTTCACCAAGCTGATCCCGGTGGTCCACAACGCGTACCTGCAATGGCTGGCGGAGATCGGATACGTTGGCTTCGCGCTGCACCTCTCCATTTTCGTGGTCCTCATCTTCATGGGATATCGAAACCTGCGGGTGCACGACGAGTTCCTGTTCGTGCTGAACGCCGCATGCACCGCGGGCATCGTCGGCTACCTCGTCGACCTGAATTTCGGCAACTCGCTGCGCCAGGGCAGCACGCTGCGCGAATTCTGGGTGCTGGCGGCATTGGTGTGCTCGATCCATTATTGGCGCCTGCGCAACGAGGCCCCAGTTCCAGGGCGCGCATCGTCGCTGCCCGCGGTACCGCGCGCGGAGCCCGCCGCGGGATGACGACGCAGGCACCGGGAGAGGGGGCCGCCGCGCCGCCCCCGGCCATCGCGCCTTCGCGAATCCTGCGCAACACGGGCGCGCAGATGTTCGGGCGCGTGGTCATCGCACTTCTGCGCCTGGTGGTCGCCGCCATCATCGTGCGCGTATTCGGCGCCGGCACCTTCGGCGAATACGCGCTCGTCTTCAGCCTGCTCGCCTTCGCCGAGTGGATCGTGGACTTCGGCACCACCGAGATCTTCGTTCGCGAGGTCGCGCGCGAGCCCGCTCGCGAACCCGCGCTCTTGCGCATCGTGACCGCGCTCAAGCTGGTCCAGGTTCCATTGGCGACGGTCACGCTCGCGCTGGGCGTCCTGGTGCTCGGCTATCCCGAGCACGTGGTGCAGGCGGCGCTCGTCGGCGGCATGAGCCTCGCGTTCTACGCCGGGATCCTCGTCTTCCGAGTGACCTTCAAGGCGCACCTCGCGCTCGAGCGGGAAGTGGCCGCGGAGGCGGTGTCTGTTGTCGCGATGATCGTGATGGTCCTCGCCACCGTGCGCCTGGGCGGCGGCCTGGTCGCGCTGGTGGCGGCCGATGTGGCGTCGCGCGCGATCTTCCTTGCGCTTTGCATGGCCTTCGGGCGCCGCAAATTCGCGCTTTCGGTGAAGGGAGTCACCGCGGCCGACATGAAGTGGGGCGCGACGATTTCCATGACGGTGGGCGTGATCGGGCTCCTGGTCGCCGCCTACGAGATGGTCGACCTCCTGCTGCTGTCGAAGCTCGCCACCACGGTGGAGCTGGGCTACTACTCGAGCGCGCAGCGCCTGCTGTGGCCGGCCTTCCTGGCGCTTGCCTCCATCGGCGGCACGCTGTATCCGATCACGGCGCGCTACTGGCCCGCCGAGCGCACGCGTTTCACCGACGCGTGCCAGCGGGGCCTCGATGCCGTGGTGGTGCTCGCCGGCGTGGCGATTTCCTCGGTGCTGGCTGCCGCGGAGTTCTACCTGGGACTGCTCGGCCCCGACCTCGTCGCGGGCGCGCCGGCGTTGCGGCTTCTATCCCTGCTGGTATTCATCAAGGCGATCAGCTCGACCCTGGGGCCGGTGCTCTTCGTGGTGCATGCCCAGCGCCAGACCCTCTTCTTCATCGTGGTCGCCGTGGCCATGAGGGCGGTGGCCATCGCGCTGCTGGTGGGCCGCTTCGGGTACCTCGGCGCGGCGTACGGCGCCATCCTGGTCGAGCTGGCGTTCGGCGCGGCACCCACCGTGTACCTGCTCCGCAAATACGGCGAGCTGCACCTGCGCTGGACCGCCAGCCTGAAGGTCGCGCTCGCGATTGCCGCGGCGGCGGGGGCGAGCGCGGCGCTCCTGCCAGGCGCAAGCCTGGCGGCCGCGGCCCTCGCACCGATCGTCTTCCTGGCCGGCGCGGCGGCGCTCGGCGCCCTGAAAATAGCCGACGTGCGCCTGTTGCTGAAGCGCGGCGGGCCATGACGGGCGCACCTGCGCCACGGCCGAAGGTCGCGCTGGTGTCGATCGGCATCGGCCGGGTCCAGCGCGGCTTCGAGCGCTACTTCACCGAGCTGTTCGGCGTGCTGGGGGCCGAGCTGCCGATCTCGCTGTTTCGCAGCGCCGGGGGCGCGGGCGGGCGCGAGATCGTGCCGCCGATGCTGCCATGGGCGACCGCGTTCGCACGCCGCGCGCCACTCGAATGGCTCGCGGGTCGCGCCGAATACAACCGGGACTGCCTCGCCTTTGCCGCCACGATGCTGCCGCGCCTCGCGCGCGAGCGCTTCGACGTGATCCATTGCATCGATCCGCCGCTGGCGTATGCATTGCGGCACGTGAAGCGCGTCGCGCGGCTGCGCGCGTGCCTCCTGTTCACCGAAGGCAGCGTCATGCCGCCGCGCTACTATCCGCGCGTCGACCACATTCACCACGTCGCGCAGGTGGCCCATGCCGCCGCGGTCGCGCACGGAGTTCCGGCGCATGCCATGACGGTGGTGCCGTGCGGCCTGCACGCCGCGCGTTTTCCCGTCCTCGAAGACAAGAAGGCGCTGCGCGAGCGCCATGGCGTCGCACCCGGGACCTTCGTGGTGCTGGCGGTGAGCGCCGTGAAACGCGAGCACAAGCGCGTGGACCACATTATCGACGAGGTGAGCCGGCTCGAGGGCGACGTCCTTCTTTGGCTCGACGGAAATCCCGAGGAGGCTGCCGTCGTGGAGCACGCGCGCAGCCGCCTGGGCACGCGCGTGCGGATCACGCACGTCCCCTCGAGCGATGTGGCGTCGTTGTATCGGTTGGCGGACGTGATGGTGCATGCGGCGCTGGAAGAATCGTTCGGGCTCGCGATCCTCGAGGCGGCCTGCAGCGCCACGCCCGTCCTCGTCCACGACGCGCCGCACTTTGAGTGGCTGCTCGGGGACCGGGCACAGTTGATCGACATGCGGACCGAGGGGGTGCTGGCAGCGCGGTTGCGCGAAGTCGCTGCGGCGCGCGCATCCGAGCGTGAGGCGGCGCGGGCGCGCGCCGACCGGTTGCGAGAGCGTTTCGACTGGCGGGCGCTGGTGCCGCAGTACCTCGCGATGTATACCCGGGTGGCAGGTAGATGACGACCCTGCGTTTGACCCCGGACACGCCGGGTGTAAGCTTCGGGCGACGGAAGACCGTCGACTCGCGCAACCAGACACCAGGTGCGAATCCGTGACAGAGCGTAAGACCATCCCGATAGTCCCGGCCCCCGGTTCCGAGGACGCCGGCGCGCCCGCAGCCGTCGAATCGCCCGTCAGGTCACGGGGCATGTCCAGTCGCCTCGGGCTCGACATGGGCAAGCTCATGGGATTGTTGCCGGTCGCGCGTCGCCATCTCGAAGGCGAGCTTCGCGATGCCGCGTATGTCCGGACCGGTGGGCGCATCGACATGACCAAGCCGCGCAGGTTCTACGGCATCCTCAACGAGCGCTGCAACTTGAAGTGCCAGGGCTGCGACTACTGGCGGCTCGAGCACTACGAGGAGGAGCTTCCCGCCGAAGAGTGGATCCGCGTGCTGAAGGAGATCAAGGACTTCGTCGGCCCCTTCCACATCAACTTCAGCGGCGGCGAGCCGCTGCTGAAGCATGGCCTGTTCGACATCCTGAACTATTGCCGCGACAACGAGATCCTCGCGGGCATGACTACCAACGCGATCATCCTGAAGGATCGGCAAGCGGCGCAGCTCGTGGAGGCGAAGCTCTTTTCCCTCAACGTTTCGCTCGACGGGGCGACGGCGGCCACCCACGACCTGCAGCGCGGCGTAAAGGGCTCATACGCGAAGGTCCTGCGCACCATCGACCTGATGAAGGAGCATTCCGCCAAGACCGGCATCCACGTCCCGATCGTGATCAAGCCCACGGTGAGCCGCCTCAATTTCAAGGAGATGCCGGACCTGGTCCGCATGGTGGCCGGCATGGGCGTGAACGGGATCCTCTTTCAACCCATCAACGATTGGGGAACCGAGGAGATCCAGAACCTGTGGATCCATGACCTCGAGTCCCTGCGCGCGGTCGCCGACGAGGTCGTCGCGATGAAGGCCGCGGGTTATCCGATCCTCAGCGCCGAATGGCACATCCTGGACTGGGTGCGCCACTTCAACAGGGAGTCCGTGGCGAATACGCCGGCACGCATGCAGCGCGCCGGGGTGGCGCCGGCATTGGCGCCCACTGCCGAATCGGTCGAACCCGAAGGCGTGCAATGCTGGGTGGGTCTCACGACATTGCACATCAAGACCGACGGGACCGCCATCAACTGCCACACGCTTGATGCGATCGGCAACGTGAAAAACCAGTCGATCCGCGACATATGGCACGGCGAAGTGGGAAGGAAGCGCCGCGCGGAGACGGTCAAGTGCACGATCGGATGCAGCGAGAACTGCACCATCAAGCGAACCGTGCGCCAAAGCTTCCAAGGCGCGATGCAGCTGCTCAAGATCTAGAGATCGATTCGGCGACTGCCCCACGGGATGCCGGCGGATCCTTGCCCAGCAGCGACCAGAACGCCTCCGACATGCAGCGCCGGCTGACGGCTCCGCGCTCCGAATAGCCGCGGCCGGGCCGCAGCGCCGCGCCGACGGCAAAGCCGAGAGAACGCACAAAGAACCCCACCAGCAGGACGAGATCGTAGGCGGGCAGGAGGCCGGGGCTGTTGCGCATGGCGAACACGACGCGCAGCCCGCGCATCTTGCTGTGCTGGACCTCCACGGTCTGCTGCGCGAGGCTGCGGCCCTGGTGATGGACGATGCGGGCGTTCGGGGTATATACCACCTTCCATTCGCCCAGCCTCAGGCGCTCGCAGAGCTCGACGTCCTCGCCGTACATGAAGAAGCGTTCGTCGAAGATCATTCGGCGAAGCGCATCGCGCCGCAGCAGCAGGCACGCACCGCTCACCCAGCCGACTTCGACGTCCTGGGATGGCTCGCTCTCGAGGTAGAGGGGCGGCGGCAAGATGATCTTGGGCAGGAGGCGGTAGAGGAGCAGGAAATGGCAGAACACGTTGAGCATGCGGGGCGAGTTACCGCCAGTCCAGCGCTGGAACGACCCGTCGCTGTTCAGCAGGCTGCATCCCAGGGCGCCAATTGCGGGGTCGGCTTCCATCGTCGCGACCATGCGGTCCGCGGCATGGTCGAGGACGACCGTATCGGGATTGAGCAGAAGGACATACTGGCCGCGTGAGATCAGGAATGCCTGGTTGTTCGCGCGACCGAAGCCGGTATTGTCGGGGTTGGCGATGAGCCTCGCGTCCGGGAACTCGGCGGCGACCATCTCGACGCTTCCGTCGCCGGAGTCGTTGTCGACGACGATCACTTCCCAATCTTCCCGCTGCATCTGCATCTGCTCGCGCAGGGAAAGCAGGCATTTCCTCAGGAGCTCGCGCACCTTCCAGTTGACGACGATCACCGACAACGTGAGAGGCGCGTCGATGAGCGGGCTGGGGGCGCCGAGCCACACCGGCTCCGAGCCGTCCTGCGTCCAGTTCGGACGGTGGATGCGGCGCCTCATCGCTCGGTAGGCCCAAACGAAGGGACGGGAAAGCAGGAAAGGGACGGAGCCCTCCCGGAAGAGGCGTGCGGCGCCCGCAATGCGCAATCCGGGGAGGCGGATTTCCTCTACGGCGAGGGCGGTTGAATGGACACGGCGACGGCTCGCGACGACATCCTTGTCGACAACGCCCGCCCAGCGGTCGATAAGTTGCAACGCTTCCTTGTGCATGCGGGTGGCCTGGGTGCGCGACAGGCTCG
>JANLXC010000084.1:0-77392 GCA_031364925.1 Burkholderiales bacterium | reverse complement strand
GGCAGTCGCCACCCCGCGAATGCCGGCGATGAAAGCGGATGTATGGCCCGAGCCGATCCTGATCACGCCGACGTCTGTCGCTGTCCCGTTGTTGCCGATGGCGATATTGAAATTACCCCCCTGGATTGCCGAGCCCGCACTGTTGCCCAGGGCGATGTTGGCGCTGCCGGTCGCGTTGTAGAGCGCGTCCAGCCCGACCGCCGTGTTGCCGGTGGTGGACGTGATGTTGTAGAGCGCGTTTACGCCCAGGGCGGTATTGCAACATCCCGTCGTCGTCTTGTAGAGAGCATAGCCTCCGTAGGCGATGTTGGCGCCGCCGGTCGTGTTGGTGTAGAGCGCATAGAGACCGGTGGCAGTATTGCCGTTGCCGGTCGTGTTGTTGTACAGCGCATCGCGGCCATTGGCGGTATTGCTGAATCCCGTCGTGTTGTTGTAGAGCGCGCTCGAGCCGGTGGCAGTGTTGTCATACCCTGTCGAGTTCAAACCGAGCGCAAAGGCGCCCATGGCGGTGTTGGTGTAGCCGCTCGTATTGGTGGTGAGCGCATAAGCGCCGGTCGCGGTGTTGTAGCCGCCACCCGTGTTGGCAAAGAGCGCGCCGGTGCCGCTCGCGACGTTCTGGCCGCCGGCCGTGGTGAAGTTGCCTGCATCCACGCCGATGAAGGTGTTATCGAGCCCGTAGTTGTGGATGAACCGATTCCCTCCCTTGAGGATGTTGCCAGTGGTGGCCGTGGAATTGACCAGGGAGAGATTGGCGGCGGTCACCGCGGGGGCGAAGTAGCCGACGATGTCGATGATGAGGTCGGTCGAGGCGCTGGTGAAGCCCTGGGCCGCGACGCTTCCGATGAGGTCAGTGGGAATCACCACGAAGGAGGTCTGCACGTATCCGGGTTGGTACCACTGGCTGACGCTGGTGAGTCCCGGGTTCGGAGCGCCGTTCGAGAAGAACGTGAGATAGCCCGCTGCCGCCTGCGAAACCGTGGACACGGCCGCCATGATCATCGCCACTTGCCCGGGTCCCGCCAGCGTGTCGAGTCCGCAACTCGTGGCAGACCCGCCTTGCGCGCCGGCCCCGGTGGCGTAACCGCCTCCCGCCGTCGAATACGGGCCGATCTTGATGAGGCGGGTGGAGCTGGCAGTCCAGGCCCCGGTCCCGCCCTGCGAGACTCGGCTGTCGAGGATGCGGCACGGCGAGAGCGCGGTGAAGACCATGCCCGCGTAGGAGCCCGGAGACGTCGCCGGGCTCGCCTTCGCCCCGGCGGGGACCAGCGTCATGTCGCCGCGCCGGGTGGCCAGGAGGACATCCAGCCGGCTGCCCTCGCCCACGGGCGCTTCGATAACAGCGAGCTCCAGCTCAGCCAGGGTCCCGGCGCGTTGGGCGAGGGCAAGCCGCTCTGCGCTGAGCCTGCCGAACCTGGCCATGTTGCGGCCCGACCAGTTCTGGCGATCCTCGACCGGGAGATTGAAGGCGAGGATCCTCGCCTGCCACTCCTGCATGAGGTTGCCGATCGCCGCGGCCCGGCTATCCATTTCCCCAGCCGAGAGCGGGGCTGCGAGCGAAACGCTCGCGAAGACGGTCGAAGCCAGGGCGGCAAGAAGCGTAGTCACATTCTTCATTTTCAGTCTCCAGGAGTGTATTGACGGCAGGTGCCCTACAGGGATAAACGGAATTCCCCGCAAAAGGGCGCCAGTACTTGCCGATACCAAACCTGCCAATGAAAAGGGGCCTCGCGGCCCCATTTCATCCTTCGTGTCGAATCACCGAGACCGTCAGCTCAGCGCCCCGGAGACTTGCAGCACTGCGCCATGCCATCGATCGGAACCGTCACCCCGTTGGTATTCGTGCCGGCGCAGTATCCGCCCATGGTGGACGGAGTGATCGGATACAGCCCATTGATCACCCAGTCCACTCCACCGAAGGTGCCCGCGGCGCATCCCGCGCCCGTCATGGTGAAACCCGCCGCGCAATTGGGGATTTGCATATTGAAGGTGGCGCCCGCCGGAACGTTCTGGACGACATACGTCGGCTGGCAATTGAGCGCCACGCCTTTCGGGATCTCGAAATATCCGACCACGTCCATCGTCACCGCGGTGTTGGCGCCGCGCGAGATGCCCCTCGCCGTCACCGGAAAGGACATGTCCGTCGGAATCAGCACGAAGGCTGTCTGCACCGGGCCGGCCGTATAGAACATGCTCACGACCGTCGCGGAAGGATCTGCCGCACCCTTCGGGTAGAACGTGAGGTACCCGGCGGCGCTCTGGCCGAAGCTCGAAACGGCGACCATTATCGCTGCAATGCTGCCGTCACCTCCCGAAAGGGTATCGAGACCGCAACCGCTCGCCGAGCCGCCCTGCGCTCCGGGGCCGGTGGAATATCCGCCGCCCGCCGCGGGATACGGCCCGACCTGGATAACCTGCGAGACCCCGTTGAAAAACGTCCCCGCGCCGGACAGCCGCGAGTCGAACATCCGGCAAGGGCTCACGACGGTGAACGCCAGGTCGTCGTAGAGCGTCGGGTTGCTGGAGGGTTCGTTTTTCGTGACCGCACCCCTTCCCGGCAGCGCGTCGAGCGCGACGTTTCCGGGCTTCGCGTCGATCAGCGTCTTGAGCCGCATGCCATGGGAAACCGGCGCGGTGACCAGGAGGGATTCGAGCTCGCCGACGTTCTCCGCCCGCATCGCCACGGCAAGCCGCTCGGCGGAGAAGGCGGCGAACTTGGGTAGATTGCGCAGGCCCCAGGTCTGCGGCTCCCCGACCGCGAGATTCTCGGTGAGGATCCGATGCTGCCACTTCTCCACGAAGGCGTGGACGGAGGTGACTGAGCCCTGTTGAACATTCTGTTCGCGTGCTTCGCGCTGCGCGCTCGCAATGCCGGCGCCAAGCGTGCAACTGATCACTGCCAGGGCAATACGGAGCTTGGTTGCGTTCTTCATTTCGAGCCTCCAGGAGTTGACGAAACGAGCGGTACGTTCGCCGGCCGATTGCCCGCGCAACGACTGCCTTACCTGGATAAACGCAATTCGCGGCAAAAGGACGCCAGTGCGAGGTGAAGAGCCACCCGGCGCCTCATTCGACCAGTCGGACGTCCGCTTTCGCCTGCGCGAGAAGGGCCTCGTTTTCCGCGCGGTAATTGGGATTCATGAGGATCGCGTGCGTGACGCCGCGGGCGCCGAGGTCCTGCGCACCGACGATGGGATGACCCGTGCCGGGAGTGAATTTGCCCTGCTTGTTCGGGTTCAAGTCGACGAGGCAATCGACGAGCGTGCAGTCCGGATCGACGAGCTGCGCGAACGTCACACCCTTCGCGCCGGCGCCCCAGATTGCAACCTTCCCCGTTTGGGTGAGGTCGCGCACGCGCCGGGACCATTCGACTCGAAGGCGCTCTTCCTCGCGCGCGAAACGGGTCGCCTTGGCGACGATCTCGCCGGGATGCAGCTCGGGGTTCGGATTGGCCCTGGTCAGGGCGGCCTCCGCCCACAGGTATTGCCCGCCGAACGCGTGGCCGATCGAGCGCACGGCGAAACCGGCGCGCTCGAAAGCCGTGCGCAGGGACGAAGGGGTGAAAAGGGAACAGTGCTCGTAGAAGAAATCCCAGATCACGGCGTTGTCCAGGATCCACTCCGCGCACGGCGTCTCGAAGAAAACACGCGGCGCCGGCGAGTGTAGCGCCGCGCGCACCGAGCGCAGCAGCTCGACCGGCCGCGCGACGTGCTCGATCACGTGCCGGCAGATCACGACGTCCGCCGCGACGCCCGCCGCGCCCGCATCGTAGTAGCTGCGCACGAAGCGCAACCGCCCGTCGCAATCCTCGTCGGGACCGGAATAGCTCGGGTCGAATCCCACACCCGTATTTCCGCTCGACGCGTCCTCGACCAGCGAGCGCAGGAAGTCGCCGCGCCCGCAGCCCACTTCGACGATGCGGCAATTCGTGACGCCTTCAGCGCGCACCAGGCGCTCGGCAAGCGCCGCAACGTACTCGGCGAAGAAGGGCGAATGCGACTGGTCGTTCTCGTAGCCGGTGCCGTAGGCGAGCTTGGCGGCGTCGAACGCTGCATTGAAGACGAAGCCGCAGGTCCCGCAAGCCGCGAACGCGAGGTCGCCACGCGGCGCGGCCAGCGCCGCCGCGCGCGTGGGCGTGAGGAGATTCTGATGGACCGCGACCGACTCGCGCGAAAGGAAGCGGCGCGTCCGCGTCGAGTCGCAGACCGGGCAGCGATCGCCTGGCATCACTTGCCCAGCTCGCGCTTCCATCGCCCGACGGCCTGCGCCATTCCCGACGCGAGGTCGTAGCGCGGCTTGAAGCCGACTTCGGCCGCCAGCCGGCGCGTGTCGGCGACGAGGTACGCGGGCTCGTGCGGCTGGCGCGGGAGCACGCCGATGCGCAGCAGGTCGCGCTTGCCCACGCAATCCGCGGCGGCGAGCACGACGTCGCGCACCGCGACCGGTTGCCCCGAGGCGATGTTGAGGCTGCCGCGCACGTCGCTATCGAGCAACGCCACGAACGCTTCGGCCACGTCCTCCACGTGGAGGAAATCGCGCACCTGCAGCCCGTCCGAGCATTTCGCCTCGTCGCCACGCAGCATCGCCGTGACCAGCGAGGCGACAAGCCGCGATGGATGCTCGCCATGGCCATAGACGAAGAAGATGCGACCCCACGCGGCGCTGAGGCCGTGGGATTTCGAGAACGCCGTGAGCTCTTCCTGGAGCGTGTTCTTGCAAACGCCGTAATGCGTCGCCGGGCGGAGCGCGGTCACGTCCTCGGTGAAGGCCCCGTCCCCGCCCCACTCGTATTCCGCGCAGCTCCCGGCCATCACCACGCGCGTCCCGCCGTTGCGTTGGAAGTGGCGCATGAGCGCGATCCCGGAGGCGAGCCATCGGTCGTTTTCCTTCGAGTTCCAATAGATGCCCGGGGTCGTGAGCCATGCGAAGTGCAGCAGGTGGCTCGGCCGAACGTCGGCGAGGAGGCCCGCGATCTCAGTCGGATCGAGGAGATCCGCGTTGTGCCACTGGGTTCGCGGAGTCGAAGCATTCCCGGCGCGCGAGGACACGGCGTGAACCTCGAAGCCACGCGCGTGAAGCGGCGCCAGCGCGTGGCGGCCGATGAAGCCCGCGGCGCCGGTGACCAGCACGCGCTTCACTTCCCGAAGTCCGGGTAATTCCGGTCGCGATCGGAGATCACGAGCACGGGCTCCCGCCACTCGATGCCGAACGCCGGATCGTCCCAGCGCACCCCGCGTGCGCTGGGACCGTGGAAAGGCGTGGACATCTGGTACAGGACTTCACTCGCGTCCTCGAGCGTGAGGAAGCCGTGCGCGCAGCCCTCCGGGACGTACATCGCATGGGCGTTTTCGGCGGTCAGGTCGGCGAGCGCCCATTTCAGGAACGACGGCGAGCCGGGGCGCAAGTCGACGAGCGCGTCGCGGATTGCCCCGCGGGTGCAGTGCACCACTTTCGCCTCGGCGTGCGGATCGGCCTGGTAGTGCATGCCGCGCAGCGTGCCGCGCAGGTGGTTGAACGAGATGCTGATCTGCGCGAGCTCGGGCGCGAGTCCGCGCGCCGCGAATTCTTCGCGGCAGAAGGTGCGCGCGAAGGAGCCGCGGTCGTCCTCGATGCGCTGCGGCTCGACCAGGTAGGCGCCGGCAACCGGCAGCGGCTGGAAATTCACGGCAGCACCTCGACGCGCGGGATCGGCACCACGAACCGGCCTCCCCATTCGCGCACCTCGGCCATCTGCGCGACGATCTCGTCCTTCAGGTTCCAAGGCAGGATCAGCACGTAGTCCGGGCGCGTCTTGCGCAGCATTTCCGGGGCATGGATCGGGATGTGCGTGCCGGGGAGGAACAGGCCCTGCTTGTGCGGGCTGCGGTCCACCACGTAGTCGAGGAAATCGGCGCGAACGCCGCAATAGTTGAGGAGCGTGTTGCCCTTTGCCGGCGCGCCGTAGCCCACCACGGTCTTCCCCCGGCGCCTCGCGCCGATCAGGAATTCGAGCAGGGCGCGCTTGGTTTCCATCGCGCGCTCGTCGAAACCCCGGAGGAAGGCGGGATCGGTGAGGCCCGCCGCCCTCTCGCGCGCGTGCATCTCGCGCACGCGCGCGCCGATGGTGCCCGCGTATTCCGAGGCGTGGCCCGCGTAGATCCGGATCGACCCGCCATGCGTGGGCAGCTCCTCCACGTCGAAGACGGCGAGGCCGTGCGCCGCGAAGATCGCCGACACCGTGATCAGCGAAAGGTACGAGTAATGCTCGTGGTAGATCGTGTCGAACTGGTTCAGCTCGCACAGGTGCATCAGGTGCGGAAACTCGACGGTGATGAGCCCCTTGTCCCCGAGCAGGATCTTGAAGCCCGCCACGAAGCTGTTGACGTCGGGGACGTGGGCGAGCACGTTGTTGGCGAGGAGGAGGTCGGCCTTCGGGCCCTCGCTTGCCAGCACCGCGGCCGTGTCCTTGCCGAGGAATACGCTCTTCGTGGGAATGCCGCGCTCGAGCGCGACCTTCGCGACGTTTTCCGCGGGCTCGATGCCCAGCACCGGGATGCCCTTCTCCTTGAAGTACTGCAGCAGGTAGCCGTCGTTGCTGCCGATCTCGACCACGTGGCTCCTCGCATCGAGGCCGAGGCGCTGCGTCATCGTCTCCACGTAACGGCGCGAGTGCGCGAGCCAGCTGTCGGAGTACGACGAGAAGTACGCGTAGTCGGTGAAGATGTGCGCCGGGGTGGCGTGCTCCGGGACCTGCACCAGGAAGCACTTGGTGCAGAAATAGGCGTGAAGCGGGTAGAAGCGCTCCATCTCGAGGAGCTGGTCGGCCGCGATGAACGAATTGGAGAGCGGCGACATGCCGAGGTCGCAGAAGGACTCCGTGAGGCGCGTCGCGCAGAAGCGGCACGTGAGGTTGGACGCGGGCGACATTCGTCTAGGCGCGCCGCGCGGAAAAAAGATCGATCTGCGACTCCGTCATGCGCCTCGCGTCCTTGCCTTCGTTCCACCCGCGGTACCACTCCACGGTCCATTCGAGCGCTTCGTCGATCGAGGTGCGCGGCGTCCATCCGAGCTCGCGGCGGGCCTTGCTCGAATCGAGCGCGAGCGCCGCGGCTTCCGGCGGGTGCGCCGCGGCGCACGCCTGCCAGCTCGCGCCATCGCCCCACAATTTCGCGATCCGGGTGGCGACTTCGCCCACCGAATGGCTGTCGTCGGGGCCGATGTTCCACGCCTGCGCGAATTCCTTCCCCGCGCTGCACAGGCGCTCGCCGAGGGCGAGGTACGCCGAGGTCGGCTCCAGGACATGTTGCCACGGGCGAGTCGCCGCCGCGTTGCGAACTTCCAGCGGCTGGTGCGCGGCGAACGCGCGTATCGCGTCGGGCACGAGGCGATCGTCGGCCCAGTCGCCACCTCCGATGACATTGCCGGCCCTCACCGTCGCCAACGCGAGGCGCTCGCCCAGGAACGAATGCCGGTATGCGCCCACGACCAGCTCCGCGCACGCCTTGCTCGCGGAATACGCATCGTTGCCGCCCAGGCGATCGTCCTCCCGGTGCGGGACGCGCGCGTCGCCGTCGGCGTAGCACTTGTCGCTGGTGACGACGACGATCGCGCGGGCGCTCGGCGCCGTGCGTGCGGCTTCGAGCAGGTTCGCCGATCCCATGGCGTTGATCGCGAAAGTGTCGAGCGGCTCGCGATTCGAGCGGCGCACCAGGGATTGCGCGGCCATGTGGATGATGACCTGCGCGTCGGCGTGATCGACGGCGGCGCGCACGGCGTCGAGGTCGCGGATATCCCCACGCACGTCGTGCATGTCGCGTGCGACGTCGGCCAGCTCGAAGAGCGAGGGCTCGGTGGGGGCGAGCGCGAATCCGGTGACCTCCGCGCCGAGGCGTTGCAGCCACAGCGCGAGCCAACTCCCCTTGAATCCGGTGTGCCCGGTAAGGAGGACGCGGCGGCCACGCCAGAACGCGCCATCCACTACCAGACTTTCCACGGGGTATTGCCTGAGCGCCATAGTTCCTCGAGGTGATTCTTGTCGCGCAGCGTATCGATCGGCTGCCAGAAGCCGTGGTGATGGAACGCCGCGAGCTGCTTCTTCGAGGCGAGGAGGTCGAGCGGCCCGCGCTCCCACGCGGTCGCGTCGCCCTCGATGGTGTCGAGAGCCTTGGGGTGCAGCACGAAGAAGCCGCCGTTCACCCAGCCGCCGTCACCGTGCGGCTTCTCGACGAATCGCACCACGCGGTCGCCCTGGAGCTCGAGCGCGCCGTAGCGTCCCGGCAGCTGGACCGCGGTGACCGTTGCCTCGAGCTTGTGCGCGCGGTGGAACTTCACCAGCGCGCCGATATCGATGTCGGCAACGCCGTCGCCGTAGGTGAAGCAGAAGTCGTCGCCGTCGAGATAACGCGCGACGCGCTTCAACCGGCCGCCGGTGAGCGTATCCGCGCCGGTGTCCACCAGCGTCACGCGCCACGGCTCGGCGCTGTTCTGGTGGATCTCGGTCTTGTTGACCGACATGTCGAAGGTCACGTCGGACATGTGAAGGAAATAGTTGGCGAAGTATTCCTTGATGACGTAGCCCTTGTAGCCGAGGCAGATCACGAAGTCGTTGATGCCGTGGTGCGAGTAGAGCTTCATGATGTGCCACAGCACGGGCTTGCCGCCGATCTCGACCATCGGCTTGGGCTTCACCATCGTCTCTTCGCTCAGGCGCGTGCCGAGCCCGCCGGCGAGGATGACCGCTTTCATATCGTGCCTCCCAGAAACCGCTCGCGAAACCGCCAGGGAATATCGCTGAGGACGTGGCGCATGAGGTACGGAGCGACGGCGTTGCGCACCTCGATATTCGACGGCACGCGCCCGAGGGCGCGCTCGCGGATCCGGTTCATCTCCTGGAAGCCGATGTCGGCGATCTCGGCCGAGGTCTTCTGCTTCGAATGGATGCGGAAGCCGCCGATGAAGCGCGGCAGCCGCGCGAAGCGCGCGCCCGCCTCGCGGAAGCGCACCAGAAGGTCCCAGTCGAGCGCGAAGCGGAACGTCTCGTCGACCTTCGCGCCGGACCTTTCCCAAAGCGAACGGCGCCAGAAGAGCGTCTCCTGCGGAACGAAGTCGGCCCACGACAGCACGGCGTCGTCGTGGGAGGGCATCACCCAGCGGCCGATCTGGCGGTCGTTCTCGTCGATCAGGATGCGGTGGCCATACACGACGTCCACGCCGGGATGGCGGTGGAAGAAATCGCCGATGCACGCGAGCGCGCCCGGAATGAGGATGTCGTCCGAGTTGATCCATCCCATGATCTCGCCTTTCGTGCGCGCGAATCCGAGGTTGACCGCTTCGGCCTGGCCGCGGTCGGGGCGAGAGTCCCATCCGGAGAGCCGGTCCGCGTAACGCTGGATGATTTCCACCGTCCCGTCCCTCGAGCCGCCGTCCTGGACGAAATATTCCAGCTCCGGATACGACTGGTCCAGCACGCTCTTCATGGTGCGCTCGATGAACTCCGCCTGCCGAAACGAGGGCGTGACGATCGAGATCGACGGCGCATTCGCGAGCTTTGCGGGTTGATGGTAATGCGGCGGCAGGCGCAGCTCGCGTGGCGCGTGCTGCTGGAGGATGCCCAGGCGCGGCGCGAGCAGCACCCGCGGCACACGCGCGATCGGGCGGGCGACGCGCTTCAGCGCCCGAGCCGGGCGAATGACGTACTGGAGCGCGCCAAACGCGGAGCGGAACGCGGTTACCGCGGCGCCCAGCTCGACGATCACGGCTTCCTTCTCCTGGAGGGCAATCGCCTGGAGATCCCGTTCAGCGACGCGGGCGGCCAGGTCCTGCGTCAATGCCGCGATTTTCGCGTTCAACGCGGCGCGCTGCGCGTTGCCCTGCGCTTCCTGCCCCTCGAGGGCGGCCGCGTAGGCAGCGTCTGCCGCGCGTCGATCCCGGAGCAGCGATTCCTGCAGGTCCGGGACGATGAAATCGAAAACGCCGGGCGGAATATGGAGCCGTGCGGCCAGGTGGCGAAGGTCCTCGCGCAGATAGAAGCGATTCAGCCCGTCGAAGTGCGCGAAGACATATCCCGACCCGAGCACGCGCGGCTCCCAGGCGTCCCAACGCGCATGCGCCATGGGAGACCATTGGGCCCATCCCGGAAATGCCGCGGCTTGCGCCGTCGCCTCGATCACCAGGGCCTTCGGCCGGTGGCGAGTCAGGTCGATCGAGCGCAGCACCTCGTGCTCGGCGCCTTCGACGTCGATCTTGAGGAAATCCACTTCCGCGGGACACTGGAGGAAGAGACTGTCGCCGGTCACGCAATCGACCTCGTAGCGTTGGATACGAACACCGCCCGCCGCGAGCTCGCCGATGCGCGCGGTGTCGAGAGAGGAGAGCGCATCGTTGTCCACGACCTCGCAGAATTCGCGGCGGCCCGCCTCGCCGGCGATGGCCACGTTGAGATTGATGTCGCGCGGGCGCTCCTTCACGAAGCGTTCCCAGTTGGCGCGGATCGGCTCGACGTTGATGCCGCGCCAGCCGAGCTCGTAGAAATGGCGCGTGACCGACAACTGCGTGGGATCGCCTGCGCCGATGTCGATGTAGAACCCGGCCGCCTCGCCCGCGAAGAGCCGCGCGAGCATCACGTCCTCGAAATTTTGCGCGTAGGTAATCACGGCGCCGCGCTTTGCTCGCGCGCCGGCAGCGCGGAAATCGAGATCCTTTCGAGCCCCACGCCGAGCGGCCTGTTGTCCGCGCCGACGCCGAGGATGGCCGCGTTGACGAGGGCGACGCATCGGAATACCAGCTCGAAATCGCGATCGCCGCCGAGCTCGGCCGCCTCCAGCTCGAGCACGTCGGTGCCGGACCAGCGCTGCGCGAAAAACTCTCCGCGGATCGACCGGCGCGCGCGCGGAACTTCGATGGCGTAGGAGAAGCGTGAATCCGGGCCTGTGAGCGGTCCGCGCGAGGCGACCTCGATGCGGATGCGGCCGTTCGCCGGGACCGCGGGCGCCCGCAGGCGAACGCCGGCGCGGTAATCGCAAGCCCAGGTGCCGAACGCTTCCGGCCTATTCCAGCCCGCGCCAAGGCGCTGCACCGCGTTTCCGGTGCGGCAGAAGGAAAGGACTTGCGGCTCGTCCGCGGCCTCGCCCGGATCGAATCCCACGCGGGATACGGTGGCCGGCCTCGGGGCGCCGAGGTGGCGCGCGATCGATCGGGCCGCCGCCTCGATGTCGTCGTCTCCCCGCTCGGCGAGGTTGCGATCCATCACGAGCTCGGTGGCGGTATCGGACTCGACGGCCGCGGCGGGCGCGCGCGCGGGCTCGAGGAGGAAGCGAGCGGCGATCTCGTCGAAGTCGAGCGCGTGGCGCTCGCAAAAGGCGCGCAGCGCGTCGCGCGAGGCGCCAATCTGCCCCGGATAGCGATTCAATTGCGCGGCCACGTAGTCGGCCACGTCCTGCATGCACGCCGTCATGCCGCGCTCGCTCAGGCCGAGCATCGTGCGCATCGCGAGCAGCTCCGCGGCGATGCCGAAGTCGAGGTTCGAGCCGGGCGCGATCCACGGCTGCTCCACCGGGCGCGGCATGAAGTCGCGCATCGCGCCTGCGCTCACCCGCGAATCGTCCTGCATGACGAGGCGGTGCCCGGTGCTGTTCTTCGAGATGCCGGTGATCGACAGGGGATAGTTGCACCACAGGAACTCATCACAGTGGCTCGCGTTCACCACGCCGGAAGTGACGTCCGGGGAGTTCAGGAAAAAATACCGGCCGCGCTCGGCGCGTATCGCTTCGACCAGGTCGCCCCTGACGAACGAGTTGTAGATCATCGGCATGTCGGAGTAGTGCCACTTGAAGCGATACAGGCAGCGCAGCGCGTAGTCGCTGGAAAAGCGGATGTTACCCGCCGCGATGTCGTAGTGATAAATCGCGCGCCCCGCGAGCGCCGGATTGAAATAGGACGGCCAGTAATAGGTGACCGGGCGCCAGGTGAGGAGCCGCGGCCGGTGCTTCGCGATAAGCGCGTCGGCGAGCTCGAACGCGCCGGGGACGATGCCGTCGTCGTCGCCGATCACCGTCACGAATTCGCCGCGCGCGTGGCGAAGCGCGAGCTCCCAGTTCTCCACCATCGGCACGGCCTCGGCGGAAAAGAAATAGCGCACGCGGGGATCGCCCACGGAAGCCACGGCCGCGGCCATTTCCTGGTCGGCGCCGCACTGGTGCACCACCACCTCGAGGTCGGTGCGCGGGGTCGCGAGCACGTTGCGCAGGACGTGGCGCAGCGTGTCGGCGCGCGACTTGGTGGGGATGACGACCGAGTACTTGACCACTACCCCGGGCTCCGCGCGCTGACCCTGGCGGGGAGGCCGAACATGCCGTGGAAGGGCGCTTCGTCGCGCTCGTAATCCCACTCGACGCAAATGGGGCCGAGCGGGGGGGACTCGCTCACGATGGGACCGATGTTCGGGCCGGTGGGCGCGCCGATGTAGGCCTGGAGGCCGTAGCGGCCCGCCTCCACCTGGAGGTCCACCTCGAAGACGAACATCGCACGCGCGGACCCGGCAGCCGGGGGCGCGCCGTCGAAGCGCGTGACGTTCACGACCTGGCCGAGGGAATTTTTCAGCATGATGGCCGGCACGAAGCCCGCCCCGGGATGCGCCACGTCCACCAGCACGCGCAGCGTTTCCCCGATGCGAAAGCGCGTCGAGCGCTGGCCGCGCGCGTCTTGTACGTCCACGCCCGTCACGCGCGCAGTCGAGGCGTCCGGCGCGGGATCGTCCGTATGCCACAGGAAATCGCCTGGCGGGAGCGGATCGGCCACCGCCGCCCGCGGTGCGGCCTCGCGCGGTGCGGCGGCCGAAGAGCCTTCCTGGAAGTAGAGGTGCGCGGCGCGCTCGGCGTCGCCGTCGTACACCAGCGCGCCGGCGCGCAGGCAGATCGCGCGCGCGCAGACGTTCCTCACCATGCCCATGTCGTGCGAGACGAAGAGGGTGGTCACGCCGCGGCGCTGCATCGACTGGATGTGCGCGAGGCACTTCTGCTGGAAGAAGAAATCGCCCACGCTGAGCGCCTCGTCGACGATCAGGATCTCGGGGTCGAGCGCCACCTGCACAGCGAAGGCGAGGCGCGCGACCATGCCGCTCGAGTAGGTCTTCACCGGGCGGTCGATCGCCGCGCCGATCTCGGCGAATTCCGCGATGCTCGCGAAGCGCTCGACCACCTGGCGGCGGGTCACGCCGAGGAGGAGGCCGTTCAGGATCGCGTTGTCGCGGCCGGTGTATTCCGGGTTGAAGCCGCTGCCCAGCTCGAGGAGCGCCGAGACTCGCCCCGTGACGCGCGCCGCGCCGCTCGTGGGAGCGAGCGTCCCGGTGAGGATCTCCAGCAGCGTGCTCTTGCCGCTGCCGTTGCGCCCGATGATGCCCACCGACTCGCCGCGCCGGATGTCGAGGTCGATGCCGCGCAGCGCCCAGACCTCCTCCATGCCGGAGCGGCTGCGCGGCCACACCGCGTGCGCGATGCGCGCCCGCGCGCTGTCGAACACCTGGTAGCACTTCGAGATGCCGCGAGCGGAAATGACGATGTCGTCCATCGCTACACCAGGTCCGCGAAGCGCGGGCGTAGTTGGCGGAAGACGCGCCACGAGAGCCACGCGAACGCAATGGCGCAGGCGAAATAGACCGCGAGCCCGCGCAGGCTCGGAAAGGTGCCGAAGAAAAGCACCTGGCGCAGCTGCTCGACGATGAAGGTGAGCGGATTGGCGAGCAGGAACGCCTGGAGCGCCCGGGGAGCGGCTTCCAGGCTGTAGAAGATCGGCGTGAGGAACAGGAGGGCGTGCGAAAGCATCACCGTGAGCTGCCCGATGTCGCGCGCGAAGACCCCCAGCGCCGACAGCAGCCAGCAGATGCCGAGGAGGAGGGGAAAGAGGCAGAGGAGCACCAGCGGGAAGAAGATCGCGGTCCAGGGCGGCACGCCCCGGAACAGGAAATAGCCCAGGAACCACACCGCGACTCCGACCAGTGCATGCGCGAGCGCGGTCAACGCCATGACCCAGGCGAGAATCTCCAGCGGGAACACGACCTTCTTCACGAAGTTCGGGCTTCCCGCGACGAGCATGGGCGCCTTGGCGAGGCACTCCGCGCAGGCGTTGAACACGATGAGGCCGGCGAAAAGGAGGAGCGCGTAATCCGCGGTTCCCCCGGACAGCCCCCAGCGCGTCTTGAGGATCACGCCGAACGCGATGGTGTACACCGCGAGCAGGAAGACCGGCTGCGCGAAGGACCAGGCGAGCCCCCCGAACGATCCGCGGTAGCGCCCGGAGAATTCGCGCCTGAGGAGCTCCACGATCAGGTCCAGGTTGCGACCGGTGGTCATCGATTCGCCACGCGCCCGTACTTGTCGTCGAAGCGCACGATGTCGTCCTCGCCCAGGTAGTCGCCGCTTTGCACCTCGATCATCACCAGGGCTTCGGCGGTCGCGTTCTCGAGCCGGTGCCTGTTGCCCGCGGGTATGAAGGTCGATTCGTTGGTGGCGACGCTCAACTCGCGATCGCCGTTCACGACCTTCGCGGTGCCGCTCACCACGACCCAGTGCTCGCTGCGGCGGTGGTGCATCTGCAGCGAAAGGCTCGCCCCGGGCTTCACCTCGATGCGCTTGATCTTGAAGCCCGGTCCCTCCTCGAGCACGGTGTAGGTGCCCCAGGGCCGATGCACCGTGCGGTGCAGCTTGTGCGCCTCGTTGCCGGCGGCCTTGAGCTTGGCGTAGATGTGCTTCACGTCCTGCGCGTGGCTCTTGGCCGCCACCAGCAGCGCGTCGGCGGTGTCGATGATGAGGAGATTCTCGACTCCGACCGCGCCGATCACGCGGCCCTCGCCCCGGATGAAGCAGTTGGAGACCTCGTGCAGGACGGTCATGCCTTCGAGGCGATTGCTGTCGGCGTCCGCCTTGGCGAGGTCGCCGATGGCGCTCCATGAGCCGATGTCGCTCCAGCCGATCTCGCAGGCGACGACCGCGACGCGCCGCGACTTCTCCATCAACGCGTAATCGATCGAGGTGTCGGGCACCAGCGCGAAGGTTTCGGGGTCGAGCTCGAGCTGCGACACGCCGTCGCCCGCGAAGCCCCGCGAGCGCTCGAGGCACGCGGCGACCGCGGAAAGGATCGGGGGGCAGTGCGTGCGCATCTCGGCGATGAGGCTCCCGGCCGTGAAGCAGAACATGCCGGAGTTCCACAGGAAACGGCCCGACTCCACATAGCCGCGCGCGGTCGCCGCGTCGGGTTTCTCGACGAAGCGCAGCACCTCGTTGCCGTTCGCCTCGATATATCCGTAGCCGGTCTCCGGCGCGCCGGGCCGGATGCCGAAGGTCACGAGGCGGCCGCCGGCGGCGAGCTTCGCGGCCTGAGCGACGGCCGCGGCGAATGCCGGCTGGTCGAGCACCAGGTGATCTGCCGGCAGCACCAGCATCACCGCATCCTCGCCGTGCGCCTTCGCGGCCACCATCGCCGCGCACGCGACCGCCGCCGCCGTGCCGCGCCCGAAGGGCTCGAGCACGTAGGATGTCGCGAGGCCGCCCGGGCCGATCTCGCGGTATTCGTCCTTCGTCTTGAAGAAGAGCTCGCGGTTGGTGATGGTCAGGATCTCGGAGGCGCCGGGAAGCAGCGCGCCGCGCAGATAGGCCTTTTGCAGCAGGCTCTGCCCGTCGGCGAGGCGGATGAACGGCTTCGGATGAAGCTCGCGCGAAACCGGCCACAGGCGCGAGCCCGCGCCCCCACAAAGGATGGTGGGGATCAACCGCATCGGGTTACCCTCTCGCGCGTTGGCATGGTCTCGTGCGACGGCGCTTGACGCCTATCGATGGAGAATTCGGCGGGAGCTGGAGGTTCCGGAAGAGGGCCTGTCGCGGTCCGAATGATACAATATTTTAACGAGTTATCCCCCCGATACGTGCGCAGCCCACTGTTCCGAAGTGACTTGATCTGGCTGCCGGTGGTGCTCGCCGCGTTGCTGCTCATCTACCTCCCCGGGCTCGGCAACGAGCTCGTCTTCGACGACAACTACCTCATCGCCGGGCTCTTCGACCGTTACCGGTCGATCCTCGACGTGCGCGAGCGAATGCTCTCGTACGGAAGCTTCGTGTGGCTGCAGGCGCTCGCCGGCGAGGGGTGGTGGAAGCAGCGCACCGCGAACCTTGCGATCCACATCGGCGTGGTCGCCGCCCTCTGGGCCCTCTATCGCGAGATCCTGCGCGCAATCGCGCAACCCGCCGACGCCGCCGGAATCGCCGCGCCGCCTTCGTACGATCGTTCACCCGCGCTCGGGGTAGCGATCGGGTTCTTCGCGTTGAATCCGGTCGCCGTCTACGCGGTCGCCTATCTCATCCAGCGCTCGATCCTGATGGCTACCCTGTTCGTGGTCGCGGGCCTGTGGCTCTTCGCGCGCGCCCTGTCCACGCACAAGCCCTGGCTGCACGTCGCGGCGTTCGCGTGCTACGTGCTGGCGGTGGTCTCGAAGGAGTACGCCGTGACCGCGCCGCTCGCCGCGGTGCCGCTCTACATCCTCATCGCGCGGCCCGGCGCCAAGCGCATCGCCGCGCTCGCCGCGGCGGGAGCCGTGATCATGGCGGTGACGGGCCTGGTGCTGTCGTGGCGCTACGGCGAGCTCCTGGGCAAGCCCTTCGACCAGTACTCGAAGGTCTACCTCGCGCAGCTGGACGCGCTCGCGCCCGGCGTGGAAAAGCATGCGTACGGCCTGAGCATCGTCAACCAGACGTGGCTCTTCTTCCAGTACGGGCTGCGATGGTGCTTTCCTTTTTCGGAGTGGCTGTCGATCAACTTGCGCCCGGCGTTCCCGATCGCGTGGATGTCCTTTCCGCAGGTCCTCGGCGTGGCGGGGTATCTCGGCACCCTCGCCGGGGGCTTCTTCCTGCTGCTGCGCTATCGCGACTGGCGCGCGTTGATTGCGATCTCGCTTCTCCTTCCGGCGCTCCTCTTCACCACCGAGTTCGCGACGGTCTGGGTGCAGGACCCCTTCGTGCTCTATCGCAGCTACCTCTGGGCCATCGGAATTCCCGGCCTGGTCTTCTTCCTCCTTCACGGCACGCCGCCGAAGGTGCTCGTGGCCGTTGGCCTCGCCGCCGCGGGACTTCTTACGTGGCAGGCGCTCGACCGCGTCTTCTCGATGGCCACGCAGGTGAGCGTATGGACGGATGCGATCGAGAAGCTTCCGAAGGACCACCGCTCCGTGGGCCGGTTCTTCCCGTACCTGAACCGGGGTGTCGCTTACGTCGACCGCGACGAATTCGAGCCCGCGCTGCGCGACTTCGAGATCTCCGCCGCTCTCGGCGACGGCGGAGCGGGGGTCTTCAACATGGGCGCCGTGTACCTCGCGACGAACAAGCCCGCGCAGGCCCTGGCGGCGTTCGATCGCGCCGAGAAGGAGGGTTACGACCTCTACAACCTGCCGATCCAGCGGGGCATGGCGCTGATGGCGCTGGGCCGGGCGAGCGAGGCGCATCGCCAATTCGAGATCACGCGGAAGATGGATCCGCCGTCGCCCACGCGCGAGGTCCTGTGGCTGCAGCTCGCGCGCTCCGAGGTGCGGCTGGGCCGCCTCGACGAGGCGATCGCCAACGTCGAGCGGCTGCTGGCGGTGGAGCCGCGCAACAAGGAGGCGAAGTACGTGCAGGCGATGGCCTATCTCTCGAAGGGCGAGGCCGCGCGCGCGAAGGAGCTTCTCGATGCGTGGCTCGCGGAGGGTGAGAACGCTCCGGCGCTCTACGCGCGCGCCATGGCGAACTACGGCCTGAAGCGCAAGCCCGAGGCGCTGGCCGACATCGACGGCGCGCTGCGCCTCGGTCTCGACAACCCGACCCTGCGCCAGTGGAAGTCGAGAATCCAGGCGATGCCCTGAGCGCGATGCGCATCCTGCACATCGGGAAGTTCTATCCGCCCGTGCCCGGGGGCATGGAGCGCTTCCTCGGCGACCTCGTCGACGCCCAGCGCGCCGCGGGCGACGAAGTCGCGGTGCTGGTCCATTCCGATGGCCGCGTCGACTCGTGCGGCGATCCGCCCTGGTTGATGCGCTGCCCGGTGTGGATGCAACTCGCGTTCGTGCCGGTGAGCCCGCTCTTCGCGCTCTGGCTGCATCGCGCGATCCGCCGCTTCAACCCCGAAGTCCTGCACATCCACGTGCCCAACCTGAGCGGCTTCTGGGCGTTGCTCCTGCCTTCCGCGCGCAAGCTTCCCTGGGTGGTGCATTGGCACTCGGACGTCGAGCCTTCGAAGTTCAAGCCGGTGCTGCGCCTGGCCTATCCGCACTACCGCATATTCGAGTACGCGCTGCTGGAGCGCTCCGAGGCCATCGTGGTGACCTCGGCCGTGTACCTCGAGGCCAGCGCGCCGCTCGTGCCGTGGCGCGCCAAGTGCCACGTGGTGCCCCTTGGCGTGAGCCACGCGCGGCTTCCCGAAATCGCGGACGCGCAGAAGCAAGGCTTGTGGCGAGGCCCGGGCCTGCGCATCCTCGCGATCGGGCGCTTCTCGTACTACAAGGGCTTCGATACGCTGGTGCGTGCGGTGGTGGACGATCCCACCAAGGAGCTCGTCCTCGTCGGCGACGGCGAGGAGCGCCGGCGGCTCGAGGCGATCCTCGCGCAGGCGGGCAACCCGCCGCACGTGTCCCTGCTGGGCGAAGCGGACGACGCAACCTGCAACCGCCTGCTCGCCTCTTGCGATGTGTTCTGCCTGCCCTCGCGCGAGCGCACCGAGGCTTTCGGGCTGGTGCTGCTGGAAGCGATGCGCTACGCGAAGCCGCTGCTGGTGAGCGACCTCAAGGGCAGCGGCGCCATCTGGGTCGCGCGCAATGGCCAGAACGCGCTCCTCGTCGCGCTGGACGACGTGGGCGCCTGGAAGGCCGCGCTCGCGTCGCTCGCGCAACGCCCCGCCGAGCGCCACATGCTGGGCCACCTCGGCTACCGCCGCTACCTGCGCGAGTTCGACATCGCCGGCGTCGCGCAGCGCATCCAGTGGCTGTATGGGCAGGTGCTCAAGATGCGCCGCGAGGAGGAGCGCATGCGCGCCGCGGTGCCGCAGCCCGACGCATCTTTCGCGGCGCAGCCCGCGCGCGCGTTTCCCGATCGCTCCGGCCGGGTCCTGGTCGTGATCCCGGCGCTGAACGAGGCGGCCTGCATCGGCGCGGTAATCGAGAAGGCGCTCGCCCACGGCGGCATCGACGTGCTGGTGGTCGACGACGGCAGCTCCGACGACACCATGACGGTTGCGTTCCTGAAGGGCGCCGCCGTCGTGCGCGCGCCGCTCTGGCAAGGCGCGTGGGGCGCGATCCAGACCGGCCTGCGCTACGCGTTGCGGCATGGCTACTCGGGCGTGGTGACCATGGATGGCGACGGGCAGCACGAGCCCGCGCACCTGCCGGAGCTCCTCGCCGCCGCGCGCCACTCGGACGTGGTGATCGCCGCGTGCACCGGGCGCGGCGATCGCGCGCGGCGCTGGGCGTGGGCCTATTTCAAGTTCCTCACCGGGTTCAGCATCGACGACCTGACCTCGGGGTTCCGCTACTACAACGAGAAGGCGTGCCGTGTTCTGGCCGGCGAAGAGGCGACTTTGCTAGACTACCAGGACGTCGGCGTGTTGCTGCTGCTGCGCCGCGCAAGCCTCGAGATCCGCGAGATTCCGGTCCCCATGAGTGCGCGTGCCGGCGGCGGCTCCCGCATCTTCTCCTCCCGCTGGACGGTCGCGCGCTACATGGCGGAGACGTCGCTCCTCTGCCTCGCGCGCTGGAATGCCCACCCGAAAGAATGAAGAGCTACCACCTCGTCGTCCTCGTGATCGGCATCGGCCTGGCCGGCGGCATCCTGCATCTCGTGCGCCGCGACCACATCTACATCCGCCAGGCGATGTTCTGGATTGCGATCGCGCTGGCGTCGTTCCTGTTCGGCGCCTGGCCCTATCTCATCGACACCCTGGGGGTCGCGCTCGGCATCGCCTATCCGCCGACGCTTCTCCTGCTGGTGGCGATCGTGGTCCTGATCGTGAAGGCGCTCCTTGGCGACATCGCCTTCACCCAGGTGCGCCGCGACATGCGGCGCCTGAACCAGCGCATCGCGCTGCTCGAGGGCGATCTGGCCGCCGCGCGCGAGCGCGACGAGAAAGCTACTCCGCCTTCCTGAGCGACGCGGCGCGCAGGAAGTCGAAGTCCACGCCGGTGTCGGCCTGGGTGACGGTCTTCAGGAAGAGCTGGCGGTAGCCCCGCGGCGCCGTGGGCTCGACGACCGGCTTTTCCTTCGCGCGGCGTGCGAGCTCCTCATCGGAGACGAGGAGCGCGATCTCGCGGTTCTTCACGCTCAAGCGGATGCGGTCGCCGCTCCTCACGTAGGCGAGCGGTCCGCCGATGGCGGACTCGGGCGTCACGTGCAGCACGATGGTGCCGGCCGCCGTGCCGCTCATGCGCCCGTCGGAGATGCGCAAGATGTCCTTCACGCCGGCGCGCGCGAGCTTCTTCGGGATCGGGATGTATCCGGCTTCGGGCATGCCGGGCGCGCCGCGCGGGCCGATGTTGCGCAGCACGAGCACGTCGTCGGCATTGACGTCGAGCTTGTCGTCGTCGATGCGCAGCGCGAGATCTTCGAGATCCTCGAACACGACTGCGCGGCCTTCATGCTCCATCAGCTTCGGATTGGCGGCCGACTGCTTGATGATCGCGCAGCCGGGCGCCAGGTTGCCGCGCAGCACCGCGATCCCGCCCTGGGGATAGATCGGGTTGGAGCGGGTGCGCACCACGTCCTGCTTGAAGCCTTCCCCGGCGAGCTCCATCTCGTCCCCCAGCGTGCGGCCGGTGACGGTCATCGTGTCGAGGTGCAGCAGGGGCTTTAACTCGCGCAGCAGCGTCGGCACGCCACCCGCGCGGTGGAAGTCCTCCATGTAATGCTGGCCGGAAGGCTTCAGGTCCAACAGTACCGGCGTCTCGCATCCGATCGCGTGCACGCGGTCGAGGTCGATATGAATGCCCAGGCGCCCTGCGATCGCGGTGAGGTGGATGATGCCGTTGGTCGAGCCGCCGATGGCGAGCAGCACGCGCACCGCGTTCTCGATCGACTTCTCGGTAATGATCTGGTCGGGCGTGAGCTTGCTCTTGGCAAGCGCCACCGCGGTGGCCCCGGATTTCTCGGCGATGCGGATGCGGTCCGCCGTCACGGCCGGCGCCGAAGCGCTTCCCGGCAACGCGATGCCGAGCGCCTCGGCCACGCACGCCATGGTGCTCGCGGTCCCCATCACCGAGCAGGTGCCGACACTCGCGACGAGCTGGTTGTTGACGCGCGAGATCTCGTCGGAGTCGATCTCCTCGGCGCGGTAATGGCCCCAATAGCGGCGGCAATCGGTGCAGGCGCCGACGCGCACGCCTTCGTGCGATCCGGTGAGCATCGAGCCGGTGACGAGCTGGATCGCGGGAATGCCCGCCGACGCGGCGCCCATCAGCTGCGCCGGGACCGTCTTGTCGCAGCCGCCGATCAGCACCACCGCGTCCATCGGCTGCGCGCGGATCATCTCCTCGGTGTCCATCGACATGAGGTTGCGCAGGTACATGGAAGTGGGGGAGGCGAAGCTCTCGTGGATCGAGATGCTCGGGAAATCCATCGGCAGCCCGCCGGCGAGCATGACGCCGCGCTTCACCGCCTCGATCAGCTGCGGGGCGTTGCCGTGGCACGGGTTATAGGAGCTTCCCGTATTGGCGATGCCGACGATGGGACGATCGAGGGCGTCGTCGGAGTAGCCCGCGCCCTTGATGAAGGCCTTGCGCAGGAAGAGCGAGAAGCCGCTGTCGCCATAGCTGGTGAGGCCTTTCCTCAGGCCCTTGTCGTCGTCGTTACCGGAGCTGCCCATGGTCGTACCTCGCGAATTGGTACGATTATCGTTGATTCTCCGACCAGCCCCCTCATAGGGACAAATCCCGTGAAACTCGACAGCAGCGCCAAGGGCGTCTACGTGATCGCCCCCACCCCGTTTCACCCCGACGGCAAGATCGACGATTCGTCGATCGACCGCATGACCGACTTCTTCATCAAGGCGGGCGTCAACGGCATGACCGTGCTGGGCCAGCTCGGCGAGGCGCCGAAGATGGAGCACAACGAGAGCGTCGGCATCGTCAAGCGCGTGATCCGGCGCGCCGGCATGCCGATCATCGTCGGGGTCTCGGCGCCGGGCTTCGCCGCGATGCGCGCGCTGACCCAGGACGCGATGGCGCTGGGCGCGGCGGGCGTGATGATCGCGCCGCCGAATACGCTTCGCACCGACGACTCCATCGCCCAGTACTACAAGCAGGCCTCGGAAGCGATCGGCACGGACGTGCCCTTCGTGCTGCAAGACTACCCGCTCACCTTCTCGGTGCAGATGACGCCTGGCGTGATCCGGCGCATCGTTACCGAGAACCTCGCGTGCGTGGTCCTCAAGCACGAGGATTGGCCGGGGCTGGAGAAGATCTCGACGCTGCGTTCGTACGAGAAAGACGGCTCGATGCGCCACATCTCGATCCTGACCGGCAACAACGCGCTCTTTCTCGATTTCGAGATGGAGCGCGGCGCCGACGGGGCGAACACCGGCTACTGCTTCCCCGACATGCTGGTCGACGTGGTGCGCCTTTCGGCCGCCGGCAAGCGCGACGAGGCCCACGACCTCTTCGACGCGCACCTGCCGCTCATCCGCTACGAGCAGCAGCCCGGGCCCGGGCTCGCGGTGAGGAAGTACGTGATGATGAAGCGCGGCATCATCGCTTCCGACACGCTGCGGAAGCCGGGGGCGGCGCTCACCCCCGCGGCGCGCGCCGAAGTGGACTACCTCATGGCGCGCCTGGCGCGCACCGATCCTCGCGCCCGGGTCTAGGTCTCGACGATCTCGAGCGCGAGGCCCACGCTTTCCCACTGGGCAGGCTCGGCCTCGAGCGCCATGGCGATAAGCGTCTGGCCGGCCAGCCACTTCGACTCGATCTCGATGCGGAAGGCCGTGCCCTTGCGCGCGACCTTCAGCTTCGGCAGCTTCAGCGACCTGCGGCTGCGGTAGAAGATCACCGCCAGGCGCAGCGCGAACGCGAGCGATGCGAGGCGCGGGTCGTCCTCGAATGCCGCGCTCATCTTGGACAGCTTGCCGCGCTGCGCGAGCACGAGGTTCGACAGGTAACCCTGCTCCTGGCGCGAGAAGCCCGGCATGTCCGCGAAGGCGAGGATGTAGGCCGAATGCTTGTGGTACGCGGCCTGCGCGATCGAGATGCCGACCTCGTGAAGCTTCACCGCCCAGTCGAGGAAGGGGCTCTCGCCCTGGAGCGCGCCGTCCTTTTCGCCCAGCCCGCGCAGCAGCGCCTGCGCGAGGTGGCCCACGCGCTGCGCCTGCGCCTGGTCGACGTGGTAGCGGCGCACGAACTGGTCGATGGTCACTTCGCGGATGTCGCGATGATGGACGCGGCCGAGGAGATCCCAGAGGACGCCGTCGCGCAACGCGCCTTCCGCGACCGTCATCTCGATGAGCGAGAGCTCCGCGAACACGCCCGACATGATGGCCACGCCGCCGGCCACCACCGGCACGCGGTCCTCGCGCAGCCCCGCGAGCGAGAGCTTGCGCAGGTCGCCGGCGGCGAGGAGCTCCTCGCGCAGCCACGCGAGCCCGGCGGCCGTGATGCCGCGCTCCGCCTGGCCATTCCTGGCGAGGATCTCGGCGATGGAACGCGCCGTCCCGGACGATCCGATGGCTTCTTTCCAGCCTTCCTTCTCGAAGCGCGCGGCGATGGTCTGGATCTGCGCGCGCGCGGCGAGCTCGGCCTGCTTGAACGCCCTTTTCTCGATCCGCCCTTCGGGAAAGTAGCGCGCCGTGAAGCTCACGCACCCCATGTAGAGGCTCTCCATGGCCTTGGGCTTCATCCGGTGGCCGATGATGAATTCCGTCGATCCGCCTCCGATGTCCACCACCAGGCGGTTGTGGCCCGACATCGGCAGCGAGTGCACCACGCCCAGGTAGATGAGGCGCGCTTCCTCGCGCCCGGGAATGATCTCGATGGGAAAGCCGAGCGTCTCCTCGGCGCGGTCGAGGAACTCGCGCGCGTTCTTGGCCACGCGCAGCGCGTTGGTGCCGACGACTCGCACCGACGCGCGCGGCATGCCGGCAAGGCGCTCCGAGAAGCGCTTCAACGCGGCAAGCGCGCGATCCTGGGCCTGGGCGTCGAGCTGGCGATCCTGCGTGAGGCCGCTGCCGAGCCGTACGGTTTCCTTGAGCGAATCGAGGGGATAGAGCTGGTCCTCGACTACACGCCCTATGGCCAAGTGGAAGCTGTTGGAGCCGAGGTCGACCGCGCCGAGGGTGGTATATTCCATTTGCTCTCTTGCGAATCCACGACATCGCGGGAGGACGAAGCATATATCGTCATGACCAAAAAGCAGAAGTCGCCTTCCGCGCGCATCTCGCATCTCTCCCACGACCACTTCCTGAATCGCGAGTTGCAGGCGCTGGCCTTCAACCGCCGCGTGCTGGCGCAGGCCGAAGACCGCGCGGTGCCGCTTCTCGAGCGGCTGAAATTCCTCTGCATCGTCTCGTCGAACCTGGACGAGTTCTTCGAGATCCGCGCATCCGGCGTGAAGGAGCAGATCAAGATGGGCGCGGCCGCCGCGGGCCCGGACGGGCTCACGCCGCTGGAGGTCTTCCGGCAGGTGGCGAAGGTGGCGCACGAGATCGTCGAGCGCCAGTACCGCCTCCTGAACGAGGAGATCCTGCCCGCGCTCGCGAAGGAGAAGATCCACTTCTTCCGGCGCTCCGAGTGGACGCCCGCCCAGCAGCAGTGGATCCGCGATTACTTCTTCCGCGAGATGATGCCGGTGCTGACACCCATCGGGCTCGATCCGGCGCATCCCTTCCCGCGCGTTTTCAACAAGAGCCTGAACTTCGCCGTCGAGCTGGTCGGGCGCGACGCGTTCGGGCGCGATTCGCGCGCGGCGATCGTGCAGGCCCCGCGCGTGCTGCCGCGCGTGATCCGCCTGCCGAAGGAAGTCTCGCCGGGCCCCAACGACTTCATCTTCCTCACGTCCATCCTTCATGCGCACGTGGGCGAGCTCTTCTCCGGCATGAACGTGCTCGGCTGCTACCAGTTCCGCGTCACGAGGAACTCCGACCTGTTCGTCGAGGAAGAGGAGGTGAAGGACCTGAGGAAGGCGCTGCAGGGCGAATTGCCGCAGCGCCACTTCGGCGACGCGGTGCGCCTCGAGGTAGCCGACAACATGTCGGAGGCCATGACCCAGTTCCTGCTTTCGCAGTTCGGCCTCGAGGCCGACGACCTGTACAAGGTCGCGGGCCCGGTGAACCTCGTGCGCCTCATGAACATTCCCGAGCACGTGAATCGGCCCGACCTCGAGTACGCGCCCTTCACGCCGGGACTGCCGAAAGCGCTCGCCAAGGGCCGCGACCTATTCGACGTGATCCGCAAGGGCGACGTCCTGCTGCACCGCCCGTTCCAGTCGTTCGCGCCGGTGATCGAGTTCATCCGCCAGGCCGCGAAGGATCCCCAGGTCGTCGCGATCAAGCAGACCGTGTACCGCACCGGCACCGACTCGGTGATCATGCAGACCCTCATCGACGCCGCGCGCGCCGGCAAGGAAGTCACCGTGGTGGTGGAGCTCATGGCGCGATTCGACGAGGAGGCCAACATCAACTGGGCGGCGCGCCTGGAGGAGGTCGGCGCGCACGTGGTCTACGGCGTCGTCGGCCACAAGACCCACGCCAAGATGGCGCTCGTGGTGCGCCGCGAGCAAGGCAGGCTGGTGCGCTACGTGCATTTGGGCACCGGCAATTACCACCCGCGCACGGCGCGCTTCTACACCGACTTCGACCTCCTCACCTGCAACGGCGAAGTGTGCGGCGACGTGAACGAGGTGTTCCAGCAATTGACGGGCCTGGGCAAGGTCACCAAGCTGAAGCACGTGTGGCAGGCGCCCTTCACGATGCACCAGAGGGTCCTCGATGCGATCGACAACGAGGCGCGCATCGCAAGGTCCGGCAAGCCCGCGCGCATCGTCGCCAAGATGAACGCGCTGCTCGAGTCCCAGGTGATCGAGTCGCTCTACAAGGCTTCGCAGGCGGGCGTGAAGGTGGACCTCATCGTGCGCGGCGTCTGCGCGCTGCGCCCCGGCGTGCCCGGGCTTTCCGAGAACATCCGCGTGCGCTCGATCATCGGGCGCTTCCTCGAGCACACGCGAACCTTCGAGTTCAAGGGCGCCGGCAAGACCCTGGTCTACCTTTCGAGCGCGGACTGGATGGACCGCAACTTCTTCCGCCGGATCGAGCTCTGCTTCCCGGTCCTCGATGCCAAGCTCAAGCGCCGCGTCGTGCGCGAGGGGTTGAAGCCCTACCTGGAGGACAACACCCAGGCCTGGGACATGCAGCCCGACGGCAGCTTCAAGCGCGCCAAGCGCGGGCGCGGCAAGGCATCGGGCGCGCAGGCCTTCCTGTTGAAATTGCTCGCCAGGGAAACCTAGCGCGCGTGCCGGCCTACTGCCAGAATTTCCACCAGGAGCCCGAGCGGTTCGTGCCGCGTTGCCCCATCGGGTCGGCCGGGAAATTCTTCGCCAGCACCTTCTTCGCGTCGTCGCGAAGCTCCGTCATCCCCATGCGATCGTAGGACTCGATCATGATGTCGAGCGACTCGCGGTGCGCGGGCGATTGCGGAAAGCGCGTGATCGCGTCCTGCGCGCGGTTGGCCGCGGCGAGGTAGGCCTTGCGCGCGAGGTAGTAGCGCGCGACATTGACCTCGTGGCGCGCGAGGGCCTCGACGAGGTAGGCCATGCGCTCGCGCGAATCCGAGGCGTAGCGGCTTTCAGGGAAGCGCGTCACCAGGTCCTTGAAGCCCTCGAACGACTCACGCGCGGCCTTCGGGTCACGGTCGGCGAGGTCCTGGCGCACCAGGCGCGAGAGCGGGCCCAGGTCTTCCTTGAAGCTGGCCAGCGCCTTCAGGTACAACGCGTAGTCCACGTTCGGGTGGTTCGGGTGCAGCTTCACGAATTTTTCGAGCGCGGTGATGGCCTGCGCCGTCTCGCCCTGCTTGTAGTACGCGTAGGCAACCTCGATCTGGGCCTGCTGCGCGAAGCGCCCGAAGGGGAACTTGGCCTCGAGTTGCTCGTAGAGCTTGATCGCCGCTTCCCAGTTGCGGTTGTCGAACTGCTCCTTGGCGGCGGCATAGAACTCGGCGGCCTGCCATTCTTTCTTCGGGTCGACCTTGTCGCCGAAAAGCCCGCATCCGGCGAGGGTCAGCGCGAGGAGGAGGGCGGCCAATGCCGTTACACTGCGTTTCATGGTGAATCCCGTTTCGCGAAGCGCAAATTATACCGCGCCCGAGGCCCCTTCCCGCGAGCTGCGCATCACCATTCCCCCGGAGCTCGCGGGCCTGAGGCTGGACCAGGCGCTCGCAAAGCTCCTCCCGGAAGAGTCCCGCAGCCGGCTCGCCAGGCTGATCGAGTCCGGGCATGTGCGCGTGGACGGCGCGCAGGCTCGCGCGAAGCGAAAACTGAAGAGTGGCGAGGCGGTGGAGGTGGCGCTCGCCCCGCGCGTCGAGGAGTCCGCCTACCGCGCGGAAGCGATCGCGCTCGACGTGGTCCACGAGGACCCCGACGTGATGGTGCTGAACAAGCCCGCGGGCCTGGTCGTGCATCCCGGCAGCGGCAATTGGGAAGGAACGATGCTGAACGCGCTGCTGCACCACGCGAGCGTGCTGGGCGAGCTCGCACGCGCCGGCATCGTGCACCGGCTGGACAAGGACACGAGCGGCCTCCTGGTGGTCGCGAAGAACGAGCCCGCCCAGCTCTCGCTGGTGCGCCAGCTGCAGGCGCGCACCGTGAAGCGGACCTATCTCGCGCTCGCGCGCGGCAAGGTGGCGCGAGGCGGCAAGGTGGACGCGCCCATCGGGCGCCATCCCGTGCATCGCACGCGCATGGCGGTGGTGGAGGATGGCAAGCCCGCGGTCACGCATTACCGCGTGCGCGAGGCGTTCAAGGCCCACACCCTCCTCGAATGCGATCTCGAGACGGGGCGCACGCACCAGATCCGCGTGCACCTCGCATCGCTCGGGCATCCCCTCGAGGGCGATGCGGTGTACGCCGGCCGCGCAGACAAGCTCCTGCCGCGCCAGGCGCTGCACGCCTGGAAGCTCGCGTTCCTGCATCCGCGCACGGAGAAGCTCATGCAGTTCGAAGCGCCGCTGCCGGAGGATTTTCGTTTGTTGCTGGAGTCGCTGCGCGGATGAGTTCCCGCGAGATGGCCTCGGAATGGATCCAGCCCGCCTGGCGTGCCCCACCCAACGTGCGTGCTTTCGTGACGACACGCCATGGCGGAGTCAGCAGCGGTGAGTACGCGTCGATGAACCTCGGCTTGCACAGCGGCGATGATCGCGCGAATGTCGAAAACAACCGTGCCATCGTGCGCGCGCAGTTGCCTTCGGCCCCGCGCTGGTTGAAGCAGGTGCACGGCATCGAAGTTGCCGATCTCGATCGCGTCGACCCCGATGCCGCGCCGACGGCCGACGCTGCGGTGACCGGCGCATCCAAGCGCGTCGCCGCGGTGCTCACCGCCGACTGCATGCCGCTATTCTTTTGCGATATCCACGGCACGCGGGTCGCAGTGGCGCACGCTGGATGGCGCGGCATGGCCGCGGGCGTGGTCGAGGCCACTGTGAAGGCCCTCGTATCGAGGCCGTCCGACATCCTTGCGTGGATGGGGCCTGCCATCGGTCCCACGGCGTTCGAGGTGGGACCCGAAGTGCGCGCCGCTTTCATGGAGGTCGATCCCGGGGCCGAATCGGCCTTCGTCCCCCATGGCAGCGGAAAATACCTCGCGGATCTGTACGCGCTCGCGCGCCAGCGCCTCGAGCGCGCCGGGGTGAATTCGATATTCGGCGGCGGCTTTTGCACTTATCGCGAAGACCGGCTCTTCTCCTATCGGCGCGTGAAGGCGGGCGGCCGGATGGGCGCCTTCATCTGGATGGAATAATGGGCCCATGACGACGCTCGCCTACATCCTGCTCGCGTGCCTTGCGGGGACCCTGCTGTCCATCGCGCTCGCCGCGCTCGTGGCGTTCCGCGCCAAGGCGCGCTGGATCTCGACGCTGGTGAGCTACGCGGTGGGCGCACTCCTCGGTGCCGCCTTCCTCGACATCCTGCCGCATCTCTTCGAGGAGACCAAGCACCCAGCGCGCACCGCCGCCGTGATCCTCTTCGGCCTCCTCGCGTTCTTCGTGCTGGAGAAGCTCCTCCTCTGGCGCCACCATCACCACCATAGCGAGGAGGAGCAGAAAGAAGCCGAGGAGCAGATGCGCCACGCCGGCCACGACCACGGCCGCAGCGGCTGGATGATCATCTTCGGCGACGCTTTCCACAACTTCACAGACGGCGTGATCATCGCGGGCGCCTTCCTCGCCGACGTGAAGCTCGGCGTGGTCACCTCGCTCGCCATCATCGCCCACGAGATCCCCCAGGAGATCGGCGATTTCGTGGTCCTGCTGCATTCAGGGTTCAGCCGGCGCCGCGCGCTCTTCTGGAACCTCGTCTCGGGGCTGGCGGCGATGCTGGGCGGGCTCATCGCCTATTTCGCCCTGAGCCACTTGACTGCCTGGATTCCGGACATACTGGCCTTTGCGGCGGCGAGCATGATCTACGTCGCGGTGGCAGACTTGATCCCCGGCCTTCACAAGAAGACCGCCATCTCGGACTCCCTGGGGCAGGTGGCCTTCATCGGCCTCGGGATCGCGAGCATCTGGGTGATCCACGCGGTACTATTTCCAGAGGTTTGATCGCCATGTCCAGGAACGCCCCTCCGCCGAACGCCGACCACTTCGCCGCCCAGCTGCGCGAGGCGCACGACAAATTTTCCGCCTCCATGTCCGGCGCGGGTCCATCGCAACAGGTGATGACCGGCTTCGCCGAGGCCTACCGCGCCTGGCTCGAGGCGCTGTCCGCCAAGCCGGAGACCATGATGGACCTGCAAGGCCGCTACATGCAGGAGCAGATGCGCCTCTGGATGAACTCCATGCAACCCACCGCCGGGGCCGAGGAGGAGGGTAGCGCCGGTGACAAGCGCTTCAGCGGCAAGGAGTGGAACGAGCTGCCGGTCTTCCGCTATTTCCGGGACTCCTACCTCCTCACCTCGAAGATGATGATGCAGGCGGTCGAGGAGGCCAGCCTCGACGCGCCCACCAAGCAGCGCATGCGCTTCTTCATGCGCCAGTACCTCGATGCCGCGGCGCCGTCGAATTACCTGATGACCAATCCCGAGGCGCTCAAGGCCGCCATGGAAAGCGGCGGGGAGTCGCTCCAGGAGGGCATGAAGAACCTCCTCGCCGACATGGAGAAGGGGCGCATCTCGATGACCGACGAGAACGCCTTCGAGGTCGGCAAGAACATCGCGGTGTCGCCGGGCGCGGTGGTGTGGGAGAACGAGCTCATCCAGCTGATCCAATACCAGCCGGCGACTGCCAGGGTGCACGAGCGGCCGCTGCTGATGGTGCCGCCGTGCATCAACAAGTTCTACATCATGGATTTGCAGCCGGAGAACTCGCTGGTTCGCCATGCGGTCCTGCAGGGCCACACGACCTTCATGTGCTCGTGGCGCAACGTGAACAAGAAGCACTCGAAGGTCACCTGGGACGACTACATCGCCGCACTCATCGAGGCGATCGCGGAAGTTCAGCGCATCACCAAGGCGCCGAAGATCAACGCGCTCGCCTTCTGCATCGGCGGCACGCTCTTCGCCTCCGCGCTCGCCGTGCTCGACAGGAAGGGCGTGAAGCCCGTGGAGAGCCTCACGCTCCTCACGACGCTGCTGGAATTCTCGGACGTGGGCGAGATCCGCGTGTACATCGACAAGAACTTCGTCGAGAAGCGCGAGAAGCAGCTCGCCCACGGCGGCATCGTGCCCGGCGGCGAGCTCGCCGGCGCCTTCTCGAGCCTGCGCGCCAACGACCTCGTATGGTCCTACGTCGTCAACAACTACCTCAAGGGCAAGCAACCGCCGGCCTTCGACCTGCTCTATTGGAACGCCGACGCGACCAACCTGCCTGGCCCGATGTATTCCTACTATTTGCGCAACACCTACGAGGACAACAAGCTGTGCAAGCCCGATGCGCTGAAGATGCTCGGCGAGCCGGTGAACCTGAAGCGCCTGAAGATGCCGACCTTCGTCTTCGCGGCGCGCGAGGACCACATCGTGCCGTGGAAGGGAGGGTATGAGAGCGCGCGCGCCCTGGGCGGCAAGGTCACCTTCGTGCTCGGCGCGAGCGGCCACATCGCCGGGACGATCAACCCGGCCTCGAAGAACAAGCGCAGCTACTGGGTTAACGACAAGCTCACGCCGCAGGCCGACCAGTGGTTCGTCGAGGCGAAGGAAGTGGCCGGCAGCTGGTGGAACGAGTGGGCGAAATGGGTGAAACCGCACGGCGGCAAGCTCGTGGCGGCCCCGAAGAAGCTGGGCGATGGCAAGAAGAAATCGATCGAGCCCGCGCCCGGGCGCTACGCCAGGGAGCGCGCGTAGCCTGGACGATCGAAGATAACAACGGAGGAGTGAAATGGCTCAACGCAACGCGCTGGTGACCGGTGGCATGGGCGGCCTTGGAGAAGCTATCTGCATGAAGCTCGAGAAGATGGGCCTGAAGGTGATCGTCACCTACTCGCCCGGCAACACCAAGTCGAAGGAATGGCTGAAGGAGATGGAGTCGCAGGGGCACAAGTTCTTCGCCTACGCATGCGACGTTTCCGATTTCGATTCATGCCAGAAGGCGGTCGGCGAGATCACCAAGGAGCACGGCCCGGTCGACATCCTCATCAACAATGCCGGCATCACCCGCGACATGACCTTCAAGAAGATGACCAAGGTCGACTGGGACGCGGTGATGAAGACCAACCTGGACAGCGTCTTCAACGTGACCAAGCCGGTGGTAGACGGCATGGTCGAGCGCGGCTGGGGGCGGGTCATCAACGTCTCGAGCGTGAACGGCTCGAAGGGCGCCTTCGGCCAGACCAACTACTCGGCGGCCAAGGCCGGCATGCACGGCTTCACCAAGGCGCTCGCGCTCGAAGTCGCGAGGAAGGGCGTCACGGTCAACACCATCTCGCCTGGCTACATCGGGACCAAGATGGTGCTCGCGATCCCGAAGGACGTCCTCGACACCAAGATCATCCCGCAGATCCCCATCGGCCGGCTCGGCCGGCCCGAGGAAATCGCGGGCCTGTGCGCCTATCTCGCCTCCGACGAGGCGGCCTTCCTCACCGGGGCCAATATCGCGATCAATGGCGGCCAGCACATGTCCTGAAGGCGCAGGAGTCATTTCGCCCGGCAACGGCGCCCCTACGCGTACATGTGCAGGCCGCCGTTCACGGAGAGGTTCGTGCCGGTGATGTAGGCCGCGTTGTCGGAGGCGAGGAAGGCCACCGCGTCGGCGACTTCTTCCGGCCTGGCGAGCCGGCCTGCGGGAATCTCGGCGACGATCTTCGCGCGCACGTCCTCGCGTATGGCCATCACCATGTCGGTCTGCACGTAGCCGGGCGACACCGCGTTCACGGTGACGCCTTTCCTGACCACTTCCTGCGCGAGCGACTTGGTGAAGCCGAGGATGCCGGCCTTGGCGGCGGCGTAGTTGGTCTGTCCGAACTGCCCGCGCACCGCGTTCACCGAGGAAATGTTGACGATGCGACCCCAGCCGCGCTCCATCATCCCGTCGATCACCTGGCGCGTCACGTTGAAAACGCTGTCGAGGTTTGTCGAGATCACCGCGTGCCACTGCTCGGGCGTCATCTTGCGCAACGTCGAATCGCGCGTGATGCCGGCGCAATTGACCAGCACCGCTACCGGGCCGTGGTCAGCCTCGATCTTCTTCACCATGACGCCCATCGCCTCGAAGTCCGTCACGTCGCCGAAGGCGAGCGCGCAGGAACTCCCGCCCAGGCCTGCCGCGGCCATCGAGGCGATCCACTTGTCCTGGCTGCCGGGGATGGCGTAGTTCGCGACGACGAAAAGCCCGTCGGCCGCGAGCCTCTTGCAGATCGCGGTACCGATGCCGCCAACCCCGCCCGTCACGAGAGCAACTCTCTTCATCTTTTTCCATCCCTGTCGTTCCGGCTCCGCCAAAAAAAACCCCAGGTTATACCCTGGGGTTCGAACCCTTATCCAAATTCTTGCAATTTGCGATAAAGGAGGAGGAGCCTTGAATGTGGTTGCCGGCGGCGCTTACTTGCGCTTCGTGCTCGCGGCGCGAACGCCGGCGTCGGTGTAGCTCGCCATGCTCTTGGCGGCCTTGGTGAAGCTGTCGAAGGCGGCTGTGGTGGCGGCGAGCGAGGACTTGATCGCGGCGACGGCGACGTCGCTGCCCCCGGGCGCGGACCGCGTGGCTAGGTCGACCGACTCGGTCACGGCCTGCTGGAAGGAGGTCATGCGCTCCTCGGCGAGCTTGCCGAGCTCGGACTGGGCTTCGGCGGCGACTTCGTAGAGGCTGCGCGAGTAACCCATCAGGTTCTCGACCGCGTTCTCGGCGATCTGGGTACGAAGCGACAGCAGCTCCTGCACATCCCGGGCCTGGCTCACGGCGCGCGCGTTGAGGGTCGCCTGGCCGATCGCGCCCTTGGCGTATGCGAGCTGCACGGCGACGGCGCGCTCGGCGCTGTCCATGGAGATGCGGGTGAGGCGTGCGGCGGAGTCGGCGGTACGGCTGGCGATCTCGGAAAGTGGGTTGGCGATGGCGGCGGTCATGGTGCGTTTCCTCAAGCGGTTGGGGTGTGCGGACGGTCCCGGCACATCCCATGGTGCGCCGCAACAAATTCATTCTAGGAAGCAGAACCCACCCTGTCAAGGAAATTTTGGTGCAATGCACCAAGAGGTTGCAAGCGCAGTGCAGTAAAGTGCCAAACTGTAATAAAATGAAGTACTTGTGCCGGGCGCTGATCGTCATGCGCCAGGCGTGCACAATCCGGATTTGATGTAGCGCAGCATCCACAGGAACTCCCCATGGCCTCGCCCCGAATCATCAAGAAGTACCCCAACCGGCGCCTGTACGACACCGAAACCTCGACCTACATCACGCTCGCCGAGGTGAAGGACCTGGTGCTCGGCTACAAGGACTTCCAGGTCCAGGACGCCAAGACCGGTGACGACCTCACGCGCTCGATCCTGTTGCAGATCATCCTCGAGGAGGAGTCGGGCGGCGTGCCGATGTTCTCGTCGGGCATGCTCGCCAACATCATTCGCTACTACGGCCACGCGATGCAGGGGATGATGGGCTCGTACCTCGAGCGCTCGATCTCCACCTTCCACGAGGCGCAGAAGCGCTTCCAGGCGCAGGCGCAGACGCTTTACGGCGAGGTGCCGAAGGTGTCTGCGGAAACGTGGACGCTCGGCGCCGCGGGCCAGCCGGTTCCCAACATGATGGGCGGCTACCTCGAGAAGGGCGCCAAGGCGGTGATCGACATGCAGGAGGAGCTGCGCAGCCAGGCCCTCAAGCTTTTCTCGGGCTTCCCCTACCCGAACGCGCAGGGCGAAGCGCCGGAGGAAGCGAAGCCGCGCGCCAAGGCCGCCAAGGCCGCGTCACGCAAGCCGCGCACCAAGAAGTGAAAACCGCTGCGCCGCGCGTCGGGTTCGTGTCGCTCGGTTGCCCCAAGGCGCTGGTCGATAGCGAGCAGATCCTCACGCAGCTGCGCGCGGAGGGCTACGACGTGGCTCCCAGCTACGCGGGCTCGGACCTCGTCGTGGTGAACACCTGCGGGTTCATCGACGACGCGGTGCGCGAATCGCTCGACGCGATCGGCGAGGCGCTCGCCGAGAACGGCAAGGTCATCGTCACCGGCTGCCTCGGAGCCAAGGGCGACGTGGTCCGCAAGGCCCACCCAAGCGTGCTCGCGGTGACCGGGCCGCATGCGACCGCGGAAGTGATGAGCGCGGTGCACGCGCACCTGCCCAAGCCCCACGATCCTTTCACCGACCTCGTGCCGCCGCAGGGCATTCGCCTCACGCCGCGGCACTACGCGTACCTCAAGATCTCCGAGGGCTGCAATCACAGGTGCACGTTCTGCATCATTCCCTCGATGCGCGGCGACCTGGTGAGCCGCCCGGTCGGCGACGTGATGAAGGAAGCCGAGAACCTGGTGAATGCCGGAGTGAAGGAGCTGCTCGTCATCTCGCAGGACACCAGCGCCTACGGCGTCGACGTGAAGTACCGCACCGGCTTCTGGGGCGGGCGACCGCTGAGGACGCGCATGACCGAGCTTTGCCAGGCGTTGGGCGAGCTCGGCGTATGGGTGCGCCTGCACTACGTGTATCCCTATCCGCACGTGGACGAAGTGGTTCCCCTCATGGCGCAAGGCAGGATCCTCCCCTACCTCGACGTGCCGTTCCAGCACGCGAGCCCGAGGATCCTGAAGCTGATGAAGCGCCCGGCATCCACGGAGAAGAACCTCGAGCGCATCCGCGGATGGCGCCAGGCCTGCCCCGACATCACGGTGCGTTCCACCTTCATCGTCGGCTTTCCCGGCGAGACCGAGCGCGAGTTCGAAGAGCTTCTCGCTTTCCTCGAGGAAGCCGAGCTCGACCGCGTCGGCTGCTTCGCCTACTCACCAGTGGAAGGAGCACGCGCGAACGAGCTCCCGGACGCGGTGCCCGAAGCCGTGAAGGCAGAGCGGCGCGGGCGGTTCATGCAATTGCAGGCCGCAATAAGCCGCCGCAAGCTCGCGGCCAAGGTCGGCCGGACCATCGACGTGCTGGTCGACGAGAAAGCCGGCGCCATCGCCATCGGGCGCAGCGCCGCCGACGCGCCGGAGATCGACGGCATGGTGCACGTGAAGGGCGCCAGGGGCGCGAAGCCGGGGGACATCGTGCGGGCGAGGGTAGTGTCTTCCAGCGAACATGACTTGCACGCCGTCGCGGCCTCGTTATAATTTCGTCCGATCCCGCAACAACCCGTGTCTTGCGATCCATGCCGCCCCGTATCCGCGCCGCACTGATCCACCTCGCGTTGAGCGCCGCCGTCGCGTTGGCGGTGTTCCTTCCCATCTACTTCTACTGGTACCCCGACGTCCTCTTCGAGGGCGCGGGCGGGCGCGACCTCTTTTTGCTGATCGTCGGCGTCGACGTGACGCTCGGCCCGCTCATCACGCTCATCATCTTCAAGCCGGGCAAGAAGGGGCTCCTCTTCGACCTGATCGTCATCGGCCTCATGCAGACAGCGGCGCTCGCCTTCGGCGTGTACACGCTCTTCGAGTCGCGTCCGGTGCACATCGCGTTCGCCACCGACCGCTTCGAGGTGGTGCGCGCCAACGGCTTCCCCGCGGGTGAGGTCGAGAAGGCGCGCGCCAGGGGCTACGCCGGCCCGCCGTGGACCGGGCCCACGCTCGTCGGGACCAAGCTGCCCACCGATCCCGACGAGCAGTTCAACGTGATGATTTCGGGATTCGGCGGCGTGGACGTGCAGTACTATCCCCGCTACTACGTGCCCTACGCGGAGGTGCGCCCGCAGGTAGTGAAGATGGCGCGTCCGCTGGAGGTGCTGCGCAAGCGCAACCCCGAGCGCGTCGGCGAGATCGCGCAGGTGCTGACGGCTATCGGGCGCAAGGAAGACGACGTCAAATTCGTGCCGATGCGCGCCGGCAAGTACGACCTCACGGTGTTCGTGGACGCGAAAAGCGGCGAGATTCTCAAGATCACCTCGCTCTACCCGTGGGCGGAGAAGTAAGAAGTAAAAGGGGTCAGATTACTTTTCACCCTTTTAAGGGGACACGTTAGTTTCCCTAACCTGTCCCCTTTAACGACCGAAAAGTAATCTGACCCCTTTTAGGGCGGCTACTGCGCCCGGGTGAGCTTCTTGTCGATCACCTTCACCCTGTCGCCGGCCTTGTAGCTGGTCTGGCCGCTGAAGTTGAAGGTGCGGTTGGTGCCGTCCTCCATCTTCACGTTGACGACGTAGCTGGTGGTGGACTTCTGGTTTTTCTCGACCTGGTGGCCGACGTAGGCGCCGCCCGCCGCGCCCGCGACCGTAGCGACATCCTTGCCGCGACCGCCGCCGACCTGGTGGCCGAGCACGCCGCCGGCTACGCCACCCAGCACCGCGCCAAGTCCGCTGCCTTCGCCTTCCTTCTTGACGGTGTTCACCGAGGTGACGGTGCCGCATTCCTTGCATGCCGCGGACGCTGCGGGGGCGAATGCCGCCGCCGCGGCGAAGAGTGCGCCGGAGAAGGCGATCGAGATCTGTTTTCGGTTCATGGAACGCTCCGATAAGTGGTGTGACAAGAAAATGCTAGCACGTCAGGAGTCCTCGGCCTTGAGCTGCGGGAATAGGATCACGTCCCGGATCGAGGGGCTGTCGGTGAAGAGCATCACCAGCCGGTCGATGCCGATGCCCTCGCCCGCCGTGGGCGGCAGGCCGTACTCGAGCGCGCGGATGTAGTCGGCGTCGTAGAACATCGCCTCCTCGTCGCCGGCTTCCTTGGCGCTCACCTGTGCCTGGAAGCGCGCGGCCTGGTCTTCCGGGTCGTTCAGCTCCGAGAAGCCATTGGCGAGCTCGCGGCCGTTGATGAAGAGCTCGAAGCGGTCGGTGACCGTGGGATCGGCGTCGTTGGCGCGCGCGAGCGGGGACACGTCCACGGGATGCGCGACGATGAAGGTGGGATCGACGAGCTTTTCTTCCGTGGTCGCCTCGAAGAGCTTCAATTGCAGCAGGCCCAATCCGTCGCTCGGGAAGACCTTCACGTCCGGGAAGGTCTTCAACGCGGAGCGCAGGTACTCGGGCCGCGCGAGATCGGCGAGCCCATGCCGCGGGTTGTACTTGGCGATCGCCGCGGCCATCGTGAGGCGGTCGAATTTCTTCCCGAGGTCCACGGCCGCGCCCTGGTAGGTAAGGAGCGTGGTGCCGAGCACCTTCTGCGCAGCCTCGCGCAGCAGCGACTCGGTCAAGTCCATGAGGTAGTGGTAGTCCTGGTACGCCTCGTAGAACTCGAGCATGGTGAACTCGGGGTTGTGGCGCGTCGAGATCCCCTCGTTCCTGAAGTTGCGGTTGATCTCGAACACCTTCTCCAGGCCGCCCACGGTGAGCTTCTTCAGGTACAGCTCCGGGGCGATGCGCAGGTAGAGCTCCATGTCGAGCGCGTTGTGGTGCGTCTTGAAGGGGCGCGCCGCGGCGCCGCCCGGGATCGGATGCATCATCGGCGTCTCGACCTCGAGGTAGCCGCGCGCCACGAAGAACTCGCGGATCGCCTGCACCAGCTTCGAGCGGATCTCGAACACGCGCCGGCTCTCGGGATTCACGATCAGGTCCACGTAGCGCTGGCGATAGCGCTGTTCCATGTCGGTGAGGCCATGCCACTTTTCCGGCAGTGGGCGCAGCGCCTTGGACAGGAGCCTCAGCTTCGTCGCGTGGACCGACAGCTCTCCCTTGTTGGTCCTGAACACCGTGCCCTCGACGCCGAGTATGTCGCCCAGGTCCCACTGCTTGAACGCTTCGTGGGACTCGGCGCCGGTCACGTCGTTGTTCACATAGACCTGGATCTGCCCGCTCATGTCCTGCAGCGTGGCGAACGAGGCCTTGCCCATCACGCGCTTGAGCCGCATGCGGCCAGCCACCGTAGCGGTCGGCTTCTCGCCCTCGAGCGTTTCCTTGGACTTCTCGCCGTGCGCCTTCTGGAGCCCGGCGGCGAGATCCTTGCGTCGGAAATCGTTGGGGAAGGCGTTGCCGTGCTCGCGCATGCGCCCGAGCTTGGCGCGCCGCTCGGCGATGAGCTGGTTCTCGTCCTGGGGAGGTTCGGGCGTGGTGTCGTTCTTGTCGTTGGCCATGGCGCTCAGACTCCCTGCTTCAGGCTTGCGGTAATGAATTGATCGAGGTCGCCGTCGAGGACACTCTGCGTGTTGCCGACCTCCACGTTGGTGCGAAGGTCCTTGATGCGCGACTGGTCGAGGACGTAGGAGCGGATCTGGTGACCCCAGCCGATGTCGGTCTTGGTGTCCTCGCGCTCCTGCTTCTTCTCGTTCTGCTTGCGAAGCTCGAGCTCATAGAGCTTGGACTTGAGCATCGCCATCGCCTCGGCGCGGTTCCTGTGCTGCGAGCGGTCGTTCTGCGACGAGACCACGATGTTGGTCGGCAGGTGCGTGATGCGCACCGCGGAGTCGGTCTTGTTCACGTGCTGCCCGCCGGCGCCCGACGCGCGATAAGTGTCGATGCGCAGGTCCGCGGGGTTGATGTCGACCTCGATGGTCTCGTCGACCTCGGGATACACGAACACGCTCGCGAACGACGTGTGGCGGCGCGCGTTGGAATCGAATGGCGATTTCCTCACCAGGCGATGGATGCCATTCTCGGTGCGGAAGGTGCCGTAGGCGTACGCGGCAACCACCTTGATCGAGGCGCTCTTCAGGCCCGCGATCTCGCCGTGGCTCTCCTCGAGGAGCTCGACATGGAAGCCCTTCCTGTCGCAGTACTTGAGGTACATGCGCAGCAGCATCGAGACCCAGTCCTGCGCCTCGGTGCCGCCCTGGCCCGCGTTGATGTCCACGAAGCAGTTGCTCGGGTCCATCGGGTCGTTGAACATGCGGCGGAACTCGAGGCCGGCCACCATCTTCTCGACTCCCCTGGCATCGGCGTCGATGGAGGAGAGCGTCGCGTCGTCGGCTTCCCCCTTGGCAAGCGTGAAGAGCTCGGCCGAGTCCTTGAGGCTCGAATCGATCTCTTCCAGGGTGCCGACGGTCTCCTCGAGCGTGCGCCGCTCGCGGCCCAACTCCTGCGCGCGCTTGGCGTCGGACCAGATGTTCGGATCTTCGAGGGTGCGGGCGACCTCTACCAGGCGCGACTTCTTGGCGTCGTAGTCAAAGGTACCTCCGCAGCTCGTTCGCGCGGGCGGCCAGGTCGTGGAGGGCGTTCTCGATGAGGTTGATGCGGTCTGATTCCATGCCGCGATTATAGCGGTCGGCCCCGATCATTCGCTGGCGGCGAGGTGCTCGACCACCAGCTGCAGCGAGCGCGTGCCCTGGAACTCGTTCACGTCGAGGCGGTAGACGGCGTCGATCGACGCGGGCACGGGCTCGGCGCTGCCGAAGCGGATTGCGCCGTAGCGCCGTGAGCCCATGCCGAGCATGAGCCGGGTGTGCTTTTCGCCGACCACGCGCTGCGATTGCACCGAGAAGCGCCCGGTGTAGCGCGGCTCCGGAAATCCCTGGCCCCACACCTGCTCCCGCAACACCTGCGCGTAGTCCACCGTGATGTCGCCCGGCGCCAGCTCGCCGTCGGTGTCGATGCGCTGCGCAAGATCGGCGGGGCCCAGCCACTCGCGCGCCACCGCTTCGAAGGCCGCGCCGAATTCCTCGAGCCCTCCAGGTCGCAGCGTGAGGCCCGCAGCCATCGCATGCCCGCCGAATCGCTCCACCAGTCCCGGCACGCGCTTGTCGACCAGGTCGAGCGCGTCACGAAGATGCATTCCCGGGATCGAGCGTCCCGAGCCCTTGAGGCGTCCGTCGCTCTCCACGGCGAAGGCGAACACCGGCCGGTGGAAGCGGTCCTTGAGGCGCGAGGCGAGGAGCCCCACCACGCCCGTATGCCATTCCGCGCGGTGGATCGAGAGCGTGTACGCGTCGCCCGCTTCGATCGCCGACACCATCGACAGGGCCGACTCCTGCATGTCCGCTTCGATCTCGCGCCGCTCGCGATTCAGCCTGTCGAGCTTGGTGGCCAGATCGAGCGCGCGCGCGTGGTCGTGGGCGAGCAGGCACTCGATGCCGAGCGACATGTCCTTCAAGCGGCCGGCCGCGTTCAAGCGCGGGCCCACGGCGAAGCCGAGGTCATAGGCGGTGGCCTGGCGGGCGGTGCGCCCGGCCACTTCCAGGAGTGCCGCGATGCCGGCGCTCGATTTGCCCGCGCGGATACGCGCCAGGCCCTGCGCGACGAGGATGCGGTTGTTGGCGTCGAGCTTCACCACGTCGGCGACGGTGCCCAGCGCCACCAGGTCGAGGAGCTCCGCGAGGTTGGGCTCGGGGCGGGCCACGCTGAAAGCGCCTCGCCCGCGCAGCTCCGCGCGCAACTGCATCATCACGTAGAAGATCACGCCCACGCCCGCCAGGTTCTTGCTCGGGAATCCGCAACCCGCCTGGTTGGGATTGACGATGCAGGCCGCGTCGGGAACCTGCGCGCCCGGCAAATGATGGTCGGTCACCAGCACGCGCATGCCGAGGCGGTTGGCCTCCGCGATGCCCTCGACCGCGGCGATGCCGTTGTCCACGGTGATGAGGATGTCGGGAGCGCGCGCCACCGCCTCGCGCACGATCTCGGGTGTGAGGCCATAGCCGTGCTCGAAACGGTTGGGCACGAGGTAGTCGACCACGGCGCCCATGGCGCGCAGCGCCTTCACCCCGACCGCGCATGCCGTGGCGCCGTCGGCATCGTAGTCGGCGACGATGAGCAGGCGCTGCCTGGCCTCGATCGCGTCGGCGAGCAGGCGCGCGGCGTCTTCGATGTGGTGCAGGCGCTGCGGCATGGCGAGCGACTTCAGCGTCGTGGCGAGCTCGTTGATCGAGGTAAGGCCGCGGGCCGCGAAAATGCGCGCGAGGCGCTCGTCGCAGCCCGCCGCGGTGAGCTTCTCGAGGGCCGCGGCGTCGATGCCGCGCGCCACGATCTCAGGCATGGGCCGCGAGCGGCTTCCTCGCGCGGTACCAGCGCCAGCGCGAATGGGCGTCCAGGGTGGCGACGCGGGTGTCGTTTGCGGTGGGCAGGATGAGGCGCACGCCGTCGAAGCGCTCGATGGCCTTGCCCAGGCCCTCGAACCAGAGCTCGTCGAGCGTGGCGGCCGCGGCGCGCCACCCCGCCGCGTCGCCGCGGCGCAGGAAATCGGTGAGTCCCGTGATCGCGACCAGCACCGAATCCTCGGCGCGCGCGAGGTCGATATCGGCGATCGGGGCCAGCATCCGCACCTGCGCCCCGGAGAGCGATCCCAGGCCGAGCGCGAACGCATCGCCTTTCGCGTAGACCAGCGAATAGCGCTTGCGCACCTCGGCAGGAAGCGTTCCTTCGCCCCAGAACCACACGCTGTTGATCGCGAGCTTGCCTTCGGCCTCGCGGCGCGCATTCACGGGGTGCGCGCCCATCACCATCTGCGCCTCGGTGATCGCGGAGCGCCAGTTGATCGCGGTGTTGGCGGGCAGGAGGCCGAAGACGTCGCGGCCGAATGCGTGCTCGAGCGGCGTGGTCTTCGGCAACGCGCCCGCCGGCATCCTGACGTACCAGCGATCCGGGGACGGCGCGCGGAACTCGAGTCCGTCCTGGCGGAAATGGTCCTGCAACGCGCCCGCCAAGGCATCGGCCTCGTCGCGGCGCACGTCCAGGACCGAGGCGTCGTGGAGCTTGAGGCAGTCGTGGTCGACTCGCAGGTGCACGGGGTCGGCGCGCATCCACGCGCCCTCGGCGACTTCGCCTTCACCCGCCAGCGCGATCGCGGCGACGGGGGCAGGCGAGGGCAAGCCGTATTCCGAAGCCAGCCACGCCGTGGCGCCGTGGCCGGGAACGGTTCGCACATCGGCGCGTGCGAGCCACTTCTCCAGCGCGGGCAGGCGCAGGGCTCGCGACGCCGCGGGGGCATCCGGGGGCAGCAGCAAATCGGGGACCAGCAAGTCGAGCGGCATTGGCCGATAATTATCCCATGCGTGATCGCCGGCACGTGATTGCGATAAAACTGGCGCCAGGGACGAATTACCGCGGTGATGAGCGATAATTCGTTCCTGACACCATCTTCCCCTCCCATTGCGACCCTACGAGCTCTACGTCGGCCTGCGCTATACCCGCGCCAAGCGCCGCACCCACTTCATCTCCTTCATCTCGTTCATTTCCATCATCGGCATCGCGCTGGGCATCTGGGCGCTGATCACCGTGATGTCGGTGATGAACGGCTTCGAGAAGGAGATCCGCACGCGCATCCTCGGCGCCGCGGCCCACATCCAGATCCTGGGGAGCGAAGGAGGCATCGCCGACTGGCAGTCGCTCTCCACCCAGGTGAAGCGCCACTCCGAGGTGGTGGCCGCCGCACCGTTCGTGAACGCCCAGGGCCTGCTGTCCACCGGCACTACGGTGCGCGGCGTCTTCGTGCGCGGCGTCGTACCCGAGCTCGAGGATACGGTTGCCGACTTCGGCGCCAACATGAAGACCGGCAAGCTCGAGGCGCTGCGCCCCGGTGAGTTCGGCATCGCGCTCGGGGTGGGCGTGGCGCGCGCGTTGCGCCTGAACGTGGGCGACCGCGTGACGCTCATCTCGCCCCAGGGGCAGGTCACGCCGGCGGGGCTCATGCCGCGCCTGAAGCAGTTCACCGTGGCCGGCATCTTCTCCATGGACCACAGCGAGTACGACAACGCGCTGGCGCTCGTCAACATGCAGGACGCGCAGGTGCTCTACCGCATGGACTCGGCGGTGAGCGGCATCCGCCTCAAGGTGAAGGACATCGACCGCGCGCCCGCCATCACGCGCGAGCTGGCGAAGCTCGTGGCCTCCGACGTGTTGCTCTCCGACTGGACGCAGCAGAACGTGAACTACTTCCGCGCGATCCAGATCGAGAAACGCATGATGTTCATCATCCTCACCCTCATCATCGCGGTGGCCGCGTTCAACCTCGTGTCGACGCTGGTGATGGTGGTGACCGACAAGCACCCTGACATCGCCATCCTGCGCACCCTCGGCGCCTCGCCGGGCAGCATCATGAAGATCTTCATGGTGCAGGGCGTGATCATCGGCATGGTCGGCACGGTGCTGGGCGTCGCGACCGGCATCGTCACCGCATTCAACATCGACGTGATCGTCCCGGCGATCGAGCGCCTCTTCCACTTCCAGATCCTGTCGCGCGAGGTCTACTACATCAGCGAGCTGCCCTCGGACCTGCACTGGATCGACGTGGTCTGGACCGCGTTGATCTCGCTGGCGCTCTCCTTCGTGGCGACGATCTATCCCAGCTGGCGCGCCGCTCGCGTCAACCCCGCGGAAGCGCTGCGCTATGAGTGACGCGAGCCTGGTCCTCGAATGCCGGGACCTGTCGAAGACCTATGGGATGGGCGACGTCGCCGTGCCGGTGCTGAAGGGCGTGACGCTCCAGGTGCATCGCGGGGAGTCGATCGCGATCGTGGGCGCGTCGGGATCGGGCAAGAGCACGCTCCTGCACCTCCTGGGCGGGCTCGACCGGCCGACGGAGGGAAGCGTGAAGCTCCTGGGCAAGGATCTCTTCGCCCTGGCGCCGGGGGAGCAGGGCGTGCTGCGCAACCAGGCGCTCGGATTCGTCTACCAGTTCCACCACCTGCTGCCGGAGTTCTCGGCGCTCGAGAACGTCGCCATGCCGCTCACCATCCGGCGCGTGGACGAAAAGGTCGCGCACGAGAAAGCCGCGACGATGCTGGAAGAGGTTGGCCTGGGCCATCGCCTCGCTCACCGGCCCGGCGAGCTGTCGGGCGGCGAGCGTCAGCGCGTCGCCGTGGCGCGAGCTTTGGTGACCGAGCCCGCGTGCGTGCTGGCCGACGAGCCTACCGGAAACCTCGATCGCGAGAACGCGGCCAAGGTGTTCGACTTGATCGTGGAGTTGAACCGGCGCCACAACGCGGCCTTCGTGATGGTGACGCACGACCCCGGCCTGGCGGGGCGCATGGGGCGCGGCCTGAGGATTACCGACGGACGCCTGGGTTGACCGGCACCCATTCGTTGCTCGCCGTGAGGGTCGGCTGGACCGCGGCGGCTTTCCCCTTCTCCTTCAGGACTTCCAGCAGCTGCGCGCGCGCGAGGAGCACGTCCTTCTTGTAGAAGGCGAGCCGGTCGTGGTCCTCGCGTGTGAGGCGCGTCGAAACCATGCGCAACCCATCCGAATCCCTGGCTACCGCGCGGCGCGCTTCGGCGAGCGCATGCTCGGCGAGATCGAGCTGCGCATTCGCGCGCACCAGCTCGGCATCGGTTTCGCGCCGCTGATCTTCGCGCGACGGGCCGGAGGCGATCACGGGCGCGCCGCTCGTCGAGGACGCGGAATCAGGAATGCGGATGCGCTCGACGTTTCGGCCCTTCTCGGGCGGCAGGTCGGAGAACTCCACCGAGCCGTTCGAGCTGACGGATTTGTACAGCACCGCGGCGGAGGTGGAGGTGGTGGCCGCGCAGGCGAGGGCGGCGGCGCAAAGGGCGATGGATTTCATGATTCCACTTTGCCCGCGGCTCAAGAAAGGCCGCGCGGCTGCCCAAGGTTCGTGCCTAGTCCCTCGGAACCAGACTTGTGGGAGACGGACGACAACCGCGTAGCTGGCGCTGCCGGTTCGTAGGAATAGGCTCACGTTTCAGGCTGTTAGCATGATCGGGCTGGCCTACATGCCCGCACCCCGAGCTATTCAATAAAATCATTCGGAGGACACATGAACGTACGCAAGCTGGCCGCCTTGGCAGGCGGTGCCGTCATCTTGTTTGCCGCGGCGGCGCAAGCGCAGGTCCCTCAGTACGGAGCCAACATCACCCTCGAGCAGGCGCGCAAGGTCTTTTCCGCCGCCGATGCCGAAGCGCGCAAGAACAATTGGCCTGTCGCTATCACCATCGTCGACACGGCGGGGCAGCTGGTGCTGTTCGCGCGCGCCGACAACACGCAAACGGCGAGCATCAACGTCGCACAGGACAAGGCGGTGTCGGCGGCGATGTACCGGCGCCCGACGAAAGTGATGCAGGACGCGGTCGCGGGCGGCGGGGCGGGGGTGCGCTTCCTCAACCTGCGCGGCGCGAGCGTGGTCGAGGGCGGCCTTCCCCTTTATGTCGATGGCAAGATCGTCGGGGCCATCGGCGTCTCGGGTGTCACCTCCGACCAGGACGGCCAGATCGCCAAGGCCGGAGCCGACTCGTACAAGTAAGCCGTTTAAAGCCAGGGCCGCAGCGCGTCTTCGACGTCCTGCGGCCTTTTCACGTGCACGGCCTGGAGTCCTGCCGCGCGCGCGCCCTCGACGTTCTCGGGCGTATCGTCGAAGAAGAGGATCTCGGAAGCCGGCACGCCGATCTCCCGCGAGATCGCCTCGAATGCGGCGCGCTCCGGCTTGCGCAGGCCCAGGTCCGAGGAGACGAAGATCTTGCGGAAGTGCCCGAGCGCCGGTGCGAAGCGCTGCGCCCACACGCGCTGGTGCGCGGCGTTCGAGTTCGAGAACGCGTACACCGGCACGCGATCCTTCACGCGCTCGATCAGATCCACCGTGGGCGCGATGAGCCCGCCGAATATCGCGCTCCATCCGTCGGCCCACTGTTCGTCCGACAGCTCGATCCCGAGCGAGGAGCGCAACGACTCGTAGTAGTCGCGCTCTCCGATCTCGCCGCGCTCGTGGCGCTCGTAGGGCGCATCGAAGCTGTAGCGCGCGCGAAGCGTCGGGGCGCTGCTGCCCGATCCGGCGGCCCAGCGCGCGAAGGCCTGGTCCCAGTCGAGCGTCATGATCACGCCGCCCAGGTCGAAGAGAAGCGCGTTCGGGGATTGTTGTGTCATCTCTTGAAATTGGTGTCAGGTACGAGTTGCGATGTCGTACCTGACACGACTTTTAGAAGCTCACCGGATCGAGCGAGCGCCATTGATACCAGGTAGCGACGGTGCCCCATGGCGCCCACTTCGCGCCGATCTCACGCATCTGGGCTTTGGTGAGCGCCTCACCCTTGTTGTAGTTCTTCTCCATGGCGCGCTGCAGTCCCAGGTCGCCGACCGGCAGCACATTGGGACGCATCATGTGGAAGATGAGGAACATCTCGACGCTCCAGCGCCCGATGCCCTTCACTTCGACCAGCTCCTCGATGATCGCCTCGTCGTCCATTTTCGGCCAGCGCCGCGGCTTCAGCGCGCCGGTGTGGAAGCGCTCCGCGAGGTCCTTCACGTAGCGCACCTTGTTGCCGGAGAAGCCGCAGGCGCGAATCGCATCCGGCGCGAGCCCGACGACGTTCTTCGCGTTCACTGTCCCGGCGCATTCGGCGAAGCGGCCCCAGATGGAGTTGGCCGCCTTCACCGAGATCTGCTGTCCGGCGATGGAGCGCGCGAGGGTCTGGAACGCGTCGCCGCGCAGGCCGAGCTCGGCGTCGGGGTATTTCTTGATGAGCTTGCGCAGCACGGGATCGTGCCTGGCGAGATGCTTCTTCGCCTCTTCCCAGTATTCCGGCGTCATTTCAGCTCGGCGGTGCGGCACTCGATGGGGAGCCACTTGAACGGGATGTCGGTCTCGTCCTTGCCGCGCACCTCCATGTTCTTCGGCACGGCGGTGGAATGGCAGAGCCAGGCGATCGGCACCAGCGGCTCACCGGGGACCACCGCCGGGCGGATCGTCACCTTCTTGTCCTCGATCGCCTTGCTCGCGTTGTTGCCGAAGGTGAGGGTGACGGCGCCGGCGACGACGTTCACGTCCTTCACGAACGACGCCACGATCTTGTCGTGCTCCGGGATGCCGGCGGCCTTGTTGTCGGCAGGCATGTCGCCCGCGGCGGAGTACGCGGCCTGCACGGCCTTCCTGGCAAGCTCGGCGATGGCGAGGCCTTCCTTCACCTGGCGTTTCAGCGCGTTGTCCTGCAGCGCGGGAATCGCCATGAGGGCAAGGATCCCGATCACGGCGAGCACGATGGTCATCTCGATCCAGGTGAAGCCGCCGGATCGCGCGGGAACCGCAAGTTCGCAGGTCATGGAGGAATGATACCGAACCGATACGCGCAGCCACGGTCTACCTCCCATTGCCCAGGAGGCCCCATGTCGCGCGATCCGCATCCCAAGCTTCAGGTCCCCCGCAAGCCCATGCCCCCGGTGGGCACGAAGGAGCACGCGGAATGGCTGTTGGACGAGGCGGGCGAGGAGAGCTTTCCGGCGAGCGATGCGCCGTCCCCGGCGCTGCCCGCGGACGGCCAATCCACGAAAAAGAAGTGAGGCGCGTCCTCGCTTCGTCGCTGTGCGTCGTCGCCCTCGGGCCGCTGGGCGCCGCCCACGGCCAGCAGCTTTTCAAGTGTGTCGGTGCAACCGGCAAAACGAGCTACCAGGAGGAGCCTTGCCCGGTAGCCGCGAAGGAGCAGGAAGGCAAAGCGGCGCCCGCGAGCTCGCGTGGCAACACGGCTCCCATGAAAGCGGGGTGGGATGCGCGCGGAGTCGATGCCGCGGACGAGGCGTGCGCCAAGCCGATCCTCGCCGACGCGCGCAAATATTTCGAGGCGCAGTCGAAGTCTTTTCCGGAAGCGCAGATCGTGCCGCCCGTTGACCGCTTTTGCACGTGCGTCACGCGCCGTGTCGCATCGACCTCGACGCATGCGGAGTACCTGAAGAACCCCGGCGGACTGCGAGAGCGCGTCGCGGCCGTCAAGGACGGCCCGTGCAAGCCCGATGGCCTGCTCGCGGAGATGTGGCGCAAGACCGGAAAAATGAAATAGGGGTAGCGGGCCCGCGCTCGGCAAGCAGGTAGGCCGGTGCGACGCCGCGCGCGTTGAGCGGGGATGCGCGCCTTCGTCCTCGCCTTTGTCCTCGGCACTCTCGTCCTTCAGGAGGCCTCCGAGCTTCCTTCGGTCGCGCTCCTTCCGGCAAGCGTCGCCGCGTTGCTCGCATTGCGGCTCGTACCCGTGCGTTTGCGCTTCATGCGGCTCGCGTGCCTCGTGCTTGCCGGAGGATTGGCGGGCGTGGGCGCCGGCGCATGGCGTGCCGAGGTACGGCTTGCCGAGGCATTGCCGGTCGCCTGGGAGGGCGAGGACGTCGAGCTCACCGGGATCGTCGCGGGGCTTGCGCAGGTCACGGAGAACGGCACTCGCTTCCTCTTCGAGGTCGAGGAGGTGCGCACGCCGCTCGCGGTGGTCCCCCGGCTCCTTGCGCTGACGTGGTACGTCGAGCGCGCGAAAGGCGCGAGCGGGGCGCGGCCTGCGCACCTCGCCGCGGGCGAGCGCTGGCGCATCACCGTGCGCTTGAAGCGCCCGCGCGGGCTCGCCAACCCGCACGCCTTCGATTTCGAGCCGTGGGCGCTGGAGCGCGGCATCCGCGCCACCGGATACGTGCGGTTGAAGGCGGGCACCGAGCGCCTCGCCGCGCGCGTGGACGGCTGGCCCTACACGCTGCATCGCTGGCGCGGCGAGATTCGCGATGGGATGCGCGCCCATCTCGCCGACGCGCGCCTCGCGGGCGTGCTCGTGGCGCTCGCCATCGGCGACCAGGATTCCATCGCCGCCGACGATTGGGAGGTGTTCTGGCGTACCGGCGTGGGCCACCTCATGAGCATCTCGGGCCTGCATATCACGATGTTCGCGGGCCTCGCATTCGCGCTCGCGTATTGGGCGTGGGTGCGCGTGCCCGCGATCGCGCTGCGCATTCCGGCGCGCAAGGCGGCGGTGATCGCCGGCACGCTCGCCGCGCTCGCTTACTCGCTCATGACGGGCTACCAGGTGCCCGCGCAGCGCACCTTCGTCATGCTCGCGGTGGTGGCCGCGTGCGTGCTCTCCGATCGCCATGGCTCGCCCTCGCGCGTGCTGGCGCTCGCGGCCCTGGCCGTCGTCGGGATCGATCCGTGGGCCGTGCTCTCCGCCGGGTTCTGGCTGTCCTTCGGCGCGGTCGCCTCGATCTTCTACGTGATGGCGCTGCGCACCGGGCACGCCGGCCGGGTTCGCGGCGCGGCCCTCGAGCAGCTCGCGGTGACGGTGGCGATGCTGCCGATGCTGGTGGCGCTGTTCCAGGAGGTGTCGCTGGTGTCGCCCATCGCCAACGCGTTCGCGATTCCCCTGGTGAGTCTCGTCGTGGTGCCGCTCACCATCGCCGGGGCGTTCCTGCCATTGCCGTGGCTCCTCGATGGCGCGCACCAGCTGATGGCCTGGCTCATGGGGCCGCTCGAATGGCTGGCCGCGTTGCCGCTGGCGATGCTCGAGAGCCATGCGCCCGCCGCCTGGACAGTCGCCGCGGCGGTCGCCGGCTGCGCGTGCCTCCTCGCCCCGCGCGGCGTGCCGCTACGCTCGGCGGGCGCGGCGTGGATGGCGCCCATGTTCGCGGTGCTGCCGCCTGCGCCCGCACCGGGAGACGCGTGGCTCGACGTGCTCGACGTCGGCAATGGCCTGGCGATGGTGGTGCGCACCGCGACGCACGCGATGGTGTACGACACCGGCCCCTCGTGGAACGCCGAATCCGATAGCGGCAACCGCATCGTCGTGCCGTTCCTGCGAGGGGAGGGCGTGAACCGCCTGGACGGCGTGGTGGTCTCCCACGCCGACGACGACCACGCGGGCGGCGCGGCCTCGATCGCCTATTCGCGCGCCCCGGGGTGGCTCCTCTCGCCGCTCGGGCCCGGCCATCTCTTGCACGGCGCGTTCGCGAGGTCGCGACGCTGCGAGGCGGGTGAGCGATGGCGCTGGGACGGAGTCGAGTTCACGGTGCTGCATCCGCCGCGCGAGATCTACGCGGAAACGCGCAAGCGCAAGGAGAACGATCGAGGTTGCGTGGTGCGCGTGGCCACGGGCGCCTTCTCGGTGCTGCTGGCTGCGGACGTGGAGGCGCGCGCGGAGGCCGAGATGCTCGCGCGCGATCGCGCGGCCCTGCGTTCCGACGTCCTCGTCATCCCTCACCACGGCTCGAAGACTTCGTCCACGCCCGCGTTCCTCGAGGCGGTGGCGCCCGGCATCGGCGTCCTCTCGGTCGGCTATCGCAACCGCTTCCACCATCCCAACCCCGGCGTAGTCGCGCGCTTGGTGCTCCGAGGCGTGACACTGCATCGCACCGACCGCGAGGGGGCGCTGCGCATCACACTGCCTGCACAATCGTCGGGTAGCATCGGGGTCGACAACCAGGTTCGCCGGATTCGATACTGGAGTGAGAGACGAGGAGACACATGAATACTTCGCTACGGCGCCGCCGTGTCCTTTCCTGGATTGGCGCATCGGCGCTCGCCCCGCTGGCAGCCACCCCGGTCCTTGCCGAAGATCGTGCGCCCACCCCGCGCATGACCGAGGGTCCCTTCTATCCCACGTCGTTTCCCAGGGACACGGACGGGGACCTCACCCGCGTGGAAGGCCGCGCGGCGGCGGCAAAGGGCACGGTCCTCGACGTGAGCGGCCGCGTGCTCGATCGCGGCGGCGCGCCGCGCGCCGGGGCGCGGGTCGAGATCTGGCAATGCGACGCGCAGGGCGAGTACCACCACGTGGGCGGGCGCGAAGGCGACCCGGGCTTCCAGGGCTTCGGCGCGGTGCTGACCGATGCCGACGGCCGTTACGCCTTCCGGACCATCAGGCCAGTGCCCTATCCGGGGCGAACGCCGCACATCCACTTCACCGTGGTCGAGGGCGGCAAGCGGCGCCTCACCTCGCAGATGTTCGTGGAGGGCGAACCGGGCAACGCGCGCGACGGCCTCTATCGCAGCCTTGGACGCGACGCGAAGCTCGTGACCATGAAGCTGGAGGACGCCGGCCCCGGCTCCAAGGCGGCACTCGACATCGTGCTCGCCTAGGGCGCATCGGCGGGAGTCGTCGGTCTGAGCGCCAGCGCACAGACCTTCACGCTCGATGAAAAGACAATGGCCGCCATGCAGATCGTCGCCGCGCGAGCGAGCGTGAGGTACCGGAGGCATGCCGATGACTAAGGGAAAGGACGCGACGAGGACGGGGGCCAGTGTCGCCAAGGGCGCCGGCGTGACGTTGCGCAAGCAGGCGGAAGAAGTGCTGCTGAAAGCAGGTGCGCTGCAGCGCGCGATCTTCAACAGCGCCAACTTCTCCAGCATCGCCACTGACGCCAAGGGCGTCATCCAGATCTTCAACGTCGGCGCCGAGCGCATGCTCGGCTACAGCGCCGCCGAAGTGATGAACAAGATAACGCCCGCCGACATTTCCGATCCGCAGGAAGTGATCGCGCGCGCCAAGGCGCTGAGCGTGGAGCTGGGAACCACGATCACGCCGGGCTTCGAGGCATTGGTGTTCAAGGCCTCGCGCGGCATCGAGGACATCTACGAGCTCACCTACTTCCGCAAGGACGGCAGCCGCTTCCCGGCGGTGGTGTCGGTGACCGCTTTGCGCGATGCCCAGGACGCGATCATCGGCTACCTCCTCATCGGCACCGACAACACCGCGCGCAAGCAGGCGGAGGAGGCGCTCCTCAAGGCCGGTGCCCTGCAGAAGGCGATTTTCAACAGCGCCAACTTCTCCAGCATCGCCACCGACGCCAAGGGCGTGATCCAGATCTTCAACGTCGGCGCCGAGCGCATGCTCGGCTACACCGCCGCCGAAGTGATGAACAAGATCACGCCCGCGGACATTTCGGATCCAGAGGAGGTAATCGCGCGCGCCAAGGCGCTGAGCGTGGAGCTGGGAACCGCGATCACGCCGGGCTTCGAGGCGTTGGTGTTCAAGGCCTCGCGCGGGATCGAGGACATCTACGAGCTGACTTACTTCCGCAAGGACGGAAGCCGATTCCCGGCGGTGGTGTCGGTGACGGCGCTGCGCGACGCCCAGGACGCCATCATCGGCTATCTGCTGATCGGCACCGACAACACCGCGCGCAAGTTGGTCGAAGCCGAACAAAGAAAGCTCGACCAGCGCCTGCGCGACCAGCAGTTCTACACGCGCTCGCTGATCGAATCCAACATCGACGCGATCATGACCACCGATCCCTCCGGCATCATCACGGACGTCAACAAGCAGATGGAGGCGCTCACCGGCTGCACGCGCGACGAGCTGATCGGAGCGCCGTTCAAGAGCTACTTCACCGATCCGGAGCGGGCCGAAGCGGCGATCAAGCTGGTGCTGAGCGAGAAGAAGGTCACCGATTACGAGCTGACGGCGTGCGCCCGCGACGGAAAGCAAACGGTGGTGTCCTACAATGCGACCACCTTTTACGACCGGGACCGCACGTTGCAGGGCGTGTTCGCCGCCGCGCGCGACGTTACCGAGAGGAAGCGCGTGGAGGTGGAGCTGCAGCAGGCCAAGGCCATCGCCGAGAGCGCGAGCCAGTCCAAGTCCGATTTCCTGGCGAGCATGAGCCATGAAATCCGCACGCCGATGAATGCGATCATCGGCATCGCGGACCTGCTCGCGAAGACCCTGCTGTCGCCGGAGCAGGACAATTATGTGCAGATCTTTCGCCGCGCCGGCGACAACCTGCTGCATCTCGTGAACGACATCCTCGACCTGTCCAAGGTCGAGGCCTCGCAGCTCGAGCTGGAACGCACCGGCTTTTCGTTGACCGACCTGCTCGAGAAAGTCAGGGAGATGATGGCGATCCGGGCCGATGAAAAAGGCCTGGCCCTGGTGTGCGAGATCGCGCCGAGAGTGCCCACCGACCTGGTCGGCGATCCGACACGGCTGCAACAGGTGCTGTTGAATCTGATGGGCAATGCGATCAAGTTCACTGAATCCGGGCAAGTGGCCCTGCGCGTCACCTCGGATGCCGACTCTCGCCATCCGGGCGCGTTGCGCTTCACGATTTCGGACACCGGCATAGGCATTCCGGAAGACAAGCTGGGCACGGTGTTCGAGCGGTTCACGCAGGCGGACTCGTCCACCACCCGCAGGTACGGGGGCTCGGGGTTGGGACTCACGATTTCCAAGCGCCTGGTGGAACTGATGGGAGGGCGCATCTGGGTCGAAAGCGGCGTCGATGAGGGCAGCGTGTTTTCCTTCGCCGTGCCGCTCGAGATCTGGGCAGATGCCACGCCGGGGGCGGTCGTGCCGGTCGGCACCGCGACCGAGCCGCCGCTGCCGGCGCTGCGTATCCTCCTGGTGGAGGATTCTCCCGACAACCGCACGATCACCTTGGCCTACCTGAAGCACACCCCTTACCGGGTGGACATCGCCGAAAACGGGGCCATCGCCTGTGAAAAGTTCGCGGCCGCCGACTACGACCTCGTCCTGATGGACCGGCAGATGCCGGTCATGGATGGCTTGACCGCGACGCGGGCGATCAGGAAGTGGGAGCTGGCGAACCGCCGGGCGCCCACGCCGATCATCGCTCTGACGGCCGCTGCCTTGAAGGGGGATCGAGAAAAGTGCCTGGCGGCGGGGTGCACGGCATTCCTGACCAAACCCATCAAGCAGGAGGTGCTGCTCCAGGCGATCCGGGAGCGCTCCATCGTCGCGCTTTCGTCGTCGAAACTGGAGAGCAGCCGGAAAGAGGCGATCCTGGTGCGAGGCAATCCCAGCTTCGCAGACCTTATTCCCGGATTCCTGCGCAACCGCGAGCAGGATGTCATAGCGATCCAGGCAGCCCTGGAGCGGGGCGACTTCGAGACCGTGAAGAGCCTCGCGCACGGAATGCGAGGCGCCGGCGGAAGTTACGGCTTCCAGGCCATCACCGACATCGGCGCCGCCCTCGAGGAGGCCGCCGAAACCGCCGACACCGAAGCGTCACGCAGATGGGTGGGCGAATTGTCGAGCTACCTGGATCGCGTGGAAGTCGTCTCCGGCTAACTACGGGAGCTGGGTCCTGGCGAGGCAGGCGCGCACGCGCGCGGTGAGCTGTGGGGTCGAAAACGGCTTGGTCACATAGTCCGTTACCCCCGCTTCGAAGCCGGCGCGCGTGCTCGGCTCATCGGCCATGGAGGTGAGCATCAGCACTGGCAGGGAACGTGTATCGGGCTTGGCGCGGAGCGCTTTCACGACCGCCATGCCGTCCATGCCGGTCATCTTGTAATCGAGCACCACGAGGTCCGGAATGCGCTCGTCGATCATCCTCAACGCCTCCGGGCCGCTCGATGCCTTGGCGACCGTGTACTGATCTTCGCTCTGCAGCGCGCGAACGATCAGCGTAAGGGTGTCCGGATGGTCGTCGATCACCAGAATGTGGAAGCGGCGCTGCGCGACCGACGCCTGGAGATGGACCGCCGGGACAAAGGGCTTGAAGGCGGAGCGCGGCTCCAGGTCGAGCTCGCAGCCTTCATACGCGCAGAACACCTCGAGTCCCGTGCCGCATTGACGGGCGAGGGCGCGAGCCCTGCGCTCGATGTCCGCGACGAGGTCGTCGTCGTGGTTCGGATCATGATGGGTCAGCGCGACTCTGCGCACGCCCGCCGCCGCGGCAATCTGCACCACGTAGTCGTAAGTGCTGTGCCCCCACGTTTTCTTCTGCGGGTATTCCTCGGGCGTGTATTGGGCGTCGTGGATCAGGAGATCGGCGCCGGCCATGAAGTTGGCGTGTCGCCGGTCTCCCTCGTGCAGGATGGACTCGACGCGCCCGGGCTCGGCGCCGGCGCGCCAGAGCTCATCGGAGAAGGGCTCGTGATCGACCAGGTATGCCACCGCCACGCCGCCCGATTCGACGCGGTAGCCGAGCGTCATCGCCGGGTGGTTGAGGAATTGCGTCGCGACCCGCGCGCCGCCGATCGTGTGGACGCCTTCGGTCAGGTCGTGATAGGTGATCGCGGCCGGCAGCTGGCTCAGCTCGATGGGGAAGTAGGTGAACTCCATCTGGCCCGCCAGAACGTGATGCAACGAGCCGCGGCTGCCTTCGGGGCCATGGATCGCGACCGAGTTCCCGTTGACGAAGGCCGGACTGAAGAATGGAAATCCCTGGATGTGATCCCAGTGCGTGTGTCCGATGAGAATGTTGGCGTCGATACTCTTCTTGCCTCGCCCCATCAAGTCGGCGGCCAGCCGGTGCGCGCCGGTGCCGCAGTCGAAAATCAGGAGCTCGCCTTCGGCCGTGGTCAGCTCGACGCAGGAGGTGTTGCCGCCGAAGCGGTTGGTGCCAGGCCCGGGAGTGGCGATCGAGCCCCTCGTTCCCCAGAATCGTACTTTCATGGCTAGCTGGAAGCCTCGGGCGCCTTGCGCAGGTCGAGCGTTACCGGGAAGCGCGGATTGCGCGCCTCTTTCTTCACCACCATCAGCCCGGGAGTGTGTCCCAGTGGCTGGAAGCGCGCAACGCGCCGCGCTTCGGCCTCGAGCGCGTTCACCGGGAAGACATCGTAGTTGCGCCCGCCCGGGTGGGCGACGTGATAAGTGCAGCCGCCGATGGAGCGCTCGTTCCACAGGTCCACGATGTCGAAGACGAGCGGGACGTGCACGCCGATGGTCGGATGCAGCGAGTTAGGCGGCGCCCACGCGCGATAGCGTACGCCAGCCACGAATTCGCCCGCGCGCCCCGTGGAGGTCAGCGGCACCGCGCGCCCGTTCACCGTGATCACATGGCGCTGCTCATTGAGGCGCGTCGCCTTCACCTGCAAGCGCTCCACCGACGAATCGACATAGCGGGAGGTGCCGGTAGTCGCGACCTGCTCGCCGAGCACGTGCCACGGCTCGATTGCCTGGCGCAACTCCAGCTCGATGCCGTCGTAAGCCACGGTGCCATAGCGCGGGAAGCGGAAGCCGAGGAAGGGCGCGAACCATTCGAACTCGAAGGCATAGCCCGCGGCTTTCAGGTCGTGGATAACGTCGCGCATGTCCTGGGCCACGAAGTGCGGCAGCATGAACTCGTCGTGCAGGCGCGTGCCCCAGTGCACCAGCCTCTCGCGGTACGGCGCGGCCCAGAAGCGGGCGAGAAGCGCGCGCAGCAGGAGAACCTGCAACAGGCTCATGCGCGCGTGGGGCGGCATCTCGAAGGCGCGGAACTCGAGCAGGCCCAGGCGGCCGGTGGCGGTGCCGGGCGCGTAGAGCTTGTCGATGGAGAACTCGGCGCGGTGCGTGTTGCCGGTAAGGTCGACCAGGAAGTTGCGCAGGATCCGGTCCACCTGCCACGGCTTCTCGTTAGCTTCCCCGATCTTGAATTCGCGCCCGAGCTCTTCGAAGGCGATCTCGAGCTCGTACAGGGTGTCGCTCCTCGCCTCGTCCACGCGCGGCGCCTGGCTGGTGGGGCCCACGAACATCCCCGAAAAGAGATAGGAGAGCGCGGGGTGGTTCTGCCAGTAGGTGATGAGGCTGCGCAACACGTCGGGCCTGCGCAGCAGCGGGCTGTCGGCAGCGGTCGGGCCGCCGAGCGTCACGTGGTTGCCCCCGCCGGTGCCGGTGTGGCGTCCGTCGAGCATGAATTTTTCGGTGCCAAGGCGCGTCTCGCGCGCTTCCTGGTAGAGCGTCTCGACGTGGTGCTTCAACTCCGGCCAGTTGTCGGCGGGATGGATATTGACCTCGATCACTCCGGGGTCGGGCGTCACCGCGAAGCGGCCCAGGCGCGGATCGTCCGGCGGCGGATATCCTTCGAGGCGCACGCGCACGCCCAGCGCCTGCGCGGCGGACTCGATCGCGCCCACCAGCGAGATGAAGTCCTCGAGGAGGTCCACAGGAGGAAGGAAGACGTTGAGCCGCCCCTTGCGCGCCTGCACGGCGAGCGCCTTCTTCACCACCTCTCGCGGCGCTCCGGGAGGCAATGCCTTCGGCTTCGCGTGCTTGGCGGTTTGTGCGGATTTCGCCGGCTTCCTCTTGCCCAGCGCGTCGCGGCGATCGAAGGGGTCCTGCGGAATGCTGGGCTCGTCGTCTTCCGGCAGCACTTCGGGAAGGGAGGAGAGCGGCAGGCGGTAGCCGAGCGGTGAGTCGCCTTCGATGAGGAACACCTTCTCCCGGCGCAGCGGCCACGGCGAGCTTTGCCAGCTCGTCTGCCCCGAAGGCTTGCCGCGCGCGACGGGCTTGACCGGCAGCACGTAACCCGCCGGCTTGCCCAGGCCCGCGGTGATCTTGTCGCCGAGGCGCCGGCGCGCGGGCTCGGTCGACGAATCCTCGGCGAAGAGATCCACGTTCACCGGCAGGTTGGCCTCGTCGCTCAACGTGCGCCACGGATCCTCGTACGCGGGGAGCACGTACTCCGGGGAGAGCCCGAGCGCCTGCGCGAGCTCGGTGACGAGGCGCCGCGCGTCCTCCTCCGTGTACTTGTCGTCAGTGTCGGCCGGGCGCGCATCGTCGTTCTCGCGCTCCCAGAGCGGCGTGCCGTCCTTGCGCCAGAAGCACGAGAGCGCCCAGCGCGGCAGGGGCTCCCCCGGATACCACTTGCCCTGGCCGAAATGCAGCAGCCCCCCAGGCGCGAAGCGCTTGCGCAGCTTGTAGAGGAGCTGCGTGGCGAGCTCGAGCTTGGTCTCCGACATCGCGGTGTAATTCCACTCCGCGCCTTCCATGTCGTCGATGGAGATGAAGGTGGGCTCGCCGCCCACGGTGAGGCGCACGTCGCCGTCGGCCAGCTCGCCATCGACCTGCATGCCGAGCATGTCGATCGCCCTCCACTGCGCGTCCGTGAAAGGCTTGGTGACGCGCGGGTCTTCCTTGATGCGAGTGACGGACATCTCGAAGTGGAGCTTCGTTTGCGCGATCTCGGTCGCGCCGGTGACCGGCGCCGCGCTGGTGGGGAAGGCCGCGCAAGCCAGAGGAATATGGCCCTCTCCGGTAAGAAGGCCGGATGTGGCGTCGAGGCCGATCCATCCCGCGCCCGGAACATAAGCCTCGGCCCACGCGTGCAGGTCGGTGAAATCCTTCTCCGGCCCCGACGGGCCGTCGAGGGACTTCACGTCGGCGGCGAGCTGGATCAGGTATCCCGAGGCGAAGCGCGCGGCGATGCCGAGGTAACGCAGGATCTGCACGAGGAGCCATGCGGAATCCCGGCACGACCCCTGTGCGCACGTGAGCGTTTCCTCCGGGGTCTGGGTGCCTTGCTCCATGCGCACGAGATAGTTCACGTCCGCGCGCACCATGTGGTTCACCGCGATCAGCAGGTCGATGGTGCTGATCGGCTTGCCGAGGAAGCGCGTGCGCGCCTTCGCGATCCACGCCATCAGGGCCGGCGTCGGCGCCACCTGCTCGAGGTAGGGAGTCAGCTCGCGGTAGTTTTCGTTCGTGTAGACGAACGGGAACTGCTCGGCGCTCGGGTCCACGAAGAAGTCGAAGGGATTGATCACCGTCATGTCGGCCACGAGGTCGACCGTGATCTCCAGCTCGCGCGACTTGTCGGGAAACACCAGGCGCGCGACCCAGTTGCCGTACGGGTCCTGCTGCCAGTTGAGGAAGTGCTTGGCGGGCTTCACCTTGAGGGAGTAGCTCTCGATCGGCGTCCGGTTGTGCGGCGCCGGGCGCAGCCTCACCTCATGGGGCGCGATGCCGATCGGGCGATCGAACGTGTAGTGCGTCTTGTGGTGCAGCGCTACCTTGATGGTCACTGAGCGGCCCGCTTCACTCCAGCCAATCGGGGTCGGGAAGCTCCGAGAAAACGCGACGAAGGCCGCCGCCCCAGCGTGAGCGCAGCATCGTGAAGTAGGGATCGCCCTCGCGGATCCTCTGCTGCATGCCCACTCGCAGGCTGTCGCGCGGATACCAGAGCAGGTCGATGGGCAGGCCCACCGAGATGTTGGACTTCATGGTCGAGTCGAAGGAGATGAGCACGCACTTGGCGGCCTCCTTCTGCGGGGTGGCCATCGACACCACCCGGTCGAGGATCGGCTTGCCGTACTTGGACTCGCCCAGCTGGAAGTAGGGCGTATCGTCGGTGGCCTCGATGAAGTTGCCCTGCGCGTAAACGTGGAACAGGCGCGGCAGCTCTTTGCCGATCTGGCCGCCCACCAGCAGGTTGGAGTTGGCCTCGATCGAGGACTGCGCGAGGAAAGGCGCGTCGCGCCGATGCATCTCGCGCAGCGCATCGCCCACCAGCGACGCGGCGTCGTACATCGAGGTGGAATTCCAGATGGTGTCCTCACCCTCGGGCGCCTTGGCGTGGCGATCGAGGATGTTGACCACGCCCTGCGTCATCGCGAGGTTTCCCGAGGACAGGACGACGATCACGCGGTCGTCCTTCTTCTCGTAGACGCGCATCTTGGAAAAAGTGGCGATGTGATCGACGCCCGCGTTGGTGCGTGAGTCGGAGGCGAAGATCATCCCGGAGTCCAGGCGCAGCGCTACGCAATAGGTCATGGCGCGTCCATTTTACTCGACCACCCTTGACGAGAAGAACGACTTCTGGATCTGGCCGGAGAGGTCCTGCATCGACTCGAGGAATTCCGTGAGGTATTCGTGGAGGCCGCCGGAGAAGATCGCGGAAATGCGGCCGTACTGCAGCCCGGCGAGGATCTGCCCGGCGCGGCGCACGGTTTCGCCCGACTGGGCATTCTGCACGTGCCCGAGCGTCTCGAACACCTGGCGCAGGCAAAAGCGAAGGCTCCTCGGTATGTCGTCGCGCAGGATCAATAGTTCCGCCAGCTTCAGGGGCGTGATCACGTCCCGGTAAACCTTGCGGTAGGCCTCGAAGGCCGCCACCGAGCGCAGCACCGCCGACCACTGGTAGTAGTCCACCGCGCCGCCCACGTCCTTCACGCTGGGAAGCAGGATGTGATATTTCACGTCGAGGATGCGCGCGGTGGAGTCGGCGCGCTCCATGTGCGTGCCCAGGCGCGCGAATTCATAGGCGTCGTCGCGGTGCATGGTGCCGAAGGTCACGCCGCGGAAAAGGTGGCTTCTCTCCTTTACCCAGTCGAAGAATGCCGAGACCCCGCGCGCGTGCATCTTCTCCTCGTCCATGTGCTGCATCTCGAGCCACGTGGAGTTGAGCACCTCCCACATCTCGGAGGTGATGGCGCCGCGCACCGCGCGCGCGTTCTCGCGGGCGTGCTTGGCGCACGAGAAGATCGACGACGGGTTCTCGTGGTCGAGCGCCATGAAGTGCAGCACCTCGCGCGCGCACACCTCGTCGTGCCGGCCCGCGAAGGGAAACAGGGTGCCGGTGATGTTGAGAGGCGCGAACCACTCCTGGTCCGCCAGCTCCGCCTCCTTCACCAGCAGCGACATGCGCCATGCGACGTCGAGCACGCGCGCGGTGTTCTCGGCGCGCTCCACGTAGCGGCTCATCCAGTAGAGCGTCGATGCGACCCGTGAAAGCATCTAATCCACCACCCACGTGTCCTTCACTCCGCCGCCCTGGGAGGAGTTCACGACCAGCGAGCCCTCGCGCAGCGCCACGCGCGTGAGGCCGCCGGGGACGAAGGTCACGTTGGCGCCGGACAGCACATAGGGCCGCAGGTCGATGTGGCGGTCGCGCAGCTCGTCACCGCAGAAGGTCGGCACGCAGGAAAGCGAGAGCGTGGGCTGCGCAATGAAGCGCTCGGGCGCGTCGAGGATGCGCTGGCGGTAGCGCTCGCGCTCGTCGCGGCTGGCCGTCGGCCCTACCAGCATGCCGTAACCCCCCGAGCCCTGCGCTTCCTTCACGACCAGCTCCTCCAGGTGCGCGAGCACGTAGGCGCAATCGTCTTTCTTGCGAAGCACATATGTCGGCACGTTCTTGAGGACCGGCTCCTCGCCCAGGTAGAAGCGGATCATCTCGGGCACGTACGGGTACATCGATTTGTCGTCCGCAACGCCGGTGCCGATGGCGTTGGCGAGCGTCACGCGACCGGCGCGATAGGCCGACAGGAGCCCCGGCACGCCCAGCATGGAGTCGGGACGGAAGGCCAGGGGATCGAGGAAGTCGTCGTCGATGCGCCGGTAGATCACGTCCACCTTCTGCGGGCCTTGCGTCGTGCGCATGAACACCGTGTTGTTGAGCACGAAGAGGTCCGCGCCCTCCACCAGCTCGATGCCCATCTGCTGGGCGAGGAAGGCGTGCTCGAAGTACGCGCTGTTGTGATGGCCGGGCGTGAGCAGGACGATGGTCGGGTTTTCGCGCGTGGCCATGCCGCGCAGCGTCTCCAGCAGCAGGTCGGGATAGTGGTCCACGGGGCGGATGCCCTGGTGCGCGAATAGCTCGGGGAAGAGCCGCATCATCATCTTGCGGTTCTCCAGCATGTACGACACCCCGGAGGGCGTGCGCAGGTTGTCCTCGAGGACGTAGTACTCGCCGTCGGCGTGGCGCACGATATCCACGCCCGCCACGTGCGCGTACACCCCGCCCGGCACGTCCACTCCCACCATCTCCTTGCGGAACTGGGGGTTGTGGTTCACCTGCTCCGCGGGGATCTTGCCAGCCTGGATGATCTCCTGGGCGTGGTAGATGTCGTGCAGGAAGCGGTTCAGGGCAGTGACGCGCTGGCGCAGTCCCCGGGCGAGGATGTCCCATTGGCGCGCCGGGATCACATGCGGGACGATGTCGAAAGGAATCAGCCGCTCGGTGCCGGACGCCTCGCCATAGACCGCGAACGTGATGCCGACGCGGTGGAAAAGGAGGTCGGCCGCGTTGCGGTTCTGCGCGATCCGCGATTGCGGGGTCTCGGCGAGCCAGTCGGCGAAGGCGGAGTAGTGCGGACGGACCGAGCGGTCCGCGTCGAACATCTCGTTGAAGAGGTCGGTCTGCGGCATGGGGAGCCACAGAATAGCAAGAAGGAAGCCAGAACCAGAAAAGCCGGCCCCCGGAGCGATCCGGGGGCCGACAAGGACCGCGTCGGATCGTCTAGGGCCGCGCCGCCACCAGGCGACCGATGACGCGGGAAAGGAATCTCGCCACTCCCGAGGCGCGCTGTCCCCACAGCGCGGCCTCGGGCGCTACATCCGCGGGCTCCACCTCCACCGGGGCGAAACTCACGAATTTCACGCGGACCATGCACCGTGCACGGGCATCGCACCGCTTGGAGGCGGGGCGGGTGTCGATGGCAGAGGTGAGGTCCATGCAGGTATGGTCCCCCGCGGGGGTAGTCCGGCGCTGTGGTGCATTCGCGCATGGACATGTCGAATTTTCCACAAGTAGAATGAAATCAAGGTCACATTAATCGTGCTCAGCCCCTCCGCCGCCGCCGACCTCGCCCCCTTCGAGGGTGAGCTTCGCTCCGCCTTCGGCGCCCCCCATGCCGAGGCCCCGGTACGCGCACTGCAGTTCGCGCGCGGGGCCTCCCTGGCTGCGGGCCGCGCCGATGCCTTCGAGCGTGCCGTCTCGGTCGCCCGGCTCCTCCTGGTGCAGGGGGCGGATCCCGAGACCATCGCCGCCGCGCTCATCAGCCAGTCGATCCCGGAGCGGGAGCTCGACCTGGAGGCGGTGCAGGCGGCCTTCGGCCTGGAGCTCACCGTGCTGCTGCGTGGCGTCTCCCGCGCCGGGCGCATCGAGAGCCTCAACGCCACCGGCGTGGACCTGGAGCAGCTGAGGAAGATGCTGCTGGCCATCGCCGAGGACGTGCGCGTGGTGTTGATCAAGCTGGCCGAGCGCGTCGTCTACCTGCGCTCGATCACCAAGGCCGAGGACGAGGTGCGCCGCGCCGCGGGGCGCCAGACGCTCGAGCTCTTCGCCCCTCTTGCCAACCGCCTCGGTGTCTCCGAGGTGAAGTGGGAGCTCGAGGACTTCTCCTTCCGCTACACCGAGCCCGAGCTTTACCGAAAGATCGCGCAGCTCCTCGACGAGAAGAGGAACGACCGCGAGGCCTACATCCAGCGCGTGATCGGCAGGATCGGCGCCGAGCTCGAAGCGGTGGGCATCACGCCGAAGATCCAGGGACGTCCTAAGCACATCTACTCGATCTGGCGAAAAATGCGCGGCAAGAACGTCGCCTTCGAGCAGCTCTACGACATTCGCGCGGTGCGCGTCATCGTGCGTAACGTCCGCGAGTGCTACACGGTGCTGGGGGTGGTGCACGACCTGTGGACCCCGGTCGAGGGCGAGTTCGACGACTACATCGCCAACCCGAAGTCCAACGAGTACAAGTCGCTGCACACCGCGGTGGTCGGCCCCGAGGGCAAGACTCTCGAAGTGCAGATCCGCACCGAGGACATGCACCAGCATTCCGAGCACGGCGTCGCGGCGCACTGGCGATACAAGGAGGGTTCGCGCGCCGACAAGGCGTTCGACTCCAAGATCGCGTGGCTGCGCCAGGTGCTTGCGTGGAAGCAGGAGGTGCTTGAAGGCGAGGCTGCTCCCGATGACGCGCGGCGCGACCTCTTCGAGGACACCATCTACGTCCTCACGCCGCAGGGGCGCGTGGTGGACTTGCCGGCGGGATCGACCCCGCTCGATTTCGCCTACCACGTGCATACCGACCTGGGCCACCGCTGCCGCGGCGCCAAGGTCGACGGCCATATGGTGCCGCTCAACTACAAGCTCGCCAACGCGCAGAGGGTGGAGATCATGGCGGCCAAGCAGGGCGGCCCTTCGCGCGACTGGCTCTCCGCGCAGACCGGCTACCTGGCCAGCTCGCGCGCGCTCGCCAAGGTGCGCCAGTGGTTTCGCCACGAGGACTTCTCCCTCGACGTGGCCACTGGACGCGCGAAAATCGACAAGGAGCTGCAACGCCTGGGCGCGACCGGGGAATCCCACGAGAAGATCGCGCACGCCTGCGGCTTTCCCAAGCTCGAGGATTTCTACGCGGCCCTCGGGCGCGAGGAGGTGACGGCGCGCCAGATCGAGATCGCGGTGCGCGGCGAGGCGCCCTCCACGGCTCCGGCGCCCGCGCCCATGGTCGCGCCCGCGCCGTCCAAGACTTCGTCCGGCGTGCTGGTGCTGGGAGTGAACAACATCGCCACGCTGGTGGCCAAGTGCTGCAAGCCGGTGCCGCCGGACCCGATCATCGGCTTCATCACGCGCACGCGCGGGGTGATGGTGCACCGCGCAGACTGTTCCAACATCACCGGGCTCGCCGAGAACCAGCGCGATCGCCTGATGCCCGCGGACTGGGGCAAGAGCAGCGCGGAGGCGCCCTTCGCGGCGGAGATCGATGTGGTCGCCGTCGATCGCCAGGGGCTGCTGCGCGACATCTCGGAAGCGATCTCGCGCGAGCGCATCAACGTGACCGCGGTGAACACCCTCTCGCGCGGCGCCCACGCCTTCATGCGCTTCACGCTGCAGGTGTCTTCCGGCGACGCGATCCAGCGCGTGCTGCGGCAGGTGAAGGATGTGCCCGGCGTGGATACGGCGCGGCGCCTGTGACGCGTGGAATGTGGTGTCAGGTACAACTTAGGAAGTCGTACCTGACACCACTTATCAGCCGAAGCTGATGAGGCGCACTTCGCGGATCGACGGATGTTTGCGCAGCGCGCGCTCCACCGCCGCGCGAGCGGCACGCGCGGCTTCGTCCTTCGGATATCCGTAGGCGCCGGTGGAAATGGCAGGGAAGGCGATGGTCTCGAGGCCGTTGTCCGCGGCTAGCGCGATCGCGTTTTCATAGCACGCCGCGAGAAGCTGCGCGTCCCTGCCGCCGTTCTGCCCGTAGATCGGCCCGACCGTGTGGATGACGTGCTTCGCGGGCAATCGGCCCGCGGTCGTGAGCACTGCATGCCCGGTAGGCAATCCGCCGGGATAGCGCGTATCGCGTATTTGGCGGCAAGCGGCAAGGATCGAGGGCCCGCCCGCGCGGTGAATCGCGCCGTCCACGCCACCGCCTCCTGACAGGCTCGAATTGGCCGCGTTCACGATCGCGTCGACGGCTTCAAGCGTGATGTCGCCGACCTTGATTACGATCCTTCCGGCGTCGGGGGACGAAGTCATCGTAAAATGATACTTCCCTGCGCTTCGCTTCCCTCCCGTGACCCCCGAATCTCCCCGCCTGATACTCAGGGCCGGACGCGACAAGTCCGTCCGCCATCGCCACCCATGGATCTTCTCGGGGGCGATCGAGCGCGTCGAGGGCCATCCCGTGTCGGGCGCTACCGTCTCGATCGTGGCGCGCGACGGCGCCTTCCTCGCGTGGGCGGCCTTCTGCCCCGATTCGCAGATCACCGCGCGCGCCTGGTCGTTCGATGCGCATGACGTGATCGACGAGGCGTTCCTGCGCGCGCGCTTGAAGGCCTCGATCGAGCGGCGCGCGGGCCTTCGCCTCGGCAGCGACGCGCTACGCCTCGTGCACAGCGAGTCCGACGGATTGCCCGGCCTCATCGTCGATCGCTATGCCGATACGCTCGTGGTGCAGATCCTCTCCGCGGGCGCCGAGAAGTGGCGCGAGCTGTGGGCTCCCGCGTTGGTGGAGCTCACCGGCGCGGCCAACGTCTACGAGCGCTCCGACGTAGAGGTGCGCAGCCTCGAGGGGCTGGCGCCGCGCGCGGGCCTGCTCGCCGGCGCCGCGCGCAACCCGGTGCGCATCGTCGAAGACGGCATTCACTACGAGGTGGACATCGTCGAGGGCCAGAAGACCGGCTTCTACCTCGACCAGCGCGACAACCGCGCGCTCGCCGGCGCGCTCGCCAAGGACGCCGACGTCCTCAACGCGTTCAGCTATACGGGGGGCTTCAGCCTTTCGGCGCTGCGCGGCGGCGCGCGCCACGTGACCTCCATCGACACTTCCGAGGAGGCGCTCGCCCTCGCGCGCCGCAACGTGGAGCTGAACAACCTCGACGCGGAGCGCGCGGAGTGGATGGCGGCGGATGTCTTCGCGCACCTGAGGAAGCTGCGCGACCAGAACAAGAAATACGGCCTCATCGTCCTCGATCCGCCCAAGTTCGCGCCTACCGAAAAGCACGTCGCGAACGCCGCGCGCGCTTACAAGGACATCAACCTGTGGGCGATGAAGCTGCTGGCCCCGGGCGGGCATCTCCTCACATTCTCTTGCTCGGGAGCGGTCAACGCGGACCTTTTCCAAAAGATCGTCGCCGGCGCCGCGGCCGATTCACGCGTGGACCTCACCATCGACGCGCGCCTGGCGGCCTCGGCCGACCATGCGGTGTCCATTCATTTTCCCGAGGGGGAGTACCTGAAGGGCCTGCACCTGCGCCGGCGCGACTGAAGCTCAACCCGGCGAGAAGATCCCCAGGACCGCGCGCGAGAAGCGCATGTTGTGGCGCACCGCGTTGAGGGCCTTGGCCCGGTTGTCGTCCATCCACTCCAGGTAATGGGAATGCGGCGTGGAAGGCTCGAGCACAAGGCGCGCCTCGGTCTCGGCGCCCGCGGGGATCACCTGCATGCCGTGCTTGCGCGCAAGGTGCATCATCGCGCCGTTCTCCGAGAGGCAGTGCACGAACACTTCGGTCGCGCCACGATTGCGCAGGTGGATCACGGCGCGCGAGAAGAGCGCGCTGCCCAGGCCCGCGCCGCGCCGGCCGCTGAGCACCGACAGGCCCAGCTCTGCATTCTCGCCGCTGAATGCCACGTGGACCACGGCGAGGAGACGGAAGTAGTCGTCCTGCACCGCGAAGATGCCGTCACGCTCGAAATCGATGCGCGCAACGTACTCCCGCAGGACCTCGTCGCGCACCGGTGAGCCGAAGCGCAGGCGCCGGTCCTCGCCATCGAGGGCGAGGAAATGGGCTTCGAGCGCGGCGCGATCGCTCTCGCGCAGGCGGATGGGGGAGGGTGTTGCGGTCTTCAATTGCGTATCCTCGTGCAGTTACAGCGGGTTTTCGGCTAAAATTCGCCTTCGAATCAATAGGCGCGTAGCTCAGCTGGTTAGAGCACCACCTTGACATGGTGGGGGTCGTTGGTTCGAGTCCAATCGCGCCTACCAGTTTCATGTTTCATGCATCAAATGAAGCCGCTCGATGAGCGGCTTTTTTTGTTTCGTCTCTCGCCATGGCCAACCACTCGTCCTCGATTCGCGCAGTGATCCTCGATCTCGACGGCACGCTCGTCGATACCGCCGGGGAGATCGCGCTCGCGCTGAACGAGACGCTTGTGGAGCTCGGGCTTCACTCCATCTCGCTCGAAGCGGCCACGGCGCTCATCGGCCGCGGCGTGCGCGCGCTGGTGGAGCGCGCGGTGGAGCAGGTTGGAGCCACCGTCGAGCTCGATCGCGCTGTGGAGATCTTCGAAGCGCGCTACGAGCGCCTCGTCGCCACGCGCGCGACACTCTTCCCCGGCGTGAAGGAAGGGCTTGACGCGATGCGGGCGGCGAGCCTGAAGCTCGGCGTCGTCACCAACAAGCCGCGCCTCTTCACCGAAAAGCTGCTGAGTCATCTCGATGTGGAGAAGATGTTCGACACGGTGGTCGCGGGCGACGACGGCATTCGTCGCAAGCCCTCCGGCGAAATGCTCGCCGCCGCTGCGAAGAACATGGGCACGCGTACCGAGGAGACGCTGATGGTCGGCGATTCCCGCAACGACGTGCTCGCCGCGCGCGACGCGGGTTGCCTCGTGTGGTGCGTGCCCTATGGCTACAACGAAGGGCGCCCCGCGGAATCGCTCGGATGCGATCGCATGGTGGCGACGGTGCTCGAGGCCGCGCGGCTCCTCAAGTAAATGGGGTCAGATTACTTTTCGTGTCGAAAAGTAATCTGACCCCATTTACACTCGCTCGATGGCGAGCGCGATGCCCTGGCCGACGCCGATGCACATGGTGCAGAGCGCGTACTTGCCGCCGGTGCGCTGCAGTTGGTACATGGCGGTGGTGACGAGGCGCGCGCCGGAAGCGCCGAGGGGGTGGCCGAGGGCGATGGCGCCGCCGTTGGGATTCACGTGCTCGGCGTCGTCCGCCACGCCCAGCTCGCGCAGCACCGCGAGCGCCTGCGAGGCGAAGGCCTCGTTCAATTCGATAACGTCCATCTTCGCGATCGGGATGCCCAGGCGCGCGAGGAGTTTCTTCGAGGCGGGCGCCGGGCCCATGCCCATGATGCGCGGCGCCACTCCGGCGGCGGCCATGCCGAGGATGCGCGCGCGCGGCGTGAGCCCGAACTTCTTCGCGGCCGCCTCGCTCGCGACGAGGGTCGCGCAGCTGCCGTCGTTCACGCCCGAGGCATTGCCGGCGGTGACGCTGCCTTTCTCGTTCACGATGGGCTTCAACTTCGCGAGCTGCTCGAGAGAGGTCGCGCGTGGATGCTCGTCGGTGGTAACGACGACCGGGTCGCCCTTCTTCGCGGGGATCGTGACGGCGACGATCTCGTCGGCGAATACGCCGGCGGCCTGCGCGGCGAGCGCGCGATTCTGCGAGCGCAGCGCGAACGCGTCCTGGTCGGCGCGCGTGACCTTGTAGTCGAGCGCCACGTTTTCCGCGGTCTCCGGCATCTGGTCCACGCCGAACGTCGCCTTCATCTTCGGGTTCACGAAACGCCAGCCGATGGTGGTGTCGTAGACCGCGTTGGCGCGCGCGAAGGCGCTATCGGCCTTGGGCATCACGAACGGCGCGCGCGACATGCTCTCGACCCCGCCCGCGATGCCGACCTCGGATTCGCCGGCGCGAATGGCGCGCGCGAGCTGCCCGATCGCCTCCATGCCCGATCCGCACAAGCGATTCACGGTAGCGCCCGACACTTCGATGGGAATGCCCGCCAGCAGCAGCGCCATGCGCGCCACGTTGCGGTTGTCCTCGCCTGCCTGGTTGGCGCAGCCGTAGATCACGTCGTCGAGTGCCTGCCAATCAACGCCGGAGTTCCTCTTCATGAGCGCGGCGATGGGAATGGCGCCCAGGTCGTCGGCGCGTACCGACGCGAGGGCACCGCCATAGCGGCCGAAGGGAGTGCGAACCGCGTCGCAAAGGAACGCTTCAGGCATGTTGGTCGAGCTCCGTCGTACGAACACCCTGTCAATTATCGCCCTTGACGCTGCTCCGGGGGGCGTTCAGACTTCGGTCCACATAGAAGAAAAGTCTCTCCGGGGAGTAAAGAATGAAGAGGGCCTTCCTCGCGGTTTTCACGCTCATCGTGGCGTCGATCGCGTTCGCGCAGGAGCCGGTGAAGATCGGCGTGGTGGCTCCCTTCTCCGGCGTCGCCGCCGACTACGGCAAGCAGATCGAAGGCGGCATGAAGACGTGGCTCAAGCAGAACGGAGACACGGTCAACGGCCGCAAGATCCAGCTCATCATCCGCGACACCACCGGCCCCAATCCCGAGATCGCCAAGCGGCTCGCGCAGGAATTGGTGACGCGCGACAAGGTCGATTTCCTCGCCGGCTTCGGCTTCACGCCGGAGGCGCTCGCAGTGGCACCCATCGCCACGGAAGCCAAGACCCCGATGGTGGTGATGAACGCCGCCTCGTCGGTCGTTACCACGCGCTCACCTTATATCGCGCGTTTCTCGATGGCGCTGCCGCAGGTCTCCGCGCCGATGGCGACATGGGCGGCCAGGAACGGCATCAAGAAGGTGTACACCCTGGTCGCCGATTACGCGCCCGGCCTCGATTCCGAAAAGGCGTTCATCGCCGCGTTCACCGCGGCCGGCGGCACCATCGTCGACTCGGTGCGCGTGCCGCTGCGCAATCCCGACTTCGCGCCCTTCGTGCAGCGCATCAAGGATGCCAGGCCCGAGGCGGTCTTCATGTTCGTGCCCGCGGGCGAGCAGAGCATCGCGTTCATGAAGGCGTTCGAGGAGCGCGGCCTCGCCAAGGAGGGCATCAAGGTGATCGCCACCGGCGACCTGACCGACGACGACGTGCTTCAGTCCATGGGCGAGCCGGTCCTCGGCGTCATCACCAGCCACCATTATTCCGCCCACCACGACTCGCCCGAGAACAAGGCGTTCGTGAAGACCTTCACGGAAGTGAACAAGGACCTGAAGCGCCCCAACTTCATGGCGGTCGGCGGCTACGACGGCATGGCGGCGATCGCCGAGGTGGTGAAGAAGCTCGGCAACAAGATCGACGGCGACAAGGCGATGGAGATCCTCAGGAACATGAAGATGATGAGCCCGCGCGGGCCCATCGCCATCGACCCGGCCACCCGCGATATCGTGCAGACGGTGTACATCCGCCGGGTGCAGAAAATCGGCTCCGACTATTACAATGTCGAATTCGACAAGTTCCCCGATGTGAAGGATCCCGGCAAGTAAACGCTTGAGAGAGGAAACCACAAAAATGAAGCTCCAGAACCGCTTGCTTGCCCTGACCGCGCTGCCCCTCGCCCTCGGGGTATATGCCCAGGAGCCCCCCTCGATCGTCGAGATGTACGGCACGGTGATGCCGGTCCTGGACAACGCGGACACCACGGGAGCCACGTCCCCGGCGCCCGCCAACCGCCCGAGCCAGCTGGCCGCTGCCGCATATACGGGCGTCAACGACCTGCGCCGCAACCGCATCACGGTAGGCACCACGCATTGGGGCTTCCGCGGCTACGAGACCCTCGGCGGCGACCTGAAGCTGGTGTGGCAGCTCGAGAGCGGGTTCCAGATCGACCAGAACACCGGCCCCGGGCTGGGCGCGCGCGACTCGAAGGTGGGGCTGCGCAACCGCTGGGGGGAGCTTTTCCTGGGCCAGTGGGACACGCCGTACAAATACATTTCGCTGCCGGTCAATCCGCTGCGCGCCGGCTACGTCTTCGACCGCACCGCGATCACCGGCAACCCCGGATTCGGCGTCGGCAACACCACCACGCAATTCACGCGCATCAACGCCAGGCCCGACGCGTCGTTCGATCGCCGCCAGGGCAACTCGGTGCAGTACTGGTCGCCGAACTGGGGCGGGCTCTCGTTCCGTGCCGCGTACTCCGTGGATGAGGGCGCGGGTCCGGTCGCCGCCGGCGGCCCGATCGTCAAGCCCGTGGTCGCGAGCGTCTCGGGCCAATTCGACCGCGGCACGTTGAGCCTTCGCTACGGCTACGAGGAGCACAAGGACTACTTCGGCCTGTCGCAGCTCGGCGGCTCGGCGGCCGGCTCGGCGGCGAACTCCTCGTCCAAGGATCGCGCCCACAAGTTCGTCGCCCTCTGGCGGCTCGGCAACACCCGCCTCACCGGGATGGTCGAGCGCCTCGAGTACAAGAACAGCGACAGCCTCGCCGGAGCCGTGAACTCGTACAAGCGCAACGCGTGGTACGGGGTGATCGAGCAGTTCTTCGCCAACCGCAACAGCGTTTTCCTCTCCTACGGCAAGGCGGCGGAAGGCTCGTGCTCGCGCATTGGCGGCGCATCGTGCTCGACGACGGGTCTCGGCGCGAACTACATGACGCTCGGCTATATCCATCGCCTCAGCAAGCGCACGGAATTGTTCGCCGCGTACTACCGCCTGACCAACCAGGAGAGCGCGCAGTACTCTCCAGGCCCGGCGGTGAACGCCGTGTCCGTCGCCCCCGGGGCCGATACCCGGGCGTGGGGCGTGGGGATGATCCACTTCTTCTGAGCGCTCGCGCGCGAGGAAAAGAACCCGGGCTCGCCCGGGTTTTTTCTTTGGCGCGGCTCGATCATTCGGAAGCGAGCGTCCCGTGCGCCTTCGAAGTGCGCGCGTAAAGGTCACGAAGCGTCGCGAGCTCCGCGGCCGTGGGCGGCGCGGTGTTCACGAGTGGCGAGGCGACCTTCAGCTCCCAGCCGGTCGAGGCCCGGGCCTGCTCCACGGTGATGCCCGGGTGTATCGCGACGAGTGTCAGCTCGCGCGTGACCGGGTCTGGCGCGAGCACCCCGAGGTCCGTGATCACCGCGGTCGGGCCCGCGCCGCGCGCGCCGGACTTCGCGCGCGAGTCGCCGCCGTCGAGGTGGCCCACCGAGGTGAGGAAGTCGAGCTTCGCGACGAAGCTCCTCTTGGTCTGCTTGATGATGATCCAGGTCTCGCGTGCGTTCGAGGCGATCTCGGGCGCGCCGCCGGCGCCAGGCAGGCGAACCTTGGGCTTGCCGTAGTCGCCCCCGATCACGGTGGTGTTGATGTTGCCGAACTTGTCGACCTGGGCCGCGCCGAGGAAGCCCACGTCCACGCGCCCGCCCTGCAGCCAGTAGCGGAAGATCTCGGGCACCGACACCACCGTGTCCGCGAATTCGGCAAGCTCGCCGTCGCCGATGGAAAGCGGCAGCACGTCGGGCCTGGCGCCGATCGTGCCGCTTTCGTAGATCAACACGACTTCGGGCGCGTGCGTGAGGCGCGCGAGGTTCGCCGCGGCCGACGGCATGCCGATCCCGACGAAGCACACGGTGCCGTTCTTCAGGCGCCGCGCGGCCTCGATGGTCATGATCTCGTTGGGCGTGTAGCTCATGATCGGGCCCCGGCCTTCGCCGGGGTGACAACGCGAACGGTCGGGACGATGCCCACGGACTTGAGGAACCCCGCGTGGTCCCTCGTGCCGAGAACGTGCTCCTTCATCCACGCGAGGAACATATCTCGATCGCGCGCGATGCCGTCCCACGCCTTGCAGAAAGCATTGTCGCGGCCGTAGTAGCCGTGCGCGTAGCTCGGGTGCGCGCCGTAAGGCACCTCGCACACCGCGGACAGGACCCAGTGGGGCAGCACGCACGAGTTCATCGGCGCGTCCAGGTGATCGACGATTTCCTCGACCGTGACGATGGCGGCCCTGGCGGCGAGAACAGCTTCCTTCTGGATGCCGACGATGCCGGTGACGAGCACGTTGCCCTGGCGGTCGGCCTTCTGCGCATGGATCACGGTCACGTCGGGATTGATCGCCGGAGTCGCCGCGAGCTTCTCTCCGGTGAAAGGACAGGTGATGGAGCGGATGTTGGTGTTGTGCTTCGGCAGGTCGCTGCCGACGTAGCCGCGCAGCACGCAGAAGGGCAGGCCCGAGGCGCCGGCCTGGTAGCGCCCCGCCATGTCGGCGTGGCTGTGCTCCTGTATCGCCAGCGGCAGCGGCCAGCCGCTTTCGATGGCGTCGCGAAAGCGATGCAGCGATCCGACTCCGGGGTTGCCGCCCCACGAAAACACCAGCGCTTCCGCGCAGCCCATGCCGATCATCTGGTCGTAGACGATGTCGGGAGTCATGCGCACGAGGGTGAGCTCGCTCCGCGCCTGGCGAATCACCTCGTGGCCCGCGGCGAACGGGATGAGGTGGGTGAAGCCCTCCATCGCGATGGTCTGCCCGTCCTTCACGAAATGGGCGACCGCGTCTGCGAGCGGCATGATCTTGTGCATGGTGTTTTCTTCGATGTGGAACGGCGTTCCTGCTGTCGATGCCAATGATAAACTCGAACGCGACCCCGAGGAGAGCGAGCGCCATGGATGACGAGAAGAAGACAGGCCTGGATCGCCGGACCTTCCTGAAGACCGCCGCGGCATCGGCGGGTGTGGCGGCAGCCGGCACCGTGGCGGCCGCGGATGTCACCCCGGCGAAGGCCGGGGCCCAATCGAAAAAAGTTAAACCGCTCCCCGGCGACACCGTGATCGAGCGTCCCGGCTCCGACTTCATGATCGACGTCATCAAGACGCTCGACCTCGAGTACATGGCGACCAACCCGGGCTCGAGCTTCAGGAGCCTGCACGAGTCGCTGGTCAACTACGGCGGCAACAAGAAGCCCGAGCTCCTGACCTGCATGCACGAAGAAGCGGCCGTCGCGATGGCGCACGGCTACTCGAAAGCCGCCGGCAAGCCGATGGGTGCCCTCATCCATGGCAGCGTTGGCGTGCAGCACGCCGCGATGGCGATCTACAACGCCTGGGTGGACCGCGTGCCGGTGATGATCTTCGCGGGCAATGGCCTCGACGCGGTGAAGCGCCGCCCGGGCACGGAGTGGAACCATTCGGTGCAGGACCCGGCCCTGATGGTGCGCGACTTCATCAAGTGGGACGACTATCCGATGTCGCTGCAGCATTTCGCCGAGTCCACGGTGCGCGGCTACAAGATCGCGATGACCCCACCCATGGAGCCGGTGCTGATCACCGCGGACATGGACCTGCAGGAAGAGGCGATCCACGAGGAGAACCTGAAGATCCCGAAGCTCGCGCGCTCGCGCCCGCCGCAGGGCGATCGGGGCGCGCTCGCGGAGGCCGCGAAGTGGCTCGTCGCCGCGGAAAATCCGGTGATCATCGCGGATCGCTGCGCGCGCAACCAGGACGGCGTGAAGCTGCTGGTCGAGCTCGCCGAAGCGCTGCAGGCTCCCGTCGTGGACCTGGGCGGGCGCATGAATTTTCCCATGACCCATCCGCTCTGCCACAACGAAGCGCGCCGCGCGCTGGTGCGCGAGGCGGACGTGGTGCTGCTGCTCGAGGTGGCGGATCCGTGGGGCCAGTTCCATTCCCTCTCGGATCCACACAAGGAGTTGCGAGAGCTCGGCAAGAAGGACGCTCGCGTCGTGAACATCTCGATGCAGGACGTGTACATCCGCTCCAACTACCAGGACTTCCAGCGCTACCTGCCGGTGGACCTCGCCATCAACGGCGACGCGCAGGCGAGCCTTCCCGCCCTCATCGACGAGGTGAAGCGCGCGTTGACGGACGATCGCAAGCGCGGGCTCGCCGCGCGCGGCGAAAAACTGAAGGACGCGTACGTGAAGGAGAAGAAGCGCGCGCGTGAGGAGGCCGCGATGGGTTGGGATCTCGCCCCCGTGACCACGGCGCGGCTTGCCGCGGAAACGTGGAACGCGATCAAGGGCGAGCCGTGGTCGCTCGCGGTGAGCGACCGCATCCCGTGGGCGCGGCGCCTGTGGCCCGCGACGCAATATCACCACATGCTCGGCGGCTCGGGAGCGCAGGGCGTGGGCTATGCCGCGCCGGCGGCGCTCGGAGTGGCACTCGCCAACAAGGCGAAGGGCCTTTTCACCGTGACCTTCCAGCCCGACGGCGACCTCATGTATTCGCCCGGCATCCTGTGGACCGCGGCGTATCACAAGATCCCGGTGCTCTATGTGATGCATAACAACCGCGCCTACCACCAGGAAGTCATGCACCTGCAGCGCATGGCTGCGATCCACAATCGCCGGCCCGACCAGGCGTGGATCGGCAACATCATCGACAATCCGGCGATCGACTACGCCAAGCTCGCGCAGGCGCAGGGCGTGTGGGCGGAAGGGCCGGTGGAGGATCCGTCGAAGCTCGGCGCGGCGCTCGCGCGCGCGGTGGCGGTGGTCAAACGGGGAGAGCCGGCGCTCGTCGACGTGGTGTGCCAGGGACGGTAAATCCGTCGCTTCCCGGCGACGCCTTTTTTCGTTGTCCTTCAATGACGTGCGCGTAACTGCGTTGAACACGTCGCCGCCTCCCGACGGAAACTCCCCTTATGCGGTCGCGCTTGCCTCTGCGATCGCGTGGCATGGTTCGTGCAACTCTGGTACGAGTTCACGACAATCAATAAAGGGAGAGATCATGAAGGCAACCTATCGAGGGTGCTGCGCGTTTTCGTTAATGTCGGCGATAGCACTGGCCGCGGCCCCCGAAGCGCGAGCGCTGCATGTCGCGGGCGCGGAAGGTATCTTCGTCGCGCCCAGCGCGTCGAAGGCGAGCCTCGCATTCGCGCCGCCGAGCCTCGCCGCGCTTGCCGGCACCTGGAACGGCGCCGCCGAGTGGAAGAAGGAAGTAGCCGATGTAGAGACGCGGACATCGGCGCCGCTCCAGATCACCATCGCGGCCAACGGATCGATCAGCGGTGCCGGCAACGGCTGCACGTTCACCGGCAACGTGGCGCTCGGCGACGGGTTGCGGTCGTTCGTGAGCCTCGTGGTCCACGCCGCGGGATGCACCGACGCGGCCTTCAACGGCGACTACCGGCGGGCGCGGCTCGAGCGATTCGGCGCCTCCACGATCGTCGCGCGCCTTCGCAAGGGTGACGACGACAACGAGGTCTCCATCTCCGCGCGTCTCGCGAATGCGGCTGCCACCCCCGCGCCCACGGGCGGCTTTGGCGCGCTCGCCGGCGATTGGACAGGCACCGTGAGCTGGGAAGCCGAAGCGCGGGGGCAGGCGCAGGTGGAGGTGAACAAGACGCTGTCCCTCTCGATCTCGGCCGCCGGCGCCGTGAGCGGCACCGGCTTCGGGTGCGTATTCACCGGCGCGGTCTCGCAGAACATCGCAAGCCGCTCCGGCGTCACCGGTCAGGTCAGGGCCGCGGGCTGCGAAAACGCCGTGTTCAACGGTGAATTCAGCGACGTGCGCTTGCGGGTGTCGCGCAACGGCACGCGTCTTCAAGTGCACTTGTCGCGGGAATCCGGGGAAACGGAAGCCTCGATCGAAGGCGCCCTTGAATCGGGCAATGCGCCCACGCCGCCCGCCGCGGATCCGGACGCTCTCGCCGGGACCTGGGGTGGAAACGTCGGCTGGCTCAGCATCTCGCGCGATCCTACGCTCGCAATGGCCGCCATCGAGCCGATCAGTTTCACCATCGGCTCCAACGGCGCATTCACGGGCTCTGGCTTCGGCTGCGCCTTCGCGGGACAGCTCACGCTCTCGTCCAATGGGCGAAGCGTTACCGCGGGCGCGATCATGGCTACGGGCTGCACCAACGCCGCGTTCAACGGTCTCTACACCCCTCAGTTCGAGCGTGACGACGGCTCGCTCGAGATCGAGTTCGAGCGCGAGAGCGGGGGCGTGAAAGTGAAGATTGCCGGCAAGGTGCGCAGGACGTAGTCGAGCGGGGCCCTCGCGGGGGCCCCGCTACTCCTTGAGCAACGGGATCTCGCTCGCCTTCACGCCGCGCTTCATCGACGCCACGTAGGCGTAGATGTCGGCGAGCTCCGCGTCGCTCACGAACTCCTTCGGATAACGCGGCATCCCTTCCCGCGGGCTGCGCGTCTGGCGCGCGAATGCTTCCCACGGCCACACGTCGTACGCGATGCGCGGGCCCGAGCCGCGGTCGCCGCCCTGGCCCGCGGAGCCGTGGCATGTGTAGCACATGTTCTTCATGTAAAGCCCCTTGCCGCGCGCTGCGTCACCCGCGGGGGCCTGGGCGTGCGCGGTGAGGGAAAGCGTGGCAAACGCCGCGGCGATGAGTTGCAGCTTCATGTGTCCTCCTCCTGTTGTTCGGCGATTGCGGCGGCGGCGTCGCGCTGGCTCGCGAAGCGGCGTTCCGCCAAAGATACAAAACCTCCGGCCAGCAGGAAAGCGCCGTTGGCCCAGAACACCGGAAGCAGCCCGAACGCCGTGCCGAGGCCGCCGAAAACGAGGGG
>JANLXC010000036.1:0-6909 GCA_031364925.1 Burkholderiales bacterium | reverse complement strand
GCGAGCTCGGAAATCACCTCCCCCGCGGTCTTGTTTTCGCGGCGCGCGCGCTCCTTGGCGGCGCGGAGTACGTCGTCGGCGATATCCAGGGTCGTTCGCATGCATCAGATGCTATAGCATCATGCATCAGATGTCAATGCTTGAGTCCGGCGCATAGTAGGGGACCAACGCCTGATGAAGGAGACGCCGGTGAGCCGACAGATCGAGAAAGCAGAATGGCAGGCGTACCTGGACTCGGTCTCTGAAACCCTGGCCGGCACGCCAGCCCAACTCGAAGTGGCATCGCTCGGACTCTCCGACCAGCTCGAGGCGGAATGGGTCGAAATGGAGGGCATCGCCTACGACCCCAGCGACGACCACATCGAGTTCGTGCTGCAAGACCTCGACCATGTGATCGACGAGCCCCGCGAGATCTGGGTCGACGAGACCCCGACGTTACTGCTAGGCCTTAAAGTCGTCGATGCCGAGGGCCTCGTGCACATCCTGCTGCTGCAAACGCCGATGATGCTGCCGACGCCGCAGAAGGCGAAGTAACGACGGAGTTACGGGTGTACGTCGAAAGCATCCACCACGACGTACGAACCGTCGGTGTTGACCACCTGGATCTTGAGCGTATGCGGGCCGTTGGTGAGCCCGTCCGCCCTGAAGACGGTCATCTGGTAGCCCTCGGTGGGGTAGCTCTGGTTGAGCTTCACCTGCCTCTGGAAAACCCCGTCGATGAAGACGTCGGCCACTCCGCCGGCACTCCCCTTCATGCAGCCGATCCAGCTCACCGAGGTACCGGTGAAGCTGAAGGTCGCGAATGCACCGGGCTCGTTGGATGTGGCGGTTGAGCCTTCGCTCCAGACCCGCGCGTCGTTGTGAGGCGTCCACGCCCTGCCGGTGTAGACGATCGAGGGGTCGTATTCCTCGTAGCGCCGACCGGGGGTGATCACGTCGAAAGCATCGACGACGACCCTGGCGGCGCTCGATGCAGCGTTTTTCCTGCCTGTCGCCGTGATCATCAACGTGTGGTTCGCATCGGCGAGACCCGTCGCGGTGAACACCACCGGCTGGTACTTCCCGATCGGGAAATACAGGTCGACCTCGCTCACCGCGCCGCCGTCGACCTGGACAGTGGCGATGCCGGCGTCCGGGCCGCGATAGCCGATCCAGTGGATCGCGGTCCCGCGGAACGGGACCGTAAGAGTTGCGCCCGCGGACTGCGTTTCCTGCGCGCTCACCGGCAGCTCGGGCACATTCGAGACGCCGGTGCCGCTGAAAGGCTTCGCGACGGTCGACTTGGTCCAGCCGGCGCTGAATTGGAGCCCGGGGTTCGTGTCCTGCCAATGCGACACGGTCGTCCCCGGCTGGATATCGAACGCATCGACGACCACGACGTTTCCTTCGCCCTGGCTGTCACGCCGCCCCGTCACCGTGATCGTGAGCGTGTGCTGGCCGGCGGTGAGGTCGTTGATCGTGACGATGGGCGTGTGGATCTCATCGGTCGGGCGGGCGAACAGGTTCACTTCCCTGGGGGGTCCTGCGTCCACGCTGACCGTGGCGATTCCCATGCCCCGGCCGCGGCTGCCGATCCAGCGTACGGAGGTGCCGGTGAAGGTGATCGAGGCGGTCGCTCCGGCCGCGGTGGATTGCATGGCGGAGCCTCCGCTCCACCCCCAGCTCGAATCGCTCCTCGACCATGCGCCGCTGAAGGTCACCGCCGCGTTGGATTCCTCCACGCGCTTGGGGTCGACTGGCAACGGCGGAGGAGTGGAGCTGCCGAACGGTTGCCGCGTGATCGTCTTCACCTGCGTGACACCGTTTACCGTGGAGGTGAAAGTCCCGGTATCCCCGGTGAAGCGCACCGTCGCCGATCCCACCGCAGTGGTGCGGACTTGCGCGGGGTCGTAGCTCGCGGCGTTATACGCGGGCCCCGTGGTCGTGTAGAGCGCGCCCGTGAACGAATCGGCGGTTCGCGACTGCACGCCGGGCATGGTGATGAAGAGCGGACGTCCCGAGGGCGCGTACGTGAACCACACGCCGAAGACGTTGTTGCCGTGCTCGGCGAGCGTGAGGCCCCATCCGGACTCCGCGGGATTCCACCAGAGGTCGGTCTTGTCGATCGGCCAGTTGGGCGCGGCGCTCCCGAAAGGCAGGCGCTGGATCTGCTTGGTGCGCGTGAGCCCCCCGACCGTCCAGGTGAAAAGAGCCGGGCCGCCGGCCGCGCCCGCCGGCGAGAAATCGAACGAAGCGGAACCGACTTTCGTCGCGACGACGGCGGCCGGATTGAACGCGCCGGCGAACGAAGGGCCGGTCGTACGGTAGAGATCGCCGTTGAAGAAGCGGCGGTCGGCGCTGAACGTCCCGCCCGGGACCGTGAACCAGACAGGAGAGCCATCGGTGTCGTAGGCGTACCAGACCACGAAGAGCTGCGTCTCGTGGTCGGCGATCGTGACGCCCCACCCCGACTCGGCGGGGTTCCACCACATGTCGGAGTAGTTTTCCGCATGGGCCAGCCACGGCAGCAGTACGGTGAGAGCTACAAGCCACGATGAAAGTCGTTTGAATGCGTGCATGGCGAATTGGACACAGGGAATGCGGTCATGTTCGCCCACTGAATCAGGCAATTGGCGCATGTCCGGCGAGCGAGATCGTCATGTAGCGCCGCGAAGGCCGAGGGGTACAGGGCGCGCTAGGCTGTCGACCCGTACGCGACGCATTCCTCGAAGGCGCGCGCGGTACAACGCGCGCACACTTCCCGGTCCATTTGCGGATAGATCCCGGCGAGGGCGGCGCGCTTCGAGGGAAAGATGTGATCGGCGCCCAGTCTCTCGATGAAGCCGGTCTTGCGCCACATTTCCAGCACCTGCTGGCGGGGCCGATGGAAATAGAGGCCGCCTCCCATCGCTACGCGCTCACGCAGCTCCGCCTCCCACACGTCGGCGCCCGCGACGTCGATGAAGTTCATGCTCTTCACCATCACCAGCAGGTGCTTCTGGCCCGGGTTGGCGCGGCGGAACTCGAGCAGCGTGTCGCTCACGTGCTGTACCGCCGCGAAATACACGGAGCCCTCCATGCGCACCAGCTTCAACTGCGGGCATTCCTGGAGCGCCGGGTCCAGCTCCTCTATCGGTGTGAAGCGCCGGTCGGGCGAGCGCGGATCGGGCAGCAGGACGCGCATGTTCGGCCTCGAGGTCCTGAAGAGATAGGCGACCAGTGAAAGCAGCGTACCGAACATGATCGCGAGCTCGAGGCGCGCCGCGATCGTCGCCACCAAGGTGGTGGCCGCGATGGCGAACTCGCCGCGCGAGACCGCGAAGATGGCGCGGAAGCGGGCGAAATCGAAGAGCGACCAGGCCACCATCAGCAGCGACGCGGCGACCGCGGCGAGCGGGATCATTGCGAGGAGCGGCGCGGTGAAGGCCACCAGCGCGACCAGCAGCACGGCCGCGAACACCGCGGCGAGCGGCGTGCGCGCCCCCGCCTCGAAGTTCGGCAGCGAGCGGTTGAGCGAGCCGCACGAGATGTACGACGAGAAGAAGCTGCCCACGATGTTCGACAGGCCCTGGCCGACGAACTCGCGGCTGGCGTCGATGCGCTGGCCGGAGCGCTGCGCGATCGCCTTGGCGATCGCGATGTCCTGGCCCAGGGCGACGATGGTGAGCGCCCCGGCAATGCCGAGAAGGTCGGACAGCCGGCTCCAGTCCATGCGCGGCAGCGAGAAGGGGGCAAGCGCGCCCGGTATCGGCCCCACGGTCGCAACATCGTAGTGCAGGGTCGCCGGCAACAGCTCGCGAAACCCGGGCTTCGCCGCCGCCCATGCGACGAGCGTGCCCGCGGCGAGGCCCACCAGCATGAACGGCAGCCTGCGATCCACGCGCCGCGTGAGAGAGGCCGCGAGGATCGTCGCCGCGCCAACCGCAACCGCGAGGAGGTCGATCCGGCCGGGCGATACGAGCGCCTCGGCCGCCGCCGCCAACACGTCCAATGCGCGGGCGCCCGGCGGCAGGGTCAACCCGAGCAGCTCGCGCAACGCGTAGATCGCGATGAGAGTCGCCGCGCCCGCCGTGAATCCCAGCAGGACCGTGGGCGAGATGAAGTTCGCGACGGCCCCGAGGCGCAGCATGCCCAGCGCCATCTGCATGAGCCCCACCAGCAGCGTGATCGTCAACGCGAGAGCGATGTATTCCGGCGACGACACCACGGCCAGCGGCGAGAGCATCGCGAACAGCGCGAGGGAATTCGCATTGGTGGGCCCCGACATGACGTGGCGGCTCGAGCCGAAGAGCGCCGCCACGATGCACGGGATCACCGCGGTATAGATGCCGTACTGCGGCGGCAACCCCGCGAGCGTCGCGAACGCGATGCCCTGGGGGAGCACCAGGATCGCGCCCAGCAGTCCCGCGAAAAGGTCGGCGCGCAGCGTAGCGGCGTCGAGCTCACGCCACCACGCTTCCTGCATCTTTACGCCTTGTAGGTCGACGCGAACAAGCTGAAGTCCGAGTACTTCACGGCCGGCAGCGGCCCCTGCATCGCGCCGATCTCCACGAAGATCTTCGTGACCGAATCCAGCATGCCGACGAGCGCGCCGTCCTTCATCATCGCCGACCACTTTCCGGCGTCGTAAAGGTCCATCGCGTCGAAGTTGGCCCGCATGTTCGCCATATCCATGTCGTCCTTGTAGTACTTCGCCTGGAGGATGGTGGCGGCCTCCTCCTTCTTTTTCAGCATCATGTCGTTGGCGGGGCCCCACGCCGCCACGAGCCGCTTCACCAGGTCGGGGTTGGTGTCGAGGACCTTGCGGGTCGAGGAATAGGCCGCGACCACGTACCCGGCCGCCGGGGCGAACTGGTGCGCCTCCGCGAGCTGCTTCGCGGTTTTCGCTTCGCGCGCGCGCAGGTTGAACGGCACCCACGTCGAAAGCGCGGCCACGCTTCCCGTCACAAAGGAGGTCACCGCGGCGGGCATCGTCTGGCTGATGATCTCCACGTCCTTGGTGGAATCGAGCCCCACGCTCTTGAGCGCCGTGTGCAGGATGATCTGGCCGGTGGTGCCCAGCGTTGTCGCGACCTTCTTGCCCTTGAGGTCCTTCAGCGAGTTAACGCCCGCGTCGCCGCGCCCGAACACCTGGCCGCCGTACTCGACGCAGTTGGGAAGGACCACGATGCCCTGGCCGCGCGCCGGGAAGTTGTGCGTGACGCCGCCGGTCGTGAGCACGTCGACGCTGCCGCCCACGAGCGCCGAGAAGCCCTCGATCCCGGTGTTGAAGCGCGTGAAGGTGGGGTCGAGCCCTTCCTTGGCGTAGGTGCCGAGCTCCTTCATCAGCCACATCTGCGCGTCGCAGGTCGGGATGTGGATGTAGCCGATGCGAATCGGCTTGGCGGTCTGCGCGTAGACGCGGCCGAACGGATTCGCGGCGAGCGGCGCCGCGGCGAGCGCGGCGAGGCGCGAGAGGGTCTTGCGGCGGGAGGCGAACGAGCTCATTGCGAATCTCCTTGTTGTGGCCCTAGCGGGCGTTGGCGGCGAGCTTCTGCTGCTCGGCGTACTGCTGCATGCTGATTTCCTCGAGCTCCAGGCGCAGCCGCTGGAATTCCGGCGTTGCCGTGAGGTCGGGGGTGCGGGGATAGGGAAAGCTCACGTCGATGGTGCGCAGGATCCGCGACGGGCGCGCGCTGATGATGAGGATGCGCGTGGATAGGAAGATCGCTTCCTCCACGGAGTGCGTGATGAGGAGCACGGTCTTGCGCTCCTCGGTGAGCACCTCCATCAACTGCAGTTGCAGCGCGAGGCGGGTCTGCGCGTCGAGGGCGCCGAAGGGCTCGTCCATCAGCAGGATGTTGGGATTCACCGCGTAGGCTCGCGCGAGGGCGAGGCGCTGGCGCATGCCGCCCGACAGATGCTTCGGGTACGCCTTCTCGAAGCCGTTGAGGTGCATGAGCTTCACGTAGTGTTCGACGATCTGCTTGCGCTCCTGTGCGGGCTTCGCGTTACTCGCGAGCCTGACGCCGAACTCGATGTTCTTTTCCACCGTGAGCCACGGATAAACTCCGTACTCCTGGAAGATCACTCCGCGGTCGCTGCCGGGTCCCGTCACGGGCTTGCCGTCGAGGGTAACCGAGCCCGTGTCCGGCGCGACGAAGCCCGCGAGCATCTGCAGCATCGTCGTCTTTCCACATCCCGAGGGGCCGATCAGCGAGACGAAGTCGCCCTCGCCCAACGAGAAGGAAACGTCCGAGACGACCTTCACGTCTCCCTGGGCCCCTTTGTAGGTCTTGGAAACCCGATCGAAGTTGACGCGTGCGACGGGACTCGTGGAGGCGCTCATCAGAATGTCTCCTGCCAGGCAAGAAGGCGAGCGGTCGCGAGGCGCAGGACCTTGTCCATCACCAGCGCCACCGTGCCGATCATGATGATGCCGACGAAAATGGTCGGCACCTGGAAATAGTTCTGGCCGCTCACGATGACCGCGCCCAGCCCGCGCTCCGCGGCCACCAGCTCGGCCGCGACCAGCGTGGTCCAGCACACGCCCACGGCGATGCGGAACGCGGTGAGCACGTGCGGGAGGGCGGCGGGGATCACGACACGCTTGAAGATCTCGAAGTCCGTGGCCCCCAGCGCTTTCGACACGCGGATGTAGATCGGCGGGATCAGCTTGATGCCCTCGTAGATCACGATCACGCCGCTGAAGAACGCCGCGTAGATGAGCACCGAGACGCGCGCCGGCTCGCCGATGCCGAAGTAGACGATCACGAGCGGGATCAGCGCGATCGGCGGCAGCGCGCGGAAGAAGTTGATGACCGGGTCGACAAAGGCGCGGATGCCGCGATACCAGCCCAGGACAAAGCCCACCGGGATCGCGAGGGCGAGGCCGCACACGACGCCCAGGAGCACGCGGCGGGACGACAGGAGGATGTCCAGCCAGAGCTG
>JANLXC010000015.1:0-11617 GCA_031364925.1 Burkholderiales bacterium | reverse complement strand
GCTTCGCCGTCGCCTGCTCGCGCTCCTCGCTGCCGGTCCTGGTACGCGCTAACGACATCACGGCGAGGATGAGGAGCGCCACCAGCGCGATAATCACGGCAATCAGGGCGCCGCCGGCGCCTTCCTGCCGCCGCATCAATGCGCGCGCGGGCCAAGCCCGGCCTTGGCGATCACGCTGAGCACCGAGGGCCGCGACAGGATGTCGTCGAAGTGTGTCGCGGCGCCGGGGTTCTCGTTGATGGAGTCGTCGACATAGAAACTCACGCCCGCGGTGAAGCCAAGGTTCGCATAGTTGTTCGCTTCCGCGGTGCCGTCGACGGTGGTGCCCGTGTAGAGCACGCCGGTGTTGAGATAGCCGCCGCCGCCGGTTTCACCGTGGCTCGCGACAATGTAGGCAGCGCCGGTGTTAACGCCCGGAGTGACCGGATCCATGACGACCGTCCCCGACACCGTCCTCACATTCAGACCCTTGCCCGCGACGAACGTGGCAGGCGGCGTACAGGAAGCGAGTGCCGAGCTGCTGGTGCAAGCCGTGTCGCAAGCGCCCGCCACCAATGCGCCGGTTCCCGCAGGATCGCATGCCGACATGTTCATGCCGTTCGGTTTGCCGAGTACCGGGTCGGTGCGATAGGTCATGCGCCGCTCCCAGCCGTCGGTGGCGTCCGGCTCCCCCAATCCGAGCGAGCGCCATGGCACGACCCCGTTGGTTTGCGCATTGCACCCGGCGGCGACGGGTGCAATCTCGACGCCGGCATTAACGTCGGCCGAAGCCTTGGTGCCGTCGGCGGGGCACGGCATGCGTTTCTGCACCGCGACGAACTGGGCAATCGCGGCATCGACGCCTGCGAGCCGTGTCGTCGTTATCGAGCGCTTCTGCCCGGCGGCGATGCCACGCGTCACCAGCGCGGCCATGGCGAGCACCATGGAGAGGATGACGAGGACGACCAGGATCTCGACAATGGTGAAGCCGCGCGCGTTGCGCATCGACGGACAGGGCGAATGGACGGGGCCCCTATGATACCGAGGCGCTCCCGCGGCGGCCTTTCGTCCCCGACGAGTGGAGCTAGGCGAGGATCATCCGGTTGACGTCCAGGCCCTCGGCGTAGGGCACGCCGATCATGCGGCCCTGGACGTGGGCGAACTCGCGGTACATCTCGGTATCGAGGCCGCGGCCGCCGAACTGGCTCGCGTGCGCGGTGATGGCGTGCATCTTGGCGTCGATGGTCTCGGAGACGTCGACGTACGCGCGCGGATGGAACGACACCGGCACCGGGCGGCAGTTGGTGGGGTGGTAGGAGAAGAAATCGAAGTAGCGCAGGCGCTGGGTCGGCAGGCACGCGTTGTAGATGAGCAAATGATCGTTGTGGAAGTCGGCGTTGCTGTGGGTGAGCACGGCCGCCGGCTCGTAGTCGCGGATCACGGCGTCGAGCATGCCCACCAGGTCGCAGGTCTTGATGTCCTCGAGGCGCATCGGCCCGTCGCCCATCAGGAATTTCAGCTCGCAACCGAGGATCTCGGCGCCGCGCTTGGCTTCTTCCATGCGCACCTCGAAGTCCTTGGGGATGGAGGCGACCACCATCACCACGTGCGCGCCGCTCTTCTGCAGCTTCGCGAGCGTGCCGCCGATGCCGATCTCGAGGTCGTCGGGATGCGCTCCGATGGCCACCACGGTGCGGCCCGCGTAGCGCGAGGCGAGCGACTGGGATTGGGGGAGGACCGCGACTGCGCTGTCTCGCTTCATGGCTTCCTCGGGAAGTGTTCGTCCTGCCACGCGGGTGTCTTGTAAAGGAACAGCGTGAAGTCGTTGGGAAGGTATGTATGGTCGATGCGCGCGGCGGGCGTGAGCGACAACGCCGCCTCGAGCGCCTTGCACGGATCGACGTATATGCGCGCCTCGGCCGGATTCGGGGACTGCGTGCTGAGGAAATTCACCGCGCAGCCGATGCGGCTCCACGCGAAGAGGCGCTCGAGCGTCGGGCGGATGCGCTCGCGCGCGCCCACCGAATCGAGTCCGAAGAGGCCGCTGGCGACCACGTAGTCGTAGTGCTCGTCGGGCGTGAAATCCAGCGCGTCGCCCACCAGGAAGCGCGCGGTGCGCAGGCCCGCGCGCCGCTCGAAGCGCTCGCGGCATCGCACCACCATCGGCTCGCAGAGGTCGAGACCCGTGTATTCGGTTTCGATGCCGCGCTCGTCGAGGAACTCAAGGAAGTCGCCGAAGCCGCAGCCCACGTCGAGGATGCGCGTGTCGTCCAGCTCCCCCAGGGCGAGCATCGCCTCGAAACGCTTGGCCTGCGAGGATTTGTTGCGGAAGCCCAGGCCGCGATGGTCGAAGCCGTAGGTCCGCACCTTGTCCGCGTACCAGCGGGCGGTGTCGTCAGGCTGCAAGGAGCTCATCTTCACGGGGCGGGGCCTGGCGCACGATCTCGGCGCTCGCCGGACCGCAGTTGAAGAGCAGGTCGAGGACACTCAGTCCCTTCATGAAGGGCGCGGTGCCGGGCTGTGCATACACCGGATGCGTGAACTGCTGCCAGATGGTTCCCATGTTTGCCGCGGCGAACGCCTCTTTGTCGAGGTAGTCGCGCGAGCCGCCCATGCCGCCGAGGAAGGCCGAAGCGCCGACCTTCTGGCAGATCGCAAGCAGCAGCGCGGATTTCTGCCCTTCGACCTGCAGCTCGGAGCTCCTCACCATCGGAGTGCGGATGTCGAGCGCGTCGCGCACGAAGTCGAGCGTGGCGAGATTCAGGTCGAGAAGCTTGTCCCAGCGCGCCTCGAGGATCTCGCGCAGCTTCGGCGCGTAAAGATCGAAGTGCGGCGCTTTGCGATACGCGTAGCGCAGCGTATTGAAGTGGTTCGGGCCCCACCAGCGCGAGCCGCTGATGTCCGCGGGGTTGTCGACCATCTTGTCGATGATCTTTTCCTTCTGCGAAAGCTGCACCACGGGCACGGTGAGCCACTTGCCTTCGTCCTCGCAGCGGATCAGGCAGCGGTTCTGGTAGTTGCGGCGCTCGAATTGCACATGATCGAGCAGCACGAACATGTCGGCGCGGATCATGCGGTCGAAATAGCCGAGCCAGGGCACGAAGTTGGGCTGGTGGATGGCGACGTTCATGGAAGCAAGCCTACAAACCCATTCTTTCCCGGCCGCTGCGGGGGGATGGTCCGGACGGACCATGCGTTGGCTGATTTTCGCAATGGCCAGTTATTCAGCCGTCATTACAGTGGGGTCAAGTCCTACGCGCCCCTCGAAATGCCACCCCAGATCGATCTTCCACTGCACCGCCTCGACCGTGTCCCTGTCCTCCTGGTGGGCGGCGTGAGCCTGGTGCGCTCGCTCGGCCTCGCCGGCATTCCCGCGGTGGTCGCCTCGCATGACATGGGAGAGCCCGCTTTCGGCTCCCGGTATTGCGTGGGCCGTTGCCTGCTGCCCCCGCCCGACCAGGCCGAGGCCGCCGTGGACGCGCTGGTAAGGATCGGCGACCGGCTCACCGCCAAGTACGGGCGCCGCGTGCCGCTCATGTACGGCAGCGACGACTACCTCGAGCTCATCCATGCGCACCGTGATCGCCTCGAGCGCTACTTCCTCGTGCTCCTCAACGACGCCGAGGTGGCCGACGCCCTCCTCGTGAAGGACCGCTTCCAGGAATTCGCCGAGAGCCGCGGGCTGCCGGTGCCTCGATCGCTCGCCTGGGAGAGCCTCGCGGCGTGCAGCGCCCCGGTGCTGGTGAAGCCCTCCAACAAGGTCGACTGGCACGACTCGCTCCTGCGCCGCACCCTTTTCCACCACGGCAAGGCGCTCATCTTCGCCTCGGGCGCGCAGGCCGCGGCCGAGCAGAGCGTGGCGGACTTCCGCGAGCAGCTGACTTTCCAGGAATACATCCCCGGCGACGACTCGTGCATCTGGTCGTACCACGGTTTCGCCGACCTCCAGGGTGGCGTCCTCGACCACTTCATCGGCCGGAAGCTGCGCACCTTTCCCACGCGTACCGGCGAGAGCTCGTTCATCGAGCTCACATTCGACAAGGACCTCGGGGCGCTGGGGGCCCGGATTGCGGCCGAGATCGGGCTGAAGGGCGTCTTCAAGATGGACTTCAAGCGCGACCCGGACACGGGGCGCTGGTACCTCCTCGAGATCAACGCGCGCTTCAACCTCTGGCATTACCTGGGCGCGGCCAACGGCGTGAACCTGCTGCGCACCGCCTACGACTATCTGTTGGAGGGCACGCGGCCCGACATCGCGGGCGACTACGGCGTCGGGCTGCGCTGGGTTTCCTTCGAGCTCGACGTGCGCGCCTTCCGCGAGCTCCACGCGCGCGGCGAGCTGGGTCTCTTCTCCTGGCTCGCCTCCCTCTGCTCGCCCAAGGTCTACAACCTCTTCGCATGGCGCGATCCCGGCCCCTGGATCCGCTTCTGGGCTTTCCGCTTCGTGCGCCGCTGGTACCGCAGCGGCCTGCTCTCGATGGTGAGGCAATGGCGGTCTACGGCGTCCTAGGCGACATCCACGGCAATCGCGAGGCGCTTGCCGCGGCGCTGGACCAGCTCGACCGCCGGCGCGTCGAGCGCATCGTCTGCGTGGGCGACATCATCGGCTACAACGCCGATCCCGACGACTGCGTGAACATCCTGCGCGAGCGCGACATCACCTGCATCACCGGCAACCACGACCTCATCGGCACCGGAGAGCTGGGCTTCGAGCGCTGCTCCAACAAGGCGATGCATTCCCTGATGCGCACGCGCCGCACGCTCTCCGCGGACAGCACCGCCTGGCTGCGGGCGCTGCCTTCGCACCAGGTGCTCGAGGGGCGGTTCCTCCTCACCCACGGCGGCGTTCGCGACGTGCAGCAGTACATGACGCGCCCGCGGCACTTCCAGCAGAACGTCGAATTCCTGCGCCAGGACTTCCCCGGCATCCGCATCTGCTTTTTCGGCCACACCCATGAGCAGCGCGTCGTCGAGATCGAGGGCGAGCGCGTGAGCGAGATCGGCGCCGGCCACGCCACGACGCTTCGCGCCGGCCGCGAGTACTTCATCAACCCGGGATCCGTGGACGCCTCGCGCAAACGCGCCTGCAAGCTCGCGGAGTTCGCCGTGTTCGACAGCATCGCGCTCACTTTGGACTTCCACCGTGTCGCCTACGACGACGAGACCACCGAGATCAAGTCGGAGTCGCAGGGCTATCGCATCGATCGCTGGCGCGACCGCCTGTATGACGTGCAGCGCCGGATCATCGGTCCGCGCCACGTGGACAGCGGCGCTCCCTGAGCCCAGCCGGCTCGTTCTAATACTTACAGCGGCAGCGTGCGCGGTTAGTGACAACCGAAACAGGGCTTGATCGCACATTTCGCGGGTCGACGGTCCAATCGTTCAATGAATCTCACCTTGAACGGGAAAATGAACATCCGGACCGAGATCGACGCAGCCGATCTGTATGTGCTGCTCCAACGCGAATTCCGACGGCGCCAATCGCCGGACTGCAATGCATGCTTCGTGCAGCTGCCGTTCCGCGTGGACCGCCGGGACGACAACGAGCCCAATTGGGAGCTGGTGATGCCGCCGCAGTGCGCCAAGGGCTGCGCGGCGCTCCTGGAAGAGCTGATCGTCGACTTCGGGATGCTCTATGACTTGCGAGCAACGGGCGGGCACGCCTGATAGGCGATTAGCGCGGCTCGACGCGCACCTCGGTCTTCACCGAGCTCGCGATGAAGCACTCCCCGTGCGCTCGATGGTGCAGGCGCTCGACTTCTTCGCGCGTCGGCATCCTGTCGCCGGAGAAATCGACCCTCGGACGCAGTGTTACGAGCGTCATGGCAAGCTTGCCCTCGGCATTCGTGTCCATCACGCCCTCGGCTTCGTCCACGTAGCGATCCACCCGCAGGCGCTCGCGCGACGCGAGGTCGAGGAACCATAGCATGTGGCAGTTGGAGAGGCAGGCGACGAACATCTCCTCCGGATCCACGGCGCTCTCGTCCGACATCGGCGGGCGCACCACGTGGGGCGACGACGACCCCGGGATCGTCACGCCACCGTCGAAGGCGATAGTGTGGCGGCGGTGGAACCGTCGATCGATAAAGACATCGTCACCGCGCTCCCAGGTGATGCGGGCGGTGTACATGCGCCTAGCGAATGTCGACCAGCTCCACGTCGAAGACGAGCGTGGCGTTGGGCGGAATCACGCCGCCCGCGCCGCGCGCGCCGTAGCCCATCTCCGGGGGGATGATGAGGGTGCGCTTGCCGCCCACCTTCATCCCGGCCACGCCTTCATCCCAGCCGCGGATGACTTGGCCGCCGCCCAGCACGAACTCGAACGGCTGCCCGCGATCGACCGAGCTGTCGAACTTCTTGCCGTGGCCGTCGGCCGCGGCCGGATCGTGCAGCCAACCGGTGTAATGGACCCTCACCGGGCCGGACTTGGCTTCCGCCCCGGAACCCTGCACCACGTCCATCTTCTTCATCTCGGCCATTTTCACTCCTGCGATTGAATGGAAAAAGCCCGATGCGCCGCATCGGGCCTGTAAAGCAAACTGGCGGAGAGGGAGGGATTCGAACCCCCGGTACATTGCTGTACAACAGATTTCGAGTCTGCCGCAATCGACCACTCTGCCACCTCTCCGGTGACAAGCGAAAGGGTCGATTATAGCGGCATCGAACAATGCGGACTATTCCCTTGACGCTCCCGAAGCACGCTGAAGGCCCACGTAGGGAAATTCCCACAGCGGTTCGGTCGACACTTCCTACAGACTCCCGGCACTTGCAGGAGGAAGATCTGGTGCATAAACAGACCCTAGTCCCGCGCACACCGAGTACTGCACCATGTCAGTCAGTTGGCAAGACCGTTTGGACGACGCCTCCGATGTCCACGATATAGTCGAAATCGCGAGGGATTTCCTGGCAACGTGGGACCGCTTCGAGATTGCCGCGCTTCCGGAAGCGTGCCATCCAGGCAAGATCTTCGACGCTAACGACGTCACCACCTACGCGTTCCAGCTGGTCAGCCACGAGTGCAAAGGCGACTCTGAAGAGACGGAGGCGCTATTGCACCGGATGGCTTCATTCTTCTCGAACGCCTCGGTGCGCCTCTCGCAGATCCTGGGAACCACCGACAAGCAACTCCAAGGCAAACCACGCCAGCGCGCTTGAGGTGCCCCCGCTAGCCGCTCGGGAGGACGCGCTTGCAGTTTTCGAGGTCGGCACACGCCGCTGCACGGGCGAGCTGCCCGAACCTCGCATCGAATGAGCGCGTGCGACAATTTGCGTCCTTTCGTACCCGACCGAGACCATGGGCGCCAAGCCTCGCCGCATTACCTGGAAATTCGTTGCACTCGCCCTCGTGGCCATCGCGGCGATCGCGGCATTCAAGTTCCTGCCCGTCGCCGAGTGGGCCGACGTGGTCGAGGATCGCATCGAGATGATGAGCCTCTGGGAAGGCCTCCTCATCTTCGCCGCGCTCTACATCGTCGCCACCATGCTCCTCATTCCCGCGTGGATCTTCCCGATCGCCGCGGGGACGATGTTCGGCCTTGCGTGGGGTTTCGCCGTGTCCCTGGCTTCGGCGATGACATCGGCCATCGCCGCTTTCTTCATCGCGCGCCACGTGCTGCGCGCAACGGTTCGCGTACTGGCGCGCAGGTTCACGGCTTTCCAGGCGTGCGAGAAGGCGTTGGAGGCCGACGGATGGAAGATCGTCGCCCTGTTGCGCCTGAGCCCGATGGTGCCCTTCGGCGCGAAGAATTATCTCTTCGGCACCACGCGCGTGAAATTCGTGAACTACGTAATCGGCACGCTCGTCGGCATTCTTCCTTCGATGATCTTCAAGGTCTACCTGGGCTGGGCGGGCCGCTACGCCCTTGGCGACGAAGGCGGGGCGATGAAGTGGGCGTTGTGCCTGGTGGGTCTCGCCGCCACGGCCGGCGGCATGTATCTCATCGCGCGCCGCGCGAAGACGCGGCTCGCGGCCGCCTGACACGGGTCCATCTCCCACGGTGCTGAACATCAAGTTTCGAAACGCGAAACCCTGTAGGAACTTTCCGACATTCCCGTATCCCGGCACGACCTACATACTTGATGGCCTTCTTGCGTTTGAATTGTGTACCAACCTCACTTCAATAGCAGTCAGTAATGTCGATCCTCCAGTTCAGCCTGCGCGAGCAACCCATGCCCTTCAGTTGGCAAGACCGACTAGACAGCGCCTCGACCGAGGGCGACGTGGTAAATGTCGCGAAGGACTACGTAGCGCAGTTTTCCCCGCAGGAAATCGAAAGCCTTCCCGAGCTCTGCCGCCCCGGGAAGTTTTTCGTCGCGAACGACATCGCCGACTATGCATTCCTGCTATTTCGGAATCACTGCGAGGACAAGGTCGAGACGGCGGCGCTTGTCGACAAGCTTTCGGGATTTTTCTCGAACGCAACGATTCGACTCTCGCAAATCATGGCGCATTCGAACGCCGCGCAGAGCAATTCGCGCCAGACTGCCTGACGCTCGATTCATATTGCCATTTGAATTCCGAATGCAATGAATGCGCTGATTTGGGTCGCGCGCTTGCGCGCGCCGAGCGCGAGCGGGCCGAGGCACGCCTTCGATTTCAAGCACAAAGCAACGTTGCACGCGTGGAATCTCTATCGGCGGAATATCGAGCCGCGTGCGCGCAGTGTGCGAAGGCGCTTGCCGCCCTCAAGGAACATCGCGCAAGTCATGCATCGTTTTGAGGGGCTTTTGAAACAACCTCTGGACCCTAGGAGCAGCAGGAACCCTGCTCCTGTATCGGCGGGCACTTGACCGAACCGAACGAACAAAAAACGCAGCAATGCCCCGCATCGGGCCGCAACAGTGTCTTGCAATTCTCGCACTCGTAGAAAAACTGGCACGCGTCGGTCGGCATCGTCTCTTCCTTGCGGAAGCCGCATTTCGGGCAGGTCAGCGTGCTTTGCAGAACGACCCGGGACACGGCGTTCATTTCCGGTAAGCCGTCGGATACCCCGCTTCAGTGACAACCTTCGCGAGCCGCTCCGGCGACGTCCTGGCGGGATCGAATTTGACCTCGGCCGTGTGTTTGTCCGCATCCATTTTCACCTCGTCCACGCCAGGCTGCTTCTTGAGGACCACCTTCACCGTGAGCGGGCACGTCGCGCAGTGCATCCCCTTCACGTCGAGCGTGGTCTTCTGCGGCTCGCCCGCATGAGCTGACAGGAAAGTTCCCGCGATTGCCACGGCAGCGATGAATCGATTCAACATGGATCAGTCCTCAGATGAAATACTGCGAATAGAAGGGAAAGACGATCATCGACACGATGGCGGCCCCGACAATCCAGAACGCGATGCGCTGGCGGCCAAGGACTTGCGGCACTTCGCAGGCCTCGCCGGGTGCGCACTGGCGCGGCTTCACATACAGGCGGTGGAAGGCGAAACCCATGAACAGCAGGGTGAGCCCGATAAAGACCGGCTGGAGTGAGGACAAACCCTGCAGACGGGCCGCCCACGCGCCACCGAACCCGATGCTCACAAGCAGCAAGGGGCCGAAGCAGCATGCGGTCGCGCCAATGGCGGCAAGGACACCAGCGGCGAGGGAAGCCTGAGTCTTCATGATGTTGAACCAGCAACAATGTGGCGATGATCGAGACTAATCCCTGTAGGGTCCTACAGGGTCAAGCGACCCAGGGAGATCCATTTGGACAATCTCACCATCGGCCAGGTAGCGAAGGAAGCGGGCATCCACAAGGAAACGATCCGTTACTACCAGAGCCTCGGGCTGGTCTCGGAACCCCAGCGCCGGCCCGGGTCCGTGCGGCGATACGGCGCTTCGACAATTGCGCGGCTGCAGTTCATCAAACGCGCGCAGCAACTGGGGTTCACGCTGGAAGAGGTCGGAAAGCTGCTGATGCTTGAAGACGGCCAGAGCTGTGCCGAGACCCGCAAGCTGGCCCAGCACAAGCTGTCGCTGATCACGGCGCGCATCACTGACTTGAACCGCATGCGGCTGCTCCTCGAGGGGCTCATCGAGGAGTGCGCCAAGGGCCGAAGGCCGCGGGCCTGCCCGATCATCAGCACCCTGTCGCAAGGCCTCTGACAACGGGCCAGGGAACGACCCGCTTAACGGTGCGATAATTTCGCCCGCAGCCCCGGTAGCTCAGTGGATAGAGCAGCCCCCTCCTAAGGGGCAGGTCGGACGTTCGATTCGTCTTCGGGGCGCCACCGTCAATCAGCAGCGGCCCCTCAGTGGCTTTGTAGTCAAAGGACTACATGAGCCTCGTGGAGAGGAGGGTACGATCGATCATGAGCAATGAGCCAGCTGACGACGAGTCAACGATTCCTCCGGCTTGTGATCCGGTTCAATTCCCCGAGCACCATCACATCCTCCAGATTTATGAGGATGAGTTTACGTTCATGGAGTCCCTCGTATGCTTCGTCACCTGCGGGCTTCGCGCAGGCGACGGGGTCGTGCTTTTTGCCACGGCGCGCCACCTTCAGGACCTCCAAATTCGGCTGCAGTCCTCGCACCTGCAGCTCGATCGCGCGCTCTGGCAAGACCGTTACATCCCCGTCCTTGCGAGCGAGATCCTGCACAAATTCATGGTGAGGGGGTGGCCGGATGAACACTTGTTCAAGAAGGTCATCGGTGAATATCTGGATCGTGCGCAAGCGGGCGGGCGTGAGGTGCGTGCATTCGGGGAGATCGTCGATCTCCTGATGGCAGATGACGAGCTTGCGGCCACTATTCGTGTTGAGCAGCTTTGGACTGAGTGCTGCGAGGAACGCAAGCTGACACTTCTATGTGCTTACTCGCGCAAGCGCCTTCCCGGGGATTCAAGTGCGGCAGAGGCGATCTGCGACGAACACGATTGGATGCTGGACGGGCATAAGCGGGTGGACCCGATGCCGCCGCCACTTTTTGCGCAGCCATTGCTTCCCCGTGGACCCAAATCCGCAGCGGGATGGAGCATCGCCGGGACCCAGCACTCGGAAACCGGCACTCGGTGGATGCTGCGCCCCTTGGTCCGATAGTCGGAGAATCACACATGTCCAAGCGAGTCCTCATGGCCATCGCGATCATCGTGTTGATCGTGATAGTCGGCATGGTCATGTCCGTCCAGCGTTCCATGAAGGCCGGCACGGCGAATCGCGACCCCGACCGCACCGTGCCTGCCAAACCCGCGCCCGCGCAGAAGCCCTAGGGGAGGTTCGCGGACTTGCGCGCCTCGCCGGTGAGCTCGAGGATGTGCAGCCCGGTGTTGGCGCGATCGACGATGTAGACGTAGCCGCGGTCGTCCACGTCCACGTTGTTGGTCTGGATCGCCACCTTGCAGCGATCGCCCACGCAGCGCTTGTCGGTCTTCTCGTTCACCGCGGGGATGTAGTAGCCGATCTCCTTGGGGTGGTACGGGTCGCGGATGTCGAGCGCGCGCACGCCGACGTTGAAGGTGGTAAGGAGCGAGGGCTTGGCGGGCTCGGTCACGTCCCAGATCTCGTGCGCGGCGTTGCCGTAGGCGCGCAGCAGATAGACCTTTGCCTTGTCGCCCTTCGGAAGGTCGGACCCGTTGCACACGCGCACCATCTGCGCGCCGCCGGATTCACCCTGGCCGGGCTCACCGGGAATGTGGAATAGCGGCTTCGGTTGTCGTGGATCGGT
>JANLXC010000003.1:0-15528 GCA_031364925.1 Burkholderiales bacterium | reverse complement strand
CCGAAGGTCGCAAAGCGCGTGCGAAACCTTCGCCTTGGCGACGACGTCGGTGAGCTCCTTCGCGCGCAAGAGCGGCATCGTCGCCACCGCGATCGCGCCCGCCTTCACCACCGCGAACCAGCACGCGGCCATCATCGGGTTATTCGCCCCGCGCAGCAGCACGCGGTTGCCGGGGACGACACCCATGTCTTCGACCAGCACGCGCGCGATGCGGTTGGCCTTGTCGAGCAAATCCGAGTAGCTCCAGGAAATGCCGGGCGCGCGAATGCAGGTGCGCTCGCCGCGCCCCGAATCGACCATGCGATCGAGGAGCTCGGCCCCGCAGTTGAGGTGCCGCGGATACTGCAGCTCGGGCAGCTCGAAGAGGAACTCGGGCCACTGGTCGCGAGGCGGCAGGTGGTCGCGGGCGAAGGTATCGACGTGCGCGCTCACGGTTTCGAACCCTTCAGCATCTCGCGCGCGATGATGAGGCCCTGCACCTCGGTCGCGCCCTCGTAGATGCGTAGCGCGCGGATCTCGCGGTAGAGCGACTCCACCGGAGCGCCGCTCACCACGCCCATAGCGCCGCACATCTGCACGGCGGCGTCGATCACCTGCTGCGCGGTCTCGGTCGCGGTCATCTTCGCCATCGCCGCCTCGCGCGTCACGCCGCGGCCCTGGTCGCGTTGCCAGGCGGCGCGATAGGTGAGGAGTGCCGCGGCGTCGATGCCGGTGGCCATCTGCGCGAGCTTCGCCTGCGTGATCTGGAATTCGGCCAGGGTCGCGCCGAACATCTCGCGGCTCGTGGCACGCGCCATCGCCTCGGCCAGCGCGCGGCGCGCGAAGCCGAGCGCGGCGGCCGCCACCGAGGTGCGGAAGACATCGAGCGTCTGCATCGCCAGCTTGAAGCCCTGGCCGGGCGCGCCGAGAAGGCTCGAGCGCGGAATGCGGCAGTCCTGGAACGCGAGGCGCGCGAGCGGATGCGGGGCGATGACTTCGATGCGCTCGGCGATCGTGAAGCCCGGGGTGCCCGCATCGACGATGAAGGCCGAGATGCCGCGCGAGGCGGGCGCCTGCGCGGTGCGCGCGAACACCACGTAGAAGTCCGCGATGCCGCCGTTGGAGATCCATGTCTTCTCGCCGTCGAGCACGTACACGTCGCCCTCCAGGCTCGCCGCGCATTCGATCGCGGCGACGTCCGAGCCCGCGCCGGGCTCGGAGAGCGCGAAGGCGGCGATCGCCTCGCCCCGGGCCACGCGCGGAAGGTAGTGTCGCTTCTGCTCCTCGGTCCCGACGAGGCTGATGGCCCCGGATCCCAGGCCCTGCATCGCGAAGGCGAAGTCGGCGAGGCCCGAATGGCGGGCGAGGGTCTCGCGCGCGATGCAGATGGCGCGCGTGTCGATGGCGTCGGCGGCGCCGCCATGCGCGGTGCCGCCCACCGCGTGCGCGAGCCAGCCGCCGGCGCCGAGCTTGCCCACCAGCTCGCGGCAGGCGTCATCGACGTCGTCGCCGTGATCGTCATCGATATTCTTCGCCGCCCACGCGCCGATCTCGCGCTCGAACGCGCGATGGCGCTCCTCGAAGAACGGCCAGTCGAGCCAGGTCCTGTCGCCCGCGGGGGTCATGTCAGTCGCCCTCGAACACGGGTTTGCGCTTGGCGGCGAACGCCTCGTACGCGCGCTTGAAGTCGCGGCTCGTCATGCACAAGGCCTGGGCTTCGGCCTCCGCGTCGATCGCCTCGTCGACACCCATGTTCCACTCCCGGTGCAGCATCTTCTTGGTCATCGCGTGCGCGAACGTGGGCCCCGCGGCCAGCTCGCCAGCCAGGGCCTGCGCTTCGGCGAGCACCGATTCCGGTGCGCATAGCCGGTTGTAGAAGCCCCACGCGCTCGCCTCATCGCCCGCCATCGAGCGGCCGGTGAAGAGGAGCTCCGCGGCGCGTCCCTGGCCCACGATGCGCGGCAGGATCGCGCAGGCGCCCATGTCGCACCCCGCGAGTCCCACGCGCGTGAAGAGGAACGCCACCTTGCTGCGCGCGGTCCCCAGGCGCAGGTCGCAGGCCATGGCGATGATGGCGCCGGCGCCCGCGCACACGCCGTCGATCGCGGCCACGATCGGCTGCGGGCAGGCGCGCATCGCCTTCACCAGGTCGCCGGTCATGGTGGTGAAGCGCGCGAGGCCCGGCGCGTCCATCTTCGTGAGCGGGCCGATGATCTCGTGAACGTCGCCGCCTGAGCAGAAGTTGTCGCCCGCGCCGCCGATCACGACGCACTTCACGTCATCCACGGTAGCGAGGGCGCGGAACAGGTCGCGCAGCTCCGCATAGGATTCGAAGGTGAGCGGGTTCTTGCGCTCGGGGCGATTGAGGGTGAGGGTCGCGACCTTGCCGACGACCTCCCAGAGGAAGTGCGTGGCGCGGTAGCCGGCGGCGGTCTTCATTTCTTCTTCTCCTTCTCGAGGGAGAGCTTCAACTTGGCGAGCAGCCGATAGACCTGCTCCTTCTCGCCGGCGTAGAGGCCCGCGAAAAGCTCGACCACCCATTCCTCGTGGGCCGTGGCCATGCGCGCGAACGCGCGCCGGCCCGCCGGCGTGAGCTTCACCGTGTACGCGCGCCGGTCCGCGGGGTCGGACTCGCGCACCACGAGACCCTCGCTCTCGAGCTGGTCGGTGATGCCGGTGACGTTGCCGCCGGTCACCATGAGGCGCTGCGAGAGCTCGCTCATCTTGAGGCCGTCGGCGTGGCGCTCGAGCTGCGCCAGCAGGTCGAAGCGCGGCAGCGTGGTGTCGAACTCCGCGCGCAGCCGCCCGCGCACCTCGGCCTCGATCAGGTTGGCGCACGCGAGGAGCCGCAGCCAGAGCTTTAGCGACTGGTGGTGCTCGTCGCTCATGCGCGTCTCGAGGTCGCTGCGGTCCGCGGCTTTCAGCATCGCGCGTTTGCCGGCGAGGTCAGCCATTGGCTTCGGGCCGTTCGTTCGCCAGCTGCGCCGCGCGCTCGAGGTTGCGGTAGAGCTGGTCGCGCCCGGAAAGGTACTGTTCGGGCCAGGCGATGCCGCGATAGCCGAGCGCGGCCGCGGCATGCAACGTCCAGTACGGGTCCGCGAGGTGCGGGCGCCCGAGCGCGCAGAGGTCGGCGCGGCCCGCGGCGATGATGCTGTTGACGTGATCCGGCTCGAAGATGGCGCCCACCGCGATGGTGGCGATGCCGACCTCGTTCCTGATGCGGTCGGCGAAGGGCGTCTGGTACATGCGCCCGTAGACGGGCTTCGCCGCGCGCGTGGTCTGCCCCGAGGACACGTCGATCATGTCGGCGCCGGCTTCCTTGAAGAGGCGCGCGACCTCCACGGCGTCGTCGGGCGTGTTGCCGCCGGGCGCCCAGTCGTGCGCGGAGATGCGCACCGACATGGGCTTGCCGGCCGGCCACGCCTCGCGCATCGCGCGGAACACTTCGAGCGGAAAGCGGCAGCGGTTCGCGAGCGGCCCGCCGTACTCGTCGTCGCGTCGATTGGTGAGCGGGCAGATGAAGGATGACAGCAGGTAGCCGTGCGCGCAGTGCAGCTCGATCCAGTCGAAGCCGCACCCCGCCGCCGAGATCGTGGCGCCCACGAAATCCGCGGTGACGCGCGCCATGTCGGCTTTTGTCATGGCGGCGGGCATTTGGTTACTCGGGCCGTAGGCGATCGCCGAGGGTGCGATGAGCGGCCAGTTGCCGTGCGCCAGCGGTTCGTCGGCCTCCTGCCAGCCCAACTGCGTCGAGCCCTTGGGCCCGGCGTGGCCGAGCTGCATGCCGATCGCTGCCGGCGTGCGCGTGTGCACGTAATCGACGATGCGCCTCCACGCGGCCTCGTGTTCCGGCGCGTACATGCCGCCGCAGCCGGGGGAGATGCGCGCGTCCGCCGAGACGCACGTCATCTCGGTGAACACCAGGCCCGCGCCGCCATGGGCGCGCGCGCCGAGGTGGACGAGGTAGTAGTCGTCAGGGGTGCCGTCGATGCAGGAGTACTGCGCCATCGGCGAGACCACCACGCGGTTGGCGAGCGTCAGTGCGCGCAGCTTGAAGGGCGTGAACATCGGCGGGATCGGCTCGGCCCCCGCGCCGCTGCGCCGCGCCATCCACGTCTCCACGCGCTCGACGTAGCCCTTGTCGCGCAGGCGCAGGTTCTCGTGCGAGATGCGTTGCGAGCGCGTAAGGAGGCTGTAGGCGAACTGCTCGGCTTCGAAGCCTGCGTAGCGCTCGACGCTCTCGAACCATTCGGTCGAGTTGCGCGCCGCGTTCTGGATCTTGAGGACCTCGATCGCACGCACCGCTTCGTATCCGGCGAGCGCGCCGGGGATGTCCGCCGTGCCGCGCGCCGTGAACGTGTCGGCGAGCTCGATGGCGTCCTCGAGGGCGAGCTTGGTGCCCGATCCCACCGAGAAGTGCGCGGTGTGCGCGGCGTCCCCCATGAGGACGATCGGCGTCCTGCCTTCCGCGTGAATCCACGTCTTGCACACGACGCGCGGGAAGCGGATCCATTGCGCCGAGCCGCGCAGGTGATGCGCGTTGGACATGAGCGCGTGCCCGCCGAGGTATCTCGCGAAGAGGCGCTCGCAGAAGGCGACCGACTCCTCCTTCTCCATCCGGTCGAGGCCCGCCGCGCGCCAGACCTCTTCCGGAGTCTCGACGATGAAGGTCGAGGTGTCGGCGTCGAACTGGTAGGCGTGCGCCTGGAACCAGCCGTGCGCGGTCTTCTCGAAGGCGAAGGTGAAGGCGTCGAAGCGCTGGTGGGTGCCGAGCCAGACGAAGCGGCACTTGCGAAGCTCGATGTCCGGCTGGAAGGTCGCGGCGTAGCGGGTGCGGATGGCGCTGTTCAAGCCGTCGCAGGCGACGATGAGGTCCGCGTCGATCGCCTCCACGTCCTTCACGTCGGCCTCGAACGCGAGCTTCACGCCGAGCGCCTCGCAGCGCGCCTGCAGGATGTTGAGCAGGCGCTTCCTGCCGATGCCGCAGAAGCCGTGCCCGCCGGAGGTGACGGTGCGCCCCTTGAAGTGGACGTCGATGTCGTCCCAGTAGTTGAAGGCGCGGACGATGCCGGCGTGGGTCTGGGCATCCGCCACTTCCAGGTTGCCGAGGGTCTGGCTGGAGAAGACCACGCCCCAGCCGAAGGTGTCGTCGGCGCGGTTCCTCTCGAGCACGGTCACCTCGTGCCGCGAATCGGCCTTCTTCATCAGCAGGGCGAAGTACAGGCCCGCCGGGCCGCCGCCGACGCAGGCAATGCGCATGCGCCTCCAGGGAGTGGCGAAACGCTCGAATCGACTACTTTAGCCATCAATAGTTTAGGCGTCAACTATGTGCCGGAGGGAATTCGCGAGGCGGAAGCGGTGTCGAATCGGCGTAGAATCCGCCGACATTGCGAGGGATCGTCATGAACGACACCGGCAGCGCATCCGCCCCTGATAACCCGATGGGGACCGACGGATTCGAGTTCATCGAGTACACCGCTCCCAACCCGGAGCTGCTCGGCGAGCTTTTCGAGCAGATGGGTTTCTCGGCCGTCGCGCGCCACCGCTCCAAGGACGTGGTGCTGTACCGGCAGGGTCGCGTCAACTTCATCGTCAATCGCGAGGCCGACAGTTTCGCGCAGTCGTTCGCGCGCGTGCACGGTCCCTCGGTCTGCGCCTTCGCGATGCGCGTGAAGAACGCGGCCAGGGCCTACCGGCGCGCCATCGAGCTGGGCGCCAAGCCGCACCAGGGCACCGTCGGCCCGATGGAGCTCAACATCCCCGCGATCCAGGGGATCGGCGGCAGCCTGATTTATCTCGTCGACCGCTACCCTGGCGGGGGCGGGGGCAACCTCTCCATTTACGACGTGGATTTCGTCCCCATCGAGGGCCGCGAGCAGCATCCGAAGGGCGCGGGCCTGGTCGAGGTCGACCACCTCACGCACAACGTCTATTCCGGGCGCATGGACACGTGGGCGCGGTTCTACGAGAAGCTCTTCAACTTCCGCGAGATCCGCTACTTCGACATCCAGGGGAAGAAGACGGGGCTCACCTCGCGCGCGCTGACCAGCCCCTGCGGCAAGATCCGCATCCCGATCAACGAGCCTTCGGACAAGGGCTCGCAGATCCAGGAATACCTCGACGCATACAAAGGCGAGGGCATCCAGCACATCGCGCTGTCCGCGGACGACATTTTCGCGACGGTGGAGGAGCTTCGCGAGAGGGACGTGCGCTTCCTCGACACGCCCGATACGTACTACGAGCGGGTGAACGCGCGCGTGAGGGACCACGGCGAGGACCTCGAGCGCATGAAGAGGAACCGCATCCTCCTCGACGGCGAGGGCATGGACAAGGACCACCACGAGGACAAGCTGCTGCAGATCTTCACCGAGACCGTCATCGGGCCGATCTTCTTCGAGATCATCCAGAGGAAGGGCAACGAGGGGTTCGGCGAGGGGAATTTCCGCGCCCTGTTCGAATCGATCGAGGCGGACCAGATCGCTCGCGGGGTCATTTGAACGGCGCCGCCCTCGGCACGCGCCTGAAGTACCTGTCGGGCTTCGGCGCGCACCACGAATCCGAAGCGGTCGAAGGCGCGCTCCCCGTCGGCCAGAACTCCCCGCAGAAGGCGCCGTTCGGCTTGTATGCCGAGCAGCTCTCGGGCTCGGCTTTCACCGCACCCCGCTCCCACAACCTGCGCTCCTGGCTCTATCGGCTGCGGCCCGGCGCGATGCATTCGTCTTTCCGGCGCATCGGCGAAGGGCATTGGCGCACCGCGCCCTGCCTCGAAGTCGAGTGCTCTCCCAACCGCCTGCGCTGGTCCCCGTTGCCGATACCCACGGAGCCCACGGACTTCGTCGACGGGATGGCGAGCTACGCGAGCTGCGGGGACGCGCGTGCCCAGCACGGCGCGGGCGTGCACCTGTACGCGGCTAATCGCTCGATGGGCAGCCGCGTGTTCTACGACGCCGACGGCGACCTCTTGATCGTCCCGCAGGAAGGGCGCCTCACCCTCGTCACCGAGCTCGGCATCCTGGAAGTCGCCCCGGGCGAGATCGCCGTGGTTCCGCGCGGGATCAAGTTTCGCGTCGAGATCGACGCTGCCGCGCGCGGTTATGCGTGCGAGAACTATGGAGCGCCGTTCCGGCTCCCCGACCTGGGGCCGATCGGATCGAATGGGCTCGCCGCACCGCGCGATTTCCTCGCGCCCTCGGCGGCGTTTGAGGATCGCAGCGCGCCGATGGAGGTCATCGCCAAGCTGGGCGGGCACCTGTGGAGCGCGCAGTTCGACCATTCGCCGCTCGACGTGGTGGCGTGGCACGGCAACTACTACCCGTACAAGTACGACCTCGCGCGCTTCAACGCGATCAACACCGTCTCCTTCGACCACCCCGATCCCTCGATCTTCACCGTGCTCACTTCCGCCTCCGAGACCCCGGGCGTGGCGAACGTGGACTTCGTGATCTTCCCGCCGCGCTGGACGGTGGCCGAGCACACGTTCCGGCCGCCGTACTTCCACCGCAACGTGATGAGCGAGTTCATGGGCCTGGTGAAGGGCGAGTACGACGCGAAGCAAGGCGGCTTCGTGCCGGGCGGGGCGAGCCTGCACAACGCCATGAGCAACCACGGCCCCGATCGCGCCTCCTACGATCGTGCCGTCGCCGCGGAGTTGAAGCCCCACTACCTCGGCGACACGCTCGCCTTCATGTTCGAGAGCCGCTATCTCTTCGAGCCCACCGCGTACGCCCTCGCGTCGCCTACGCTCGACCAGGATTACGACGAGGCGTGGGCGGGCTTCGACAAGGCCTCGCCGTGAAGCTCGCGTCCCTCAAGGGTCCGACCCGCGACGGCACGCTGGTGGTGGTCGATCGCGACCTGAAGCGCGCGGTGAAGGCGACCGGCGCCGTGGCCACGATGCAGCAGGCCCTCGAGAACTGGGATGTGGTCGAGCCGAAGCTGCGCGACATCGCGGCGTCGCTCGAGTCCGGAAACGAGCGCCACGCCTTCGATTTCCATGCCGCGCTCATGGGCGGCCAGGTCGCGGCCCCGCTGCCGCGTGCCTTCGAGTGGCTCGACGGCTCGGCGTATCTCTCGCATGTCGAGCGCGTGCGCCGCGCGCGCAACGACAAGGTCCCGGAAAGCTTTTACAAGGACCCGCTCATGTACCAGGGCGGGGCCGGCGCCATGATGGGCCCGCGCGATCCGATCCGCGTGCTCTCCAACGAGTGGGGCATCGACCTCGAAGGCGAAGTGGTGGCGATCGTGGGAGATGTCGTCATGGGCGCCGCGCCACACGAGGCGGGCGCGGCGGTGCGCCTCATCACGCTGGTGAACGACGTGTCGTTCCGCCGCCTCATCCCGGCCGAGCTCGCCAAGGGCTTCGGCTTCGTGAACGGCAAGGGCGCCAATGCGCTGGCACCCGTGGCGGTGACGCCCGACGAGCTGGGCGCGCTCTGGAAGGACGGGCGCCTGCACCTGCCGCTGGTTTGCGAGGTGAACGGCAGGAAGCTCGGCAGCCCCAACGCGGGCGTCGATGCGCAGTTCGGATTGCACGAGCTGATCGCGCACGCCGCGAAGACGCGTGACCTCGCCGCGGGGACGATGATCGGCACCGGCACCATCTCCAACCAGGACCTCTCGGTAGGCTATGCCTGCCTCATGGAGGCGCGCCTCGTCGAGCAGGTCGAGAGTGGGGCGGCGAAGACGCCATTCCTCGATTTCGGCGACACGGTGAAAATCGAGATGCGCGACTCCGAGGGCACGAGTGTCTTCGGCGCCATCGAGCAGAAGGTGGAGCGCTACAAGCCGTGACAGGCGAGACGGGCCACAAGCTTCGCGGCGACTACAGCCGCATGCGCGCCGACCACACGGTCGATCAGGACTGGGACGGCTACTCGCAGGATCAGCACGCGTTGTGGCGCCGCCTCTACGCGCGCCAGGCCGCGCTCATTCCCGACTACGCGTGCGACGAATTTTCCGCCACGCTGAAGACGCTCGACTTCGGCGATGGCATCCCGCGCTTCGATGCCATCAACGCGAAGCTGGGGCGCGCCACCGATTGGCGGCTGGTCGCCGTGCCGGGCCTGGTCCCCGACCTGACTTTCTTCGACCATCTCGCCCACCGGCGCTTCCCGGTGACCGTGTGGCTGCGCGATCCCGACGAATTCGACTACATCGTCGAGCCCGACATCTTCCACGACTTCTTCGGCCACGTGCCGATGCTCTTCAACCCGGTGTTCGCCAGCTACATGCAGGCGTATGGCCGCGGCGGCATCAAGGCGCATGAGCTGGGCGCGATCGAAAAGCTTTCGCGCCTCTACTGGTACACGGTGGAGTTCGGCCTCATCGACACGCCGCGCGGGCTGCGCACCTACGGCGCGGGCATCCTGTCCTCGGGTGGCGAGATCGGCTACTGCCTCGAAAGCCCCGCGCCCAACCGCATCGGATTCGACCTCCTGCGAATCATGCGGACCCGCTACAAGATCGACACGTACCAGGAAACCTATTTCGTGATCCGCGATTTCGAGCAACTCTTCGAGGCCACGGCGCCGGACTTCGCCCCCTATTACGCGGCGCTGCGCGGCAAGGAGGCGTACGCGCCCTCGACGGTGCTGGCGAGCGACAAGGTCTACCACCGGGGAGAAAATGTCGTACCTGGCACGACTTTCTAGAAGGTCGTCCGCAGCTTTACGCGCAAGCCGCGCGGCGGAGAAATAGTCGACGTCGGACACGCGCCGGTCGAACACGTTGAAGACGTCCACCGAGATGCGCGTGCGCTTCGAGAGCTTGCGGGCGAGGCGCGTTCACGAAGGTCGAGGGCTTGATACGCATGGAGTCCCCGACCTCGTCGCGCTTGCCGGGTGCCTTACACTGTGGCCCGGAAACGAACGAGGGGGTGGGTGAGCTTGGCGTTACGTCGCGAATGGGTGGGCCTCGTGCTGGTGCTGGTGGGACTCCTGCGCGCGGGCTTGCTCGTCGCGCACGATCCGGCCATGGGCTACGCGAACAACTACGACATGGTCCGCACCACGGCATGCGTGGGGCTGCATCCGGACACGCCCGAGCCCGACGCGAGAAGCCCCGAAGGGCCGATCGCGACCTACAAGGCGGGCGAGAGGCGTTGGGGGCTTTGTTCCCTCTCCACCGAGGTCGGGATTGCGGCAGCGGCGATGTCGGTGGCGCGCGCAATGGGCAAGGACCCTCAACAATTCCGCCTGCAGTGGATCGGCTACGCGAAGGTGACGCTCCTCGGGCTCGCCGCGCTCGTCATCGCATTCGCGTTGCACGGCCATCCCCTCGCGGCGCTGGTGCACGGGCTGGCATTTGCGCTGGTGGTCGCCGATCCGGTGGCTACCCTCTGGTACAACACGTTCTATACCGAGTTCGGCGCCATCTGGGCGATCTATGCCGTGGTGGGCGCCGCCGCCGCGCTCGCGCTCACCGCGCGCGGCAAGCACGCCGCGTGGACGCTGCTCGCCATGGCAGTCGCGATGCTCGCCTTTTCACGCGAGCAGTACGCGCTCCTCGGCCCGGCGCTGGTGCTCGCCGCCTGGCCGTGGCTGTGGCGCCGCTCCACCGAGATGACGGTCGCCACCTTCATCCTTGCCCTCGCCGCGTCGCTCGTGTCCTTCACCGTGCTGCCGCGCGCCACCATCATCGCCAGCGTGAACCGCTCCAACACGTACATGGGCGTCGTCCTGCCCGCCTCGGCGCAGCCCGATCGCGCGCTGCAGATCCTCAAGCTTCCCGAGCGCTGCAAGCCGCTGATCGGCGCCAGCTGGTACCTGCAGCGCGGCGAGAGCCTGGGCGAGTCGTGCCCCGAGGTTTTCCTGGTGCCCACGTACGCGTTCCTGCGCTTCCTGCCCGAGGAGCCGATCGCGCTCGCGCGCGCGCTCGCCAAGGTCGCGCCCACGATGTACGGGCTCTCGCCCGGCTACCTCGGCACGCGCGGCGACGTGCATTTCGCGGGCGTGGCCATGCTCCCCTTGTGGTCGTTCTCGCCGCTTTTCGCGTTGTCGGTGGCGATACCGATGTCGGTCTTCGTCGCGCTGATGGTCGCGGCGATGATTGCGGCGCCACTCGCGTTCCTCGCGGCATTGGCATGGGCGCGCCCGTCCGATGACCGCCCGCACGCGGGGCTGATGCTCGGCATGACGCTCGGCGGCACGGTGATCTACGGAGTGCTGAGCGCGGTTTTCGGCGACGGCATGAGCGAGGCGGCGCGCCACTTCGTTCCTGGTGCGCTCGCCATGTACGCGCTCTTCATCGCTTGCATCGCCGCGATCCCGTCGCTCTTCGCGCGTTGGTGGGACGCGCCCAAGGCCCATGCCGTCGAGATGGTGGCGGCCTTCCTGGCGATACCGCTCATCGTGGCGGCGTGCGTGATGACGTGGCGTTGGGCTCAACTTCAGCCACTCGCCATCGGCGTGCTCGACCTGCCGCGCGATCGCCAGGGGAGCATGCCCAAGCTCGAGATACGGGGCTGGACGCTCGACCCGTTCGGCGTGGAGGGCGTGCAGGTGGAGCTCGGGAAGTTGCGCCGTGACGCGCGCTTCGGCAACGAGAGCCTCGACTTGAAGGCGATTTACCCGGGCTACCCCGATGGCGCGGCCGGGCGTTTCGCGCTCGACCTCGAAGAGGAGGCGCTGCGCCAGGCCGGGGCGCCCGAGACGCTGCAGATGCGCATCACCACCAGGAGCCGTTCGGGCGTGGTCACCGAGATCGACCGCCGCCGCCTGGAGTTTCCGAAGTGATCGACGCCTTGCCCGGCGCCGGCGATGCGCGGCGCTGGAAGCTCGCGTCCGTGGCGCTCGCGGTGGTGGTCGCCGCGTGGTCGGCTTGGGCCTTCGTGCCGCTGCTGCACGGCTACTTCCTCTCCGACGACTTCGTGCCGATGGTGCTCTTTCGCAAGTGGCAGGAGGAGGGCCGGCTCGCCGAAGCGCTCGCGGCGAAGTTCTTTTCCAGCCTCGACGCGGGCGACAGCCACTTCTACCGGCCGCTTTCATACCTCACCTTCGCCATCAACTATCTCGCGAGCGGGGTCGACGCCGGCCCGTGGATGGCGACCAACGTCGTGCTGCACGTCCTGAATGGCGCGATGGTGGGCGCGATCGGCGCCTGCGCCGCCCGGGAGACGCCGGATGCGCCCACGGTGGCGGCGGCCATCGCCGGAGCGGCGCTCTTCCTCTTCTTCCCGCCGGGGGTGGAAGTGCTCGCGTGGATCTCGGGGCGCTTCGACATCACCGCGACCTTCTTCACGCTCGGCGCGTGCCTCCTCTTCCAGCGCAGCCGGCGTTTCGGCGATGTGCAATCGCTGCTGTCCCTGCTCTCGGCAGAGGCTGCCTTCCTGTGCAAGGAGTCGGCGGCGATCGTGCCGTTCGCGATCTTCTTTCTCGCGACGCTGCGCCGTGACGCGCTCGAAGCGCCGTCGACGCCGCGCCGCTGGATGCTCGCCGCGCGCCACGCCGCGCCGTGGCTGGCGCTCGCCGCGTTCTACCTCGTCACGCGCTATCTCATGTTCGACTCTTTCACGCGCGTCTACGCCAACACGGCGCCGCTCTCGGCGATGTTCTCGGGCGCGTACCTGGAGGAGGTGGTCGATACTTTCCCGGTGTGGCTTTCGGCGCAGTTCCGGCCCAACTACCGCTACCCTTTCCTGGGAGTGCTCACCGCGGTCCAGGTCGCTATCATCGTGTTCGCCGGGCCGCGGGATGCGCGCGCGCGCGCGGCGCTCGTCGCCGCGGGCGCGGTGCTGGCCCTGACGCTCGTGCTTCTCGCGCCTCACGTCGGCAAGCTTCCCGCGGAGGGCCTCGGCGGCCGTCTTCTCTACCAGAGCGCGGTGTTCTACGCGGTGCTCACCGCGATCGCGCTGCGTCATTCGCGCCTCCCGTTCCTTTTGTGGGGCGTGACGCTCGCGTTGCTGATCCTGCACGCAGCGTTCCAGCAGCATGCCCTCGCGCGCTGGAACGCGGCCTTCGTCGAGATGCGCGCGCTGGTTTCGGAAGTGGCCAGGCTCGATGCGAGCCTCGCGCCCGGCGACTACGCCCTGGTGCTGGTGCCGGGCGACATCGACGACATACCATTCGCGCGCAATGCGCAGGGCGGGCTCATGCTGCCGCCGGTATTCCCGCGTGCGATGAGCGCGCGGCTCCTGGTGCAGCAGTACGACGAGGTCCCGCTCCTGCCGGGCAAGATCGAGACCGGCGTCGTGTCGACGCTGAAGAAACGCCCGGTTTTCGACTACCTCGCCGGCAAGCGCATCGTCACCACGCCGCCCGAGTATCCCGGCGTGGTGGTGTGTTTCGCGACCGATCGCCATCGATTGGTGCCGCTGGAAATCGCGCCCGCCGAATCCCCGAAGGCGTGGGCCGATGCCGTGCAGGCGGCGTTGAATGCGTCGCCTTGCGTGACCGGCTTGCCGCACACGCGCTAGATCTTGAGCTTCACGAAGATGCGCTCGGGCACGTGGCGCAGGATGAACATGATCGGCCACCAGAACCACGGCAGGTAGACCTCGGGCGTGCCGCGCTCCATGGCGCGCACGATGCCGGCGGCGACCTGGTCCGGCGTGGCCCACAGCAAGCCTTTCCGGAAACTCGCCGTCATCGGAGTGTCGACGAATCCCGGCTTCACCGTGACCACCGCCACGCCCTTGTCGTGAAGCCGTCCGCGCAGGCCCTGCAGGAAAGTCGCGAGCGCGCCCTTCGCCGTGCCGTAGACGTAGTTGGTCTTGCGGCCGCGATCGCCCGAGACCGATCCGATCACGGCGATGGTTCCCGCGCCGCGCGCTTCGAGGCGGTTGGCGAGCTCGGCGGCGAGCGAGGCGGGCGCGACGAAGTTGGTGCGCCACTCGGCAGTGGTGCGCTCGAAGTCGGCCTCGCATGCGCTCTGGTCCGAGAGGGTGCCCTGCGCGATGAGCGCGGCGTCCAGGCCGCCGAGCGCGGCCTCGGCTTCGTCGAGGTGGGCGCGATGGCGCGCGACGTCGTCGAGGTCTGCGCTCGCCGTCGTGACATTCGCAGCGCCGCGCGCCACGAGGTCCGCACGCACCGCTTCGAGCTTGTCGGGATCGCGGCCTACCAGGTGAAGCCGTGCGCCCCGCGTAGCGAGGCGCCGCGAAACGGCCTGCGCGATCGCCGAGGTGGCGCCGAAAATGACGACGCGCTCGAGCTTCATCGCGTGACCCGCCGCCAGAAGCTCGACGAGAACGCGGGATCAACGTGCGGCCGAAACTCTTCGAGATTCGGAAACGATGCGCGGAAGGTCTCGGGCGACATGCGCGCGTCCTTCGCCGGATAGATGGCGCCGCCCGCGTCGCGCACCATCGCATCGAGCCGCTCCAGCAATTCGAGGCTCGCCGCCCCGCGCATCGGCAGGTCGAGGGCGAGGGTGACGCCTGGGCGCGCGAACGACAGGAGCCCCGCGGGCGGCTCGCCGCCGAACACCTTGAGGACGGTGAGGAACGAGGCTTCGCCGGATTGCGCGATCGCCGCCAGCATCTCGGTGAGCTTCGCCGTGGCATCGGCTCGCGGCACCACGCTCTGGTGCTGCAGGAACCCCGGCTTGCCGTACATGCGGTTCCAGCGCCCGATGCTGTCCAACGGGAAGAGGTACTTGCCATAGGGCTCGCGGGATTTCGTCCACTGCGAGCCGGCGCGCGCGCGGTAGAGCGCGTTGAAAAGCCCCACGCTATGGCGATTCAGCGTCGCCGCCGGAAAATCGAACGGCACTGCGAGCCGCGGCTGCAACCCCGCCGCCCCACCCGCGGCGCCGGCGGGCGCGTGATTGGCGCGCATGAAGATCCCGCGCCCGATCTCGCCGCCCTTGGCGAGGGCGTCGACCCATGCGACGCTGTATTCGTACCTGACACCACTTTCCTCCGAAAGCTGGAAAAAGTGCGCGAGGTTGTCCATCCGGATCGTCTCGACGTCGAAGGCGGGGGAAGCGATGGGGCGCAGGGCCAGCTCGGCCCAGGTGATGAAGCCGGTGAGGCCGAGGCCGCCGATTGTGGCGCGGAAGAGCGCGGCATTCTCGCCAGGCGAGCAGGCAAGGCGCGCGCCGTCGGAGCGCAGCAGCTCGAAGCGCCGCACGTGGCGACCGAAGGAGCCGGCGGCGTGGTGGTTCTTGCCGTGCACGTCGTTGGCGATGGCACCCCCGACGGTGACGAAGGCGGTGCCGGGCACCACCGGCAGGAACCAGCCCGCGGGCACCACGACGTCCAGAATCCGAGCCAACGAGATGCCGGCCTCGCAGCGAAGGACTCCGGTGACGCGATCGAACTCGACAAGATGGTCGAGGCGCGCCGTCGTCACCAGCGTGCCGCCCTCGTTGAGGCAGCTGTCGCCGTAGCTGCGTGCAAGCCCGCCGGGCAGGAGCGTTCCCTCGACACGGGGCAGCGCGAGATGCCGCCACGGCTGCGCGATCACCGCCGCATGCTCGACTTTCGGGTAGTTCCCCCAGGAGCGCACGCTCACGTCGCGAAGATCATCAGCATGAGGATGAGCGCGCCGGTCACGTAGCTCGCCGGGTCGCGCAGCGCGAAGAGGAGTGGGTCCTCGTGCAGGGCGCCGCGTT
>JANLXC010000090.1:0-2350 GCA_031364925.1 Burkholderiales bacterium | reverse complement strand
CGCGACTCGCCTGCGCGCGCGGAGAGCGTCGCGTGGCGGCGGCGACGGTAGCGATGGCCGTCGGGAAGGTGCGTATCGAGCGCGAGGTCGTTCCAGCTCGCGGCGAAACGATCCCAGTCGGACAGACCCTCTCCCCGGCCCTCTCCCAGGGGAGAGGGGGAAGCGGCGATCAAGGGGCGCATTTTGGCGCCCGTGACCAGCGCGTAACCCTTGGCGACAATCTCGTTTCGAAGCTCATCCATCGTGGCGAGTGTACGGAAAACGATAAACTCTTTCCGATGCCTTCCATCATCTCCATCTCGAAGCTCGGCAAGACCTACGCTTCGGGCCTCACCGCGCTGAAGGACGTCAACCTCGAGATTGCCAAGGGCGAGATCTTCGCGCTCCTCGGCCCGAACGGCGCCGGCAAGACCACGCTCATCAACATCGTCTGCGGCATCGTGACGCCCACCGCGGGCACCGTCACGGTGGACGGCCACGACGTGGTTCGCGATTACCGTGCCTCGCGCACGCTGATCGGCCTGGTGCCGCAGGAGCTGCACACCGACATGTTCGAGACGGTGTGGAACACCGCGTCCTTCAGCCGGGGTCTCTTCGGCCGCGCACCGAACCCTGCGCATCTCGAAAAAGTACTGCGGAGCCTCACGCTGTGGGAGAAGAGGAACGACAAGATCATGACGCTCTCCGGCGGCATGAAGCGGCGGGTATTGATCGCGAAGGCGCTCGCCCACGAGCCGCAGGTGCTGTTCCTCGACGAGCCCACCGCCGGCGTGGATGTGGAGCTGCGCCGCGACATGTGGGCACTGGTAAGGGCGCTTCGCGATGAGGGCGTCACCATCATCCTCACCACCCACTACATCGAGGAGGCCGAGGAGATGGCCGACCGCATCGGCGTGGTCAGCAAAGGCGAGCTGATCGTGGTCGAGGAGAAGGCGCGCCTGATGAAGAAGCTTGGCAAGAAGCAGCTCACGCTGCACCTCACGCGGCCGCTGGCGCAGCTGCCCGCGGGGCTCGAGGAATGGCGCCTCGCGATGAAGAACGACGGCGCCGACCTCGAGTACAACTTCGACGCCGACGACGAGCGCAGCATCCCCGCGCTGCTGAAGCGCCTGGACGAGCTGGGCGTGGGCTTCCGCGACCTGCAGACGCGCCAGAGCTCCCTCGAGGACATCTTCGTGAGCCTCACGAGCGAGCGCGCATGAACCGCCACGGCATCCTCGCCATCTACCGCTTCGAGATGGCGCGCTTCAAGCGCACCGTGTGGCAGAGCCTGGTCACGCCGGTGCTCACCACCTCGCTCTACTTCGTGGTGTTCGGCGCCGCCATCGGCCCGCGCATGAACGAGATCGACGGCGTGACCTACGGTGCCTTCATCGTCCCGGGGCTGATCATGCTGTCGGTGTTCACCGAGAGCCTCAACAACGCCTCCTTCGGCATCTACCTGCCGAAGTTCACCGGCACCATCTACGAATTGCTGTCCGCGCCGGTCTCGCCTCTGGAGATCGTGCTCGCCTACGTGGGCGCGGCGGCGACCAAGTCGGTAATCCTCGGGCTCGTGATCCTCGCGACCGCGAACCTGTTCGTGCCGGTGCACGTGGAGCACCCGTTCTGGATGATGGCGTTCCTGGTGCTTACCGCGACCACGTTCTGCCTGTTCGGCTTCGTGATCGGCATCTGGGCGAAGGGCTTCGAGCAGCTTTCGTTCATCCCGATGCTGGTGGTGACGCCGCTCACCTTCCTCGGCGGCGCGTTCTACTCGATCGAGATGCTGCCGCCGGCATGGCGCACCTTCAGCCTCTTCAACCCGGTGGTGTACCTCATCAGCGGCTTCCGCTGGTGTTTCTACGGCGCCGCCGACGTGAGCTTCGGCGCCAGCCTTGCGATGACGCTGGTGTTCTTCGCAGCGTGCCTCGCGCTCGCGGCGTGGATCTTCAGGACGGGGTATCGGCTGAAGAGCTGAGGCGGTAACCGACGCCGGTTTCGGTTTGCAGGTGTCGTGGACGCAGCGGGTCGACTTCCAGCTTGTCGCGCAGCTGCTTCATGTAGATGCGCAGGTAGTGCGTATCGGCCGCGTGCGACGGCCCCCAGACCTCCGTCAGCAGGGCTCGATGGGTCGCGACCATTCCCTGGTGCCGGGCAAGCGCGCCGAGCAGCTTGTACTCGATCGGCGTCAGCTTCAACGCCTCGCCGTTGCGCGAGGCGACGCGGCTCCCCAGGTCGACGCGGGCCGCTTCGAATTGCAGCACCGTCGAACCGCTTTCGACGCGCGCCGCGTGACGCAGCCCCGCACGCACGCGGGCGAACAGCTCGCCGATCCCGAAGGGCTTCGTCAGGTAGTCATCGGCGCCCG
>JANLXC010000089.1:0-67262 GCA_031364925.1 Burkholderiales bacterium | reverse complement strand
TCCGCCCACACCCTGCGCCATTCCTTCGCCACGCACCTCATGGAGGCGGGCTACGACATCCGCACAGTGCAGGAGCTCCTCGGCCACAAGGACGTGAGCACCACCATGATCTATACGCACGTCCTCAATCGCGGCGGCCGGGGGGTGGTGAGCCCCCTCGACCGCTGACGGTCAGGTCATCGGCCAGGCGGCCGGTCGTCGAGGCCGCGCAGGAATTCCGCCACGTCTTCGCGCGTCGCGGCATCGGGAATGTAGAACGGATGCGGTGCATTCGCGCCGCGATTCGGGTTGAGGAGCTCCTGCAGCCCGCGCACTGAATTGTCGTGCAGGAAGACTGGCTTGTGCGACAGGTCGAGCAGCAACGGCATCGCGATGCCGCGCTTCTCGCCACGCATGCTCGCGTTGACCACCGCCATCTTGTCGTCGAAAGTATTGCCGGGCGTATCCATCACCGGATTGAGCGGTGGTTCGCGCTGCGCCAGCACCACCGGGTTGTCGCCCGGGAAGATGGTCTTCATTGCTACGATGATCGCCGGCACGGGTTTGCTCTGGTCGGCGTTGTGGCAGCCGGTACACCCCACGGTGCGGAAGGTATCGCGTCCCCGCATCGCCATCTGCGCGTTCACCTTCCCGCCTTTCGGCGCGGGCAGGGCCGCTACATAGGCGTTCATGTCGATGAGTTTCTGGTTGTCGACGCGCACGCCCAGCGGCGCCTCTTCGCTTCCCGGTTGCGGGTGCGGCGAGACGTTCACGTACGGGTATCCGGTCACGCCGGTGTCCGCGAGCACTTTCACGTAGCTTTCGACGATCTCGTCGCCCGCAGCCCCGCCGAGCTTGCGCATGAAGGCGCGCCCACCCGGGGTGGTGATCATGGTCGGGTCGAAGAGCGCTGTGTAGACGAGGTTGCTGAAGTTGTCGAGCTTGGCGATTGCCCCTTCGCTCCCATAGGGCCCCGCGAGGTCCTGGCGGAAGAACGGCGTGTTGTGCATCGGGTCGCCGTTGCCGTCGAGGCTGTCGTCGAACATCCCGACCGGGTAGTAGTCGTGATTGCTGAGGTACGCATCGACCTCGGCCTCCGTCGAATTCTCGGTGAGGCCGCGGGGCGCGCGCCCGAGCGACTTTCCGCCGTTGGCCTTCAACGAGAGCTGCAGTCCGGGGAAGAGCGCCCGCGAGTTCTGCGCGGCCGCGGCGATCTCGCCGAAGTGCAGGTTGTGGTTGGCGGGCCCGTCGTGGCGGAAACCGATGCCCCCGCCGCCGGGAACGCGCAGCAGCGGCTTGGAAACCACCGTGTGGCAGAGAGCGCAGGTCGCGCCGACCTTGTCGCCATGAAGGATGTCGATGCGCCCGTCGCCATTGGAATCCTTGGCCGCGACGCCGATCACCGCGTTGGCGTTGATGAGGCGGATGGTGGTATCGGGATCGTTCAGCACGTGCGAGCTTCTTCCCGACTTGTCGCGGACCAGGTCGAACACCACCTTTAACGCGATATCGAGCGGAACCTTTAATACGTCCACGTTCAGCCCGAGGTCGAGCGCCTGCATCGGCGTGACGCGCGCCGCGGCGATTCCCTGCGGCAGGCGCAGCGCGTCGGTCCAGAAGCCTTCGTTGCCGAAAGTTTCGAAGCGGAAGACATTCTTACCGGAGGCCGCGTTGCCGAGCGCCATCGGTGGGCGCGTGCCCTGGTCGGCCGGCCCGTCCGTCCCCGGGGCGTCAGCGCCGGTGTTGAGCGTCTGCATCACGCACCCTGCGACCAGGTAAATGACCAACACCGACATCAACAGCCGCAACGATCCTGCAGTCTTCGCCTTCTCCATATTCGCCTCCGATGATTTGCGCGCACTGCCCATACGCAGGCTTCCGCCAGGCGGATTGCGGTTTGCAACCTTTATGCGAGCGATGGGACTAACGAGCCATGCTTCAGCAAGCCCATAGCGACAGTGGCGCCCCGGTAGGAGCGCATTCCCCGTCCAGGCAGGATGTCGCCGGTTCGTCCGACGCGCTCCTTCTCGACTGCATGGAGCGCATGGTGCGCCAGGACCAGGCCGCCCTCGCCGAGCTCTACGACGCCACCGTCGGCCGCGTCTACGGGCTCGCCCTTCGCATCCTCAAGGATTCCGCCGCAGCCGATGAAGTGGTATCGGACGTGTACTTCCAGGCCTGGCGCGAGGCAAGCCGCTACGACCCCGTCCGCGGCCCCGTGCAAGGCTGGCTCCTCATCATCTGCCGCAGCCGCGCGCTCGATGCGGTGCGCCGCAGGGATCCCGCGCTAATCCATCCCCATCCGCACGAGCTGCTCGACGTCGCGCCCGCCCATCCGGACGACTTGCAGGATCTCCTGCAGGCCACGCGCTCGTGCTCGCGGGTCCACGAGGCCCTCGCAGCCCTCGAACCCCTCCAACGGCAGGTCCTGTCCCTCGCATTTTTCCGCGCCTACACCTATTCCGAGGTTGCAATCCATTTCGGCATGCCCCTGGGGAGCGTGAAGACCCTCATACGCGGGGCGCTTCGCGAGTTGCGCGGGATGGTGGGCGACTGCCGGTGATCTAGCTATGGAAAACATGGGCTTCCCGGATTCAGGAGAAGTTCTCACGCCCGAGGTCGTGGCGGCGCTGCTCGGCGCCCTCCGTCCGCTCGCGCCTCCCAACGCCGGGGCCGTCAAGTCGCGCGTAATGAAGCGTGTCGCCGAGACTTCGGAAGGAATTACCGTCGTGCGCTCGACCGCTGGCGAGTGGCACCCCTACGCGCCGGGCGTGGATTTCAAGGTGCTGTTCGACGACGGGCACACGCGTACCTGGCTCGCGCGCCTCGAGCGGGAGGCGCGCCTGCCGGGGCACGACCACCCCCTATCCGAGGAGTGCCTCATGCTCGAGGGCAGCGTTTATATGGGAGACATCCTCGTGACGGCGGGCGACTATCTGCGCGCGGAGGCCGGAACGCGCCATACCGGCGTCTACAGCCCAACCGGGTGCGTCCTGCTGGTTCGCTCCGCTTCGCCCGCTCTCGCCTAGTTTTTTTCGCGGGACCCGAATCCGCATTTGCGTTCGCCGCGTACTGGCTTTAGCACCCAAGCCTTAGTCTCCATTCCGCCATCCTGATTACCTTCCCAGGAGCACGCATGCGCCTACGTACCCGCAACACGATCGCCCTCGGCCTGGCCGCGGCCGGCCTCGCAGCAGCCTGCAACACCGCGCTCGCCTCGAGCCATCGCGAAGCGCCCATGATCACCCAGTACCCCAAGGTCGACGGCACCGACGTCTATGCCTTCAAGAGCTACGAGCCGGGACGATCGAGCTTCGTCACGATCATCGCGAACTACATCCCGCTCCAGGACCCGTTCGGCGGCCCCAACTACTTCACCATGGATCCGGACGGCCTCTACGAGATCCACATCGACAACAACGGCGACGGGCAGGAAGACCTGACCTTCCAGTTCAAGTTCAAGTACAACCTGAAGAACACCGCGCTTCCCGTGGGCGGCAAAAGCGTGGCCATTCCGCTCATCAATTCTGGTCAGATCACCGACGTGAACCCGCCCACCCTCAACGCGAGCGAAAGCTACACCGTGGAGCTGGTGCGCGGACCGCGCCGCCAGGTGGGCCAGCGCGGGCAGGTGGTAAACGTTGCCGGCGGGGCCGGTGAATTCCAGAAGCCGGTGGACAACATCGGCATGAAGTCCATTCCCGACTACGCGGGCTACGCGGCGAAGCACATCTATAACGTCGTCATTCCCGGCTGCAGCACTCCCGGGAAGATGTTCGTCGGCCAGCGCAAGGAAGGCTTCAACGTCAACCTCGGCGAGGTCTTCGACCTGGTGAACATCCCCGTTCCGCGCATCATCGGCAGCCGCTCGGGTGCGACCAACTCGCTCGCGGGGAAGAACATCACCTCCATCGCGCTCGAGCTTCCGATCAGCTGCGTCGCCACCTCCAGCGACCCGGTCATAGGCGTGTGGTCCACGGCAAGCCTGCCGCGCTCGCGCCTGGTGAGCAACGTTCCGCTCGGACGCGTCGTGCAGGATCGCAACTTCGTGCAGGTCTCACGCCTGGGAATGCCCCTGGTGAACGAGCTCGTCATCGGCTTGAAGGACAAGGACACGTGGAACGGCAGCGTTCCGCGGGATGACGGCCAGTTCGCCGATTACGTAACCAACCCCACGCTGCCCGCGTTGCTCGAGCTGCTCTTCAGCTCCGCCGGCGTAAGGGCGCCCACCGTGTTCCCGCGCACCGACCTGGTCGCGGTCTTCCTCACCGGCGTGCCCAACGTGAATAAGCCGGTGAACGTCGTGCCGTCGGAGATGATTCGCCTCAATACGGCATTGCCCGCGACTGCCAAAGGCTCGCAAAACAGCCTCGGCGCCGCTTTGTGCTTCGTCGACGGCGCGCTGGTGCTCGCCAATCCCGGCTGTGATCCGGCCGGTTTCCCGAACGGTCGCCGCCCGGGCGATGACGTTGTCGATATCGAGTTGCGCGTGGCGATGGGTTACCTGCTTCCCCCGGGTCCCGGCAAGCCTGCCAGCGCGAACCTTCCGTATACGGACGGTGCGATCGTCACCGATGCGGAATTCGACAACGCCTTTCCGTATCTGAGGACGCCTCTGCCCGGCTCTCCGAACGGCGCCAATGGACTTCCCCCGAATCCAGTGACGCCCTGAGGCAGTTGCGCCGCCGTTGTCGGCCAGGCGCGGCGGCGCCTTTTTTCTTCGATGAGCATCGCCAGATTGTCGGCCGCGGTCGCAGGAGCCTTGCTCGCAGCAGCGAGCGCCACGGCCCCTTGCGCTCCGCGCGTCCCGACCGATGATTCGCAAGTGTTGGAGCGTCTCGCGACGCGCCCGGGCGACTCTTTCGCCCGCGACGCGGAAGCCGCGCGGCGCGTGCTTGCGCGCGATCCGCGCAATCTTGACATCGCCCTGCGTCTTGCTCATATGCACATCGCGCGCGGCCGCGCGGAGTCCGATCCGCGCCAGCTCGGACGGGCACAGGCGGTTCTTTCCCCGTGGTGGGACGATGCCGAGCCTCCGGTCGCGGTGCTCGTGCTGCGAGCCACGCTTCGCCAGACCAACCACCAGTTCGATCTCGCGCGCTCCGACCTGGAGCGGGCGGTACGCCGCGAGCCGCGCAATGCCCAGGCCTGGCTCACGCTCGCGACGGTGCAGCAGGTGACCGGCGACCTCGCATCGGCCCGCGAAAGCTGCGCGCGCCTGGCGGGAATTGCGCCGGCGCTCATCCAAGCAACGTGCGCGGCCTCCATCGAAGGTGTCGCCGGGAATGCGGCGGGCGCTTTCGATAGCCTTGCCGCGGCGTTGCAAGGCTCGCCCAACGCTCCAGCCGGCGTCCGCGTGTGGAGCGTGACGCTGCAGGCCGAGCTCGCGCAACGTCTCGCGCGGCGCGATGACGCCGAGCGGCTCTACCGCGGAGCGCTCGCGCTCGAGCCAGGCGACGCATACGCCACCGCGGCCTTCGCGGACTTCCTCCTCGACGAGGGGCGCCCGGCGGAAGTGTTGCGGCTGATCGGCTCGGACACCCAGGCCGATCCGCTCCTGCTTCGCTACGCGCTCGCCGCACGCGGCGGGCAGCCTTCCGCCGCCGACGCCGTATCGCAGCGCCTCGCCGATCGCTTCGCGGCGTCGCGCGCGCGCGGCGACCGCGTGCACCTGCGCGAAGAGGCGATGTTCCTGCTGCATGCGCGTGGCGACGCGATCGGCGCGCATGCCCTGGCGCGCGAGAACTGGAAGACCCAGAAAGAGCCGCTCGATGCCCGCATCGCGCTCGAATCCGCGCTCGCGGCGGGCGACGCCTCGTCGGCTCGCGACATTGTGGCGTGGGTTCGATCGACTCGCCTCGAGGACACGCGCATCGCCGCCCTCGCGGCGCGGATGGCGCCGCAATGACGCTTGCCGCGTGGCTTGCCCGCCTCCTTTTCCTGGCCGCGCTCGCCGCGGCGGGCGCACCGGCCTTCGCCCACAAGCCCAGCGACAGCTATCTCGCCCTCGAGGTCCGGGGCGCGGCGATCGAGGGCCAGTGGGATATCGCGCTGCGCGACCTCGACCTCGCCGTGGCGCTCGACGCGGATGGCGACGGCGCCATCACCTGGGGCGAAGTGCGAGCGAAGCACGACGCGATCGCGAAATACGCCCTGGGGCATCTCGTGCTGCGCGGCGACGGCGAGCCTTGCCCTGTCTCGGTGGCGAGCCATCTCGTCGACGAGCACAGCGACGGTGCGTACGCCGTGCTGCGCCTCAAAGGCCGCTGCGCGGCCCCGGTCGAATCCCTCGAGGTGAGCTACTCGCTGCTCTTCGAGCTCGACGCGCAGCACCGCGGGCTGCTGAAGCTCGACGGCGCCGGCGGCACCCGCAGCGTGGTCTTTCCCGCGGACAACCGGACAAAGTCCTTCCGCGTCGCCGAATCCCGCCCGCTTTCGGAGGTGGCGAGCTTCATCGGCGACGGCATCAAGCACATCGCGATCGGTTTCGACCACATCCTCTTCCTGATTGCGCTCCTGCTGCCCGCGGTCCTGGTGCGCCGCGGCCGGCACTGGGAGCCGACCGGCGACCTGCCGGGCACGATGTGGAACGTCGTGCGAATCGTCACCGCATTCACCGTCGCGCATTCGATCACGTTGTCGCTCGCGGCGCTTCAGGTGGTGCAGGTGCCTTCGCGGCTGGTCGAATCGCTGATCGCAGTCTCGGTGCTGGCCACCGCGCTCGACAACATCTTTCCGTTCCTGCCGCGGCGGCGCTGGCTGGTGGCCTTCGTGTTCGGCCTGCTGCACGGCTTCGGTTTCGCGAGCGTGCTCCTCGACCTGCAGCTGCCGCGAAGCGCGCTGGTGCTTTCGCTCTTCGGCTTCAACATCGGCGTCGAGCTCGGCCAGCTCGCCCTGGTGGCCCTCGTCATCCCGCTCGCCCACCTCGCTCGCGAGCGCCGCGCCTATTCGCGCTACGCGGTGGCGGGCGGCTCGGGGATCATCGCTTTCGTCGCTCTCGGCTGGTTCATCGAGCGCGCTTTCCAGTTCACCTTCATGCCGTTCTGATTCTCAACTACACCCCCCCACCGAAGGAATCCATCATGCGCAACCTGCTCCCTCTTCCCCTTCTCGCGTTCGGACTGCTCGCCGCCGCGCCCTGCGTCCAGGCCCAGTGGTACGTTGGCGCGTCCGCCGGCGAATCCCGCAACTCGTACAAGGGCGCGGGCCAGGCCGACCAGCTGCTCGATCTCGGTTTCGACGGCGCTTCGAGCTCCATCGATGACAAGGACGCCGCGTATCGCATTTACGCGGGCTACCAGCTGCATCGATACGTGGCCGTGGAGGCCGGCTTCGTGGATCTGGGGCGCACCTCGATCACCTCGACCGTGCTGCCCGCCGGCTCGCTCGACACGCGTATCAGGGCGAAGGGCTTCGACGTGAGCGCCGTGGGCATGCTGCCGCTGGGCGAGCAGTTCACGGTCTTCGCCCGCGTCGGCGCCTTCGCCGCGGAAACGCGCGCATCCTACTCCGGGCGGGGCTCCGTCCTGCTCTTCGACGGCGAGCAGACGCAGAAGAAGCGCAGCACCAACGTGGTGTACGGGGTCGGAGCGACGTTCAATTTCACGCCGCGCTTCGCGCTGCGCGCCGAATATAACCGCTACAGCAAGCTCGGCGACGACTTGACCGGCGGCGAATTCGACACGCGCACCCTGTCGGCGGGGATCCAGTACCGCTTCTAGAGTCGCGGGGGACGGTGAGCGCGAACAGCAAGCCTGTAAGCGCTCTCCTACAGTCTTGGTGTTCGGTAGGGAACACACTCGACCATGTCCTGTAGCTCGGTGTCGGCGCTGTCGAGACCCTGGACAGGCACCGGTCGCCGAAAGGAGGCGCTCATGTCGCAGACGCCCCAGTCCATTCCGCTCTCCGAGCTCACCGAGGCCTCCCTGCGAAGCTGTCTCGCGAGGATGGCGGCGCGTGATCAATCCGCGTTATCCCAGTTCTACGACCTCACCGTCTGCCGCGTTCACGCGGTCGCGATGCGAATCCTGGACGACGCGATGCAGGCCGAGGAGGTCGTTGCGGACGTCTACCTCCGGGCCTGGCGCGAAGCCGGCGCCAGCAACCGCGCCACGGGCGACGTGATGGGTTGGCTTCTCGGGATGTGCCGCGACGTCGCCCTGGCCGCCCTGCATCGAGGCGGCGAACCGGCGAACGCCGCGACATCGGGCAGCCCCGACCTGATGCGCGCGATCGACCCCGCCAGCGACCTGCATGCGCGCCTCGAGTTGCTGAGCCCGCTGCAACGCGAGCTCGTCGCGCTCGCCTTCTTTCGCGGCCTGGACCACGCCAACATCGCCTCCCACGCCGGAATTTCCATCGCGGAGACAAGGCTCGAGCTCGCGGATGCAGTGAGCCGGATCAGCGAGCCGCCGAGCCTCGAGTCCACGATCATCACGCCGCAGTTGTATTCGCGTCCGTCGAGGCCGAGCGACTACCAGGCCCAAGCGCGCGCCATGGAGGGGCTCGCCGAGGAGCTGGCAAAGCCCTGCGGCAAGATCCTGACAAAGCTCGTGGAAGCGGCCCTGGACCTGTGCCATGCCCACTCGGCTGGCATCAGCATCGTCGAGCATAGCGACACGGGAGTGGTCTTCCGTTGGCACGCCATCGTCGGCGAATTTGCCCCGCACCAGGGTGGATCGCTGCCTCGCTTCGAGAGCCCATGCGGGATCGTCCTGGACCGCAACGCGGCGCAGTTGATGGCGTATCCGCACCGTTATTTCGCCCCCCTGCGCGCCGCTTCCCCGCGCGTCGTGGAAGTCCTCCTGGTTCCGTTCCACATGTTGGGAGAGCCGGTGGGAACCGTCTGGGTGCTCTCGCACCACGAGGGCACGCACTTTTGCGCAGAAGACTGCCGGCTGGTCACGGCGCTCGCGAAGTTCGCGGCTGCCGCGTACATGCTTCGATCCTCGCAGGAGACCGCCCTGGGCGCCCGCGACGAGCTCATCAGGTCCAACGACCGCTTGCGCCGCGCCAATGACAAGCTCCTGGGCCAGGTCGTCGAGGAGCGCGGCGCCGATAGAGCTTGAATGATCCTCGCGATTACTTGAGCGACTCGATCTTGCCGAGGTCGAGCGAGCCCACCGCCGACTTCAGCGTTGCGACGTCCACGCCGGTGCCTTCGGCGGAGACCACGTAGCGATCGGCGAGCACCACGACGTACTTGTTGTGGCCGCCCGTCTTGGACGCCTCCTCGTGCACCAGGCGATTTCCTTCCTTGCGCGTGCTTTCGCGCCGGTTGCCGTCCTCGCGCTCGCCCTGGACTCCCATCCACGAGGCGAGCCCCATGAGGCCGGCCGCGCCGCCGGTGTCGACCAGTTCCAGGTTCACGTTCTTGCCACTCGCGTCGCCGTAGGATCCCTGCACCTTGGCGATCATGAGGCCCGGCACGCCGCTGCGGTCGGATTGCGTCGCCGTCTGCGGCAGTCCCGCGAAGGTCGCCGGCACGAAGGGCTTCAAAGCGTCGAGCTGCACCGGCTCCACGCCCTTGCCGCCGGACATCGCGGTGCCGAGCGCGCCCATCGCCGCCTCCATCTGCGCCTTTGAGTCGCCGCTCTTCTGCGCGGCCTCCATGCGCTTGCTCGCCTCTTCCATCTTCTTGCCGAATTCGTCGAGCTTGCCCAGTTTGCTGTCGCGATCGTAGGTGACCGTGGGCGCCGCGGCTCCCATGCGCGCCGCGCCGATCATCGCCGGCGCCATGAGCACACTGCTCACCACTCCGAGGATGATGCCCACCACGATCGCGACCACGATGATGACCACGGTGTACGCCACCGTCTTTTCCGGCGGGTTCTTCATGAGCTTGGGCAGGCCCAGGTAGAGCAAGTAGATGCAATACAGGCCGAAGAGGATCGCAAGCAGCGTGCCGAGCCACGGGATGATGCCCAGCACCGCGCCCACCATGCCCCCGGTGTACGAGTACGCGACCAGCTTCATCGCCTGGTCGAAGCTCTTCTGCCCGCCGAAGGTCGGCGCGAGCGCGTCCACGATGAAGGCGAGGACGAACGCGCCGGCCACGCCGGCGAGGATCTGGTAGACCATCATCACCAGCGCCCAGGTGATCGGCATGCGGAAGGTGCCGCCGAGCAGGCCCATCGAGTGGCCGATGAGGGCGGAGCCCACGAATCCGGCGATGGCGGAGATCACCGCGAGCGGGATCACGTATCCCATCACCACGCTTTTGGCCGGCGTGGCCTCGGCTGCGATCACGTCCCACTCTGTCTTGGGGGTAATGAGGATGTTCTTGACGCGGTCGACAATGCCCATCGTGGCTCTCCCTGGTTTTTTTGGTGGCCCGAGTTTACTGCGATAATCCGGGCGATGGACACCCCGCAGAACCTGGTCGAGATTCGCGGCCTTCGCTTCTCGTATGGCCGGCGCCCGATCCTGAAGGGGATCGACCTCGACATTCCGCGCGGCAAGGTGGTCGCGATCCTGGGCATCAGCGGCTCGGGCAAGACCACGCTGCTGCAGATCATCGGCGGCTTGCTGCGCCCCGCGGCGGGAAGCGTCACGGTGTGCGGCGAGAACGTCCACCAGCTCGACGCCCCCGGCCTGCACAAGCTGCGCCGGCGCATGGGAATGATGTTCCAGAAGGGCGGCCTCTTCACCGACCTCACGGTGCACGAGAACGTCGCGTTCCCGATCCGCGAGCACACCCGGCTTCCCGAGGACATCGTCCACGACCTGGTGGTGATGAAGCTCCACGCCGTGGGGTTGCGCGGCGCGCAGGCCCTGAAGCCGAGCGAGCTTTCCGGCGGGATGGGCCGGCGCATCGCGCTCGCGCGCGCCATCGCCCTCGATCCCGACCTCATCATCTACGACGAGCCGTTCGCGGGCCTCGATCCGATCACGCTGAACGTCGTCTGCAACCTCATCCGCACGCTGAACGACGCGCTCGGCGCGACCTCGGTGGTGGTCACCTACGACGTGCACGAGGCGCTGCAGCTCGCCGACTACCTCTACCTGCTGAACGACGGCGTGATCGTGGCCCACGGCCCGACGCCGGCGATGGTCGCTTCCGACGATCCGTTCGTGCACCAGTTCCTGCACGCCGAGCCCGACGGCCCGATGCGCTTCCACCATCCGGCCCGGCCCTTCGCCGAGGAGCTGGAAATCGTCGCGGGCCCCGCTCCCCGGTAGACTTGCGCGTCATGGAAACCGCGCCCCCGCTTCCCGAAGATTTCCCGACCGCGGAGGCGTTCATGGACGCTTTCGCCAGGACGGTGGGGGGGCTGGTTTCCTTCGTCGATTCCGGCGGGCGCATCCGCTACGCCTCCGAGGCGCTGGCCGAGTGGATGGGAACCACGCGGGGACAAATGCAGGGCAAGACGCTGCGCGAGATCTACGGGGACGCGGCGTACGCCCAGTTCGAGCCGTGGACCACCCTCGCGCTGGCTGGCGAAGACGTGCACTACGAGCGCCAGGCGACGAAGCGCGACGGCACCGCTCGCTGGCTTTCGGTGAACCTGCGCGTGTACCGCGACGCGGGCGGCAAAGTCCTCGGATATTTTTCCTGCGCGCTGGAAGTCAACGAGCTGAAGCGCACGCACGACGCGCTGGGGCGCGCGCTGCAGGAGCTCGCGACCCACATCGAGAACACGCCGCTCGCCATGGTCGAGTGGTCCTCCGACATCCACGTGAAGCGTTGGTCGCCGCAGGCCGAGGCGATCTTCGGCTGGAGTGTAGACGAGGTGCTGGGCAAGAAGCCCAGCGAGTTCTCGCTGGTGCACCCGGACGCGCTGGAGAACATCCGCTCGCTCACGCGCGAGCTCACTGAAGGCCACGCGCGCAGGAACCGCATGCTCGCCAAGAACGTCACCAAGGACGGGCGCGCGATCTGGTGCCAGTGGTACAACTCCGCGGTGTTCGACGAGTCCGGCAAGCTCGCCTCGATCCTGTCGCTTGCCGAGGACGTGACCGCGCGCGTGGACGCCGAGGAGCAACTGCGCCAGGCGGCGGTGCACGACGCGCTCACCGGGCTCCCCAATCGCAACTCGCTCGCCGCGCGCCTGGAGCACGCGATCATGCGCGTGAACCGCAGCGGCGATCGCCTGGCGCTCCTCTTCATCGACCTCGACCGCTTCAAGAAGGTGAACGACACCCTCGGCCACGCCGCCGGCGACGAGGTGCTGCGCCAGGCCGCGGCGCGCATCCGCGCCTGTGTTCGCGAGGTCGACACCGTCGCGCGCCTGGGCGGCGACGAATTCGTCGTGCTCCTCGAGACCGACGTGCGCCCCGACACCCCCAGCGTCATCGGCGAGCGCATCCGCGCCGGTTTCGATTCGCCCTTCGCCTGGAAGGGCCTCGAGGTGCGCTGCGGCGCGAGCATCGGCGTCTCCCTCTACCCCGACCACGCGCGCGACCCCGCCGCCCTCCTGGCCTCCGCCGACGAGGCCATGTACCGCGAAAAATCAAACACCTAGAAAGTGGTGTCAGGTACGACTTAATAAGTCGTGTCAGGTACGACTTATCATGTGAAACAGCCTTGTATCTTTAGAGGGGGAAACGGCCATGCGCTGGATCGTCTTGTGCATTCTCGTGTGCGTGACAGCCGAGGCGCGCGCCTATTGCATCCACAACCAGCTCGCCGACCGGGAAGTGAGGGTCGAGCAGGAGGAGCACCCCGATGCGCTGCGCAACGACCGGCGCATGCGCGTCACCCTGAAGCCCGGCGAGAGCAAGTGCTGCCAGTTCCACGAGCTCGACTGCAATCCGCTGGGGCGCAACAACTCCGTGGTGAAGCTGGAAGTCGTCGTGCCGGGCACGCCTTCCTACGAGTGCTCGCCACCGGGCCCGGATCGCGCGATCAAAGTGACCGGCACCGGTACAATCCGCATCCAGCCCAACCCGAAAAAGAAGAGCGCCAATCCGTACATCGTGCGGATCGGCACGGCCGACAAGGACCTCACCGGTCCCGCGGGCGTGGCCTGCCAGGAACCCCAGTCGAAAGTGGTCTCCCCTCCGAAAGGCAAGAAATGATCCGTTCGCCATTCGCCGCACTCGCCGCGGCAATCCTCTGCGGGGTCGCTTCACTTCCCGCCGTCGCGCAGTCGGACTATCCGAACAAGCCGGTCACGATGATCGTGCCGTTCCCGCCCGGCGGCGTCGCCGACATCACCGCGCGCCCGCTGGCCGAAGCGATGGGCCGCGCGCTCAAGCAGCCGATGGTGGTCGAGAACAAGGCGGGCGCCGGCGGCGGCGTCGGCATGCAATACGTCGCCAAGGCGAAGAACGACGGCTACACCGTGCTCCTCGCCCTCTCCTCGATCTCGATCATCCCCGAGGCCGACAAGGTGCTGGGCCGCGATCCCATGTTCCAGCTGAACCAGCTCGTGCCGATCGCGCGCTTCACCGCCGACCCTACGGTGCTCGCGGTCCGCGCGGACGGCCCGTACAAATCGGTCGCCGAGCTCATCGAAGCGGCGAAGAAGTCGCCCGGCTCGATTCCCTACGGCTCGTCGGGCAATTACGGCACGATGCACGTGCCGATGGAAATGCTCACCGGCGCCTCGGGCACGAAGATGCTGCACGTGCCGTTCACCGGCGCGGGCCCTGCGGTGGTGGCGCTTCTCGGAGGCCAGGTCGAGGCGCTGTCCACCGGCCCATCGAGCGTCATCGGCCACGTGAAGGGCGGCAAGGTGCGCGTGCTCGCCACCTGGGGCGATTCGCGCCATCCCGCGTTCCCCGACGTGCCGACGCTGAAGGAGCTGGGCTACGACGCACAGTTCTCGCAATGGACCGGGCTCTTCGTGCCCGCGGGAACGCCGGAGCCGGTGATCGCGAAGCTGCGCGAGGGCGCGAAGTTCGCTATCAACGATCCCGCCTTCCAGGCCTCCCTCGCGAAACTGGAGACGCCGATCCAGTACCTCGACCAGGCGCAATTCCGCGCTTTCTGGGATGCCGACGCGCGCAAGCTCGCCGACGTGGTGAAGAAGATCGGCAAGGTCGAGTGATGGCCACGCTCCTTCGCGTCGCTTGCGCAGCGCTGCTCGCTTTCTGCGTTCCCGCCGCCGCCTCGGAGCCGCCGCCCAACAAGAAGCTGCACGCGCTCTTCGAGCGCGAGTTCAAGCTGTACGTCGAGGAGCATCCGGAGCAGGCCACGTTCTTCGGCCTGCCCGGATACGAGGATCGCCTCTCGGACTTTTCGCCGCAGGCCATCGCGCGCCGCAAGGCGCATGTGAAGCCGCTCATCGACGAGCTCAAGCGCTACGATTCCAAGGCCCTCTCCACCCAGGACCGCCTCTCGCGCGACGTGCTCCTCGAAACGCTTTCCATGGGCGAGCGGGAGAACGCGTTGTACGGGAATCTTCCGTTCGGCTCCAACGGCGACGGCTGGCTGCAGGTCTCGACGATGAACGGGCCGCAGCTTACCTTCTCCTACCTCGTGCGCGCGACACGCCTGCAATCGGCGCGCGACTACGACAATTACCTGAAGCGACTCGCCGGCATCCCGACGCAGCTCCAACAGCAGACGGCGATCATGAAGGCCGGCATCAAGTCGGGCTGGGTGCCGCCACGCGCCGCGATCCTGCGCGTGCCGGAGATGTTCTCGGCCTACGCCGGCGCCGACGTGACGAAGACGCCGCTCTGGCAGCCGTTCGCGGAATTCCCCGCGCAGGTCGGCGCAGCCGACCGCAAGCGCCTGGCAGAATCCGCGCAGCGCGTACTCGCGGAGAAGGTCCATCCCGCGTTCGCCGAGTTCAGGCGATTCTTCGAAAGCGAATACCTGCCCGCGGCGGCGAAGGAACTGGCTGCCTCGAAGCTACCTGCAGGGGCCGCTTACTACGCGCTGCGCGTGCGCGAGAGCACCACGCTCCCGCTCGAACCCCAGGCCATCCACGACACCGGCGTTCGCGAAGTCGCGCGCATCCACAAGGCCATGGACGAGGTGATGGCGGCCACGGGCTTCAAGGGCACGTTCGCGCAGTTCGTGGAGTTCCTGCGCACCGACCCGCGCTTCTTCCACAAGACGGGCGAGGAGCGCCTCTCCGCGTACCGCGACATCGCCAAGCGCGCCGACGCGGAATTGCCGAAGCTCTTCGCCGAGCTGCCGCGCCTGCCCTACGGCGTGCGCGCCATGGACGCCTCCGAAGGCGACAACGCCGACCACTATTCGCCCGGCGCGCTCGACGGCAGCCGCGCCGGTTTCTTCGACGCCAACGTGAACAGCCTCGCCAAGCACCCGATCCACGAGATGGAATGGACGCTGCTGCATGAGGCGGTGCCGGGCCATCACCTGCAGAACGCGCGCGCCCAGGAGCTGAAGGACCTCCCGACTTTCCGCCGTGCCATCTGGTACGTGGCCTACGGGGAGGGCTGGGCGCTCTACGCGGAGAGCCTCGGGTACGACATGGGTTTCTACAAGGATCCCTACCAGCACTTCGGCGCGCTGATGGGCGAGATGCTGCGCGCGTGCCGGCTGGTCGTGGATACCGGCATCCATTCGCTCGGCTGGACGCGCGAGCAGGCGATCGAGTATCTCGCCAGCCACTCGGGCGTGCATCCCGACTTCGCCGCCGCCGAGGTGGATCGCTACATCGTCATTCCGGGGCAGGCCCTCGGCTACAAGATCGGCGAGATGAAGATCAAGGACCTTCGCGCGAAGGCCAAGGCGGCGCTCGGCGAGCGCTTCGACATCCGCCGCTTCCACAACGCGCTCCTCGACGACGGCGCGCTCCCCCTCACGGTGCTCGAAGCCCGCATCGACGAGTGGATCAACGCGCAGAAGCGAGCCCCGGCCACCGGTCCATCCGCACCCGCGCCACGGGGGTAGCCACCGCTTCTTTAGCGGCATAGTATTTCCCTCGCGAAAACCCCTCCGGAGAAAACGTTGAACAACAAGATCCTCGCCACCATCGCATGCGCCATCGGCTTCCTCTCCCCGGCCGCGCCGGCCCAGGACTTCTCCAAGGTCGAGATCAAGACCACCAAGCTCGGCGACACTGTCTACATGATGGAAGGCGCCGGCGGCAACCTGGGGCTCTCGGTGGGCGAGGACGCGGTGTTCCTGGTGGACGACCAGTTCGCGCCGCTTTCGGAGAAGATCGCCGCCGCCATCGCGAAGCTCACCGCGAAGCCGGTGAGGTTCCTCCTCAATACCCACTGGCACTACGACCACACCGGCGGCAACGAGAATTTCGGCAAGGCGGGCGCCGTGATCGTCGCCCACGAGAACGTGAGGAAGCGCATGAGCACCGAGCAGTTCATCGAGTTCATGCGCACCAACGTCCCGGCCTCGCCCAAGGCGGCGCTGCCGCTGGTGACGTTCGCCGCCTCGGTGAGCTTCCACATGAACGGCGAGGAGATGCGCGCCATCCACCTGCCGCGCGCCCACACCGACGGCGACGCCATCGTGCAATTCGTGAAGAGCGACGTGATCCACATGGGCGACATCTACTTCAACGGCATGTACCCGTTCATCGACACCTCGAGCGGCGGCACCGTCGAGGGCGTGATCGCGGCGTGCGACCAGGCGCTCGGCATCGCGTCCGCTGTTACCAAGATCATCCCGGGGCACGGCCCGCTTTCCAACAAGGCCGAGCTGAAGGATTACCGCGACATGCTCGCGACGGTTTCGGCGCGCATCCGGAAGATGGTCGCCGACGGCCACAAGCTCGAGGCGATCACCGCGTCCGACGCGAGCAGGGAGTTCGACGCGAAATGGGGCGGCGGCTTCATCAAGTCCGACAAGTTCCGCGAGATGATCGCGATGAATATCCTCAAGAACCGCTAGCTGCTACGCTAGCCGCATGGTCGATCTCCGAACGCTGCTGCTGCTCGTCGCGGTGGCCGACGTCATGGTGGCGGCCGTGCTCTGGATGGGCACGGGCCGGCGCGTGCGCCACGGCATGGGGTGGTGGATCGCATCGCTCGTGGCGCGCTCGGTCGCTATCGCGGTCCTCGTGGCCGGTCTGCAATCGCAGGCGAGCGCCATCGCGGTCGCCGCCGCCGTCCTCGCGGCATCGATGACGCTGCAGGCGGGCGCCCTCCTCGCCTACGACGGCCGCCAATTTCCCGCCTGGGTGCATATCGCCGTCATGGCGGGCGCCGCGGTGCCGTTCGCGCTCCTCGGTGGAGACGCCGCGGGCGCGGTGCTTTTCGGCGGCATGGTGTTTGGCACTCTCCTCGTGGTCCTGGCGGCGATCGCGATGCAGATCCACGCGCCCGCGAGCGGACGCGGGCGCGCGCGCTCGATCCTGGTTGCGACCTTCGCCATCGGCGCCGTCACTTTCTACCTGCGCGGCGTAGCGGTGATGCTGGTCGCCGATCCGATGCACGCCTTCGTGTCGCCCGGCTCTTTCCAGTCGGCGCTCTTCGTCGCCGCGGCCGCAGCCGCCATCCTGTCGAGCTTCGCCTTCCTGCTGCTGCACAAGGAGCGCGCCGAGGGCGAGGCCGTGCGCATGGCAACCATGGATCCGCTCACCGGCGCATACAACCGGCGCACCTTCCACGAGATCGCCGAGCGCGAGCTCTCGCGCATTCGCCGTGCCGGGCAGCCGCTGTCGATCATCATCGTGGACATCGACCACTTCCGCCCCGTGAACGAGAGCTACGGCGTCCGCGTGGGCGACGAGGTGCTGCAGAAGATCGCCGACATCGTGCGCTCCGCGCTGCGCAAGGAAGACATGCTGGTGCGCTACGGCGGCGAGGAATTCCTGGTGCTCCTGCCCGACGTGCCCGGCCCCGGCGCCGTGGTCGTCGCGGGCCGCATCCGCAAGTCGGTGGAGGCCGAGCCCATCATCGCCGGCGGGCACGCGCTGCCGGTCACCGTGAGCATTGGCGTCTCCGCGCGCCTCGACGAGGGGCCCGAGAGCATCGAGAGCCTGCTGGGACGCGCGGACGAAGCGCTGGCCCTCGCGAAACAACGCGGAAGAAACCGGGTCGTAGCCCTCTCCCTCGGACGATCCATCGCCGCCTAGGTTTCATGCACCTGCTCTACTTCGCCGACCCGTTGTGCTCGTGGTGCTACGGCTTCGGCCCGGAGCTCACCAAGCTCCTCGAGCGCCATCCACGCACGCGGCTCGATCTCGTCATGGGCGGGCTGCGCCCGTACAACAACAAGCCGACCACAACCGAGTTCAAGGCGATGCTGCGGGAGCATTGGCGACACGTTTCCACCGCAAGCGGGCTGCCGTTCTCGGAATCGGCGCTCGATCGCGAGGGCTTCATCTACGACACCGAGCCGTCGTGCCGCGCCGTGGTGACCGCGCGTGACCTCGACGTGGGCAAGGCCTACGCCTACCTGGAGGCGATCCAGCGCGGGTTCTACCGCGACGGGCGTGACGCGACCAGCGGCGACGTGCTCGCCGACATCGCCGCGGAGTCCGGGTACGAGCGCGATACCTTTCGCATGAATTTCGATTCCGGGCTGATGCGCGACGAGGTGAAGTCCGACTTCACCACCACGCAGACCCTCGGCATAAGCGGCTTTCCCACCGTGGGCGTGAGCTACGGCGAGCAGATCTTCCTGGTCACTTCGGGCTACGTGACCGACGATGTGCTGGACTACCGGCTCGCCGAGATCGACAAGCGCGTTCGGGAGAAGAAGGCCCAGGGGGACGCGCGAGGGTGATCGGCACCCGGCGGGTCTTTGCCGCGCTCCTCCTGTGCGTGGGCGGCGCGCTCGCCGCCGCGCCGCTTTCGCCACGCCAGCAAGGCGAGGATTTCGACGCGATGTGGGGCGCGATCGACACCGGCTACGCCTACTTCGACGCGGGCCATGGCGCGTGGAAGCGGGCGCGCGATACGTGGCGGCCGCGCGCCGCGCGCGCCACGACGCGGGCGGACTTCGTGGCTGCCCTCGGAGGCGCGCTCGAGCAGTTGCGCGACGACCACGTGAGCCTCAGTGAGCAATCGCCGGCGGCGCGGCGCGTTCCCTACGAGAGCGACGTGTGGGCCCGCTGGCGGGAGGGGCGCGCGGTGGTGGAAAGCGTGCGCACCTTCAGTGACGCCGATGTCGCCGGCCTTCGTCCCGGGCACATCGTCACGCACGTGAACGGCGTTCCGATCGAGCGCGCGGTGCGCCAGCGCCTTGGCGCCACGCCCTCCGACGCGCGCGCCCTCGACTGGGGCCTGCGCCAGGTGCTCGCCGGCCCGCGCACCGGCGTGCAACGCCTTGGGGTCAGAGCGGGGACAGAGCGGGGACAGACCGGGGTCGTAGCGGGGTCTGACCCCGGTCTGTCCCTCTCCATCGAGCGCACCGCGGTGACGCGTGGAAATGCGGCGCCGATTCTCGCGCGGCGGATGGGTGACGAGCGCGACATCGGCTACCTGCGCGTGCGGGTCGGCTCGGGGGACGCGAAGCTGCTCGAGCAGTTCGAGGGGGCGGTCAAGTACCTCAAGGACACGCGAGCGTTGATCGTCGACCTGCGCGAGACCCTCGGACCAGGCTCGCGCGCGGAGACCGAGGCGATCCTCGCGCGTTTCAGCAATTCAGCTTACGGGGCGCCGGTGCTGGTGCTCGTGGATCGATGGACCGCCGGCGAGGGCGAGGCGCTGGCTGTTGGGATGAAGGCGGCCATCAACGCGCGCATCGTCGGGACTCCCATGGCGGGGCTTCGCGGCGAGTTGCGGGAGACCGCGCTCCCCCGTAGCGGCATCGTGGTCTCGTTTCCCGCCCGCAAAACCTTGCTCCCCACCGGTGAGCCGCGCGAGGCGCTGCGCCCCGACGTGCCGGTAGATCTTGCCGCGCCGCTCGGCGGGTCGGGCGACCCCATCCTTTACCAGGCGCTCAAGTTGCTCGAGCCTTGCCCTGGACCCGCTTGTCGAAGCGCTCCAGGTTCACCACCACCCTCTCGTGGGTCCCTTCGCCGATGAGCTCCTGCTCGTCCTCGGCCTTCACGCGCAGGTAGATCGTCCGGCCCTCGACGCGGATCACCTCCGCGGTGGCGCGAACGCGCATGCCCACGGGTGTGGCCGCCACGTGCGTGATGTCCAGGTGCGTGCCGAGGCTCTGGTGCTCTTCCGGTAACGATTGCTCGACCGCGGCCAGCGCCGCCGATTCGATGAGCTGGATCATCACCGGCGTGGCCAGCACCCGGATGCGGCCGCTGCCGATGCGCGGCGCGGTGTGCTGCTCGCCCACGACCATCTCGGCGACTCCGGTAAGTCCAACGGGCAGGGCGAGAATCAGGGGCATGGCGGGCGACCGGGCAGTTGAGGAATGTTCCAATTATCGGTCAGGTAGGAAATCTCCTGCTAAACGTGCCGGGAGGCTCTGACCCCATTAACAGCCGCGTCGCTCGAACGTCGGAGGAATCTGCCTCTCTATCCTCAACTAGGCAACGGATTTCCTGCGATGATCGATACGACGCTTTCCTCCTTCGAACGGGATGTGATCGAAGCATCCATGGAGGTGCCGGTCATCGTCGACTTCTGGGCGCCTTGGTGCGGCCCGTGCAAGCAGCTCGGCCCCCTCCTCGAGAAGCTCGAGCGCGAATACGGCGGGCGCTTCAAGCTGGTGAACGTCAACTCGGACACAAACCCCGAGCTGGTCGCATCGTTCAACTTGAAATCGATTCCCTACGCGGTAGCCTTCGTCGACGGCAACGCGGTCGCCCAGTTCATGGGCTCGCAGCCTGAGGCTTTCGTCCGCGCTTTCCTCGACCGCCTCATTCCGAATCCGGCCGAGATCGAGCACCGTTCCGCGCGCGAGGCGCTGGCACGCGGCCAGCCGGCCATCGCCGAGGACTACCTCAAGAACGCGATCGCCCTCGACCCGTCGCACGCCGCCGCGCGCCTCGACATGATCGCGATCCTGCTCGACCGCAACGAGCTGGACCGGGCGCGCAGGCACTTCAATACGCTCAACACCAACGCGCAGCAGCAGTTGGCCTATTCGCAGGTGCTGGCGCGACTGCAGGCGTCCGAGACCGCGAAGGGCCTGCCGCCTATCGACCTCCTCGCGCGACGCATCCATATCGATCCGAACGCCCTCGAAGCGCGCCTCGAGCTGGCCGACCTGCTCATCTCGCGGCGCGACTTCGGCCCGGCGATGCACCAGCTCCTCGAGATCGTCAGGCGCGACCGCAACTTTCGCAACGACATCGCTCGCGTGAGAATCCTCTCCGTCTTCGAGATGGCCGCCGAGCAGCCCGAGCTGGTCACCGAGTACCGCAGCCGCCTCTCCACCCTCCTGTTCTAGCCGGGGACAGACCGGGGACAGACCGGGGTCGTAGCGGGGTCTGACCCCGGTGTCGCGGCGGATATCATGCGGCATGGTCACCGTGCCCACCACGCGCCTCGAACGAGCCTCCGACGGGACGCCCTTCTCGCCCCATTTCCAGGACGTCTATCACTCGTCGCAGGGCGGATTGGCCCAGGCGCGCCATGTTTTCCTGGGCGGCAACGGGCTACCCGAGAGGTGGCGCTTGCGGGGCTCGTTCGTCATCCTCGAGACCGGATTCGGCCTTGGAGTGAATTTCCTCGCGGCGTGGGACGCGTGGCGCAAGGATCCGGGCCGGCCCGCGAGGATGCACTTCGTTTCGGTGGAAAGCGAGCCCTTCACGCGCGCGGATCTGGCCGCAGCCCTCGCGCCCTTCGCGGAACTCGAAGACCTCGCCCTCGCCCTGGCCGCGGTCTGGCCGCCGCCTCTGCGCGGATTCCATCGCCTGCATTTCGACGGCGGCAACGTGATCCTCACGCTCCTCCTGGGCGATGCGCGCGAGATGCTCCCCCAGCTCGTCGCTACCGTGGACGCGTTCTTCCTCGATGGATTCTCGCCGGCCAGGAACCCGGGCGCCTGGTCCCCGGAGGTGGTGCGCCAGCTCGCGCGCATCGCCGCGCCGGACGCGACCCTCGCCACGTGGACGGTTGCCGGGGGCGTGCGCACCGCCCTCGCAGACGCCGGCTTCACGGTGGAGAAGCGCGAAGGCTTCGGGACGAAGCGCGAGATGCTGGTGGGAAAGTTCGGCGCGCGCGGCGCGAGGCACGAGAACAAGCGTGAGCGAAACGCGGTCGTGGTCGGCGCGGGGCTCTCGGGCACCCTCACCGCCGAGCGCCTTGCATCGCGTGGATGGCGGGTCGAGCTCGTCGATGCACGCGAGGAGCGCAGCGCCTTCGCGGTGGGCCTGGTGCGTCCGATCGCCAACCTGCGTGACGCGGTGAACGCGCAAATTTCGCGCAGCGCCTTCCTCTACGCGTTGCAGCACTACCGCGCCTTGCAGCACGACGGCTTCCATCTCGTCTGGAATCGCAGCGGCGTGCTGCAGCTCGCCGAGGACGACGAGGAGGCCTCGCGCTTCGCCGCGATCGCGCAATCGCACGGCTATCCGGCGTCGTTCCTCGAGTTCGTGGACGCGAAACGCGCGCAAGCCCTCGCGGGGTGCGCGGTGCGGGGCCCCGGCTGGTGGTTTCCCGACGGTGCGTGGGTGTCGCCGGAAAGCCTCGCCATCGCCAGCCTCGCGCGCGCCGGGGAGAAAGTGAAGCGCCACCTGGGCCGGCAGGTCGCACGCATCGAGCGCGAGGGCTCCGCTTGGCGTGCCCTCGATGCAAACGATCGCGTGATCGCCGAAGCGCCCGTGCTCGTCCTCGCCAACGCCGTCGACGCCATGCGCCTCCTTCCCGAGGCACGCCTGACGCTTTCCTCGGTGCGCGGGCAGGTCACCTACCTGCCGCCATCTTCGCGGCGTACCCTCGAAAGAATCGTCAGCGGCAGCGGCTACGTGGCGCCCGTGCCCGAAGGCGGCCATTGCGTGGGCGCGAGCTACCATCACGACGACTTCGATTGCGCCGTGCGCGCGCCGGATCATCGCGAGAACCTCGAGCGCGCGGAGGCGATGCTGCCGGGCTTCACCGAGGGCCTGCATCCGATGAACGTTTCCGGCTGGACCGGGTTTCGCGCCACGGTCCCCGATCGGCTGCCGATCTTCGGGCCGACCGCGGTGGAAGGGATCCACGCCGCGACCGGCCTGGGCTCGCGCGGCCTGCTGTGGGCGCCGCTCGGCTCCGAGCTCCTCGCCTGCCAGCTGGAAGGCGAGCCGCTGCCGCTGTCGCGCGACATGGCGGGCGCCATTTCCCCGCGGCGCTTCCTCTCGTGACGACGCGCCCCGACCTCACGTCTCTCGCCCTCTTCATCCGCATCGCGGAGACGAGGAGCATCACCAAGGCGGCGCACGCGTCCCACATCGCGCTCGCCGCCGCGAGCCGGCGCATGAGCCAGCTCGAGGAGCAGTATGGCGTGCAGCTCCTCCACCGCAGCGCCAAAGGCGTCGAGCTCACGCCGGCCGGCAACGCCATGCTGCTGCACGCGCGCCAGTTGATGGGGCAGGCCGACGCAATGCGCGCCGAGCTCTCCGATTACACCAGGGGCGGCAAGGGGCTGGTGCGCGTGCACGCCAATACCTCGGCGCTCGCGCAATACCTTTCGCAGGACCTGGCTTCCTTCTCCGCCACGCATCCCGCCATCAAGATCGCCGTCGAGGAGCATCGCAGCGGCGCCATCGTGCAGGCGCTGCAGTCCGGCGCCACCGACATCGGCATCGTCATGGAAGGCGCGCCTACGGGCGAGCTGCAATGCTTCGACTACCGCACCGACGTGCTGGTCGCGGTGCTGCCGAGGAAGCATCCCCTGCGCGGCAAGCGCCTCGCCTTCGCCAGGCTTCTTCCCTACGACATCGTCGGGCTCGAGAGCGATACGGTGATCTCGCGCCTGCTCGCCGACGCCGCCTCCGCCGAGGGCAAGGCTTTACGGCTGCGCGTGCAGCTGAAGGGATTCGACGTGGTGGCGAAGATGATCCAGGCCGGGCTCGGCATCGGCGTCCTTCCCGAGGGGGCTGCCGCCTCCTTCGCTCGCCCCATGGGCCTGCGGCTCGTTCCGCTCACCGATGCGTGGGCGAAGCGGCGGATGTGGGTCTGCGTGCGCGACTACGCCGCGTTGCCCGCTTCCGCCCGCCAACTCGTGGACCACCTCGTCAAGACCACCTGAGCAGACCCTTCGCATTGCGCGAAGGCCCCCTTGCCGCTTTTCCTCTTCCTCCCGCCCGCGAGGAAGTGCTTTCATCCGTCGAAGCCTGCATCGACCAACGAGAAAGCCAAGGAGAACGACAGATGACCCCCAGGGACCTGGAAGTCGCGCGCATCAGGAAGGAGTGGAACGAGAACGCCCGCTGGCAGGGCGTGAAGCGCGGATACTCCGCCGAAGACGTCTACCGCCTGCGCGGCACGCTCCAGGTCGAGCACACGCTCGCGAAGAAGGGCGCGGAGAAGCTCTGGCGCCTCATGCACGAGCGTCCCTTCGTCAATTCCCTCGGGGCGCTGACCGGCAACCAGGCGATGCAACAGGTGCGCGCGGGACTGCCGGCGGTCTATCTCTCGGGCTGGCAGGTCGCCGCCGACGCCAACGACAGCCTCGCGATGTATCCCGACCAGTCGCTCTACGCCACCACCAGCGTGCCCACGGTCGTGCGCCGCATCAACGCCGCGCTCACGCGGTGCGACCAGGTCGACCACGCCGAGGGCAAGACCGGCATCGATTGGTTCGCGCCGATCGTCGCCGATGCGGAGGCGGGATTCGGCGGCGTGCTGAACGCGTTCGAGCTGATGAAGGCGATGATCGAGGCGGGTGCGGCGGGCGTTCATTTCGAGGACCAGCTCGCGTCCGTGAAGAAATGCGGACACATGGGCGGCAAGGTGCTCGTGCCGACGCAGGAAGCGGTGCAGAAGCTCGTCGCCGCGCGCCTCGCCGCGGACGTGCTCGGCGTGCCGACCGTCCTCCTCGCGCGTACCGACGCGGAAGCCGCCGACCTCGTCACCTCCGACGTGGACGAGAACGACAAGCCGTTTCTCACCGGCGAGCGCACGCCTGAAGGCTTCTACAAGTCGCGCAAGGGATTCGACCAGGCGCTCTCGCGAGGCATCGCCTACGCCGCGTACGCCGACCTGGTGTGGTGCGAGACGGGCACCCCGGACCTCGACTTCGCGCGCCGCTTCGCCGAGGGCGTGCAGAAGGTGCATCCCGGCAAGATGCTCGCGTACAACTGCTCCCCGTCGTTCAACTGGAAGAAGAACCTCGACGACGCGACCATCGCGAAATTCCAGCGCGAGCTGGGCGCCATGGGCTACAAGTTCCAATTCATCACTCTCGCCGGCTTCCACGCGCTCAACTACGGCATGTTCGACTTGGCCTACGGCTATGCGCGTAACAACATGAGCGCCTTCGTCGAGCTGCAGCAGAAGGAATTCGCCGCCGCAGAGCGCGGATTCACCGCGGTGAAGCACCAGCGCGAGGTCGGCACCGGCTACTTCGACGACGTGACGCAGGTCATCCAGGCGGGCAAGTCTTCGACCACCGCTCTGCATGGATCGACCGAGGACGAGCAGTTCTTCGTCGAGCCGACACCGATCCGCTCCGAGCAAGTGGCGGCGGCCGACTGAGGAGGCGACGATGAAACGCGACAACTTCAATATCCCCGGCATTCAACTGCCGCCCGGGCAGCCGAACCTCTTCGACCGCATCCTCACGCCCCAGGCGATGGGCTTCGTCGCGCACCTGCACCGCAAGTACGAGCAGCGCCGGCGCGTCCTGATGAAGGCGCGCGCCGAGCGCCAGGCCGACCTCGACGCGGGCAAGGCGAGCTTCGGCTTCCTGCCCGAGACGCGCCCGATCCGCGACGCGGAGTGGACCATCGCGCCGACGCCTCCCGACCTGCAGGACCGCCGCGTGGAGATCACGGGGCCGGTCGAACGCAAGATGGTGATCAACGCGCTCAACTCGGGCGCCTCCACGTTCATGGCGGACTTCGAGGACTCGAGCACGCCGACGTGGGAGAACATGGTGCGCGGGCAGATCAACCTTCGCCAGGCGGTCGACCGCACCATCGGCCTCATGAGCCCGGACGGGCGGCGCTACGCGCTGAACGAGAAGACCGCGACCCTCATCGTGCGCCCGCGCGGATGGCACATGCTCGAGCGCCACGTGCTGATCGACGGCGATCCGGTGTCGGCTTCGCTCTTCGACTTCGGCCTCTTCTTCTTCCACAACGCCGAGCGGCTCGTCGCGCAAGGTAGCGGCCCGTACTTCTATCTTCCGAAGATCGAGAGCCACCTCGAGGCGCGCCTCTGGGACCACGTGTTCAACGAGGCCGAGTCGCGCATGGCGCTGCCGCGCGGCGCGATCAAGGCGACGGTGCTGATCGAGACCTTGCCCGCCGCGTTCGAGATGGACGAGATCCTCTACGAGCTGCGCGACCACTCTGCGGGGCTCAACTGCGGGCGCTGGGACTACATCTTCAGCTGCATCAAGAAGCTGCGCCGCTCGAGCTTCGTATTCGCGGACCGCGCGCAGGTCACCATGACAAGCCCCTTCCTGCGCGCGTATTGCCAGCTGCTGGTGAAGACATGCCATCGGCGCAACGCGCACGCGATGGGCGGCATGGCCGCGCAGATTCCGATCAAGAACGATGCACGAGCGAACGACGAGGCGATGGCAAAAGTCCTCGCGGACAAGGAGAGGGAGGCCGCTGACGGCTTCGACGGCACGTGGGTCGCGCACCCGGGGTTGGTGCCGATTGCGAAGGCGGTGTTCGATCGCGTGATGCCGGAGGACAACCAGCTGCACGTGAAGCGCGCGGACGTGTGCGTGAAGGCGGCGGACCTCCTCGCGTTCGGTCCCGAGGCGCCGATCACCGAGCAGGGGCTGCGCGCCAACATCAACATAAGCCTGCAATACATGGGCTCGTGGCTCGCGGGCCAGGGATGCGTTCCCATCAATAACCTGATGGAGGACGCGGCGACCGCGGAGATCTCGCGCTCGCAGATCTGGCAGTGGATCCGCTCGCCGAAGGGTGAGCTCTCCGATGGGCGCGAGGTGACCGTCGAGCTGTTCCGGCGGCTGCTGTCCGAGGAGCTGCGCAAGGTGTCCTCGCTGCCTGGCGCGTCCGCCGCGAAGTTCGACGAGGCCGCTTGGCTTCTCGATCGGCTGGTGGCGAGCGACGAGTTCGTCGACTTCCTCACCGAGCCCGCGTACGAGCTGGTTTCGGGTGTCGAGCAGGCGGTGACCGCCTAGAACAACAACCGGGGACAGACCGGGGACAGACCGGGGTCGTAGCGGGGTCTGACCCCGGTTCCAGTTACTGCGGCGGGCGCACGCCGTCCTTGGTGACCTGCAGGCGCGTCGCGATGAGCTTGCCGTCGACGCCGGGCGTGATGGCGATGTAGGCGTATTGCCCCGGAATCACCACGGAGCGATCGGATTCCACCGCCATCACGATGGGGATGCCCGCGGGGACCAGCACCTTCTTCTCGCCGCCCGCGTATTGCAGCGTGAGCTCGTTCCCCTGGCTCGCCTGCACCTGCGTCATCGCGCTCACCGCGGCGTTGGTCATGGTGGCGTTGGGCTCGAGGTCCCAAGGACGGTGGCCCTCGTTGGGAATCGGGCGGCCAGGCGTGAAGAGGTGCAGCTCGCGTGCGACGAGCTTGCCGTCCATTTCGACCGCAGTGGTGCCGAGCGGCGTGCCCGGCTTGATGTCGGCGAGCTCCATCCTCTTCACGTAGGCGTAGGTCGCGTTGGGCGCGATCTCGATCTTCATGTCCTGGCCCTCGCGCGATTTCACCGAGAGCACGTTCCCCTCCACCGCGGTGATGGTGCCGCGCACCCGCGTGGGTCCGGGCGACTGGGCGACGGCGCTCGCGACGGTACATGCGACGAGAGAAGCGGCGATTGCGGCGCTAATCCTGGCGCTAGCGATTTTCACTATTCCTCCATTGGGTCTTCGAGCTGCACGGCATTGCTTGATCGACACGATTGGGGAGCAAACACTACAACGAGCCTACCCCTTCCACGATCGAGCGGTAGCCGGGGACAGACCGGGGACAGACCGGGGACAGACCGGGGATAGACCGGGGATAGACCGGGGTCGTAGCGGGGTCTGACCCCGGTTGAAAAGGGGGGCGGGCGCCCTCAGGTGTTTGTGCGTAACCGGTAGAATTGTGGGGTGCGCAAGGTGAGTTATCCACAGCGCCGCAGCCGGAAAATTATTCCTGATTGAACACGCGCGGGGGTGCCTAGAATGGGCGCCTCTCTCCCTATTTCGCATCCGCACTACGCGGGCGCAGCATCCGTCGAGATTCCATGAACGACCTGTCCGCGGCACACGCCGCCGATCTGCCTTCCATCAACGACGACGAAGGCCACGACACGATCCGCATCCGCGGCGCGCGCCAGAACAACCTCAAGAACCTCGACGTCGACATCCCGCTGGGCGAGCTCGTTGTCGTCACAGGTCCCTCCGGCTCCGGCAAGTCGTCGCTGGTGTTCGATACCCTCTACGCCGAGGGCCAGCGCCGCTACGTGGAGACTTTCTCTCCCTACGCGCGCCAGTTCCTCGACCGCATGGACAAGCCGCAGGTCGATGCCATCGAGGGCATTCCGCCGGCCATCGCCATCGACCAGACCAACCCGGTGCGCACCTCGCGCTCCACGGTCGGCACGATGACGGAGATCAACGATCACCTGAAGCTCCTCTTCGCGCGCACCGCCAGCCTCTTCTGCCGCAATTGCTCGCAGCCCGTGCGGCGCGACACGTCGGAGTCGATCTTCGCGGAGATGGCCGGGCGCGCCGCGGCCAACGGCGACCCGCGCCTCGTTATCGCCTTCCCGGTGGACGTGCCGAAGAATTTCAGCGAAGACGAGATCACCAAGCTCCTCCTCGCGCAGGGTTACACGCGCATCCACCATCGCGACGGCGCGCGCCTCGAGGTCGTGCAGGACCGCGTGAAGATGTCCTCCGCCGAGAAGGCGCGGACCATGGAGGCGATCGAGGCGGCGCTGCGCGTGGGCACCGGCCGCGTCAATGTGTTTATCGGCGATGAAGGCACCGAAGCCTGGAGATTCTCCACCGACCTTCACTGCGCGACCTGCGACATCCATTATTCGGACCCGACGCCCGCACGCTTCTCGTTCAACTCCCCGATCGGCGCGTGCGACACGTGCCGCGGCTTCGGGCGCGTGATCGGCGTCGATTACGGCCTCGTCATTCCCGACGAAACGAAGACCCTCGGGCAGGGCGCGGTAAAACCCTTCCAGTCGAAGAGCTTCGACGAGTGCCAGGACGACCTCGTGAAGTACGCGAGGAAGCGCCGCATCCCGCTCGACGTTGCCTACCGCGACCTCGCGCCCGAGCACAAGCATTGGGTGCTGCGCGGCGACACCGACTGGATCGACTGGAAGAAGACGGGCAAGTCCCATTGGTACGGCGTGAAGGTGTTCTTCGACTGGCTCGAGACCAAGGCCTACAAGATGCACATCCGCGTGCTCCTGTCGCGCTACCGTGCCTATACGCCGTGCACGACTTGCGACGGCGCGCGCCTGAAGCCCGAGACGATGCTGTGGCGTGTCGGGACCAAGGCCGATGCGGACGCGGTGCTGGCGCCGCAGGGCCGCTACATGCCGAAGGACACGCACTGGACGCGCGGCCAGCTCGCCGCGCTCCCGGGCCTGTGCCTGCACGACGTGATGCTGCTTCCCGCGGACAAGATCCGCGAGTTCTTCGCGGGCCTGAAGCTCCCCGCGCCGCTCGATGAAGCCACCGAGCTGCTGCTCGCCGAAGTGCGCTCGCGGCTGGGGTATCTGAGGGAGGTCGGCCTCGGCTACCTCACGCTCGACCGCCAGTCGCGCACGCTCTCCGGCGGCGAGGTGCAGCGCATCAACCTCACCACCGCGCTCGGCACCTCTCTGGTCAACACGCTCTTCGTCCTCGACGAGCCCTCCATCGGATTGCACCCGCGCGACATGGGCCGCGTCATCGACGTGATGAAGCGCCTGCGCGACGCGGGCAATTCGCTCGTGGTGGTCGAGCACGACCCGCAGATCATGCTGGAAGCCGACAAGCTCCACGACATGGGCCCCGGGCCCGGCGAGCGCGGCGGCGAAGTGGTGTTCTTCGGCTCGCCCGACCAGCTGAAGGGCGCCGACACCCTCACCGCGCAATACCTGTCGGGACGCAAGCGCGCCGACGACTACCGCCCCGGCGACGAGCTGCGCGCGCCCGGCGTCGAAGTGCCCAACGACCTCGGGCGCGATCCGCTGCGCGGCGCGGTGTGCCTGGGCATTCGCGGAGGCACCGAGCACAACCTCAAGAGCATCGACGTCGACATCCCGCTGCACCGCTTCGTATGCGTGACCGGCGTGTCGGGCTCGGGCAAGTCGACGCTGGTACAGGACGTCCTGCACCCGGCGCTGCGCAAGCATCTCGGCAAGCCGACCGAAACTCCCGGCGCGTTCCAGGAGCTGGTGGGCGCCGAGCACGTGAACGACATCGTGTTCGTGGACCAGACGCCGATCGGGCGCACCACGCGCTCCAATCCCGCGAGCTACGTGGGCGCTTTCGACGCCATCCGCGAGCTCTTCGCCAAGGCCCCGGATTCGCGAACGCGCGGCTACACCGCCGGCACCTTCAGCTTCAACTCCGGCAACGGCCGCTGCCCGACCTGCAGCGGCAACGGCTTCGAGCACGTCGAGATGCAGTTCCTCTCCGACGTGTACTTGCGCTGCCCCGACTGCAACGGCACGCGCTATCGCGACGAAGTTCTCGAGGTGAAGATCGACGGGCGCAGCATCGCCGAAGTGCTCGATCTCACCATCGAAAAAGCGCTCGGCGTGTTCGCCAGCGACAAGGAAATCACCCGCCGCCTGCAGCCGCTGGTGGACGTGGGCCTCGATTACCTGAGGCTCGGCCAGCCGGTACCTACCCTCTCGGGCGGAGAGGCGCAGCGCCTCAAGCTCGCCGGCCATCTCGCCGAAGCCGACGGCCGCTCGATCTCGATGCTGCCCCGCCGCCCTCGCGAGGCCAGTCACCCCGGCGCAGGCCGGGGCCCAACCAAGCAAACGCGCTTGTTCCTCTTCGACGAGCCGACCACCGGCCTGCACTTCGAGGACGTGTCCAAGCTCCTCAAGTCCTTCCGCAAGCTGATCGCCGCCGGGCATTCGCTGGTCGTGATCGAGCACAACCTCGACGTGATCCGCGCCTCGGACTGGATCATCGACCTCGGGCCGGAAGGCGGCGAGGCCGGCGGCGAGATCGTGGCGCTCGGCACGCCCAGGATGGTAATGGAGCACGCGACGTCGCACACCGGCAAGGCGCTGCGTGAATATGAAGTGGCGCTGGTGCCCTCCCGGCAAATAGCCGAAGAGCCGCGCCTTGCCTACCGCCCGCCGAAGACCATCCGCGTGAAGAACGCGCGCGAGCACAACTTGAAAGGCATCGACGTCGAGATCCCGCGCGAGAAGTTCACGGTGATCACCGGCGTGTCCGGCTCCGGCAAGTCCACGCTCGCCTTCGACATCCTGTTCGCCGAGGGACAGCGCCGCTACCTCGAGTCGTTGAACGCCTACGCGCGCCAGTTCGTGCAGCCCGCCTCGAAGCCCGACGTGGACGCGATCTTCGGCATTCCGCCGACGGTGGCCATCGAGCAGCGCACCAGCCGCGGCGGCTCGAAGAGCACGGTCGCCACGCAGACCGAGATCCACCATTTCCTGCGCCTGCTGTTCGTGAAGCTCGGCACGCAGTTTTGTCCGCAGTGCGACGTGCCGATCGAGCCGCAGAGCATCGACGCGATCGTAGCGCGCCTCATGAAGGAACGCCGCGGCGACAAGATCGCCCTTCTCGCGCCGCTGGTGACGAACCGCAAGGGCTTCTATACGGACCTCGCGAAATGGGCGCTGGCGAAAGCCGTGTCGCACCTGCGCGTGGACGGCGAATACATGCCCACCAAGGGCTGGCCGCGCCTCGACCGCTTCCGCGAGCACACCATCGAGCTGCCGGTCGCGGAGCTGGTGGTGAAGCCGGAGAACGAGAAAGAGCTGCGTGCCGCGGTCGAGTCCGCCCTCGAGATGGGCAAGGGCGTGCTGCACGTGTGCTGCGGCGGATGGGGCCAACGCGAGACGCAGATCTACTCGGTGAAGCGCGCTTGCCCGTCGTGCGGCACCAGCTTCCCCGAGCTCGACCCGCGCCTCTTCTCCTACAACTCGAAGCATGGCTGGTGCGCCGCGTGCTACGGCACGGGCCTGAAGATCGACGCGGTGAAGTGGGACGACGAGCGCTCCAGGACCGGCACCGAAGACCATGTGCTCGATTCCTGGGTGGAGTGGCTCGAGCTGGACGAGGCGTGCGGCGAATGCAACGGCAAGCGCCTCAACAAGGAGGCCCTCGCGGTGCGCTTCCGCGGCGAGTCCATCGCCGACATGAGCGCGCAGCCGATCTCCAGGGCCCACACCTTCTTCGAGAAGCTCGCCGTGGCGGGGCGCGAGAAGGAAATCGCACGCGACATCCTCGCCGAGCTGATCTCGCGGCTGGGCTTCCTCGAGCAGGTCGGGCTGGGATACCTGTCGCTGGACCGCGGCGCGCCGACGCTCTCCGGCGGCGAAGCGCAGCGCATCCGGTTGGCGGCGCAGCTCGGCTCCAACCTGCGCGGCGTCTGCTACATCCTCGACGAGCCGACCATCGGCCTGCATCCGCGCGACAACCAGATACTCCTCGACACGCTCGCGCGCCTCGGCGCCAAGGGCAACACGCTGGTCGTGGTCGAGCACGACGAGGACACCATCCGCCGCGCCGAGCACGTCATCGACCTGGGTCCGGGCGCGGGAAAGCGCGGCGGGCGCATCGTCGCGCAGGGCAATGCCGAGGAGCTCAAGGCAAATCCCGACTCGATCACCGGGCACTTCCTGCGCTCGCCGCTGCGGCATCCGATCCAGCCGCGCCGCGCGATCGAGAAATCGACGCCGTCGGTGGAAGTGATCGGCGCCAAGCTGCACAACCTGAAGGACGTCAACGTGCGCTTCCCGCTCGGGCGCCTGTCGATCGTGACCGGGGTGTCGGGGTCGGGCAAGTCCACGCTCGCGCGGGACGTGCTGCATGAAAACCTGCATCGCCTCGTCGCCGCCGCGCGCGACCGCAAGAAGGAGCCCGCTATCACCGGCACGAAGGCGGTCAAGGGCTGGGAGAGCGTTTCGCGCGTCCTCGAGGTCGACCAGACGCCGATCGGCAAGACGCCACGCTCCTGCCCGGCGACCTACGTCGGCTTCTTCGACAACATCCGCAAGCTCTTCGCCGACACGCAGGAAGCGCGCATCCGCGGCTACACCGCGAGCCGCTTCTCCTTCAACACCGCGGGCGGGCGCTGCGACGGCTGCGACGGCCAGGGCGTGAAGACCATCGAGATGAGCTTCCTGCCGGACGTGAAGGTGTCCTGCGAAGCCTGCAACGGCGCGCGCTTCAACGCAGAGACCCTCGCCGTGCAGATGCGCGGCAAGAACATCGGCGAAGTGCTCGCGATGAACGTGGACGAGGCGGTGGAGTATTTCACACACCATCCTTCGATCCACCATTGCCTGCGCTTGCTGCAGGACGTGGGCCTGGGATACCTCACGCTCGGCCAGCAGAGCCCGACGCTTTCCGGCGGCGAGGCGCAGCGCATCAAGCTGGTGACCGAGCTGGCGAAGGTACGCGGGCCACAGGCGCCACGCCCAGGCCGCGCCTCCATGGCCGCGCACACGCTCTACGTGCTCGACGAGCCGACCGTTGGCCTGCACATGGCGGACGTAGAGAAGCTCATTCGCGTGTTGCACAGGCTGGTGGACGCCGGCAACACCGTGGTCCTGATCGAGCATAATCTCGACGTCATCGCGGAGGCCGACTGGATCGTGGACATGGGCCCCGAAGGCGGAGATGCCGGGGGGCGACTGGTGCTGGCCGCCCCACCCGAGGACTTCCTCAAGGCAGGCACAAAGAGCCATACGGCGAAGGCGCTTCGTGAGTTCATGGTGGGACACGGGAAGTAGGTTCCTCGCGGCGCTCGCCATCGCGAGCGCGGCCCTTCCCTCGCTCGCGGCGGACCCGAACAAGGTCTTGCGCTACGCCTTCCCGATCGCCGAGACCTCCCTCGACCCGCAGAAGTCGAGCGACCTGTACTCGAGCCTCATCAACGGCGCGATGTTCGACGTGCCGCTCAAGTACGACTACCTGGCGCGGCCGCTGAAGCTGAAGCCCAACACGCTCGTGGCCATGCCCGAGATCAGCGCCGACGGCCTCACCTACACCTTGCGCGTGAAACCGGGAATCTTCTTCAATGACGACCCCGCGTTCGAGGGGAAGAAGCGCGAGCTCACGGCCCAGGACTACGTCTACACCATGAAACGCCTGCTCGACCCGAAGCTCGCGGCGCCGCTCCTCGCGGAGGTCGAGGGCTACATCGTCGGCAGCGTCGAGGCGCTCGCCAAGGCGCGCAAGGACAACAAGCTCGACTACGACGCGCCGATCGAGGGCCTGAAGGCGCTCGACCGCTACACCTGGCAGGTGAAGCTCACCCAGCCCTTCTACAACTTCATCTACAACTTCGCCGATTGCCGCGCCTCCTGCGCGGTGGCGCGCGAAGTGGTCGAGCGCTACGGCGCCGACGTCGGCGGGCATCCGGTGGGCACCGGCGCCTATCGCATCGCCTTCTGGAAGCGTTCCTCGAAGCTCGTTTTCGAGCCCAACCCGAATTTCCGCGAGGAATACTTCGACGGCGAGCCCGCGGCCGGCGACGCCGAGGGACAGGCGATCCTCGCGCTCCTGAAGGGCAAGCGCATGCCGTCCATCGGGCGCATCGAGGTCTACGTGATCGAGGAGACGCAGCCGCGCTGGCTGTCGTTCCTCAACGCCGAGATGGACCTGATCAACATCGTGCCCAACGAATTCGCCAACATAGCGATGCCCAACAACAAGCTCGCGCCCAACCTCGCCAAGCGCGGCATCGTGATGTCGCAGACTCCCGCGCTCGACCTCACCTACGCGTACTTCAACATGGACGACCCGTTGGTCGGCGGTTACGGGCCCGAGAAGGTCGCGCTGCGCCGCGCCATCACGCTCGCCTACAACGTGCGCGACGACATCGCGATCCTGAGGAAGAACCAGGCGATCCCGGCGAATACGCCCTACAGCCCCGGCGTGTCGGGCTTCGACCCGGCCTTCCGCACCACCGCCAACGAATACAGCGTGCCGAAGGCGAAGGCGCTGCTCGACATGTTCGGCTACGTGGACCGCGACGGCGACGGCTACCGCGAGAATCCCGACGGGACGCCGCTGGTGCTGAAGACCAACTCGACGCCGACCGCCGTGGACCAGCAGCAGGACGAGCTGTGGAAACGCAGCATGGACGACATCGGCCTGAGGATCACCTTTCGCAAGGCCAAGTGGCCCGACCTCCTCAAGGAGTCCATCGCCGGCAAGCTGATGATGTGGCAGCTCGGCGGCGCGGCTTCCGCGCCCGATGCCGACACGTGGCTCTCCTCCCTCTACGGCCCCAACATCGGCACGACCAACCAGGCGCGCTTCAAGCTCGCCGAGTACGACCGCCTCTACGAGAAGGCACGGGTGATGCCCGACAACGAGGAGCGCACTCGTGTGTACCAGGCGATGGCCAAGCTGGTCGTCGCCTACGCGCCGTGGAAGCTCAACGTGCACCGCATCCTCACGGACATGTGGTATCCGTGGGTCGTCGGCTACCGCCGCCCGCTGGTGCAGAACAACAACTTCTGGAAGTACATCGACATCGACCTGGACAAGAAAAAAAAGGTGCCGTGAGACCCCTGAAGTGCGGGTGCTGCTCCTTGCCTATTTGAACGCAACAAGCCGTAACGCGGTTTCCGGGCTGGTGCAAAATGGCGGCTTCGCCCGATACCGGAGGTGTCGCATGCGCGCTAGCCTGCAGCTCGTGAGCCTGGTTCTCGCCGCAGCCCTGCACGCGGGCGGCGCCGGCGCCACATTCAGGATCGCCTACATCGACCCGCTCTCCGGGGGCGCGGCCAGCGCCGGCGTGAACGCGCAGAAGCACATCGCCTTCTACGCCGACCGGATCAATGCCGCGGGGGGCCTGAACGGCGAGAAGATCGAGGTCCTGTCCTACGACAACAAGGTGAACCCGCAGGAGTCGCTCATCGTCCTGAAGAAGGCGATCGACGAGGGCGCGCGCATCGTCTTCCAGGGCAACGGCAGCGCCGTCGCGCACGCCATCACGGACGCCGTGTTGAAGCACAACGAGCGCAACCCCGGCAAGGAGGTCCTCTTCTTCAACTACGCGGCGATCGACCCGGCGCTCACCAACGAGAAGTGCCACTTCTGGCATTTCCGCTTCGACGCCGACGTGGACATGAAGATGGTGGCGCTTACCGACGCGATCGCGAAGGACGCGAAGGTGAAGAAGGTTTACCTCATCAACCAGGACTATTCGTTCGGCAAGGCGGTGTCGGCCGCGGCCAAGGCGATGCTCGCCGCCAAGCGCCCCGACATCCAGATAGTCGGCGACGAGCTCCACCCGTTGCAGAAAGTGCAGGACTTCTCGCCCTATATCGCGAAGATCAAGGCCTCGGGCGCCGACACGGTGATCACGGGCAACTGGAGCAACGACATGCTGCTCCTCTTCAAGGCGGGCAAGGACGCGGGCCTGAAGGTGGGCTACTACACCTATTACGGCGGCGGGCTGGGCTCGGTTCCGGCCATCGGCAAGGACGGCGTGGGCGCCTTGAAGCAGGTGACGGAAATGCACAATAACGCGCTGCCGCGGCTCGATCCCGACGAGGTGGCGTTCCGCAAGCGCTACACCGACAAGGCCGACGAGTTCTACTACTGGCGGCTCAAGAACACCTTCGCGATGCTGGTCGCGGCGGCGGCGAAGGCCAAATCCAACGACCCGGTGAAGCTCGCGCGCGCGCTTGAAGGCGTGAAGCTCGACACCGCCGCGGGGCCGATGGAGATGCGCGCCGACAACCACCAGCTCCTGCAGCCCCTCTTCGTCTCCACGCTCTCCGACAAGGTGAAGAACGGCATCGAGGGCACCGGCCTGGGCTTCGCGACCGATCGCAAGATCGAGGCGAAGGACACGGCGCTTCCCACCACCTGCAAGATGCAGCGCCCGGGCTAGGCGATGCTCGAGCTCGCCACGTTCTCACTCCTCAACGGGGTGGTGTACGGGCTGTTGCTGTTCATGCTGTCATCCGGCCTCACGCTGATCTTCAGCATGATGGGCGTGCTCAACTTCGCCCACGCGAGCTTCTTCATGCTCGGCGCCTACTTCTCCTGGCAGGTCGGGCGCTGGGTGGGATTCTGGCCGGCGCTGGCGATCGCGCCGCTGGCTTGCGGCCTGGTCGGCGCGCTGGTGGAGCGCTACGGGCTGCGCAAGGTGCATCCGCAGGGCCACGTCGCGGAGATCCTCTTCACCTTCGGGCTTTCCTACGTGATCGGCGAGCTCGTCGTCATGGCGTGGGGACGCGCGCCGATCGAGAACCGCGTGCCGGCGTCGATCGACTTCCCCATCTTCACGCTGATGGGCACGAGCTATCCCTTCTACAAGGCGATGATGATGGCGATCTCGGTGGCCATGTTCGCCTTCCTGTGGGTCGCGTTCAAGAGGACGCGCGTGGGCCTCGTGATCCAGGCCGCGCTCACCCATCCGCAGATGGTCGGGGCACTGGGCCACGACGTGCAGCGCCTCTTCGTGCTGGTGTTCGCGGTCGGCAGCGCGCTCGCCGGGCTCGCGGGCGTGATCGGCGGCTTCGCGCTCCTCACCGAGCCCAACATGGCGGTGGCGCTCGGGCCGATCGTCTTCGTGGTGGTCGTGGTCGGCGGCCTCGGCTCGATACCCGGCGCCTTCATCGCCTCGATGCTGATCGGCATCGTGCAGACCTTCGCGGTGGCGCTCGACTACTCGTTGCTCGATCTCTTCAGGGCGGCCGGTATCCCCGTGGCGGCGAACTCCGCGCTGCGCGAGCTCTACGCGATCAAGATCGCGCAGGCCGCGCCGATCATTCCCTACTTCCTTCTGGTGCTCATTCTGGTCGCGCGCCCACGCGGGATCATGGGCACGCGCGACCAATGAGGCACGCGGCGCGCTGGTGGGCCGCCTGCGCCGCGCTCCTGGCGCTGCTGCCCTGGGTTCCGGGCCTCGACGGCAATTTCGCGCGCTCGCTCCTCTCGCAAATGGGAATCGCGGCGATCTTCGCGATCTCGTATAACTTGCTATTGGGGCAGACCGGGCTCCTCTCCTTCGGGCACGCGGTCTACTTCGGGCTCGGCGGCTACGCGGCGATCCACCTGCTGCGCGCGGTCAATGGCGGCGTGCCGATTCCGGTGCCGTTCGTGCCGCTCGCCGGCGCGCTGGCGGGGCTCGCGGCCGGAATCGTGCTCGGCTCCGTGGCCACGCGCCGCGCAGGAACGATCTTCGCCCTCATCACCCTCGGCGTGGGGGAGCTGGTGCACGCCGCCTCTCTGATGCTGCCCGCGTTCTTCGGCGGCGAGGAAGGCATCACCGCGAGCCGCACGCGGGCGCCGCATTTCCTCGGGCTCGACTTCGGCTCGCAGCTGCAGGTCTACTACGTGATCGCGTCCTGGCTTCTCGCCAGCGCGCTCCTGGCGCTCGCCTTCATGCGCACGCCCGTGGGCCGCATGTGCAACGCGGTGCGCGACAACCCCGAGCGCGCCGAATTCATCGGCTACAACCCGCAGCGCGTGCGCTTCATCGCGTGCTCGGTCTCCGCCATGCTCGCGGGCCTGGCGGGCGGCCTGCACGCCATCAACTATGAGATCGTCACTTCCGAGGCGGTGGGCGCGATGCGCTCCGGGGAGGTGCTGCTGATGGTGTACATCGGCGGCGTTCACCATTTCATCGGCGCCATCGTCGGCGCCATCGCCATCACCTGGCTGCAGGTCAGCCTCAGCAGCTACACCAGCGCATGGCTGCTGTACCTGGGCCTCATCTTCATGGCGATCATTCTCTACGCGCCCGGCGGGCTGGCCGCGATCCTGGTGAAGCACGCCGCGATCTGGCGCTCACGGGCGATGGGCGGCGTGCTACGCGCCTATGCGCTCGCGCTGCCGGCGGCGCTGATGATGGTGGGCGGCGCCGTCACCCTCCTGGAAATCGCCTATCGGCTCTCCACGCAACCGGAGGCTGGAGCGCGCATGACGCTCTTCTGGATCCCGATGGACGCGGCGACTCCGTGGCCGTGGCTGGGCGCCGCCGCCGTGGCGTTCGCCGGATTCTTCCTGCTGCGCCGCGTCGCGCCGCGCGTGCGCGACGCCTGGGACCTCGCCCTCCATGGCTGATAACGCGCTCACCCTTCGCGACGTCCACAAGAGCTTCGGCGCGACCTCGGTCATCCGCGGTGTCTCGCTCGACATCGTCGCGGGCGAGCGGCACGCGATCATCGGCCCCAATGGCGCCGGAAAGTCCACCCTCTTCAACCTCGTCAGCGGCCGGTTGGCGCCGACGCGCGGCTCGATCCTGCTGGACGGGGTGGAGATCACGGGCCTGAGCCCCCACCAGGTGAGCCGGCGCGGGCTCGCGCGGAGCTTCCAGGTCACCAACATCTTTCCGCGCCTCACCGTGTTCGAGAACATCCGCTGCAGCCTCCTCTGGCCGCTGGGTCATCGCTACGACTTCTGGCGCGGCGTCGACGGGCTTGGCGACGTGAACGAGCGCACCGAGAAGGCCCTGGAGCTGATCCGGCTCACCGCACGGCGCGACGCGCCGGCAGGCGTGCTCACCTACGCCGAGCAGCGCGCGCTCGAGATCGGCATCACCATCGCCGGCGGCGCCAACGTTATCCTGCTGGACGAGCCGACCGCGGGCATGAGCCGCGCCGAGACCGCCAACGCCGTGGAGCTGATTCGCGACATCACCCGCGGCCGCACCCTGGTGATGGTCGAGCACGACATGGGCGTCATCTTCGACCTCGCCGACCGCATTTCCGTGCTGGTGTACGGCGAGATCATCGCGACCGACGTGCCCGAGCGCATCCGCGCCAACGAGGCGGTGCAATCCGCTTATCTCGGGACCGTCGCCCGTGCTTGAGGTCGAGGACCTGCACGCCTACTACGGCAAGAGCCACATCCTGCACGGCGTGACGATGCGCATCGGCGAGGGCGAGATCGTGAGCCTTCTCGGCCGCAACGGCGCGGGCCGCTCGACCACGGTGAAGACCATCATGGGCGAGGTGGCGCCCCACGGCAGCATTCGCCTGAAGGGCGCGCGAATCGACGGCCTCCCGCCCCACCAGATCGCCCGCCTCGGGCTGGGTTACGTTCCCGAGAACCGCGACATCTTTCCCGGCCTCACGGTGCGCGAGAACCTGCTGCTCGGGATGAAATCCGAGCGCGCGCGAGGCCGCTGGTCGATGAGCGACATGTTCACGATGTTTCCCCAGCTCGCCGCTCGCGCCGATGCGCCGGGCGGCGTGCTGTCCGGGGGGGAGCAGCAAATGCTAGCGATGTGCCGCACGCTCATGGGCGACCCCGACCTCATCATGGTCGACGAGCCTACCGAAGGGCTCGCGCCGATGCTGGTGGAGCTGGTGCGCGAGCTGCTGGAGAAGATCGCGCAGCGCGGCGTGGCGATCCTGATGATCGAGCAGAAGCTCACCATCGCGCTCGCCATCTCGGATCGGCTCTACGTGATGGGGCATGGGCAAATCGTCTTCGCGGGGACACCGGCGGACCTTTCCGCCGATGAAGGCGTGCGCAGGGAATGGCTCGAGGTATGAGGCGCGCGTAGCGCGTCGGCTACACGCCGGGCGCTATCTCCTACCCCAACTCCGGAGCCAACCGACAGGCGCGGCGGTGGCGAAAAACTAGACTTCGTTATCGGTCCCCGGCGGCATCCGCCGCGCGACGATGCTTTTTTCCTCTTTTTCCACCCTTTGGAGAATCTCATGCGCAAAATCGCGCCGCTTGCTTTCACAATGATCGCCACCTTCATCGCCGGCACCGCCGTCGCCGCGACCAACACTACGACTTCCGTCGCCACCCCCACCGAGCAGATGTCCGCCTCGCCTACCGTCCCGGCGAACACGCAGAACCCGCAGGGCATGTCGTACAGCGACAAGAGCAACACGTCGCCGGGCACCAACGCGAAGATGGACGACAGCAAGAGCATGATGGACAAGAGCATGATGGACAAGAACGCGATGACCACCGACCCGATCGTCGAGAAGCGCAACGAAAAGCGCAAGAAGGCCAAGTTGGCCAAGAATACCGATTCGAGCATGACCAGGAACACCGATTCGAGCATGACCAGGAAAACCGATTCGAACATGATGAAAACCACGCCGATCGACACCAGCACCAATGCCGCGGCTGCGAAGTCGACCACCGGCGCTTCGGGCGGCCAATAAGCAGCATTAGCAGGTAGCAGGAAAAATAGGGGCCGGGAAACCGGCCCCTTTCTTTCGCGCCGGGTTAGCCACTATTTCCACAAACATCGACAAGGCGAGGCGAGCCGGCCTCACGGTTGTCTTCCTCTGGTTCCTCATCGGCGGGATCGCGCACTTCGTCGCGACGGAAATCGAGATGCGCATCGTGCCGCCCTACGTTCCGTGGCCACGCGCCGCGGTGCTGGTGAGCGGAGTGCTCGAGCTCCTGGGCGCTGCGGGACTGCTGTGGCGGCCGACGCGCCGTGTCGCCGGCCTGGGCCTTTTTGCCCTCACGATCCTGGTGACGCCGGCGCACATCTACATGCTGCAGAGCCCCGAGCTCTTCGCAGTGCCGTACTGGGCGCTGGTGCTGCGCCTGCCCCTGCAGGCGGCGCTTCTGGCGCTGATCTGGTGGTCCACGGCAACGCCCCGCCGTGACCCCGCACAGAAGGTATCCTAGCGGCGGAGGCCCCGCCCATGCCAGACACCCCGCAAACCGAGGACCGCGTCACCTACCGCGCCTGCCACCTGTGCGAGGCACTCTGCGGCCTGGAGATACGCTCCCGCGGCGATGAGATCCTGGCGGTGCGCGGCGACGCGGAGGATGCCTTCAGCCGGGGCCACATCTGCCCGAAGGCCGTGGCGCTCATCGACATCCACAACGATCCGGATCGCCTGCTCGGCCCCGTGCGCCGCAATGGCGAGAGCTGGGATCCAATCGGCTGGGACGACGCGTTCGACCTCGTCGCGAGCCGCTTCGCCTCCATCCAGCGCGAGCACGGCGCGAACGCGCTCGGCATCTACCTGGGCAACCCGGGCGCGCACCACGTCGGCACCATCCTCAACGCGCCCGCGTTGATCCGCGCGCTGCAGACGCGTAACCGCTTCTCCGCGACATCGGTGGACCAGTTGCCGCAGCACGTGGTCTCGCACGCGATGTTTGGGCACCTCTTCATGTTCCCGATTCCCGACCTCGACCACACGGCGTACTGGCTGATCCTGGGCGCGAATCCGATCGCCTCGAACGGCAGCGTCATGAGCGTGCCCGACGTGGGCAAGCGGTTGAAGGCGATTGGCGAACGCGGTGGAAAAGTCGTCGTGGTCGACCCGTGCCGCACCGAGACGGCCGACGTCGCCACCCGCCACCATTTCATCCGCCCCGGCACCGACGCGGCGTTTCTCCTCGCGTTGGTGAACGCCGTGCTCGAGCTCGGGTCCCCGCGCGTCGCGCGCTACGGCGATCAACTCGCGGGGCTCGAACGCGCGATCGAAGCGATCCGGCCTTTCGGGGTGGAGCGCGCGACGGCGGCGACCGGCATTTCCGCCGAGGCGGTGCGCGCCATCGCGAAGGAGTTGCGCGATGCGAAGTCCGCGGTGGTCTACGGCCGCGTCGGGCTCTGCACGCAGCCGTTCGGGACCGTGTGCCAATGGCTCATCCAGCTGCTCAACCTCCTCACGGGGAATCTCGACGCGGTGGGCGGCGCATTGCTTACGCTGCCCGCAGTCCCGGTGACGGGCCCCGGCACGCGCCAGGGCGGGCCGGGCAGCTTCAAGGCGCGCGTCTCGGGCCGGCCGGTGTTCAACGGCGAATCGCCCGCCGCGGCGATGGCCGACGAGATCGAGACGCCGGGCGAGGGACGCATCCGCGCGATGCTCACCATCGCGGGCAACCCGGTTTCCTCGACCCCGAACGGCCGGCGACTCGACGGCGCATTCGAGGGCCTCGATTTCATGGCCGCGATCGACATCTACGTGAATGAGACGACCCGGCACGCCGACGTGATCCTGCCGCCCGCGTCGATGCTCTGTCATGAAAACTACGACGTGGTGTTCAATGCGCTCGCGGTGCGCAATGTGGCGCGCCACAACCCGGCGGTATTCGAGAAGCCCGCCGGCGCGCGCTACGACTGGGAGGTCTTCAACGGCCTGGGCGCCGCGTACGCGAAGGCCGCGGGCGTGGAATACAAGAGGATGCCGAACCCGATGGCGCTGGTCGATGCGGGGTTGCGCGCCGGGCCCTACGCCGGGAAGCTGTCCCTCGATGCGCTCAAGGCCTCGCCCCACGGCGTCGATCTCGGTGCGCTGGCGCCTTCGTTGCTGCAACGCCTGGAGACGCCCGACAGGAAGATCGCGTGCGCGCCCGAGGCTTTCCTCGCGGACTTGCGGCGCGTCGAATCCGTCCTCCTCGCGACGGCGCCGCCGAAAGACGCGCTGCTGCTGGTGGGCCGGCGCCACCTGCGCAGCAACAATTCGTGGATGCACAACTCGCACCGGCTTACCAAGGGCCCGCGCCGCGACCAGCTCTGGGTGCACCCTGCCGATGCCGCGTCGCGCGCGATCGCCGACGGCGACGAGGTGGCGCTCGCTTCGCGCGTGGGTGAGATCCGCGTCACCGCGAAGGTGACCGACCGCGTGATGCCGGGCGCGGTCTGCCTGCCGCACGGCTTCGGACAGTCGCGCCGTGGCGTGCGGCTCGCGCTCGCCGCGGCACTTCCCGGGGCGAGCTACAACGATGTCTCCGATGAAGAGGCCATCGATCCGCTGTCGGGAAACGCCGCGGTCAACGCCTTGCCGGTCTACTTGACGCGCTTCCAGACCACATCGTTGGGCGGCCCTCCCGCGGAAGGCGCCGAGACGGTATAGGTGAGGGTATCGCCCGCCACCTTGAGGTCGCGCTTCATCGTCGTGCCATCCCAGTTCGGAAATGTGCTCATCTTCACGTTGAAGCTGATCGACTTGCCGCCGTCGTCGACGGTGTAGGTGCCGAAGTGCGCGATGCTGCCGTCGATGACCGCCTTGTTCTCTTCGGCAGTTCCCTTCACGCGGCTCCCCGCGGCGAACTTCGGCAACGTCGTGCGGCCGGCGACGAGCGAGTAGCTGCCGTTCGGGCCGAGCACCAGCATCCCGCGCGCGTTGTCGCCGTACGCGGGAATCTTCACGACGGAATACGTGCCGGCGATCGACTTCATGTTCGGTTCGGCGGCCGGCGCGGCCAACGAGACGGCCAGGATCGAGGCGGAAACTAAGGCGAGCGTGATTCTGCGGTTCATGGGTCCCTCCCCTTGAGAAATGGCCCCCGGGGCACGATGCCTCGAGCGCCCGGCGCCATATTACGCCTCGCGTGCAGTACCATCCACAAACCCGGATCAAAGAACAACGAGGCCGCAGCGAATGCGCCGCTTGACCCTGTGGGGATGCCTGTCGTCGTCGATCGGCTGCGCGGCGCCTGCGCCCGAGGTTGCCATGCGCACGCCCCCCGCTGCCACGGCGGCACCTATCCCCATCCAAGTGCTGACGCCCGAAGGGCCAGGCCCGCTTTACCCGGCGTGCGGCCAGCGCTACGGCGATTGGCGACCGGGCAGCGCGGGGCTGCCGGTGGACATCGTGGTGCGCTACTTCGCGCGGCACCTGAAATGAGCTACGAGGCCTACATCGGCACGCGCCCCGTGGCCGAAGCGCACCGCTTCGACGTCGCCGCGCTCGAACGCTACATGCGCGAGCACGTCGAGGGATTTTCCGGCGCGCTCGCGGTCGAGCAATTCAAGGGCGGGCAATCCAATCCCACGTACCGGCTCGGCGCCGGCGGCAAGTCGTATGTGATGCGCCGGAAACCTCCGGGCAAGCTGCTGCCTTCCGCGCACGCCGTCGATCGCGAGTACCGCGTCATCACAGCGCTGGCCGGAAGCGACGTGCCGGTGCCGCGCACCTACTGCCTGTGCGCCGACGAGACCGTGATCGGCTCGATGTTCTACGTGATGGATTGCGTCGAAGGCCGCGTGCTGTGGGATCCGCAGCTGCCGGGCATGGCGCCCACCGAGCGTGGCGCGATCTTCGACGAGATGAATCGCGTGATCGCGGCGCTGCACCACGTCGACTACGCGGCCATCGGCCTCGCGGACTACGGCAAGCCCGGCAACTACTTCGCGCGGCAGATCGATCGCTGGAGCCGGCAATACAAGGCTTCGGAGACGGAAAAGATCGAGGCGATGGATCGCCTCATGCAGTGGCTGCCCGCCAACATTCCCGCGGGCGACGAGACTTCCATCGTCCACGGCGACTACCGCATCGACAACATGATCTTCCATCCCACCGAGCCGCGCGTGCTCGCGGTGCTCGACTGGGAGCTGTCGACGCTCGGACACCCGATGGCCGACTTCTCCTATCACCTGATGGGGTGGCGCCTTTCCTCCACGGAGTTTCGCGGGCTGCGCGGCGCCGACCTCGCGGCGCTCGGCATTCCGACCGAGAAGGAATATCTCGAGGCGTACCTGCGCCGCACCGGCGCGCCGACACCGGGCGCGAAGGATCTCGCCTTCTGCATGGCGTACAACATGTTCCGCGCCGCGGCGATTTTCCAGGGCGTGATGGCGCGCGCCCTCGCAGGCAATGCCGCGAGCGCGCAGGCGCTGGACGTGGGCAGGCGCACGCGGCCGATGGCCGAGCTCGGCTGGAAGCAGGTCGAGCCGGTGCACCAATGAATTCACGGAGGACATGATGGATTTCGATTACCCGGCGAAGGTGCGCGAGCTGCAGGCGCGGCTCACGGCGTTCATGGACGCGCACGTGTATCCGGCCGAGAAGCGCTTCCACGACGAGGTGGACGAGGGCGACCGCTGGCAGCCGACGCGCGTCATCGAGGAGCTGAAGGTCAAGGCGCGCGCCGCAGGGCTGTGGAACCTGTTCCTGCCGGCCTCGGAGCGCGGCGCCGGGCTCACCAATCTCGAGTACGCGCCGCTCTGCGAGATCATGGGCCGCGTGTACTGGGCGCCGGAAGTGTTCAACTGCAGCGCGCCCGACACCGGCAACATGGAAGTGTTCGAGCGTTACGGCACGCCGGCGCAGAAGAAGGAGTGGCTGGAGCCGCTCCTCGAAGGCAGGATCCGCTCGGGCTTCGCGATGACCGAGCCCGCGGTCGCCTCCTCCGACGCCACCAACATCCAGAGCTCGATCGCGCGCGACGGCGGGGACTACGTCATCAACGGACGCAAGTGGTGGACCTCGGGTGCGGGCGATCCGCGCTGCGCAATCTTCATCTTCATGGGAAAGAACGACCCGAACGCGGAGAAGCACCGCCAGCAATCGATGATCCTCGTGCCGCGCGACACGCCCGGCGTGAAGATCCTGCGCTACCTGCCGGTGTTCGGCTACGACGACGCGCCCCACGGCCATATGGAGGTGGACTTCGTGAACGTGCGCGTCCCGGCTTCCAACATGCTGCTCGGCGAGGGGCGTGGCTTCGAGATCGCGCAGGGCCGGCTCGGGCCCGGGCGCATCCACCACTGCATGCGGCTGGTGGGCGTGGCCGAGAGGGCGCTGGAGGCGATGTGCAGGCGCGTGAAGACGCGGGTCGCCTTCGGCAAGACGGTCGCGGAGCAGGGCGTGACGCTCGAGCGCATCGCCGAAGCGCGCATCATGATCGACCAGGCGCGGCTCCTCACATTGAAGGCCGCGTGGATGATGGACACCGCCGGCAACAAGGTCGCACGCGCGCAGATCGCCATGATCAAGGTCGCCGCGCCCACGATGGCGTGCCAGATCCTCGACTGGGCGATCCAGGCGCACGGCGCCGCGGGAGTGAGCGACGATTTCTTCCTCGCCAAGGCATACGCGAGCGCGCGCACGTTGCGCCTCGCCGACGGCCCCGACGAGGTGCACCGCAACCAGATCGGGAAGCTCGAGCTCGCCCGCCATTGAACCCCCTCACGAGGAGAAAGCCATGAAAACGAACCGTCGCATGTTCCTGAAGCAGGCCGGAATCGCCGGAGCCGGCGCCGTAGCGGTGGGAGGCTGCCACGTCATGGGGCCGAGCGCGGCCGCGAGCGGCACGCGCCGTGCCGAGGGCGGGCCCATGCCGAAGAAGATGACGTTCGCCACCCTCATGCACCACGGTGCCCCGTCCCTCGGAGTGAAGACCGAGCGCGGCATCCTCGACGTGAAGCGCTGCGCCGCCCATCACGGTGCCGACGTGCCCGCCACCATCACCGACGTGATCCGTTATGGCGACGCGGGCCTCGGCGACCTCGTGAAGATGGCCATGGCGCAGGGCGATCGTGCGATGTTCATCGACGAAGGCGCGGCGCGCTTCGGCCCGAGCGTGACCGAACCCGAGAAGATCGTGTGCGTGGGCCTGAACTACGCGCGCCACGCGCGCGAGACCAACAACCCGATCCCCACGATGCCGATCCTCTTCAACAAGTTCAACAACTCACTCAACAGCCACCAGGGCATCGTGAAGGTCTCGGACGTGCCGGCGAAGAATTTCGACTACGAGTCGGAGCTGGTGATCGTGATGGGGCGCAAGGCCCACCACGTGAGCGAGGCGGACGCGCTTTCGCACGTGTTCGGCTACTGCAACGGCAACGACTTCACGGCGCGCGACCTGCAATCGCGCAGCAGCCAGTGGATGATCGGCAAGACCTGCGACGGCTTCGGCCTGCTGGGGCCGTGGATACTCACCGCCGACCAGGTGGACCCGAATAACCTGAAAATCGAGGGCACCGTCAACGGCGAGGTGCGCCAGTCGTCGAACACCAGCGACATGGTGTTCAACTGCGCGCAAATCATCGCCTACGCGTCGAAGCTGATGACGCTCATGCCCGGCGACATCATCTACACAGGCACGCCCGAGGGCGTGATCTCCGGTTACCCCAAGGACAAGCAGGTGTGGTTGAAGCCCGGAGACAAGCTCACCACCACGTTCGGCAACCTGGGGACGCTGCGCTTCACGCTCGCCTGATTCGGCTCCCGGTGGCGGCGGGGATCAGCCTGGCATGCAGGCGGCGCATCAGAAATCGAGCCCGAGCCACTGGCGCACCTGCTCGTGCAGGTCGCCCTGGAAGTCTTCGCGCCCGCCCGAAGCGGTGATGCGCCCCAGGCTCAGCACGTGGATGCGGTCCGACATGCGCACGACGCGTCGCACGTTGTGGTCGATGAGGAGGATGCCCATGCCCGATCTCGCGAACTTCTCGATCCAGCCGAACACCTCCTCGGCGAGGATCGGCGCGAGGCCGATGCTGGGCTCGTCGATGAGGCACAGGCGCGGGCGCTGCAGCCACGCCTTGGCGAATTCCACTTGCTTCTGCTGCCCGCCGGACAGGTCGCCCGCCTGCGCGCGGCGTTTCTCGCCGAGGGCCGGAAAGATCGACAGCACTTCCTCGTAGCGCGCGTCGATCGCTCCGGCGAAGCGCTTGGCCCGGCCCTGCAGCGGCAGCAGCAGGTTCTCCTCCACGCTGAGGTAGGGAAAGAGGCTCGACTCCTGCGGAATGCAGCAGATGCCGCGATCGATGAGGCGGTGGGGCTCGATGCCGGCGATCGACGCGCCCTCGAGCTCGATGCGCCCGGACTTGGGCGCGAGGAAGCCGCAGATCACCTTCACCACCGTCGACTTGCCGGCGCCGTTCAGCCCGATGAGGCCGCTCACTTCCCCGGCGCGGACCTGCAGCGACACGTCGCGCAGCACGTCGATGTCCTGCGCGTAGCCGGCAGTGACATCGGTAAGCTCGAGCAGCAGCTCATGCATGGCTGCCGCTCCCCAGGTACGCCTCGATCACCGCGGCGGACTTGAGCACCTCGCGCGTCGCGCCGACGGCGATGAGCCCGCCCGCGTTCATGCACGCGGTGCGGGGGCACAGCTCGACTACGATCGGCATGTCGTGGCTCACCACGAGGAAGGCATGGCCCTCGGCGTTGCGCCGCCGGATGAATCCCGCCATCGTCTCGCGCATTACCGGGTGCACCGCGGCGAACGGCTCGTCGAGAAGTGCGACGCGCGGCGGGGCGATGAAACACATGCCGAATTCGAGGAGCTTCCTCTGCCCGCCGGAGAGCTGGCCCGCGTCGAGGTACTGGACCGCGGTAAGCGTGAGCTCTTCGAGGAGGGAGCTGGCGCGCGACTGCGTTTCCCTTTCGGAGAGGCCGCGCGCGAGGCCCGCGGTAATCAGATTGTCGAACGCAGAGATGCGCGGGAAGACGCGCGTCATCTGGAACATGCGCAGCAGGCCGCGGCGCGCGAGCGCGACCGGCTTCATTCCGGTCACGTCCTCGCCGGCGAGCCACACGCGGCCCGCGTCCGGAGCGAGGAACCCCGACAGCATGTTGAGCGCGGTGGTCTTGCCCGAGCCGTTCGGCCCGATGAGCCCCAAAATCTCGCCGTCTTCCATCGACAGCGTGAGATCCTCGACCGCGGCGACGCCGCCGAAGTGCTTGGTGAGCCTTTCGCTGCCGAGAAGGCTCATCGGCGGCGCGTTGCGAGGCCCCAGAGCCCCGTGCGGAAGAAGCGCGCGAACACGATCACCACGATCGAGAACACGATGAGCTGGATGTTGCCTACGCCGCGCAGCCACTCGGACGAGAGGTACACCAGCAGCGCGCCGACGATGGGCCCGGTGAGCGTGCCCATGCCGCCGATCACCACCATCGAGATCACGAGGCCGGTCTGCAGCAGCAGGCCCAGCTCGGGGCTCACCAGCTGGCTGAACGTGCCGTAGAGCGAGCCGGCGAGGCCGCAGATCGCGCAGGACAGCGCGAAGGCGAGGGTCTTGTAGCGGATCACGTCGATGCCGCGGCTCTCGGCGCCGGTCTCGTCGTCGCGGATCGCGAGCCAGAAGCGTCCAGCCCGCCCACGCATGAGGAAGTGCAGCGCGCACAACACCGCCAGGAGGACGGCGAGGAAAAGGTAGTAGTAGCCCACGCGGCTTTGCATGAGCGAGGGCACGTTGAGGCCCTGGTCGCCGCGCGTGAACTCGTGCGAGTTGCCGATCACCACGCGCGCGATCTCCGCGAAGGAGAGCGTGGTGAGCGCGAGGTACGGGCCCTTGAGCCGCAGCACGATCCTGCCGAGGAGCCAGCCGAGGAAGGCGGTGCCGGCGATCGCCGCGGGAATCCCGATCGCGAGAGGCGCTTTCCAGTGGTAATCGAGGAGCGCCGTGGCATACGCGCCCAACATCGCGAAGGCGGCGGGCGCGAGCGAGAACTGGCCGGTGAATCCGGCGAGCAGGTTCCAGCCGAGCGCCAGCAGCGCGAAATAGATGCTGACGATGAGGATGCCGAGCCAGTAGGGCGAGCTCACGAAGAGCGGCACGATGGCCAGCGCCGCGACGATGGCGAGGGCCGCGCGAAAGTCGGTGGCGAGGCGCCGCCTCCACAGGTTGCGCGAGTCGCTCATATCTCGCGGCCCTTCTCGCCGATGAGCCCCTGCGGCCGGAAGATGAGGACCAGCATGAGGATCAATAACCCGAAGGCGTCGCGATAGTCGTACGAGACGTACACCGCGAAGAACGATTCGAGGATCCCGAGCAGGAGTGCCGCGATCATCGCGCCCCAGATCGAGCCCATGCCGCCCAGCACCACGATCACGTACGACTTGATCGCGGGGAAGGCGCCCACGTCGGGAGAGGGGTTGATGAGCGGGGCGAGGAGCGCGCCGGCCAGCGCCGCGAGCAACCCGGAGATGGCGAAGATGAGGCTGGTGGTGCGGGTCGCGTCTATCCCCGCCAGCGAGGCCCCGAGGCGGTTCTGCGCGACGGCTTGTATCTGCCGCCCCCACAGGGAGCGCTTGATGAAGAGGGCCAATCCCACCAGGAGCGCGATCGAGATGCCCGCGGCGATGAGCTTCTGGCCGTTCATCATCACCGGCCCCAGCGCGAAGCGCGAGGTCTCGATCAACGGCGGGCCGCGGTAGGGATAGGGGCCGACGACCTTGTCGACCAGATTGATGAGGAGCAGCGACAGGCCGAAGGTCACCACCACCGCGTACTCGTCCTTCATGATGCTCCAGCTCGCATAGCCGGCGTAGAGCGGGCGCATCAGGAGGCGCTCGACGGTCCAGCCGAGCGCGGCGCCGGCCACGGCGGCGAGCGGCAGCGCCACCCAAGGTGGCACGTTCAGCTTCAGCGCGCACAGCACATAGGTGTATGCGCCGACCATGTAGAACTCGCCGTGCGCGAAGTTCACCACCTTGAGCACGCCGAAGATCATGGCGAGCCCCACCGCCATCAGCGCGTAGAAGAGCCCGAAGATGAGCCCGTTGACGAAGAGGTCGAGGGCGAGCATCGCGCCCTCAGGCATCCCGGCGCTGCGCGCGCCACGGCGATGCGGTTTCGAGCCGCTGCGCGATCGACAGCAGGCGCCAGTCGTGGCCGCGCTTGCCGACAAGCTGCATCGAGATCGGCACGCCTTCGCGCGACATCGCCCACGGCAACGAGATCGCCGGCAGGCCCGCGAGATTGAAAGGCGCCGTCAAGTTGGTGACCGCGGTGTGCAGCGCGAAGGACTTGCCGCCGATGTCTGCCCGCGAAGCGCCGACCGGGGGCGCGGGGGCGCGCATGGTCGGGCATACCAGGACGTCGGCATTCGCGAGCGCCGCCTCGATGCCCGCGACGAGCGCGCTGCGCATGCGCTGCGCCTTCGCGTACCAATGACCCGGCAGAAAGAGTCCCATCTCCAGGCGCACGCGGACCTCTTCGCCGAAATCGTCACCGCGCTCGCGCAGGCGCTCGGCGTGGAAGGCGGTGGCCTCCGGCGAGATCGTGTTGAGGAGGATGGCGGGTGAAAGATGCGCGCCCTCGACCGCCTCTGCCGAGCAGCGCGCGCCATCGGCCGCCAGCGCTTGCATCGTGGCGTCGAACGCGGCCGCCACCTCGCCATCGAGCGGCGCCTCGAAATATCCGCCGAGCCGCACGGCGGCTGCGCCCGAGAGATCGTGGCGGATCCAGCGCGGCATCGCATCGAGGCCGAGCATCGCGGCGAACATGCGCGCCGACTCCTCCACCGTGCGCGTCATGGGCCCGACATGGTCGAGCGACGCCGCGAGGTCGATCACCCCGCTCCTGGGCAGCGCGTCGTAGCTGGGCTTGAACCCCACGATGCCGCAGCACGCGGCGGGCACGCGGATCGAGCCACCGGTGTCGGTGCCGATCGCGTGGCGCACGATTCCGGCGGCGACCGCGGCCGCCGAGCCACCGCTCGATCCTCCGGGTATTCGCGAGGGGGCGACGGGATTCACGACGCGGCCGAAATGCGCGTTGTCGCTGGTGATGCCATACGCGAACTCGTGGTGGTTGGCGAGGCCCATGATCACGGCACCCGCGCGGCGCAGGCGCGCGACGACCTCGGCATCGCGCGTGGACGTCCCGCGGCCCATGGCCTTGCCGCCGCCCGACAATGGCATGCCGGCGACGTGCAACAGGTCCTTCACGGCGACCGGCACCCCGGCGAGAAGGCCCGGGCCGCCCGATTCGAGCCGATCGGGGAGGTGGGTGAAGGCATGGAGCTGGGGCATCGCGCGCGCCCGCGTGAGCGCCGCGACGGCGTCGAGCGCGCGCGGCGCATCGCCGGCGCTGGCACCATCGGCTTCCACGAGCGGCGTAGCGGCCGCCACGTAAGGCGGCGCATCCGGCACGCGTGCCGCGCGGAATGCCTCGATCTCGGGGCGGTTCACTTCGAGGCGCCGCAGCCACGCCGCGTGCCTTTCGGCGTGGCCGTAGCCTTGCCAATCGGCGAAGCCGATCAGCGCATCGCGAAGCTCCACCTCGACTACTTCGGCTTCTGCAGCTTGCCCACCGAGAGCTGCTGCCCAGGCCCCTGGATGAGGTTGGACTGCGACACCGGCTGGTTCACCGCGGTGAGCTGGTAGTTCACATAGGGAATGTCGACCCACTGCTGGAACTTGTAGCCCGGCTCCTGGCTGAACTGGAGCGGGCCGCGCACGCCCGAGAACTTGATCTTCTGCAAGGCGGCGGTAATCGCCTTGGGGTCGGTGCTCTTCGCCTCCCGGATCGCATCGACGATGAGGAGGAGCGAATCGGCCGACTGGAAAATGAGGCGGTTGGGCTCCGCCTTGGTGCGCTTGGTGTATTCGGCCGCAACGTCCTTGCCGATTTGCGGCACGTTCATCTGCGGGTGATAGAGGCCGAAGGACAGCATGAACTTGCCGGCGTCCTTCACGTTCTGCCAGAAGTCCGGGTAGTCGGCGATGCCCGCGCCGTCATAGGACCAGGTCTTCGGGCTGGGTGCCACGCCCTGCTCGTAGAGCTGGTTCATGAGGATGTAGGCCGCGGGCGGCAGCATGATGTTGACCACCATGTCCGGCGGGTCGGCGCGCAGCGCTACCACGGCCGGCGTGAAGTCCTTGCCCGCGCGATCGAGCGTTTCGTACTTGAACTGCGCGTTGGGCGCCTTCGCCTTGATGAGCTCGGCCATGAGCTTCGCCTGCCCGATGCCGTAATCGGTGTTCTCGGCGAACGCGACGACGCGCTTCACGCCCATCGCGGCGATGGTTTCGGCCATGGCGGTGGACACGCGCGTGTTGTAGTTGGAGGGATTGAACACTTCCGCGTAGCCCTTCTTGCGCACGTCGTCGGACCAGCAGTTGGTGTTGACGTACGGCACCTGGTAGCGGTGCGCGACCTCGATCTCGGCCAGGCACACCGAGCTCTGGTGGCCGCCGGTGACGGCGACGACCTTGTCGTTGGTGATGAGCTTCTCCGTGGCGGCGCGGCCCTTCTCGGGCACGCCCTGGTTGTCCTCGTAGATGAGCTTGATCGGACGCCCGAGCACGCCACCCTTGGCGTTGATCATGTCCTTCACGATCTCCATGCCGTCCTTCACCTGCGTGCCCTGCACCACCGATCCCGGCGGCGACTGCGCGATGCTCACGCCGATGGCAACCGGCTCCTGGGCGAAAACCGGGCCCGCGAGCGCGGCTACGGCCCATGTCAACAATGAAATCCGCTTCATTTCGAACCCTCCTCTTTTTGGTCGTGTCGTCGCAGGATGCTGACCCGAAACCCCCGAAAAATCAATTATAAAAGCCTGTTTTCTCGGGTATAATTCATATCCAGGTGTTCGAAAGCGTCTCATCCGGTTAACGCTTCCACCGATTCGCGGTCCAGTTCCGGGCCAACGAATTCCCCACAGTGACTTTTCATCTGCCTGAACCGGTGTCGAAGGAAAATTTCCTTCGCGGGCCGATCATTCAGGAGATTGACATAAGCACGACCTTCGAAAGCCTCGGGCTGTTGCCCGAGCTGCTTCGCGCAGTCGCGGAGCAAGGCTACACAGAACCCACCCCCATCCAGGCGCAGGCCATTCCCATCGTTCTCTCGGGGCGCGACCTGCTGGGCGCCGCGCAGACCGGCACCGGCAAGACCGCCGGCTTCACGCTGCCGCTCTTGCAGCGCCTCGCCCCGATGGCCACCAAGAGCTTCTCGCCCGCGCTGCATCCGGTGCGCTGCCTCATCCTCACGCCGACGCGCGAGCTCGCGATCCAGGTGCACGAAAGCGTGCAGACCTACGGCAAGCACGTTCCGCTGCGCTCCTACTGCGTGTATGGCGGCATCAACATCAATCCGCAGATCGACGCGCTCAAGAAGGGCGTCGAGATCCTGGTGGCGACTCCGGGACGCTTGCTCGACCTGATCGGCCAGAAGGCCGTGAACCTCGGCAAAGTGCAGATCCTCGTCCTCGACGAAGCCGATCGCATGCTCGACATGGGCTTCATCCCCGACATCAAGCGCATCATCGCGCTCATTCCGCCGACACGCCAGACACTGCTCTTCTCGGCGACGTTCTCGGAAGACATCCGCAAGCTCGCCTCGCAGTTCCAGAAGGATCCGGCGAAGGTCGAAGTCGCGCGCAGGAACGAGCCGATCGCGCTCGTCTCGCAATACGTGTACATGATCGACGCCAACCGCAAGCGCGAGCTGCTGGCGCACCTGGTGAAGAAGAACGACTGGATGCAGGTGCTCGTCTTCACCAAGACCAAGCACGGCGCCAACCGCCTCGCGACGCAGCTGCAGCGCGACGGGATCAACGCCGACGCGATCCACGGCAACAAGAGCCAGAACGCGCGCATCCGCGCGTTGGAGGACTTCAAGGAAGGCAAGGTGAAGGTCCTGGTCGCCACCGACATCGCGGCGCGCGGTCTCGACATCGAGGACTTGCCGCACGTCGTGAACTTCGACCTGCCGCACGTGCCCGAAGATTACGTGCACCGCATCGGCCGCACCGGCCGCGCGGGCGCCACCGGTGAAGCGCTCTCGCTGGTGGGCGCGGAAGATCGTCCGTTGCTGCAAGCCATCGAGCGCCTCATCAACAAGAAGGTCGAAGTGCGCAGCGCCGAGGGCTTCGAGCCCGGCAGGCCATCGATGCGCCCCGTCGATCCCCTCGACACGCCTGAACGCGAGCGCGGCCGTGGCGCGCGCCGCCCGCAGCAGCAGTCGCACAACGAGAAGCGCCCCACGCCCGCCGGACAAGGGCGCGGCGAGGGACGCAACAACGCCGCGCGCCAGCAGCGCTCCCCCGATGGGGCCCGTCCGCCGCGCAGCGGCAGCGGCAGCGGCAGCGGTAGCCGCAACGAAAAGCGCGAGGACCGCGCTCCGCGCTACGCCAACGCACCGGCGGCGCGCACCTCGGGCAACTCCGGAGGCATGGACTTCAACAAGCCGTACGAGCCTTCTTCGGCGCCGGCCAGCGCGCCTGCCGAGCCGAATGATCCGGCCGGATCGAGGAAGCGCTCGCCGGCCATTCCCGCGCTCTTCCGCAAGAAAGCGGCATAAGCGGGAAGGGAGCGATCCATGCGTGATGCCGCACCTCAGGTCATCAACCTCAAGGACTACACGCCGCCGGCGTTCCTCATCTCGACGGTCACGCTCGACGTCGACATCCGGCCCGCCCAGGCGACCATCCGGGCCGCGTTGAAATGCGCGCGAAACCCGGCGCGCAAAGCGCCCGGCGAGCCGCTGGTGCTCGACGGCGACGGCCTCGAGGTGGTGTCGGTGGCCATCGACGGGCGCAAGCTCGCCGAGGAGGAGTATCGCGTCGACGAGGCCCACCTCACCATCGCGAAGGTGCCCGAGTCGTTCGTGCTCGAGACGGTAGTGCGCTTCGATCCGTGGAAGAACACCAAGCTCGAAGGCCTGTACGCCACCAAGGCGGGGTTGGTCACGCAGTGCGAGGCCGAAGGCTTCCGCCGCATCACCTACTTCATCGACCGGCCCGATGTGATGGCGACCTATGCCGTGACGATGTGCGCGGACAAGGCGCAATTTCCGCGGTTGCTCGCCAACGGCAACCTCGTGTCGCAAGGCGATGGGGAGCCGGCGTCGTGGTTCCAGGCGTCGCCCAAGGCAGCTGTGGATGAGCAGGGCGGGCGGCATTGGGCACGGTGGGAAGACCCGTTCCCGAAGCCCTGCTACCTCTTCGCGATGGTCGCCGCGAGCCTCGACGTCCTCGAGGACCACTTCACGACCAGGTCGGAGAAGAAGGCGCTGCTGCAGATCTACGTGGAGCCCGGCAAGCTCGACCAGGCGGGGTTCGCGATGCAGGCCTTGAAGAAATGCCTGCGCTGGGACGAGGAGATCTTCGGCCTCGAGCTCGACCTCGAGCGCTTCATGATCGTCGCAGTATCGGACTTCAACGCCGGGGCCATGGAGAACAAGGGCCTCAACATCTTCAACACGAAGTACATCCTCGCGCGCGCCGACACCGCCACCGATTTCGACTACTTCGGCGTCGACAAGGTCGTGGCGCACGAGTACTTCCACAACTGGACCGGCAACCGCGTGACCTGCCGCGACTGGTTCCAGCTATCGCTCAAGGAAGGCCTCACCGTCTACCGCGACCAGGAATACAGCGCCGACGAGTATTCGCGCCCCGTGGTGCGCATCCAGGAAGTGCGCGACCTGCGCAACCGCCAGTTCCCCGAGGACGCTGGCCCGATGGCGCACCCGGTACGCCCCGAGTCGTACGTCGAGATCAACAATTTCTACACGTCCACGGTGTACGACAAAGGCGCTGAAGTCGTTCGCCTGTACGCGACCATCCTCGGCAAGGACGGCTTCCGGCGCGGCATGGACCTCTACTTCAAGCGCCACGACGGGCAGGCGGTGACCTGCGACGACTTCCGCGCCGCGATGTCGGACGCCAACGGCGTCGATCTCACGCAGCTCGGGCGCTGGTACTCGCAGTCGGGAACGCCGGTGGTGGAATGCCGCGGCGAGTACGACGGGCGCGAGGAGACCTTCACGCTGCACGTGAAGCAGACGTGCCCCCCGACGCCGGGACAGGCAGCCAAGGAGCCGTTCGTCATTCCGCTCGCCGTGGGTCTGGTCGATCTCGATGGCCGCGACCTGCCGGTCAACATCGACTCGAAGTCCCTCTTCAAGGGCACGCGCGCCAACGGCCCGCGCACCGCGGTGCTCGCGCTGACGGCCGCCGAGCAGTCGTTCGTCTTCAACCAGGTCCCGGAGAACCCGGTGCCGTCGCTGCTGCGCGGGTTCTCCGCGCCGGTGCATGTGCGCTACGACTACACCGACGCCGAGCTCGCGCACCTGATGGCGTACGACTCCGACGCTTTCAATCGCTGGGAAGCGGGCCAGGCGCTCGCGATCCGCGTCCTGCTTGCCGCGATCTCGAGCATTCGCGACGGGCGCGCCATGGAAGTGCCGCCGACCTTCATCGACGCGATGGGCCGCGTGATCAGCGACGGATCCAAGGACCCCGCGTTCGCCGCCGAAGCGCTCATGCTGCCGGCGGAAGGCTATCTCGCGGAATGCATGGAGGTGGCCGATCCCGAGGCGATCCACATCGCGCGCATGCGCCTCGTGAGGGAGATCGCGACCAAGTTCCGCACGCGCTTCGAGGGCGCCTTCCGCCACTTCGCGGTCCCCGGGCCTTATTCGCCGGACGCCGCTCCGGCGGGCCGGCGTGCGCTTCGCAATGCCGCTCTCGCCTACGTCACGTCCATCGACGACGGCACCTCTCGCGCGCTCGCTTTCCTGGAATTCCGCCGCGCAGAGAACATGACCGACGCGATGGCAGCGCTCACCTGCCTCGCCAATTCGGCGGGCGCGGAGCGCGAGCGCGCGCTGGCGATGTTCTACGAGAAGTGGAAGGACGAGGCCCTGGTGATCGACAAGTGGTTCCGCGTGCAGGCGACTTCGTGGCTGCCCGGAACTCTCGACCGCGTGAAGGCGCTCACCTCGCACCCTGCGTTCGACATGAAGAACCCGAATCGCGCGCGCTCGCTGCTGCACGCGTTCGCCATGGATAATCCGCTGCACTTCCACGCCGCCGACGGCAGCGGCTACCGGTGGGTGGCCGGGCAGGTCGTCGCGCTCGACAAGTTGAATCCGCAGGTCGCATCGCGCCTGGCGCGCCCCTTCGACCGCTGGAAGAAGTACGACGAGGGCCGCCAGGCGCACGCGCGCAAGGCGCTGGAGTCGGTCCGCGATGCCCAAGGACTCTCGGGCAACGTGGGCGAAGTCGTCGGACGCGCGCTGACCTAGAACGCAGCTCACGCCACGCCATGAAAAAAGGGCCGCGATCAGCGGCCCTCTTCCTTTCCCTGTCACGCGTCGTTGAGCGGCGCGTAGCGTCCGCTCCAACGATCGCCCGCCGCCCCTTTACCGGGCGCTCAGTTTTTCTTGATGGTCTCGAGCATCTTGAAGATGCTCTTCGGCGCGCCGAGGAACAGGCGCTTGAACGACTTCGGCAAGCAGCGACGCTCGAGGGTGTTGCGACGGGTACGTTTGCGTTCAGCCATGAAAAGCCTCCAATTCGACCTGCAATTATACCGTAACCGCCCCCCGCTCAGTTCAGGAGCTTGGCGTTGCCGTCGATGATCTCGGCGGGTGAGCGCGAGCCGTCCTGCCTGACCATCTCGCCGCGCGCCCGGGCGAGCCCGCCTTCGAAGATGCCCTCGAAGCGCGTGCCGTCCTGAAACCAGAAGACGCCCTTGCCCTGCGGCTGGCCGAGCAGCATCTCGCCTTCGTACTTGGGGCCTGAGGAGTGGTAGTAGGTGCCATGCCCGGTGAGGGCGCCGCCCTGGATGTCGCCTTCGTAGCGGTCGCCGCTCGAGAAGTGGTAGACGCCCCGGCCCTGCGGCTTGCCGTCCACGAAAGCGACCTCGAAACGGTCGCCGTTCTTCGAGTAGTAGCGGCCGCGGCCGTGGGGACGGCCCATGTCCATCTCGCCTTCGTAGCGGTCGCCGCTCGAATACCGGTAGACGCCCACGCCATGGGGCTTGCCGCCGGAGAAGGAGCCGTCGAATACGTCGCCGTTCTTCGAGGTGTAGCTGCCGCGCCCCGCGATAATGCCGAGCTTTACCTCGCCATCGTACGCATCGCCGTTGGCGAACTGGTACCTGCCCCGCCCGTCCGGCCGGTCGCTCGCGAAATGGCCCTGGAACCTGTCGCCATTTTCCCAGATGTACGTTCCTTCGCCCTGCTTGAGCCCGTCCGCGAATTCGCCTTCGTACTTGAAGGCCTTCGAGACGTACTCGCCCTTGCCGTGCAGGCTCGCGCCGCGCATCGCTCCCCTGTACATGGACCCGTCGGCGAAGGTGAGCTCGCGCACGCCAGGCGCGACCTCGCGCCCGGGTATCGGATCGGGCTTCCCCGCGGTCGCCGGCGCGGGAAGGGCGGCGGTGGACGGCGCAACCGGTGATGGCGACCGGGCGGCGGGGACCGAGGGCGGCGCCGTGGCGACGACCACCGCCTTCTCCGCGGGCTTTGCGATCGGCTTGTCCGCGGACTTCTCAGGCGGCGGCATCGCGATCTCCGTGGGCACGGGAGCGCCCGCGGTGAGCTCGGGTTGGGGATTACGCATCACCGGCGCGGGCTCCGCGATGCGATTGGGACGCACCAGCGCGTCGAGCCGGTTCTTCGCGATCGAGGCGAAACTGCCGCCGGGGTACTTGTCGAGATACGCGCGGATGTCCTCGGGACGGGAGGAATCGCGCACGCTCACCCAGAATTCGCGCTCGATCTGCAGGGTCATGTCGGCGCTCGGCCCCGCGGCTGCCGTTGCCGGGCCGCGCGCGCCGCTCCCGCCGGCGAAGGTGAAGTCGCCCTTGAGGGACGACGAGTCCCACGGCGTCTGCAGCTTGCGCGTCTCGCGCTCGACACCTTCGCGCACGCGCTTGAACATGATCTCCACCGGCAGGTCCGGCACCTTGATGTTCTGCAGGATGTGCTTCGTGTACATGCCGTTGCGGCCGAAGCCGTCGGCGGCGACCGAGCCCGGCGACGTGGCGTATGCGATCAGCGTCCCCGAGGGCGAGCTCATCTGCGCGAGACCCGCGCTGGTCAGCTTGAAGCTCGAGGCGAACGGATTGTCGCGGCACGCGTCGAGGATGATGAAGTTGAAGCGCGTGCGCGCGCGGTCCATGCGGTCGAAGATCTGTCCGATCTCCACCGAGAAGAAGGTCACGTCCTCTTCCGAGCCCATCGCCGCGTCGATCGGAACCAGGTAATTGCGGTCCTTGAACTGCATCGCGTGGCCGGCGTAGAAGAAGAGCGCCGTGCTCGCGCCATCGATCGCCTGGCCGAACTCGCGGATGCCCTCGATCATGTCCTTGCGCGAGGCGTTCTCGCGCAGGATCACGTGGAAGCCGAGCTCCTTCAGCGCGTCGGCGAGGTCGCGAGCGTCGTTTACCGCATTGCGCAGCGGGCTCGTGCCGTACGTGTTATTGCCGATAAGGAGCGCGACGCGGTCGGCCGCAGGCGCCGCGAGCGAGCATGCGCAGGCCAACGCGGCCGCCGCGCGCGTTACCCACTGGATCGTCCGGGATTTCCCTTCGCTCACGCCTTGCCTCCCCTGAGCGAAAAATTATCGCTCAAAGGCGCTCTCCTGCGTAGCCTATCGCGCGAGGGCGGCGAGCTCGGGCAGGTCGGGGCGCTCGCGCGCGCGCGCCGCCCACGCCTCGCGCGCCTCCTGCGTGGCGCCGAGGTCGTGCAGCAGGAACGCGTGCACGACGCGAGTGGAAAAGCTTTTCGCCGCGGCGCGCGACTTGGCGACCCGGGCAAGCACTGGCGCGGGCAGCGTCTCGAAGCTCGCCTCGCCGGCCACGCCTCCGGGCGTCATCACCGTCCAGCGATAGACCGTCGCGGGCGCGAGCTTTACCCCGGTCGGCGCCGATTCGGGCGCGCCATCGGTCTTCCACACCTCTTTGCCGGCCGCGTCTACCACGCTCACCGTGACCTTGTCCGCGCGGCCTTTCCACCGCAATGTCGGCTGCAGGGTGGTGACGCGCGTATCGACGGGGTACTCGAGCGAGACCTTCGCCTTGCCATCGTCGGTGATGCCGCGCATGCGCAGGCTCGCCGTCGCGGTACGCGATACGCGTGCCACCACCCCCGGATCGGGAAGGATCGTGACCGCCCGGCGCGTGGGTGTGAGTCCCTTTTCCGCGCGGACCTCGGCGGGTGCGACGATGAATTCTCCTGGGCCCAGGAGCGTGAACTCCGCGCCGGTCGCGGCGTACGTGACCGCGACGGTGGCGTTGGAGCCCAGCAGCAGGCGCGTGCCCGCGGGCAGCTCGGCGAGGAATGACAGGTTGCCACTTCCCGCGATGGTCGCGCTGCCTTTCAGGTCCGCGACGAACGCTACCGGGGCGGCGTGCGCCGCGAAGGACAACGCCGCGATTGCCGCGAGCGCGGCGAGGCGATTCACTTCGCGAACGCGGCCAGCTCGGGAAGGTCGGCTCGCTCCTGCGATAGTTTCGACCACGATTCGCGCGCTTCCTGGGTCGCGCCCATCTCGTGGAGCATGAGGGTAAAGAGGATGCGGTCGGAGAATTCGGCCTTGTCGGAAGGCTTGCGCTTCTCGACCTGCGTGAGGGCTTCCGAGGACAGCGTGCGGAACTTGCCGGTGCCGAGCTCGCTTCCCGCGACCGTGACCATCCACGAGTACTCGGTGTCGGGGCGCAGGCGCGCGGGCACGCGGTACGAGCCTCCCAGGGCTTTGGCGTGGTGCACGGGCTTGTCCTCCCCGGCGACGAGGAGCACGAACTCGCCCTGCGCCTTGGGATCGGCCACTCGCCAGCGAAACGTGGGCTGTAGCGAGGCGACGCGGTCCTGTGTCGGGAAGAGGAGCCTGGCTTTGGCATCGGCATCGGCCTTGGGCGGCGCGATGGAACGCATGCGCACGCTCGCCGCGGAGGTCTGCGCGACCTGCACGAGAACCTTGTTGTTGGTGCGCCATGCGGTGTCGCGAGTGACCGGCGGCATGCCCGCGACCCCGGAAATCTCGGTGTCCTTCACCATGTAGTCGGCGGGACCCTTGAGGAGATACTCCTTGCCGCTGGCGATATACATGACGGAGGCTTGCGACTCCTTGCCGACCGAGATCTTCTGCCCGCGCGCGAGCTCGCCCAGGAGCGCCGGGCGCGGGTTGCCGTCGACGGCCACTTCGCCCTTCAGGTTGGTGATGAACGCGATGCCTTCGGCGTAAGCCGCCGGGGCCGCGAGGATGAGCGCGGCATACGCCGCCTGCAGGATCTTTTTCATTGGACCACCTCCGCTTGCGCCAGCGCCGGCGCGACACGCGCCGTGCGAATTCCCCATACCTTGACCGGGCTGTGCCCCTTCACGTTGTGCGTGCCCAAGGGGTCGAAATTGAAACGCTCCTCGACTCTCGACACCACGGACTCGGTGATCACGATCTTGCGCCCGAGGTCCTTGGTGAGCCCTTCCACGCGCGCGGCGACGTTCACCACGTCGCCGATCGCCGAGTAATTGTGCCGCTCCGAGGAGCCGATGTTGCCCACCGTCACGGTGCCGTAGTTGATGCCGATCCCGATGGTGAGCGTCGGCAGGCCTTCGTGGGCGAATTCGACGTTGAGCTGGTCCAATTCCGCCATCATCGCGAGGGCGCATTCCACCGCGTCGCCGCAGGGATCTTCGAGCTTGAGGGGTGCCCCAAAGAGAATCATCATGCCATCGCCGATGAACTTGTCAACGGTGCCGTCGAACCGATGGACAGCATGCACCATGCGGTCGAAATAGCGCTGCAGAACAGTCGTCACCACCTGCGGGGGCATCTTCTCGGACAGCGTTGTGAAGTCGCGCACATCGCTGAAGAGGACGCACACGTCGGCGAGCTGGCCGGAGACCCCGGGCGTGAGCGTGCCACCCATCATCTCCTTCATCACCGCGGGGCTCACCTGACCGGCGAACGACTGGCGCAGCCGCAGGCGGTCCACCACCGCCTCCATGGCGTCGAACACGCCGCGCGCGATGAGCGCGATCCAGAACACGGCGATCATCGAGGCGATCGGCAGGAGCAGTTGCATCGCGAGGATGGCGGCGGCGCTGGCGGCAGCGAGTGCCAGCGGCACGGCGACGGCAAGCGCGATCACCGTGAGCGGACGCGCGCTCACCAGCACCGCGAGCATCGCGAGGGCGAGCAGCAGCCATCTCACCGGGTCCTGCACGGGACGCAGCAGTCCGCTCGCGAAATGATTGCGCAGGACCTGCAGGTGCACGAGCACGCCCGGCTGGAGGTAAACGAGGCGGCCGCTGGCTTCGGGATTGCCTTCCTCGATGGCCGCGCCCGGATCGCGCTTCAGCAGCGTCACGGGGAGGCGCCAGCGGTCGGTGGTGCTGATCAGGCTTCCGACGAGCACCACGCGGCCACCGAATTTCTTCTCGACGCGCGCCGCATCCATCGCCACCAGCTCGTGCAGAGGGACGTATTCGATCGGCGCGCCGAGGCTGTAGTCGATGTAGCCCTCCTGCACGGCGTGGCCCATGGCGCGCAGCAGCTGGCCGGCGAAGGTGGGCGCGGGATCCTTGGTAAGCGAGATGCGGCGCTCGCTGAAAGCCCGCGACACCGAGTCCGGATCGCGCAGCTGCTGGTCCACGCCCAGGTTGTCGGGCGGGATGATGCCGCCGAAGTTGGGCTGCACCGGCACCAGCGCGCCGCGCGTGTTGACCGTCTGCACGAAGACGAGCGCGGTGGAGCGCTTCAGGTCGAGGAGGCCGCGCATGAGCGCAAGATCGCTGCCCGGGACGATTGCGTCGAACGAGCGCTCCGGCAACACGATATCCACGCCCACCGCTTTCGGCTTGGCACGCGCGAGGGCGTGGTAGGCCCTCGCATGGTGGCGATGCCAAAGCGCGATCGGCTCGGGGAAGGCCTCCTCGGTCGCGTCGTCGATCCCGACCAGCACGACGTCTTCAGCGAGCGGGCGCGGCCTCAGCTCGCGCAGCGCGCGCATCTGCAGGTCGAAGGCGAGGCGCTCGGCGTCGGCAAGGGGGGATTCGCGCGGGCTGGGCACGAGCGACAGGGAGACGACGATCGCCGCGACCACCAGGAGGAGGAACCCCCCCTTCAGTCGCGTCGATCCCCTCAGGCGCTCCCAGAACCTGGACATGGCTCATTCTCTTACGGCGCGCCGTAAAGCAAAAGGGCTGCCCCTAAACACCCAATGAAGGCGCCGAAGGCGTCAAAAAAACTAGCCTGCGGCGATTCCACCGGCTCGCCGCAGGTCGTCGCGCAGTGCGTCGAACAACGCTCCCGCGCGCTCCTCGCCGCGAAGGATCGCCGACGGGTGATAGGTGACGATGAGGCGCGCGCCGCTCGCATGGCGCATCTGCATCGCTCGCAGCTTCGCGATCGACAGCTTCTCGCCGGTGAGGGCGAACGCCGCTGTGGCACCCATCGCAACGATGACCTCGGGCTTCACCACGGCCAGCTCGCGGTCCAGCCACAGCTGGCAGGCCTCGATCTCGCGCTGCGCGGGCGTCTTGTGCAGGCGACGCTTGCCGCGGGGCTCCCACTTGAAGTGCTTGACGGCGTTGGTGACGTAGATCGAATCGCGTGCGATGCCCGCCTCGAGCAACGCCCGCTCGAGCACCTTGCCCGCGGGGCCGACGAACGGCCGGCCCTTCAGGTCCTCCTCGTCGCCGGGCTGCTCTCCCACCAGCATCACCCGTGCGGCGCCGGGCCCCTCGCCGGGAACCGCCTGGGTCGCGTTCTCCCACAGCGGGCAGCGCCGGCACGATTGCAGCTGCGTGGGATCGGGCACGTCGACGCGCACCCGTCCAGCCCAGCGCGGGGCGGCAACCGGCGCCTGCAGCACGTCCCGCGGACGCGACATGCGCACGATGTCCTGCGCCTCCGGCAGGTTCTTCCAGTAGCGCTGCGGCATGTGCTGGCGCATCGCCTTCGGGTTGAGGCGCGCCGGGTTGAAGATGCTCGCGTAATAGGTGCGCCAGAGCGCTTCCTTGGCGTCCTGGCTCGCCGCCGGCCGCGCCATCGGCGCGTCGACGTACGCGATCTCCTCGCCATTCCAGTGCGCCGCGCCGCGCGGAGTAGCGATGATCCAGCGCATCGAAGCGAAGCGGTCGCGAAAGAACGGGGCCGCACGCCGCAGGATGTCGTGCTCGGGTTCGAACCAGGCTTCGTACAGGCCTGCTGCGCCCGTCTTGAATCTCACGAAGGCATGCATCTTGTGCACCTCGCGATCCACTGCCTTCGCCATCGTCGTGAGCCTCGCGACATCCGCATCGGCGGCATCCGCGAGCAATGTGCGATGACTGCCGCGAGCCACACGCCACAGCAACCGGTACATCAGCGCCCAGCGATCCGGGTCCGCATGGCACGCGCTGGCCTCCAGGAGGCTCACCAGCTCGCGAGGAATGCGCGCGGTGGCCTTGGCGTCGGGTAGCGGCTCGGCATCGAAAAGCGACGATTCGCCCGGCGCCTGCCATTCGACGTCCTCGGGAGGAACGGCAGCCTGCAGCAGGGCGCGCGCCTGACGGCGCCAGGAGGCAAAGTCTGCCGCGACCGCCGCGCGCATCGCTAGAGGAGCGGCAGCTGCACCGCGGCGCGTCGCGCGAGGTGCGCGGATGGGGGCTCGACGTGCGGGTGGTAGTCCGCGGTGGTGAGGAAGGCACGGGCCTTCTTGAGGTCGCAGCGAAGGCGCGAGAGGTCCGCATACCGCAGGCGTCGACTGCGACGCGTGGCGAGAATGCGGTCGACGTTGCGGACACCCAGTCCCGGCACGCGGAGTAGCTCCTCGCGCGGCGCCACGTTCACGTCGAGGGGAAATCTTTCGCGGTGGGAGAGGGCCCAGGCGAGCTTCGGATCGATATCGAGCAGCAGCGCGCCGTCGCCAGCCGCAGGCAGGATCTCGCCGGCGGTGAAGCCGTAGTAGCGCATCAGCCAGTCCGCCTGGTAGAGGCGATGCTCGCGTTGCAGCGGCGGCGGGGCGGAGGGCAGTGTGGCGGAAGGTTTCGGGATCGGGCTGTACGCGGAGTAATAGACGCGCTTCAGCTTGTACGCCCCGTAGAGCGATTCGGAGAGCGCGAGGATGCGACGGTCATCCGAATCGTCGGCGCCGACGATCAGCTGGGTGCTCTGCCCCGCAGGCGCGAACGGCCGCGCCGGATCCTCGGCCTCCTCCTTGCCGGTGCGGATGCGGGCCATTGCGAGCTTGATGGTGTGCACGCGCTTCTCGGGCGCCAGGGTCTCGAGCGCCTGCTCGGTCGGCAGCTCGATGTTGACGCTCAGGCGATCGGCCCAACGCCCGGCTTCGGCGATCAGTGCCGCGTCGGCCTCCGGGATAGTCTTGAGGTGGATATAGCCGCGGTAGTCGTGCTCGAGCCGCAGCTTCTTCGCCACCAGGACCATCTGCTCCATGGTGTGGTCGGCGGACTGGACGATGCCGGAGCTGAGGAAAAGCCCTTCGATATAGTTGCGACGATAGAAGTCGAGGGTGAGGTCGACCACCTCGTCGACGGTGAAGCGCGTGCGCCGCACGTCGCTCGAGCGGCGGTTGATGCAGTACTGGCAATCGTACGTGCAAAAGTTGGTGAGCAGGATCTTCAGCAGCGAGACGCATCGCCCGTCGGGCGTATAGCTGTGGCAGATGCCGTTGCCTGTGGTGCTGCCGATGCCGCCGCCGGCATCCGACTTGCGGCCCTTGGCGCCCGACGAGGCGCACGAGGCGTCGTATTTCGCCGCGTCCGCGAGGATGGCGAGCTTGTCTGCGAGGTCCATGAAGCCTGATTTTATCAGCCGCCATATCGTCAAAAGCAAACGCCCCACCTTTTTGGAGGTGGGGCGTTTGTTTTATAAGGCCCTGGCGATGACCTACTTTCTCACGGGCAATCCGCAATATCATCGGCGCGGCGTCGTTTCACGGTCCTGTTCGGGATGGGAAGGGGTGGGGCCAACGCGCTATGGTCGCCAGGAATTCGGCTGCAGTGTGTCGTCTCTTGGGGGACGCGCACACGCGATTGGGATAGACGGCAGGGTGATGCTTTGAATCGGTTTGCGCATGCACGGATGCGCAAGG
>JANLXC010000071.1:0-5887 GCA_031364925.1 Burkholderiales bacterium | reverse complement strand
CTTCGACCGCAACTACGGTCCGCGCACCGCGTTCCAGGCCATCTTCTTCCCGCTCATCCTGGCGCGCGAATACAAGCTGGTGAGCGAGGTGAGCTTCCGCGACTGGCGCATGGGCGTGCTCTTCGTGGTCGCGATCCTCGCAGCGATCAAGTGGGTCGCGCGCGGCCGGCGCGAATCGCTCCCGCCCGCGTGGCTCTTCCTCGCGGTGTTCACGCTGGCCTCTTATCTTCTTTGGCTGAAGCTCTTCGGCATCTATCGCTACCTCGTCCCGCTCGAGATGCTCGCCGGGCCGCTCATCGTGGGCGGCGCGCTCTACCTGCTGCCGGGCAACAATCTTCGGCGCGTGGCGATCGTGATCGTCGCCGGGCTCCTCATCGGCACTACGCGCGAGGCGAGCTGGGGCCGCCTGCCATTTCGCGGTGCCTACTTCGACGTCGCAGTGCCCGAGGTGGCGCCGCGCTCGCTGGTGATCATGGCGCCCTACGAGCCCATGGCCTATGCGATCCCGTTCTTCCGCCCCGACACGCGCTTCGTCTCGCCGTCGAACAACCTCATCCATGTCTCGCAATCCAATCTGCTCTCGCGGCAGGTTCGCGAGGTGGTCGAGAAGCACCCGGGCGCGATCTACACGATGGATTTCTGGAATCAAGACTCGGTTAATGCGTCCCTGGAGGCGTACGGCCTGGTGCGCGATGAGGCGTCATGCCTCCCGATCCGCTCCTACCTCGACACCAGCGCCATGCGCATCTGCCGCGTCCACCGGCTGAAGGTGGGGTAGGCTTGGCGCGATGAATCTTCTCGACACGCTTCCCGACTTCGAGCGGGACATGGAAGGGGCCCTCCTGCAGATCGGGCGCGGCGACATTGTCGACCAGCTGCGGGAGGCCTCGATCGAGCGCTGGGAGTACGACGATTTCGCGGCGACCGCGAGCCTCTTCGTCACCCCGGGCGAGGCAGCCCTTGCGCCACGGCCCGGGGCGCGCGCCGAAACGGTGTCGATCTACGATGAGCTCGGCGTGATCCTCGAGACCGACGAGCGCGGCCGCGTCACGCTGATCGAGGTGAGCGGCGGCAGGGACCTCGTCGCGCGGCTGGAAGCGGCGCGCGGCCAATAATGCAGGCGTCGGGCTCCCCGCCGTCGTGCGCTACCCGGGGACCTGGGCCTGGACTAGTTGCGCGAGCAGCGTGAGCGACTCCTGCCAGCCGAGATAGCACGCCTCGGGAGGAATGGCGCCGGGGATCCCCTCCTGCACGATGTTCACTTCCGTCCCGCAGAAGACCTTCCTCAACGAAATCGTCGTCTGCATCTCGCCGGGCAAGTTCGGGTCGTCGAACTTGTCCGTGTGGACAATGCGTTCGTTGGGCACCAGCTCGAGATACTTGCCGCCAAAGGAGTGGCTGTTGCCGGAGCTGAAGTTCGTGAACGACATCTTGTAGGTGCCGCCGACCTTGGCATCGAGGTGGTGGACCTTGCCGGTGAAGCCATGCGGCGGAAGCCATTTGGCCATCGCGTCGGCATCGAGGAACGCGCGATAGACTCTGTCGGGTGGCGCAGTCAGCACGCGGTGAAGCCGGACGGTATTCGTGGCCATGGTCGCCTTGTCTTTCAAGATAGACGATTGTGCCAGAGCGGGGTCGCCCTTTCGAGTCAGGAGCGAGTTGCCTTGTTGGCCTCGAGAAACACCGCCTTTGCCCGTTCGATGTCGAAAGGCCGCTCTTCCAGGGTATCGGGATCGAATTCAGAGCGCGGGACCTTGAAGAAATCCCCTCCATAGATCTGCAGCGCTCCGGTGAAGCGCCCGAGAGGGTTCGTTACCGCGTGAACGGTTGGCGCGCCGAGGAGAACGGTGTCCCCCGCTTCCAGCTCCTTGGAGCTCGCAAGGACCAGGCCGTGCCCGGTGCGCTTGAAAAACGCATTGTCCTCCCGGCCGTCGTAGACGCCGATGACCGCCCACATCCTGTGATCGTGCGGATAGATCGACATCGCCGGCGCCCAGATGACGTTGAGGATCGTAAGCTCCGGGGATTGGTGCAAGGGAAAGATCCCGGAGCGCGTCGGCGTGCCGAGAGCGCGCGCCACGGCCCCCGCATCGCAGACCGCTCGCTTCGTGATTTCCTTGATCGCGTCCTGCGGCGAGCCCTCCTGCAGGGCGCTTCGACAATCCGCGATGAATTGCTCTGTGCTGAACATCTCGCTCACCGGTCAGGAGTGAATCCGGATTCTTTCACGATCGGCCTCAGCTTTCCATTCCGGTGGTGCTCGACGCAGTCGGTGACCGGGCTCACGCCTGCGGGCACATCCCCTCCGACAAGTTTGCCGTGCGAAGCGCAGTTTCATCAGGGTCCCGCGATGATGGCGTCCGGCGGCCGTGGAAAATCGCGCAGCGCGATCTCGCCAATCTTGCGTCCGACCGCGGAGCCATCCGTGTCGGCGCAGCGGAAATGGATTCCGCCCCAGACGCGCGCGTTGTCGACTTCTTCGGTGATCTGCGAGAAGCGGCCGTAGGTGCGAGTGATGCCGAAGAGCGGCGGGAATGTCACGCTGACCTGGACCGCGTCGCTGCCGAAGAATTTCGTGAGAACAGCCTCCGCCGCACCGGAAAAAATGGCGTGCGCGGAAGGATATTCGGGATGCGGCGGCGTGCCCAGCAGAGGCTCCCAGCCCGGATCGCCCTGCAGCGACGCAATGTTCAGGCTCGCGGCGGCACGAATGGCGGTGATCGGGCGCCAGTGCGGCGTCCTGTATTTTTCATCGAACGCGACGATCTGCGAGTCCGCGGTCGCCATCGACAGGATCGCGAACAATTTCGCGTTCTCCAACACGGACAGGCCCTTGGCGGCCGACGCCGCGCGCGCGGCCGCATGCCACGGCACCGCCGTCTGCACCGTCCAGAACACCGCGGCGGCGGTCTGGTCCGCGGTGCGCGTGGCGCTGTCGCGCGCGCCCGCGCTTTTCACTTCCTCGAAGTCGCGCGCGAACTCCACGCTCGTGATGGCGGGCGGGCCCTTGAATTCAAGGCCGCTCCTGCCGCGCAGGACGAAAGGCACGACCGAGCCCCAGTGCGGCAGGATCGCCGGCATCGAATGGGGCAGCGTGGCCTGGTAGAGCCCGGGGCCCGGCTTCGGGGTGAAGGACACCTTGGTGTCGGACTGGTCGCTGCCACGCAGGGCCACGCTCCTCTCGGCGATTCGCTCGCCCAGATCGATGCCATCGCTCTTGGCGGGTCCGTCGACGGTCCTGGAAAGCGAAGCGCTCAACGCGGCGTCCAGCGCCTGGCGTTGCGCAGGCGCGAGGCGTGTGAGCGTTCCATGGGCGGCCGCCGCAACCGCCGCCTCGACCGAGGTCCCCGCGGGCGCCTTGAGCTCCACGGCGTAGGCCGGCCCTTTCGCGTCGATCGCCCTGGCCGCGTCATAGATCGCCCCATGGACGATGGCCAGGACGCGCGATTGCAGGATCGAATTGGCAGGTACCGCCGTCGCGTTCAGCGCCGTGATGTTCCAGTCGGTCACGACGTCGGCGTGCAGGGGCGATAACGGTTGAAAACCCAGTGCGATTGGTGCGATGGCAAGGAACTTGCGCAACTTGCGGAGCTTTCTCATGGCTTGGCTGCCTCCCGGGAACGACCCGATGACCCGACTCTAAGGAGGTGGCTATGATGTGTCCAATGCATTTATTATTGGCTTCACGATGCAAATTAATCATGGGACGCGATGAACCTCCGCCACCTGCGCGCCTTCGCCGCGATTGCAGACCTCGGTGGCTTTGCGCGCGCCGCGCCCGCCCTGCACCTGAGCCAACCGGCCCTGTCCCGGCAGATCCACGCCCTCGAAGACGAGCTCGGCGTACCGCTCTTCGATCGCATCGGCCGCGGGGTTCGGCTCACGTCCGAGGGCGAAGACCTCCTCTTGCGTAGCCGCCAGCTGCTGCTGGAGGCCGAGGCGCTCGTCGAACGCGCACGCTCCCTCAAGGCGGGCTCGACCGGGATACTGCGCGTCGGCGCCACACCCCAGGTCATCGAGAACCTTCTCCCGAAATTCCTCGCCGGGCACCGGCGCCGCCATCCCGGCATCGAGGTTCACCTCGTGGAGGAGGGCGGCCACCACATGGCGCAGCGCCTTGCGCGCGGCGATGTTCACCTGGCATGCATGCCTGAGGGCGACGGCCGCTTCCATGCGCGGCTCCTCTTTCCAATCCATGTCATGGCCGTGCTGCCGAAGGGGCACCGCCTGCGCGGGCGCGCGGCCCTCGAGATCGCGGAGCTTGCCGATGAACCGCTCCTGGTGCTGCGCCCCGAGTTCGGATCGCGCGCCTGGTTCGACGCCGCTTGCCAGCAGGCGAGGATGCATCCCAAGGTGATCCTGGAGAGCGGCGTCCCGCATACAGTCGTCGAGCTGGCGGCGACCGGCTATGGAATCGCGATCCTGCCGTCGAGTGCGCGCCTGCCACGCAAGGGCATCCACGCGGTACCTCTGATCTGCAAAGGCGCCTCGATAGGCCGGTGGTTGGCAATCGCCTGGGACCCGCGGCGCTTCCTGGCCCCCTACGCCACGCAGTTCATCGATGAGCTCGTAGCGTCCGTGCGGCGTGATTTTCCGGACCGCGACCTCATTCGCCGCGCGCCGCCGCTGCCCAAGCCGAAGGAAGCGGCTTTCCGATCGAAGTAGCGCCGAAGCGCTAGCGTGTGGGGATCAGCGCCTCGGCGATTTCCGCAAAGCCCGCCGCGCCCGCTGAAGGCGTGATCCACGCCGGGAAATCGGTCATGAGGTCGGCCATCTCCAGCACGTTGGCCACTCCCACCGCGTTGGGAAAGAACGCGAACATCGGCTGGTCGTTCGGGGAATCGCCGGCGAACACGAAGTCCTCGCGCTCGCGGTCGATGTCGATCGCGAACTCCTCACGCAGCATGAGCCTGGTGGTGGAGAGCTTGTCGTAGTCGCCGAACCAGCCGTTCACGTGGATCGAGCTCACCTTCGCGGTGAGGCCCTCGGCTTGCATGATCTCCACGATGCGCGCCACCTTCTCGCGCGGCAGCTCCGCCACGTCCTCGCGGAAATCGATGGCGAGGTCGGCCTCGCGATAGGCCTGGTCGGACGACACCGCGCAGCCCGGCACTTCCTTCAGGATTTTTCCGGCGATGTCGAAGAGCTTCTTGCCGCGCTTCAGCCGCTCCTCCTGGCTCACCACGTAGCGCTTCACCAGCTTTCCGGCCTTGTTGTCGTGGCGGAACCAGAAGGCGCCGTTCTCGCCGACGACGGCATCCACGGGCCACATGCGCGCGATGTGATCGCACCAGCCCGCGGGGCGCCCCGTGACCGGGATCACCAGCAAGCCCGCTTCCTGCAGGCGCTCGAGAGCGGAATAGGCCGCCGCGAAAAGGCGGCCGTGCGTGGTGAGCGTGTCGTCGATGTCGGTGAGCACGCCGCGGATGCGCCCGCGCGCTTCGACTGGAAACTCGGCGAGCGGCTTCACGCACCCTGCTTCATGAAAGCCGCCACGGACTCGCGCTGCTCGGGGGTCATGTGCAGGCCGCACTTGGTGCGCCGCCAGAGGATGTCTTCCGCGGTCTCGGCCCACTCCTCGGCGACCAGGTAGTCGATTTCGCGCTGCGTCAGGCCCGCGCCGAAGCTCCTGCCCAATGCTTCGGGGACGCGCGCGTCCTTGAGGATGTCGGGCGTGCGCGTGCCGTGCCGGCGCACCACGCCTTCCACCAGCTCGCGGCCCAGGTCGTGATAGCGCGCGTGCATTGCGTCGCGGTAGGCGTTGAAGTGGCCGACGTCGCCGCCGGGGAGCTCCTCGGTCGCGGTCCACGCGCCGCGCATCTTCGGAAAGAAGGGCTCGAGGTGCTCGAGCGCCTCCTCGGCGAGGCGCCGGTAGGTAGTGATCTTG
>JANLXC010000059.1:0-17874 GCA_031364925.1 Burkholderiales bacterium | reverse complement strand
TTCCTGCTGCTCCATCACCGCCGGCTTGAAGCGCTCGAGCGCCTTCGCATAGGCCTTGCCCGAGGCGACCTCCTCGTTGGCCCACTTGAGGTTGGTCTCGTTGCCCGGGAACACCTTGATGAAGTGCGCGCGCGGCATGTTCGCGTTCTTGGTGGCGAGCTCCATGATCTCGCGCTCGTGCCCGCGCACGCGCTCGACCAGCCCGCGCAGCCCGTTGCACAGGTGCTCGACCTGCTTGGCGGTGAAGCGGATGGCGAGAAGCTCGCTCGAGATTTCCTCCTGCAGGTCCTTGTAGGCGCGCGAGCGGTAGCCCTTCTCCGCGAGGATCTTCTTCATCTTCTTGTACTGGCGGCGGATCTTGTTGAAGTGCGAGAGGGCCTCGTTCTTCAGGCGCTCGAGGTCGGCGCTGGCGACGGCCTCGTCCTCGGCTTCCTGCTCCTCCGCGTCGAGCTCCTCCAGCTCTTCATCGTCGGTGAGCTCCTCCTCGACGACTTCCTCCTCTTCGGAGTCCACCAGCCCATCGACGAGCTCGTCGATGCGCATCTCGTCCTTCTCGATCAACTCGGCCAGGCGCAGGATCTCCTCGATCGTCGTCGGGCACGACGAGATCGCGTGGATCATGTGCTTGAGGCCATCCTCGATGCGCTTGGCGATCTCGATCTCGCCCTCGCGCGTGAGGAGCTCGACGGAGCCCATCTCGCGCATGTACATGCGCACGGGGTCCGTGGTGCGCCCGAACTCGGCGTCGATGGTGGTCGACAGGGCGGCTTCCGCCTCCTCGATCACGTCCTCCTCGGCGATCGGGGCCGGGGCCTCGGTCATGAGGAGCTGCTCGGCGTCGGGCGCCTCGTCGTACACGGCGATGCCCATGTCGGCGAGCATCGTGACCACGCCCTCGATCTGCTCGGCGTCGGTCATGTCGTCCGGCAAATGGTCGTTGATCTCGGCGTACGTGAGGTAGCCGCGCTCCTTGCCCAGGACGATCAGGTTCTTGAGGCGCTTCTTCTGCGCTTCAATTTCCGCGATCTTGGTTTCCGCGGTGTGGTGCTGCTTGGCTGTCTTGGAAAAACTAGGATTTTTCACTGGGGAGGCTCCCGCGCGGCGGTGTCGGGGAAAACCGGTAATTGTATCAAAATTTCGACCGCTCTTCCTTAGGCTGATTCCCCGATTTCACCTGGCTCAGGGCCGCGTATTCGGCTGCCTGGTCGGGGGTTAGGGTGCCGGCGACCATAAGGCCGCCGAGCTCGTTGTAGCGCCGCTCGCGATTCTCGGATCGCAATTTTTCGACCAGGTCGGCGATTTCCGCTCCTATATCGAAATCGGGGCTTTCTACCTGTTTTAAAAGGGGCTCCTTCAAAGCTTCTGCGATGCGGTCCCAATGCTCGGAATCACGAAAGTAAGCGCTGGCTTTTCCCACGGTATTCGTGGTGTCAGCTTGCAAGTACTCGACCAAAGCCCGCAGCGCCGCAGCTTCCGGCCCCGGCCCGGTGAGTACATCGGCCGGGATCGACCCAGCCATCTCGTCACGCATGAAGACTCGCCCCAAAAGTCGGGATTCCGTGGGACGTGCCGTAGCCCGCACGACACGCGCCGGAGGTGGGGTGGACCGGCGTTCCGGCGTTTTTGAGGGAACGAGGCGGTCAATTTCCTCAGGACTCAGGCGGACAAGCTCCCCCAGGCGCCTGCGGACCATCGCGCCGAGAGCCGGGGCCTCGATCTGGGCGACCAGAGGCTTGGCCTGGGCGAGGAAGCGCGCGCGGCCTTCCTCGGTGGCCATGTCCACGTGCGAGCCCAGCTCGGCGAAGAGGAACTGGGAAAGGGGCTTGGCCTCTTCGACGGCCTTCTGGAAGGCGGCCTTGCCCTGGCGGCGCACGTAGGTGTCCGGATCGTCCTCGGCTGGCAGGAAGAGAAAGCTCACCACCTTGCCATCGGCGAGGACGGGCAGGGACACTTCCAGGGCGCGCCACGCGGCCTTGCGCCCGGCCGAGTCGCCGTCGAAGCAGAACACCACGTTGTCGGCGAGCTTGAGGAGCTTGGAGACGTGGAAAGGGGTGGTCGCCGTGCCCAGCGTGGCGACCGCGTTCTCGACTCCGTGCTGCGCAAGCGCCACCACGTCCATGTAGCCCTCGACCACGATCACCTGGTTCGCGTCGCGGATCGCACGCCGCGCCTGGTAGAGCCCGTAGAGCTCGCGGCCTTTCTCGAAGAGGGGCGTCTCCGGGGAATTGAGGTACTTGGGCTCGCCCGCCCCGATCACGCGCCCGCCGAAGCCGATCACGTTGCCGCGCGCGTCGAGGATCGGGAACATCACGCGGTTCCTGAAGCGGTCGTAGCGGCGCGATTTCTTCTCGCCGCCCTCGGGCTCGCTGTCGATGACGAGCCCGGTGTCCTTGAGCGACGCGGTCGCATAGTCGGAGAACACCGCCTCGAGGTTCTGCCATCCATCGGGCGCGTAGCCCAGGCCGTAGCGCGCGGCGATCTCCCCCGAGAGCCCGCGGCCCTTCAAATAGTCGATCGCGGGCTTCGAATTCTTGAGCTCGGCGCGGTAATACGCGAGCGCATCCATCATGCGCATGGCCAGGCCCGGCGCTTCGGCCGCGCCCGGGCGCGAGGGCGCGGAGCGCGTCTCGGGGACGGGCATGCCGACGGTCTCGGCGAGCGCGCGGATCGCCTCGGGATAGGCGAGGCCCGAATACTCCATGAGGAAGCCGATCGCGTTGCCATGCGCCCCGCAGCCGAAGCAGTGGTAGAACTGCTTCGACGGGCTCACCGTGAAGGACGGCGTCTTCTCGTTGTGGAAGGGGCAGCAGGCGCTGAAATTCGCGCCCGCCTTCTTCAGCTTCACGTAGCGATCCACCACGTCGACGATGTCGGCGCGCCCGAGCAGGGACTGGATGAAATCCTGCGGGATCATGCGCGGAGGATAGCTTGGATCCCCGCCTTCGCGGGGATGACCGGCCGTCAGCCGGTCAGCTTGACTTTGACCAATGCGGAGACCTTGCCCATGTCGGCACGACCGGCAAGCTTCGGCTTCACGATCGCCATCACCTTGCCCATGTCGGCGGGGGACTTGGCGCCGCTGGCAGCCACTGCCTCGGCGACGATCGCGTCGACCTCGCCCGCGGAGAGCTGCTTGGGCATGTAGGCCTCGAGGACGCCGATCTCGAATTTTTCCTTGTCGGCGAGGTCCTGGCGCGCGGCCTTCTCGAACTGCGAGACAGAGTCGTTGCGCTGCTTGATCATCTTCTCGATGACCGCGATCACGCCGGCGTCGTCAAGAGTGATGCGCTCGTCGACCTCGCGCTGCTTCACCGCGGAGAGGAGGAGGCGGATCGCGCCGAGCTTTTCCGTCTCGCGCGCCTTCATGGCGCTTTTCATGTCTTCGTTGAGTTGTTCGCGCAGTGGCATTTCTGGTTGCTCCTGAAATCCGGGGTCAGCGTCCTCAACCGGGGTCAGACCCCAAACCAGGCAAAGGCGTGAACCGGGGTCTGACCCCAAAAGACTGCGGCGAGCTCGGGCTGGGCCCGGCTCGCCGCGTCGAATTCGATTCCTGCGGGCCTAGTACAGCTTGGGCGGAAGCATCTGCGCGCGCATGCGCTTGTAGCGGCGCTTGACCGCGGCGGCGTGCTTGCGCTTGCGCTCGGCGGTGGGCTTCTCGTAGAACTCGCGGGCGCGCAGTTCCGTCAGGAGACCCGTCTTTTCGACCGCGCGCTTGAAGCGCCGCAGGGCTACGTCGAAGGGCTCGTTTTCTTTGACTCGGACAATGGGCATGGGGCTGTGGGCTTCGATTGAAACCGCCACCGGATTTTGGTGCCGGAAAACCAAGCATAATATCAGGATTTGCCCCCCCTGTCTTGCTCATCCTCGGCATCGAAACCAGCTGCGACGAGACCGGTGTCGCCCTATACGACACCCGCGGCGGGCTGCTCGCCGAAACCCTCCATTCCCAGGTCGAATTGCACGCCGCTTATGGGGGTGTCGTGCCGGAGCTCGCCTCGCGCGATCACGTGCGTCGCCTGATTCCCCTCACCGCCATGGCCCTTGAACGCGCGGGGCGACGAATCGAGGACGTGGACCTGGTCGCCTTCACGCAGGGTCCGGGCCTCGGCGGGGCGCTCCTGGTGGGCGCCTCGGTGGCGACCGGGATCGGACTCGCCCTCGGCCGGCCCGTGGTCGGCATCCATCACCTCGAAGGGCACCTGCTCTCCCCGCTTCTCGCCGAGCCGCGCCCCGAATTTCCCTTCATCGCCCTTCTCGTCTCCGGCGGGCACACGCAGCTCATGCGGGTCGACGACGTGGGCCGCTACACGCTCTTGGGGGAAACCCAGGACGACGCCGCCGGCGAGGCTTTCGACAAGACCGCGTCCCTCCTGGGACTGGGTTATCCCGGCGGCCCCGCGCTCGCGAGACTCGCCGAGGCGGGCGACGGCAAGCGCTTCGACTTTCCGCGTCCGATGATCTCGAGCGCGGACCTGAATTTCAGCTTCAGCGGTCTCAAGACCTCGGTGCTCACGCGGATTCGCTCGCTCGGCGCGCTCGACGAGCGCACGCGCGCCGATCTCGCCGCCTCGTTCCAGCAAGCCATCGTCGATGTCCTGGTCGCCAAGTGCCTCAAGGCGTTGGAGCGCGAGGCAATGCGGCGCCTGGTCGTGGCGGGAGGCGTGGGCGCGAACACGTTACTGCGCGAGCGGCTCGTCGCCGAAGGCCGCGCCATCGGAGCGCGCGTGCATTTCCCGCCGTTGCGCCTGTGCACCGACAATGGCGCGATGATCGCCTTCGCCGCGGCGCTGAAGTATCCCGAGGGATGCGCGGGCGAAACAGGCTTTCCGGTATTTCCGCGCTGGGAGCTGGCCGAGGCGCGCGCTCAGTCCGCGCCGCGCCGGTAAGCCTGCTCGGCGGCGGCAAGCTCTTCCTCCGCAACCTTCACCGCGTCCTCGAGCTGTTTCACGCGGTCGTAGTACGCATCGTTCGGGACCATCGTCGGACACGTGGTGATGGTCTTGCCGTCGGTGCCCTTCACCGTCTTGCAATTGGATCGCGCCGCGCCCCCGTGCATGCCGCCGGAACCTATCATGCCTCCGGTCGAGGCCGATCCGGCGCCCGCGGGCTTGCCCTTCTCCACCTTCTGCTGGATCACCTGGCGCTCTTCGTCATTGGGCGACGCCGCGGCCTCGAGCGCGGCCTTGGCGGTATCGAGCTTGAGGCGCGCATTCGCCACGTCGGCCTGGAGCTTGCGGCGCAGCTCGCGACGCTGCGCGGAGTAATCCGGCGGCGCCGCCGACGCTTCCTCGGCGCGCTCGACGGGCTTGGCCGCGGGCTTGGGCGCCGCGCGCGGCACGGGCGGCGGCTGCTCGTCGGGCTGCAGGCGCATCACCTCGCCGGTGAAGTTCTTCGGAGGGCGGTCGCTGTATTGCGTCTTGCCGTCCTTGTCGAGCCACTTGTAGAGGACTTGCGCCGCCGCCTGGTGGCAGAAAGACGCGAGCGACAGGGCGAGGATCGCCGCGAGAGCGCTAGCGTCCCTGTTCCGCACGTCGCAGGTCCTCCTGGGCAATGCGCACTTCGGCTTCGAGGCGATCGAGGCGCTGCTGGTAGGCCTCGCTGGGAATGTTGCGCACGCCGCCGCCCACCTTGCCGACCATCACCATGTCGCCTTCCTGCGGATTGTCCGTGGCCTCCTGCAGCGCTTTGCGGGCGGCATCCAGGCGCTCGCGCGCCTGCGCGAGGCGCGCTTCCTCGTCCATCTTCCCCGGGCTCTTCACCTCTCCGCGGGAGCGCGCGCCGCCCGCCTCGCCCACCGACTTGGGCGGCGGCTTTTCGAGGGTCGCGGTGTTGGCGTTGGGATTGATGTCGATTGCGATCACCTGGCCGTCGAAGGTCTTGGGCCTGCTCTCCGAATAGGTGACCTTGCCGTTCTTGTCGATCAGCTTGTAGAGCGTTTCCGCGGATGCGCCCGCGCAGAAGAGCGCCGCCGCCAGGAGCGCGGCCAAGCGCAATGCAATTCCGGAAGTCATCTCGTTTCTCCTAGGCCGCGACGCGCGCGTCGCCGCAAACGCGACAGTGGGGATCGCGGGCGAGCCGCACCTCGTGCCAGCGGCTCGACAACGCATCGAAGAGCATGAGGCGCCCGGCGAGCGTTTCGCCGATGCCGGCCACCAGCTTGATCGCCTCGAGCGCCTGGAAGGTGCCGATGATTCCCACCAGCGGGGCGAACACCCCCATGGTCGCACACCGCTCCTCCTGGGCTTGGGCGTCCTCCGCGAAGAGGCAGTTGTAGCAGGGCGCGCCTTCGCGCCGCAGGTCGAAGACCGCCACCTGCCCGTCGAAACGGATCCCGGCGCCCGACACCAGGGGCTTCCTCGCGGCCACGCATGCACGGTTCAACGCATGACGCGTCGCGAAGTTGTCGGAGCAATCGAGGATCACGTCGGCGGCGCGTGCGAGCGCCATCAGGCGCTCCGGGCCGGCGCGCTCCTCGAGGGGCTCGATGCGGATATCGGGATTGATGCCAGCCAGTGTCGCCGCGGCCGAGGACGCCTTGGGCTCCCCGATCGAACCGATCCGATGGACGACCTGGCGCTGCAGGTTGGTGAGGTCGACGCAGTCGCCGTCGCAAATCGTGATGCGGCCCATGCCGCTCGATGCGAGGTAGAGAAGCGCCGCGGAGCCCAGCCCGCCCGCGCCGACGACGAGCGCGTGGGAAGCGAGGAGCCGCTCCTGCGCCTCCTCGCCGAACTCGTTCAACAACAGGTGCCTGCTATAGCGAAGTCGCTGGCGATCGTCCATCGAGCCGGGTGCCGGTGGCGGCCCCGCCCCGCTACTTGAGGGTGACGGCGGCCGTGGTGGTCGCGTTGACGGGAAGGCCCTTGAGGTGGTTCATCGCGGCGTTGAGCTGCAGGTCTTCCTTCTTCGCGTTCGGGTCGACCTTGGCGGTGGCGTCCTTGTCCGCCTTTGCGACATTCGCGGCCTTCACCGGCGCGGTGGCCGATTTGCCGCCCGCCGGGCCGGCGATGATCTTGTCGGTGGGCTTCGCGCCCTTGCCCGCGGCATCGGCCGCGCTCTTGTCGTCCTCGACAGAGAGGTGATGCTGCAGGTCCGCTTCGCGCAGCAACACGCGCGCATCGGCCGCATCCTCGACGAGGATGTCGGGCGCGATGCCCTTGGCCTGGATCGAGCGACCGCCCGGCGTGTAGTAGCGCGCCGTGGTGAGCTTCACCGCCTGGTTGTTGGGCAGCGGCAGGATGGTCTGCACCGAGCCCTTGCCGAAGGTCTGCGTGCCGACGAGCGTGGCGCGGTGATGGTCCTGCAGCGCGCCGGCGACGATCTCGGAGGCCGAGGCCGAGGCGCCGTTCACGAGCACCACCATCGGCACGGTCTTCACGGCCGGCGGGAGCTTGTTGAGGAAGTCTTCCTTGAAGGCGCCGCGCACGTAGTTTTCCTTGGTCGCGGTGAGGCGCATCTTGGCGTCGTCGGTGCGACCGTCGGTGTAGACCACGAGGGCGTTCTTCGGCAGGAACGCCGCGGAGACCGCCACCGCGGAGTTGAGGAGCCCGCCCGGATTCAGGCGCAGGTCGAGCACCAGGCCCTTCATGTCGCCGCCGGATTGCTTGTAGAGGTCGTTAAGGGCGGTCACCAGGTTCTCGCCGGTGTGCTCCTGGAACTGCGTGATGCGGATCATGCCGTAGCCGGGCTCGAGCATCTTCGCTTTCACGCTCTTCACCTTGATCACGTCGCGGCGCACGATGATCTCGAGCGGTTGCTGCTCGTTCTTGCGCAGGATCGTGAGCTTCACGTCGGTGTTGGGCTTGCCGCGCATCTTCTTCACGGCGTCGGAAAGGCTGACGCCCTTCAGCGACACTTCGTCGAGCTTGATGATGAGGTCGTTCGCCTGCACTCCGGCGCGGAAGGCCGGCGTGTCTTCGATCGGGGCCACGACTTTCACGAACCCGTCCTCGGTGCCGACCTCGATGCCGAGGCCGCCGAATTCACCCTGGGTTCCGACCTGCAGGTCGCGGTAGGCTTCCTGGTCGAGAAACGCGGAATGCGGGTCCAGGCCCGTGAGCATCCCGTTGATGGCTTCCTTCAGCAGTTTCTTGTCTTCGACGGGCTCGACATAGTCGCTCTTGATGCGGCCGAACACCTCGCTGAAAAGCCGAAGGTCGTCGACCGGGAGCATGAGCGCCGAGGCCTGGCGATCCGCGACTGCGGAAAAGTGCAGGCTCGCCGCGATGCCGAGCGCCGCGCCGAGTGCAATCAGGCCCATCTGCTGGTACTTCTTGCCCATTCGCCATTCCTCTCGAAGAACTCAGGGTGCTACCCATGCCAACGGATCAAACGGTTTTCCGTCTCTACGCAATTCAAAGTATAGACCCGATTCCACGTTACCACCCGACGCTCCTACATGTGCAATCGGGTCTCCGCCACGCACGCTTTCGCCCACCTTTCGCAGCAGCCCGTCGTTGTTGGCGTAAAGGCTCATGTAGCCGGTTCCATGGTCAAGAATCAAGAGGTTACCGAAGCCGCGCAGCCAGTCCGCGTACACCACCCGACCATCGGCGACGGCATGGACGGTTTCACCTGAAACACTGCGGATGAAGAGGCCTTTCCAGGTCGCCCCGCTTTCCTCGCGCGCCGTGCCGTAGCGGTTCATGAGCTCCCCGCGCACCGGCAGGTTGAGGCGCCCCTTCAGGCTCGTGAAGGACTTCGCGGCGGACGAAGCGTCGGCCACGCGATCCACGGCGCGCCCCTTCGACGGTTTGCGTTCGGCGGGTTTCGCGGCGAGCGCCCGAGCGATCTCCTCCACCAGCCGCGAAAGCCGCGCCTCGTCGCGCTTCAGGCGCCCGATCTCGCGCCGGCCCTTGGCGATGTCCCCGGCAAGGCGCGCGAGCACCGCCGCGCGCGCGGCGCGCTCGCGCTCGAGCTTGCGCGTCTCGTCGGCCTGCGACTTCTCGTTCTGCTGCAGCTCGTCGCGGCGCGCGACGGCGTCCTTCTCCAGCGCGGCGAGGCTCTCGCCCTTCTTGCGCAGCTCGCCGATGATGCCGGCACGCGCGCGCTGGATGTACTCGTAGTAGGCGATGTGGCGCGCGACGGTGGCGGCGTCGCGCCCTTCGAGGGTGAGGCGCAGGCGATCGGGCGCGCCCTGCTGGTATTGCAGGCGCAGCAGCTTTGCCGCGAGCGCTTCCTGCTCCGAGACGCTGTCGCGCGTTTCTCGGTCGCGAACCGCGATGGCGGCAAGCTCGGCTTCCAGCGTGCGGCGGCGCTGCGCGAGCTCGAACAGGGCGCGCTGCGCCTCGCTCACCGCCTGGCCGCTCGCCTTCAGCTGGTCGGCAGCCTCGCCGCGCGACTCTTCCGCGGCGGCGAGCTCGCTTTGCAGCTTGTCGATGCGCCCGCGCAGCTCGCGCAGCTCCGCCTCGCTCGGGGCGGGAGCCTTCGCGGGGGCGGCCAGCGCACCGGCCACGAGCGCAGCGAGGAAAATCCCGAACGCCACGCGCCGCGGGAGCGCGCTCGCCATCGGCGCTACTTGGCCTTTCCCTGGCTCGCGACCGAGTGCTGGGCCATGGCCACCGCCTCGGCGTCGCCGAGGTAGTAACTGCGGATCGGGCGCAGCGCGTCGTCCAACTCGTAGACCAGCGGAATGCCGGTGGGCACGTTCACGGCGATGACGGCCTCGTCGCTCAACGCGTCGAAGTACTTGATGAGCGAGCGGATGCTGTTGCCGTGCGCCACGACGAGGACGCGCTCACCGGCGGCCACGCGCGGGGCGATGCACGCCTGCCAGTAGGGCACCACGCGAGCGACGGTGTCCTTGAGGCATTCGGTGAGCGGCACCTCGCCCGGCTTCAACGCCGCGTAGCGAAGGTCGCGGGCGGCGTTGCGCTCGTCGCCCGGCTCGAGGGCCGGAGGCGGTATGTCGTAGCTGCGCCGCCATTTCATCACCTGCTCCTCGCCGAACTTCGCCGCGGTCTCGGCCTTGTTCAGGCCTTGCAGCGCCCCGTAGTGGCGCTCGTTCAGGCGCCAATCCTTCTCGACCGGCAGCCAGAGGCGATCCATCTCCTCGGTCGCGAAGTTGAGCGTGCGGATCGCGCGTTTCAGCACCGACGTGAAGGTGAAGTCGAAGTCGTAGCCCTCGGCCATGAGGAGCTTGCCGGCGGCGCGCGCCTCCTCGACTCCCTTGGGCGTGAGGTCGACGTCCTTCCAGCCGGTAAAGCGGTTTTCCTTGTTCCACGCGCTCTCGCCGTGGCGCAACAAGACGATTTTCTTCATGCGTGAAGTCTAGCAAACGCGCGCTGGACTAAAATTGCCGATTTCCGCAAGCCATGACCATCCCTTCCCCGCGCGACGAGTTCATCGCAGGCGCGCGCGCGATCACCCCGGTGCTCCTCGGCGCGATCCCGTTCGGATTCGTGGCGGGCGTCGCGTCCGTCGCCTCCGGCCTCACGCCGCTCGAGGGCATGGCGCTCTCGATCCTCGCCTTCTCCGGCATCGCGCAGCTGATCGTCTGCCAGCTGATCGCCGCGAATTCCCCGATCCTGGTGGCGATCGCGGCGGCGGCGGTGGTGAGCCTGCGCCACATGATGTACAGCGCCGCGATCTCGCCGTACCTCGCGCATCTCCCGGCACGCTGGCGCGCCCTCCTCGCCTTCCTCATGACGGACCAGAGCTTCGCCATGACGCCGATGCGCTTCAACGAGCCCGGCGACCGAAGCAATCGCCACTGGCACGTGCTCGGCACCTCCGTCACGCTCTATCTTTTCTGGCAGGCGGCGGTGGCGATCGGCATCGTGCTGGGAGCGCAGATCCCCGCCACCTGGTCGCTCGATTTCGCCGTGGTGCTCACTTTCATCGCGCTCCTGGCGCCGGCGGTGCGCACGCGCGCGGACCTGGCCGCCGCGATCGTCGCGGCAGGGGTGGCGCTTGCCGCCGCGGGACTCCCCTACCGCCTCGCTCTGGTGGTCGCTTCGATCGCCGGCATCGCCGCGGGGATGGCGATCGAGCGTGGGCGCCGGCACAAATGAAGACCTGGCTCGTCATCTTCGGCGTGGCGCTGGTCACCTTCCTCCTGCGCGCCTCCTTCCTCCTCTTCGCCAACCCGCACAAGTTTCCGCACGCCTTCCGCCAGGCGCTCACCTTCGTGCCGCCCGCGGTGCTCGCCGCGATCGTTGCCCCGGGGCTCCTCATGCCGCAGGGGACCTTCGATCCCACGCTCGCCAATCCGCGCTGGATCGCGGGGCTGGTCGCGCTCGCCGTGGCCATGCGATTCAGGAATCCGCTGGCGCCCATTGCCGCGGGCCTGCCGGTACTGTGGCTGCTGCAGTGGGCGATGGGGTAAAATTGTCCCTTTGTGCGGGGCGAACACGCCCCTCGGGAAGGCGATCCACCGTGGGTGAATTCATCGTCAACAATATCGGGTACGTCGCCCTCTGGCTGGTGAGCGGGGTGATGCTGCTGTGGCCCGAGATCTCGAGGCTCTCCGGGGCCTCGGGTGAAATCGGCACGCTCGACGCGACGCGCCTCATGAACCAGTCGTCGACGCTCATCCTGGACGTGCGCGACGGCGCCGAATTCGCGAGCGGCCATTTGCCGCGCGCTCGGCACATTCCGCTGCAGGAGTTGTCCAAGCGCATGGGCGAGATCGGCAAGTACAAGGACAAGCCGGTGCTCGTCACCAGCAAGGGCGGCGGCGCGGCGCTGCGCTCCCTCAAGCAGGCCGGATTCACGACGGTGTATCAACTGAAGGGCGGGCTCGCCGCGTGGCAGCAGGCCAGCCTGCCGGTGGAGAAATAGCGCGATGGCGAAGGTCCTCATGTATTCGACGGGCGTGTGCCCGTTCTGCCTGATGGCCGAGCGCCTGCTCAAGTCCAAGGGCGTGGCCGACATCGAGAAGGTGCGCGTGGACCTCGATCCGCCGCGCCGCCAGGAGATGATGGAGCGCACCGGGCGGCGCACCGTGCCGCAGATCTACGTGGGCGAGAAGCACGTCGGCGGCTATGACGACCTCGCCGCGCTCGACCGCGCCGGCGGCCTCGAGCCCCTGCTTTCCGCGCCCTGAGGCGGGCGCATCCGCTTTTTTTCCATATCGATTCATTTCCCAAGGAAGCTTGCATGAGCGACGCACAACAAAACGATCAACCCGTGTTCTCGATCGAGAAGGTATTCGTGAAGGACCTCTCTCTCGAGATCCCCAACGCGCCGCAGGTCTTCCTCGAGCGTGAAGCGCCGCAGGTCGACATCCAGCTGCACCACAACACCACCGGCGTCGAGGAAGGCGTCTACCAGACGGTCCTCACCGTCACGGTGACCGCCAAGGTCGGCGAGAAGACGATGTTCCTCGTCGAAGCTGCGCAGGCGGGAATCTTCGTCGTGCGCAATATCCCCGGCCAGGAGCTCGACGCGGTGCTCGCCATCGCGTGCCCGAACATCCTCTTCCCGTACGTGCGCGAAGTGATCTCCGACACCGTGGTGCGCGCCGGCTTCCCGCCGGTGATCCTTTCCCCGGTGAATTTCGAGGCGATCTACGCGGCGCAACGCGATCCGCAGCCGGCCGCGGCGCAGGGCGGGGTGCAGATCATCACGCCGGGCGTCTCGCACTAGGCGCCGCCGTTGACCCGCATTGCCCTGCTGCTCCTGCTCGCGACGATGGCGGGCGCGCTGCCCGCCGCGGAGTTTCGCGCATTGGGTGAGCGTCCTGCGGTGCTCTACGACGCGCCGAGCCTGAAGGCCGACCGGCTCTTCATCGCGAGCCGCTATTACCCGTTCGAAGTGCTGGTGAAGCTCGACCAGTGGACCAAGGTGCGCGACGCCAACGGCGAGGTCGCCTGGATCGAGAACCGGGCGCTTGGCGATCGCCACACGGTGCTCGTCTCCGTGCCGCTCGCCGACGTGCGCGCCGGCCCGGGGGCGCAGGCGCCGCTCGTGTTCGAGGCGTACAAGCAGGTGCTGCTCGAAGTGGTGGAGGCGCCCGCCGAAGGCTGGCTGAAGGTGCGCCACCGCGACGGCCAGCAGGGCTTCATCCGCGCTTCGCACGTCTGGGGCGTCTAGCCCGTGAGAGTCGCGATCCTCGGCGCCGGAGCCTGGGGATCGGCTCTCGCGGTCTCGCTTTGCGAGGAGCATTCGGTCGCGCTGTGGACGCGCCGCCGCGAGGACTGCGAAACGCTCGCGGCGACGCGCCGCAGCCGCTACCTTCCCGAAATTCCCATCGGCGCTTCGGTCGCGATAGAGGCGGACCTCGCTCGCGCCCTTGAAGGGCGCGACGTGGTGATCGTCGCCACGTCGACGGCGGGGCTGCGCGAGACGGCCCTCGCCGTGGCCGCCATCTCGCCCGAGCCCGCGCTCGTGTGGGCGTGCAAGGGATTCGAAACGAAATCGCGAGAGCTTCCCCACCAGGTCGTGGCCCAGGCTTTGCCCAAGGCGCGCCACGTGGCGGCACTTTCCGGACCCAGCTTCGCGCTAGAGGTCGCGCGCGGCCAGCCCACCGCCGTCGTGCTGGCGTCGCAGGATGCCGGCTTCGCCGCGCGCACCGCGGCAGCGCTCAACAGCGCGCGGCTGCGCATCTATTCGAACGACGACCTGGTCGGCGTGGAGCTGGGCGGGGCGCTGAAGAACGTGATCGCGATCGCCGCCGGTATCTCCGATGGCCTGGGCCTCGGGCGCAACGCGCGCGCCGCCCTGGTGACGCGCGGTCTCGCGGAGCTATCGCGCCTGGGTGTGGCCATGGGCGGGCATCCCGAGACCTTCAACGGCCTCGCGGGCCTGGGCGACCTCGTGCTCACCTGCACCGGCGAGCTCTCGCGCAATCGCGAGGTGGGCGTGCGCCTCGCGCAGGGCAAGAGCCTCGATCAGGTCCTCGCCGAGCTGGGACACGTCGCCGAGGGCGTGCACTCCGCGCGCGCAGCCTCCGCGCACGCGCGCGCGTGCAAGGTCGAGATGCCGATCACCGCGGCGGTGTGCGCCGTGCTCTTCGAAGGGCGCCCCGCGCAGGACGCGGTGCGCCAGCTCCTCATGCGCGATCCTCGGCGGGAGTGAAGAAGAAGACTCCGGCGAGGAAGGAAAAGCAGATCGCATTGGCGGGGATGTGGAAGTTGAAGTCGAACGCGCCGTGGACGATGAGCGCGAGCATGCCGAGCCCCGCCCCCACCTGAAGGTAGCCGAGGCTGCGCGACAGGCGCCCCGCGAGGAGCCTCCTCCAGCGCATCGCGTATGCGGCCGTGAGGAGCGCCATCACCGCAATCCCCGCCACGCCGAGCTCGAGGAATGCCTCGGCGTAGTCGTTGTGCGCATGGTCGATATAGCCGGGAAAGCTCTCCAGCTGGTAGCGCTCGAAGACGTCGGCGAAGGTGCCCAGGCCGCTGCCCAACGGCAGGAAATCGAGGCCCGCGGCGAGCGTTCCCGCGGCGATGCGCACGCGCCCGTCGTAGCTCAACGATATTTCCTCGGCGGTGAAGCGCTCGAGCACGGGCGTGAGGCCGATGTAGGCGCCGAGCGCGAGCGCCAACGCCGCGATCAAGCCGAGGATCACGCGCGCATGGATCGATCCCGCGTTCCATACCAGGCTCATGCTCGCCGCGGCGAGCACCGCGAGTCCGCAGCCGATCCCGGCGCGCGAGCGCGTGAAGAGCAGCGCCAGCACCACGGCGAGCACGAAGACCGAGAGCAGCAGGCGGCGCGCGAGCTTCACGTCGCGATTGCGCGGATGGTCGCGCAGGACTTCGCCCTTCGGCCCGGTCGGCGGCAGGACCTCCGCGGCCCAAAGCGCCATCAGCATCGGCAGCGCCATCGCCATCAATCCCGCGAAGTGGTTCCTGTTCACGTACGTGCCCGTCGAGGCGCCGGCGCTGTAGGGATTGCCCAGGTGCAGGAGCGAGCCCGCGGGAGCGCCGAGCTGCATGATGCCGAGCGTCGCCTCGCCGACCGCGACCAGCACGAAGAGCATCGCCAGCCGGCGAACCTGGCGTCGATCGAGGAGCTGCACGACGATGAAGATCGCCAGGCAGGGCAGGAGTGCGAGCCACGCGTACTCGGTCGCCCGCGCGTTCATGCTCAGCGCGTGCGTGCCCTGCGTGGGAATCGCGCCGGCGGCTTCCAGCGCGCGTGCGTACGGCCCGTGGCCTGGCAGCTCGTTCCACCACGACCATGGCAGTGGAACGAGCTGAACGAGAGGTGCGACGAGTAGTATCGCCACGCCCCACCACAGGAGCGCGGGAACGCCGCGCAGCGCGCTTTTCGACGGAGTGAACGCGGCAAGCACCAACGCGAGGAGCGCCGCGCCTTCCAGCGCCATCAATGGCAGGGGCCGGTTCCCGCCGCGCACCAGCGGCGCGAAGACGAGCAGGAAAGCGGCCAGCGGGAAGAGCGTGAGGCCCGCCCCGCTCAACTCGGGCTGACCGGCTGGCTTTCGCGCCACACGCGCAGCGCATTGAGTGCGGCGGCCGCGCCGCCGATGGCGGGCAGCGTCGCCGCGAACGCCGCGGCCGTGCCGGCCGTCGCTGTCGCCGCCGTACCCACCGGCGTGGAGAGGATGGACTGCGGCAGCGCCGCGAGGACCGCGCAGGGCTTGCCGGTCTCGACCTCGAAGCGCTCGTTTTCCTTGAGCTTCACCTCGCAGCCGTCGTCGTACACCACCGTCACATCCGACTTGGTGGTGGTGAGCACGCGCGTGCCGCGCACGAGCCGCAACGCTTCGCGCCCGGCGCCCAGGCCCGATTCGTGGCTCACCAACACGTTGCCGTGAATGTCCTTCAATTGCGCGACGCCACGGTTGGGCTCCTGCGCCAGGGGTTGCGCGCAGAAGGCGAGGGATGCAAGGGCGAGCGAGGCAATCTTCATCCTGTTTCCTTTGCGCGAGCCAACGCGCATTGCATGGTATTTCGCCGCGCGGGCGAGGGTCAACCGCATGTCAGCGCACCTCGCGCAACGCAAGGTCGTCGAACCACGCCGCGCCGGTGATATAGGCCGCGCTCTCCTCGACGCCCACCGCTTCCAGTTGCAGGACCTGGCCCCGGCATGCCGGGGCGATGGTGAGCGCGAACTGGAACGGGCGCCATTCGCTCGACCCGGTGAAGCGCTCGGAGCTGGCGAGCACCGGGCCGGCGATCGCCTCGTTCACGCAGCGCACCGTCCAGTGCACCCCGCGACCTACGCGCATCCCATCCGAGCGCCCGAGTCCGGCAAGCTGGTAGGCGCCCGGCGCGAGCGCGAGGTACTGCGCGATCGGGGAGCCGAGCTGGCGCTTGCCGTTGAAGCTCACTTTCAGCGAGCGGCGTCCGGCCCCGCCCGTGGAGCGCGCCATCTCGACGGAATGTCCGGCCTCGCGCTCGAGCTGGCGCGTGGGCATCCAGTCGAAGCCCACGCCGCTGGGCGCGAACTCGAAGCTTCCGTTGAAGATGAAGCCGATCTCGTTCAGGCGTTCGCGTGGCAGCGTGTTGAGCCACACCTGGTAGGCCTCGCTCCAACGCCCCGCCCTGCGCAGCCGCTCCACCAGGCACGCGGCCTCCGCGGGCTTGGCGCTCGCCGAGGAAACGCGCTTCAAGAAAACCGGCAGCAGCAGCGCGGGATCGACTCCGCGCTGGCACGACGAGACGATCAAGGCACCAAGCCACTCGGGGTCGCGTGTGGTGAGCGCGTCCAGCGCGCTGTCCTGCTCCTTCGATGCGAGCATGGCGACGATTACGGGGAACGCACTCTCGCGGGTGGCCGGATAGTGCTCGACCAACCGGCCCAGCAGCACCAGCGCCTCGGAGGCTCGCCCGCGCGCGAGGAAGAATGCGGAAGCCGCATGCAGGACGTCGCGATCGAGTGGCGCGAGCTGGTAGGCCGCGGCATAAACGCGCGCCGCCTCGTCGAAGCTGTCGCGGCCCTCGGCATCGCGCGCGAGGAGGAGCACGGCAGCGACATGGCCCGGGTTGTCGCGCAATTGCTCGCGCAGCAGCTCGCGATCGGGGAGCGCGGCTCCCAAGTCCGCGGCCAGCGGCAGCCGCGGGCGCCCGGTGCTCTCGTAGAGGACCGCGTTCACGTGGATGACGCGCCACAGGAGCACCAGGGAGAGCGCGGCGATGCCGATGCGCCAGGGCCATGCGCCGGACACGCTAGGGCCCGTTCGGGAAAAGCGACAGGTGCGTGATCTTCGCCTGCCCGTTGCGCAAGCCGATCTCCATCTCGACGTCGATGTCGCGCTCGAGACCGCCGGGCGCGTCGGTGTACTGGGCCTCCACCGTCGCCTGCCCCTGCGCGCGCGCCGAAGACATCGCGGTCTGCCAATCGAGGCTCTTCACGCGCAGGCGCCGCTGGCGCGTGGCGCGAAAGAACTCGGCATACGCCTGGCGTGTGCGCGCCGCCTGCGGCGAGCCCGGCTCCTTCCCATCGAGGAGCGCCATCAGGTTGTCGGTCTCGCCCGCCTCGTAGTAGCCGATGAAGCGCGCGACCAGGATCTCGATCTGGACGCTGGTGAGCTTCGTCTCGGCAGGCCCCGCATACGGCGCCTGCGCGACGACGGCGGGGGCGGGAGATGCGGCGACGACGGCGGAGGCGGCCGCCTCGCGCGGGAAAGCCGGCACGCTCGCCGCGGTCGCCTGCGCCGCGGGCGCGGGCGCGGCCTCGCGCCACAGGGACGCGGAACGCCTTTCCTCCCGCGGGGCTGCGGCGGGCCTCGTATCGCTCCCGGTGTCGCGCGCGGGCACCACGCCCACGCCCAGGAAGCGCGGGCGCTCCGGGCTGCGGGCTGTGTCGCGCCCGCTGGAGGCGTTGGTAAAGAGGAAGGGGTCTTGCGTCGAATCGAGATAGGTAAGCATCACCAGCAGCGCTGCAAGGAGGCCCAGCACGACGCCAGCCCGCGCGACGCGCGACACCAATCCCCTCGCCTTGCGCGTGCGCCTCAGCGGCGGG
>JANLXC010000051.1:0-7529 GCA_031364925.1 Burkholderiales bacterium | reverse complement strand
GATTGCGGCGGCGGCGTCGCGCTGGCTCGCGAAGCGGCGTTCCGCCAAAGATACAAAACCTCCGGCCAGCAGGAAAGCGCCGTTGGCCCAGAACACCGGAAGCAGCCCGAACGCCGTGCCGAGGCCGCCGAAAACGAGGGGCACGGCGATCTGCGTCAACTTGTTCACCGTGAGGCGCATGCCCAGCGCTTCCCCCGAGCGCCCCGCGGGCGCGTGGTTGTAGGTGAGAAGGATGGTGAGGGGCTGCGCGCAGCCCAAGCCGATGCCGAGGAAGAACGCCGCCAGCGCGAGGAGCGGCGCGCGGTCCACCAGCGGAACAAGCATGTAAGTGGCGCCCGCGATGAAGAGCGATGCGGTGAGCACGCCGATCTCGCCGATGCGGCGCGTGGCGCGGTGCATGCCCATGCGCACGATGAAGGCCGCCACCGCGTAGCTCGACATCACCATGCCGATCGCGGAGGCCGACAGGCCGATGCTGCGCCCAAACACCGGGAAGTAAAAAGTGAAGAGCTCGATGCCGGTCAGCGTCACACCGCTCATGATCAGGGTGCGGCGCAGCCCCGGGTCGCCCAGGAGTGAGAGCGAGCCGCCCGTGGTTTCACGCGAGGAAGAGGGCGCGCGCGGCGGCACCAGTTTCGGGTAGACGACGATCAGGATGGCGGGCAACAGCGCGATGGCGGCGAGGAGAGCGTGCGTGGGATTGAAACCCAGGCCGTCGATGGAGAATCCGGTGAGCGACGGGCCGATGAATGCCGAGATCGAGGCTCCCAGGGAGAATGTCGCGAAGTTGCGCGTGCGAGCCTCGCCCGCGCCGTACGCGCCAATCAAATTATGGATCGAGACGTGGAAGAAGATGTGGCCCAGGCCGATCAGCGCCGCGCACACCATGAGGCCCACCAGCCCTGGCAACAGTAACGGCGTGGCGATGCCCAGCGCCATCATGATCGAGCCGCCGACGATCGGGCGCTTGACGCCGATGCGATCCGACGACTTGCCGGCGTACACCGCGAGGAGCAGGGGAAAGGCCGCGAAAAGCGCGGCGAGGAGCCCGACCTGGAAGGGTGTGGCGCCGGTAGCCAGCGCGGAAAGCGACACCAGCATCTTGGCGCCGCGCATGCTCACACCTTGCAGCAGCGACAGCAGGACCGCGAGATAAACGAGCATACGCGCCGAGTATACTGGACGCTCCCCACACGTTTTCATCGCACATGCCAGTCGGGCGCAACGATCCGTGCCCCTGCGGCAGCGGCAGGAAATACAAGAAGTGCTGCGGCGCCGTGATCAACATCGCCGTGCCCGCCGTGCCCGCCGTGCCGGCCGCGCGGTCGTGCGGCGAATGCACCGCTTGTTGCGACGGTTGGGTCACCGGCATCATCAACGGCTACGAGATGTACCCGGGCCAACCGTGCCACTACCGCGGCGACAAGTGCTGCACCATCTACGAGACGCGGCCCAAGTATCCGTGCCGCGATTTCGTCTGCGGCTGGCTGCAGCACGGCAATCCATTCCCCGACGATTTCCGTCCCGATCGCTCGGGAATCATGGTGATTACCATGAAGTGGCGCGGGCGCAACGCGTACGTGCTGCGCTCGGCCGGCCGCGACCCCGACGCGGAGATCCTCGCGTGGATGCGCGAGATCAGCCTGCGCACCGGCAGCCCCTTCTTCTACGAGGAGAACGGCGAGCGGCTCGGCTTCGGGCCTCCCGAGTTCCAGATCGAGATGGCCGAGAAGGTCGCTCGCGGCGAGCGCATCTGGTGAAAAAACTAGTCGAAAAAACCGGAATCGATGAACCGCAGCCAAAGCGTCCCGACGACCTTGATCTGGTCCTGCGTGTAGAGGTAGTGCGGCAAGTCCTCGACGCGCGCGACGCGATACTTGCGCGCGTAGGGCTCCATCACTTCGCGGTGCGCGTCGACGGTCCTCGGCGGGATGGCCTCGTCGAGTGTGCCGTTCATGTCGAGGATGGCCACGCGCTTGAGCTCCTCGGGGGGAAAGCTCGGCTCGAGCATGTCTTTCACGAACGCGCCTAGCCCGTCCTTGCGCTCGGCCTGCGGCAGGAAGTCCGAGGTCCAGAGCCGCAACGCGACATCGGTGAGGGCCGCGACGCCGAACTGCATCATCGGATCCTCGCCACTCTTGAAGCGCGGGCCCTTCTGCGCGTTTTTCCACCACGCGAGGCGTGTGGCCTCGTCCATGCCCTTGGTGTAGTAGGTGAAATCGTCGAGCCCGCGCTCACGCAGGCGCAGCGCCGACTGCGCGTAGGGCTGCTGGAAGTCGCCGCCCTTCGCGCGCCGGAACACGTACGCGAGCCCGGTGCTGCTGGTGCCCCAGCCCAGGTAGCCATCGGGCGGCAGGTATTTCGCGAGCGGATAGAGGAAGGCGCCTCCCGTCGACATCCCCCAGTAGAGGACGAAGGAGCGGGAGCGCTCGTCCGCCGGGATCGCGCGCTCGATCGCCTTGCGATAGCCCTGGATGTAGGTGAGCGGCGTGGCGGCGAGCATCTCGCGGTAGAGTTGCGTGCCCGCCCTGGGCGTGCGGTAGACCGCGCTGTCGCCGCTCGTCGCTGCCCGCAGCCCGGACGACTTCACCTCGAAGTCGGCGCTCGGCCAGTGCGCCTTCTGCCGGCGGTTGAAGATCGGCATGCGACTGTCGAGCGGGACGCCTTCCCAGGAGCCGCTCTCGCCGGGCGCGAGAAAATTCCAGCGACCGACGCGCGTCAACGCGACGAAAGTCACCCCGCGGCGAGCGAGCCACACGCCCGGACCTTCCTTGCCTTCCGGAGTCTCGAGGAAGTCACCGGCGAACTCGCTGCCGGGCTCCGCGCCCACCACCACGATCCTGCGCCCGCGATGAAGCCGGGGCTTGTCGGGTGCGAGGATCACGACGACCTGGGTGAACTCCTGCCCATGCGAGGTGAAGTCGATGTATTCGACGCGCCTGGAATATCCGCTGGTGGCAACGAATTCGTCGCGCGTGAGAATGGCGGCAACGCCCGCTCGGCCGAGCGTCTCGCGATCGCCGGGAAGCTGCCAATCCTCGGCGTGCGCGAGCCCCGCGAGGGTTGCCAGCCAGGCCGCCGCGAGAAGCCGCATCACTCGGGTTGGAGCTTCGAGTCCTTGATGACCTTGGCCCACTTCGCGGTCTCGCTCTTGAAGAGCGCCGCCAGCTCGTCGGTCTTCATGCCGTCGGCCTCGACGCCCTGGCCGCGCAGCTTCTCCTTCATCTCCGGCGACTCGACGATGGCGGTGATCTCGCGGTTCAGCTTCTCGACCACGGCTTTCGGCGTCGCGGCGGGTGCCACGAACGAGTACCAGGTCACCACCTCGTAGCCGGGCACCGCTTCCTTGGCCGTGGGCACGGTCGGCAGCTGCGCCGAGCGCTTCGGGCCGGTAGTTGCGAGCGCGCGCAGCTTCCCCGTCTCGATGTGCTGCAGCATCGACGGCAGGGCGTTGAACATGAATTGCACGTTGCCGCCGAGGAGGTCGGCCACCCCGGGGGCGCTGCCCTTGTAGGGAACCTGCACCGCGTCGATGCCGGTCATGAAGTTGAACATCGTCGCCGCGAGGCCCTGCGTGGTCGCCGCGCCGAGCGAGGCGAAGTTGAGGCTGCCGGGCTTGGCCTTGGCGAGCGCGATGAATTCCTGCGTGGTCTTCGCCGGCACGCTCGGATGCACCACCAGCACGAGCGGCGTGTTGCCGATCATCGCCACGGGCGCGAACTCCCTCAGCGTGTCGTAAGGGTGGTTCTTGATGAGCGCGGATGTCATCACGAACACCGGAGTCGCGAGTCCGAGGGTGTAGCCGTCGGGCGCCGACGAGGCCACCGCCTGCATGCCGATGGTGTTGCTGGCGCCGCCGCGGTTCTCCACCACGACCGGCTGCTTGAGCCGCGTGCCGAGCTCCTGGGCTACGAGGCGAGCCAGGATGTCGGCGCCGCCGCCCGCCGCGTACGGCACGATCACGCGCAGCGGCTTGTGGGGAAAGTCCTGCGCCGTGGCGATCGATGCCGAAAAAGCGATGCAGGCCGCGAAGAGTCTAAGAGCGCGATTTCTTGCCGTCTTCATGCTGATGGGTATGGGTCGGATGATGGTTGTGTGGTCCGTGGCCGTGGTCGTGGTCATGCATCAGTTCCTTCGGCACGTCGGGAAACATCTCGCGCGCGCTGGGAGCCGTGCCGCCGGCCCATTCGACGCCGCCCTTCTTGCGCGCCGCTTCGAGGAAGTCGTCCCAGGAGAGCCTCGAGGGATCGCGCGCGACTTCCAGGCGTTGGGCCAGCGCCGCGAGCACGAGCTTGCGCACGCGTCGGCCGTCCCAGCCTTCGCACACCGCGGCGAGCGTAGCGATGCGCGCCTTGTCCTGCGCCAGCGGCTGCACCGCCGGCCACTGCACCGCGAGCTCGCCGATGGCGCTCTCCAGGATCCGCGCGATGGTTGCGGTGTCCGGCAGCGAGAAGCGCATCACCAGGTCGGCGCGCGACAGGAACGCGGAATCGACCGCCTCGATGAAGTTGGTCGTGGTGACGAAGAGAACCGAGGGCAGCTTCTTCGCGATCTCGTCGATGCCGAGCAGCACCGCGTCGGTGGCGCGATGCACGTCCACGGGATTGGCCTCGAAGGAGGCCGCCGAGCGGCTCACCGCGAAGCTCTCGACCTCGTCGATCAACACCACGGTGAAGGGGCGCCGCGCCGCGATCTCGGGAATCGTCTCGGTGAGCAGTCGCGTGACGTTGCGCTGCGACTCGCCCAGCATGTCGCTCGGGAATGCGTGCGGGTTGATCTCGAGGAGGGTGGTGGCGCCCTCGCGCGCCAGCGCCAGCGCCGCCACCTGCGCGAGGCCGCGCGCCATGGTGGTCTTGCCGGTGCCGGGCGGGCCCGCGAAGACGATGAGGCCGTGCGGCAACCCGGAAAGCATCGAAAGCTTGCGCCCGTGCTGCAGCACGAGGAGCGCCTGGGCGAGGAGCCGCTCCTTCACCTCGCGCGGGACGATGATCGCGTCCCAGTCGCGGTCGTGATGCTCCGCCGGCAGGACGTGCATGGAGAGCACGCCGGGGGGCAGGGCATTCTTCGCGCGATCCATCACTCGGGCCGCTTGTCGTCCGGCCACTCGATGCGCGCCATGTCCTGCATCGAGACCAGCGTGTCCTCGGCCTCCTCGAAGAGCACCATCGGGTCCATCAGCGCGCGCATGGTCTCGAGGATCGAGTCGAACATGTGGATCCTCACCAGGCGGCACTCGTTTTCGGGATCGTCGTTGAAATGCTGGTGCCAGAGGAAATGGTCGACCACGATGAGGTCGCCTTTCTTCCAGCGGTGGTGCTCGCCCTTGTCGGGCGCCGTGCCCATGAAGCTGTGGCCGTGCCCCTCGACCACGTAGAGCCACGCTTCGCCGGGGTGGCGATGCAGGGACTGGGTCTTGCCCGGCGCGAACTGGATCATCACCTGGGTGAGGCCGGAGGCCTCGTTGCCGATGGCGCGATCGTTCAGGAACTTGGTGCGCGTGCCCCGCGGTGTGGCGAGGATCTCCTGCTCGTCGTACGGGGTATGGATGCGTCCCGAACGTCGCTTCTTCGTTTCCTGCGCGAGGCGGCGCAGGCGCCGGGCGTAGGGATCGTCTCCGTTGATGCCCTCGGCGAAGGGCGGGCGCGGCGGCAGTTTCTCGAATTTCTCGTGGCCGCGATCGTCGATGATGCTCATGCCGAGCGTCCACATCGTCGGCTCCGAGGAATAGCTCATGAAGCGCCCGGGCCTGGCGCCGTCGTTGCCGTGGCGATGCCAGCTCCACGCCGGGATGTGGATCGCGTCCCATGCCTTCCAGTCGTAGCGCACCCCGTCCACCTCGGTCCAGCCGGAGCCCTCGACCATGAAGAGGATGGCGTCCCACGAATGGCGGTGGATGGTCGTGACCGTGCCGGGGTCGACCTCGTGCACCAGCGCATCGAGGCTGCGCGTGGGGCGCTCGCCGTCCCAGCCCATGTAGACGCCGGTGCGCATGCCGCGCGCGGTCGGCTGCAGGACCACGTCCTCGTGGCGGATTACGCTCTGGCGGTACTTGCGCCACTCCTCGATGAACTCGGCGCGGCGCTTCTTCTGGATGTGGTAGTGCGTAGTGGTGGTCTGGGTCTTGGTGGACATCGAGAGGCTTTCAGCGGGTTGGGTTCCCGTATGCGGAACATCGTTCCATTTGATTGCCCGCCGGGGAAGTTAAACATAGAATGTCCGGGACGGTCAATTTGGATCCTCCAATCTACCCAATCCCCGCGCCCGTGATGAAATCCCTCCTCGCATCGGTTCTCGCAATGGTCCTGCCGGCCGCGGCGTTTGCCCAGGACGCGTCGCTCGTCGAGCGCGCCAGGCGCGAGGGCTCGGTCGTGCTCTACACCTCCCTCGCGCCCACGGAATCCAGGCCGCTCGCCGAGGCTTTCGAGAAGAAGTACGGCATCAAGGTCGAGCTCTGGCGCGCGCTTTCCGACAAGGTGGTGCAGCGGGTGGTCACCGAGGCGCAGGCCAGGCGCCACAGCGTGGACGTGGTGGAGACCAACGGCCCGGAGATGGAAATGCTCGCCCGCGAGAAGCTTCTCGCCGAGATCCGCTCGCCGCACGTCGCCGACCTGCCGCCGGCCGCGATCCCGCCGCACCGCTCGTGGATGCCCGACCGCATGAATTTCTTCGTGGTCGGCTACAACACGCAGAAAGTGAAGCGCGCCGACCTTCCCGCCACCTACGAGGGCTTTACCGATCCCAAGTGGAAGGGGCTGATCGGCCTCGAGGCCACCGACGTCGAATGGATGGCGACCCTCATCAAGACCTGGGGCGCCGAGAAAGGTACCGATTGGTTCCGCCGGCTCGCCGCGATGAAGCCCGACGTGCGCAAGGGCCACGTGCTGCTGGCCGAGCTGGTCGCCGCGGGCGAGGTGCCGGTGGGCCTGACCATGTACAACAGCAACATCGAGTCGCTGAAGAGAAGGGGCGCGCCCATCGACTTCGTGCCGATCCCGCCGGTGGCCGCGCGCCCCCAGGGAATCGGCGTGGCGAAGCACGCACCGCACCCGAACGCGGCGGCGCTGTTCGCCGACTTCGTGCTCTCGCCCGAAGGCCAGAGGCTGTTCGAGTCCATGGGGCGGGTGCCGGCGAGCACCAAGGTGAAGAGCGCGCTCAACGATTTTGCGTTCACGCTGATCGAGCCGGCGACCGTGCTCGACGAGGCCCCCAAATGGGAGAAGCTGTGGAACGAGCTTTTCTTGCAGAAATGAAATGATCGAGACCCTCCCCAGCCACTGGCTCGCGCTCGTCGGCGTCGTTTTCCTGCTCGGGGTCAAGCACGGGCTCGATCCCGACCACCTCGCCGCCATCGTCGGTCTCACGCGCTTAAACGCGGGTGAGCGCCCGGAGCTGTCGCGCTGGTCGGGCCTGCTCTTTTCCGCGGGCCACGGCGTGGTGGTGACGCTCGTGGCGATCGTGGTCGCGACGCTCGCCATCGAATGGAAGGCGCCGGCGTGGCTGGAAAACACGGGGGCGTGGATCTCGATCGC
>JANLXC010000022.1:0-130227 GCA_031364925.1 Burkholderiales bacterium | reverse complement strand
AGAGGACGCCGAGCATAATGGTGTCAGGTACGCATTTTGGAATTCGTACCTGACACCATTATGCGAATGCCGGAAGCTTGCTCGGTGCCCCGCTCTTGATGCCCATCTCCTTCAAGGTATCCGCCACCGCGGCCGACACGTTGCGCATCTCGTTCGCGTCGATGGCGCCGATGCAGCCCACGCGGAAGGTCTCGACCTGCGTGAGCTTGCCGGGATACAGGATGTAGCCGCGCGCGCGCACCTTCTCGTAGAACGACTTGAAGGCGTAGTTGGCGTCGGCCGGTGCGTGAAAGGTGACGATGATCGGAGCCTGCACGACCTTCGGCAGGAATGAGCGGAAACCCAGCGCCGCCATGGCTTCGATGAGCGTCTCGCAGTTCTTGCGGTAGCGATTGCCGCGCGCGGGCGTGCCGCCCTCGGCCTTGAACTGGTCGAGCGCCACGCGGAAGGCGGCCACCACGTGTGTCGGCGGCGTGAAGCGCCACTGCGTGGTCTTCTGCATGTAGGTCCACTGGTCGTGAAGGTCCATGGCGAGCGAGTGCGAGTTGCCCTGGCACTTCTCCAGCACCGCCCGGCGCGCGATCACGAAGCCCATGCCGGGAGGCCCCTCGACGCACTTGCCCGAGGCGGCGATCACCGCGTCGATCGGATACTTCGACACGTCGATGTCGATGGCGCCGAACGAGCTCATGGCATCGACGATGAGGCCCTTGCCGTGGCGCGCGCACGCCGCGGCGATCTCCGGCAGCGGGTTCAGGATCCCGGTGCCGGTCTCGCAGTGCACCTGTGCCACGTGCGTGATCGCCGGATCCATCCTGAATGCGCCCTCGAGCATCGCGGCTGTGACCTGCTTGTCCTCGGGCAGGTCGATCGACGAGTGCTCGCGCCCGAGGTACTTCAGGATCTTCAGGATCCGCTGGCAGTAGGCGCCGTTGTTGGGCACCAGCACCTTGCCGTCGCGCGGCACCAGATTGGCGAGCGCGGCCTCCACCGAGAAGGTGCCGCTTCCCTGCAGCGGCACGCACACGTGCGTTCCGGCTCCGTTCACGACGTCCACGAGATCCTTGCAGATCGAGGCCGTGATCGCGTTGAAGGAGGCGTCCCACGAGCCCCAGTCGCGCAGCATCGCCTGCTTGGTGGCGAGCGACGTGGTGAGCGGGCCGGGGGTGAGGAGGATGGGGTCGTTGCCGAGGATCATGATTTTCTCCAGGACTGCGTGCGCCGGTCGAGCCACGCTTGAAGGAAATAGTACAGCCCGCATACCAGGGCCGAGGTGACGACGATGAGGCTCGCCATGGCCGCCGCCGGGCCGATGTCGCCCGCCTCGTCCAGGTTCACGATCGCGATCGAGGCGAGCACGGTCTTGGGCGAATAGAGGAACACGACCGCCGACACCGTGGTCATCGCGTTCACGAAGAGGTAGCGGCTGATGTCGAGTGCCGCGGGCAGGCACACCGGCACGGTGACGCGGAAGAAGGTTCGCCAGAACGCCACCTTCAGCGACGCCGAAACCGACTCGAACTCGTTGTCGATCTGCTTGAGCGCGGTCACCGCGGTCAGGTGCGAAGACGAGTAGTAGTGCACCACGGTGATGAGAACGAGGATCGCGAGCGAGCCGTAGAGGAAATGCAACGGGTTCGCCTCGGGGACGAAGAAGAAGATGTAGCCCAGGCCCAGCACCATTCCCGGCACGCCCATGGGCAGCACCGCCATCAGGCGCACGAAGGGGCGCCACGCGTCGAGGCCGCGGGTCTTCTCGAGGAGGTACGCGGTCACGAAGATGAACACCGTGCCGAGCGTGGCGCACCAGAATGCGAGCTGCAGGCTGTTCAGGTAGGCCGGGAAGATGCCCGCGTCCACGAGGCCCAGGCGATAGTGGTCCAGCGAGAAGCTGAAGTTGTAGGGCCAGAGCTTCACGAACGAGGCGAAGATCGCCATGCCCAGGACGGCTATCATGAGGATGGACAGTGTCCAGCAGAAAGCGGCCATCGCCCAGTCGAAGCCGCGCGAGGCGCGTGGCACGTACGGCACAGAGCGCGCCGAGAGCAACGCCGACTGGCGCTTCTGCACGTAGGCGTCGACCACGTAAGTCACCGCCACGGGCACCAGCAGGATGATCCCCACCACCGCGCCCTTGGCGAAATCCTGCTGGCCGATGACGAGCTTGAAGATGTCGGTGGCGAGCATGTTGAAGTTGCCGCCGATCACCTTCGGGATGCCGAAGTCGCTGATCGCATAGGTGAAGATCACCATCGCCGCGCTGATGAGGCCGTACTTCGCGCCGGGGATCGTGATGGTGAAGAACTTGCGCCACGCGCTCGTGCCGAGCGAGTCGGCGGCTTCGTAGAGGCGCGCGTCGGTGAGCGAAAGCGCGGTGACCAGGATCATGAGCGCGTGCGGGAAGGTCGCGAACACCATCGAGACCACGATCCCGGGCGCGCCGTAGATCTGGCCCTCGCCCATCAGGGGCTTCAGCAGCCCCTGGTTGCCGAACCAGAAGATGAAGGAGATGGCCGCGAGGAGCGACGGCGCGAGGATCGGCACCAGCGCCATGTTGCGCAGCAGCGTCTTCCAGCGCATGCAGCTGCGGGTGAGCGCGTAGGCGAAGGCGAAGGCGAGCGGAAGCGTCAGCACCGTGACCAGCGAAGAAACCCAGAGGCTGTTCCAGATCGAGCGCATCAGCGCCGGCGTCCGGAAGTACTGCGTGAAGTTGGCGAGGCCGACGAACTCCCCGGCGCGGTTCTCGACGCTCTTCGCGAGGATCGTGAACATGGGGGCGAGGAGGAAGATCACGAGCGCCACCCCTGCAATCACGAGCAGGACGTGCGCAATACGATCCGTCCAATGCACGTGAAGTCGCGTCATCCCGGCGTAAGCCGGGGCCCAATTCCCTGGGTCCCGACCTTCACCGGGATGGGCGGTGCTCACGCGGCGAAGACCCGGATGCGATCGGGAGGCAGCGCGACCCGCAGGGTGTCGCCCGGCTTCGGATGGAACTCCGCGATGTCGTTCACCGACATGTCGGCGACCAGCGGCTGGTCGATGCCCTTCAACCGGAAGGTGATGCGCGAGTAAGCGCCGAGGTACTCGATCTTCTCGACCACGGCCGCGGCGGAGTTGGGCGTCGAGCCGTTCACGCCGCGCACCAGGACGTCTTCGGGGCGGAAGAAGATGCGCAGGGGAGCGCCATTCGCCGTGCCTCCATCGAGGTCGCATTCGAAGCGCTGCCCTCCCACCTGGATGCGGCGCGCGCCCAGGCATTGGGCGGGAAGAAGGTTGGTCTTGCCGACGAAATCCGCGACGAATGGCGTGGCCGGCCGCAGGTACACCTCCGAAGGCGAGCCGATCTGCTCGATGGCGCCGTCCTTCATCACCACGATGCGGTCGGCCATGGTGAGCGCCTCTTCCTGGTCGTGGGTGACGAGGATGGTGGTCACGCCGAGGCGCTGCTGCAATCCGCGGATCTCGCCGCGCAGGCGCACGCGCACGCGCGCATCCAGCGCCGAGAGCGGCTCATCGAGAAGAAGGAGCCCGGGCGAGGTCGCCAGGGCGCGCGCGATCGCGACGCGCTGCTGTTGGCCCCCGGAGAGCTGCCCCGGAAACTTGGCCCCGCTCTCGGGCAAGCCCACGAGGGCGAGCAACTCCTTTACCCGCGCCGCGCGATCGGCGCGCGGCACCTTGCGGTTCACCAGGCCGTAGGCCACGTTGTCCGCCACGGTAAGGTTGGGAAAGAGGGCGTACGACTGGAACACGATGCCGTAGTCGCGCTCCATCGGCGGCAGGAGCGAGATGTCGCGCCCGGCCTGCACGATGCGCCCCGCGCTTTGCACCTCGAGCCCCGCGATGATGCGTAGCAGCGTCGTCTTGCCGCACCCCGATGGGCCGAGGAGGCACAGGAACTCGCCGGCGTGGACCTCGAGCGAGACGTCCTTCAGCGCGACGAACTCTCCGAATTCCTTGCGGACGCCGGAGAGCTCGAGGTATTCCATCGCCTACTTTTCGCTCTTCGCGGCGTAACGCTGCTGCCACTCCGCGAGGATCCTGTCGCGGTTCTTCGCCGCCCACGCGAAGTCGTTCTTGATGAGGCGGCGCTCGAGGTCCGACGGGATGTTCGCGAGCGCGGGCTTCACGTCCGGGTGCGAGACGATCGCGAAATTCTTCGAATAGGCCTCGTTGGCCTCCTTGGTGGCGACCCAGTCCATGAGCTTCCTGGCCGCGTCCATCTTCTTGGTGTTCTTCATGATCCCCGCGGCCTCGATATCCCAGCCCAGGCCCTCCTTCGGGAACACCAGCTCCACCGGCGCGCCTTTCTGCTTCACGTCGTTGCCGCGGAAGTCGAACGAGATGCCGACCACGAACTCGCCGGCGCCGGCCTGGCGGCACGGCTTGGAGCCCGAGTGCGTGTACTGCGCGATGTTCTCGTGCAGGCCGTCCATGAACTTCCAGCCATTGGCTTCTCCCATGCTCTGCAGCCAGCCCGACACGTCGAGGAACCCGGTGCCGCTCGACGCCGGGTTCGGCATCGTCACCTGGCCCTTGTAGATCGGCTTGGTGAGGTCGGCCCACGACTCGGGCTTCGGAATCCCCTTCTTCGCGCCCTCGACCGTGTTGTAGCAAACCACCGCCGAATAGACGTCCTGGCCGACCCAGGAGGGCGGGCGCGCGGAGTCGCTGTAGGCGGTCTTCAATGTGGCGAAGCCTACCGGCGAGTACGGGGCGAGCATGCCCTCGGCCTGGAAGATCGCGAGCGAGGTCGCGGATACGCCGAGGATCAAGTCGGCCTGCGGGTTGGCCTTTTCGGCGAGCACGCGCGCGGTGATGACGCCCGTCGAGTCGCGCACGAACTTCAAGTCGATGTTCGGGTTGGTCTTCTGGAAGGATTCCGTATAGGCCTTGAGCTGGTCGGTCTCGAGCGCCGTGTAGACGAGGAGCTCGGTCTTCTGCGCCCATGCGGGCGCGGCGACGGCGGCGACGAGCAGTGGGGCAATGCGGCGGGCAAAAGCTTTCATCGGTTGTTCTCCCTGTTGGATGGGTGTGGCCGGCGGTGTTGCACAGACTATTCTCAGGCGATGGATCCGTCGAGGCGTGGCGCGGCGTTCACGAAGTTCCTGTCGCGCGCCCTCCCAGGGCGAGCTCGACATTCCGCGCTGCCCCGGCGGGATTCTGCGGGGCTGGTGTGACCATTCGATTACAGATTGTTGACAATCTACAAAGCCGACCTGTCTAATGTCAAGGTCTCTCTTGCGTCACCTTCCATGGCCCCCGCCTCCGCCGCAGCGTCTTCCGCAGCCATCGAGCTCCTGCAGAGCCACTCCCTCACGACGCTTGTCCAGCGGGAGCTGGAGCGGCGCATCCTCGCCGGCGAGCTCGAGCCCGGAGACAAGCTCACCGAGGAGGATATCGCGGGCGCCCTCAACGTCTCGCGCGGCCCGGTGCGCGAGGCGTTCCGGGCGCTGGAGCAGGCGGGGCTGGTGCGCACGGAAAAGAACCGCGGTGTCTTCGTGCGCCAGGTGTCGGTCAGCGACGCCGACGAGATCTACGAGGTGCGCGCCGGCCTGGACGAGCTCATCGGGCGCCTCCTCGCCACGCGCATCCAGCCGGGCCAGCTCACGGAGCTGCGCGAGCTGCTCAAGAAAATGCAGAAGGCCGCCCGCGCGAAGAGCGTGGACGACTACTACCCGCTCAACGTGAAGTTCCACGACCGCCTCGCGGAATTCACCGGCAACCGGACGCTGGTGGCGCACTACCGGCGGCTGGTGAACGAGCTGCATCTGTACCGCCGCGAGACCCTCGCCCGCGGAGCCGACAGCTTCCCGATCTCCACGCGCGAGCACTCGGAGATCGTCGATGCGCTGGCGCGACGCGAAGCGGACCGCGCCGGCAAGCTCATGTACGAGCACGCGATGGAAAGCCGCGACCGCCTTCACGCGGCACTGGAGAAATGATGAAAGACATTCAGGTCAATGGGCGCAGCTATCGCTGGATGACCGATCCCCTGGTGGTGGTCTGCGTGGATGGCTGCGAGTACGACTACCTCACCGAGGCCGCGCGCGCCGGGGTCGCCCCCTTCATCGCGAAGCTTCTCGGACCAGGCACCGCGTTCAAGGCCGATTGCGTGGTGCCCTCGTTCACCAACCCGAACAACCTCTCGATCGTCACCGGCGCGCCGCCCGCGGTGCACGGCATCTGCGGGAATTTCTTCTACGACCGCGACGCCGACGCCGAAGTGATGATGAACGACCCGAAGTACCTGCGGGCCGGCACCGTGTTCGCGGCGTTCTCGCAAGCGGGCGCGAAGATCGCCGTCATCACCGCCAAGGACAAGCTGAGGAAGCTCCTCGGCCACCGCATGAAGGGCGGGATCTGCTTTTCCTCCGAGAAAGCGGCCGAGGCCACCCTCGCCGAGAACGGCATCGAGAACGTGGTCGAGATGGTCGGCATGCCGGTGCCTTCGGTGTACAGCGCCGAGCTTTCGGAATTCGTGTTCGCCGCCGGCGTGAAGCTCCTCGAGCGCCAGCGCCCCGACATCATGTATCTGAGCACCACCGACTACATCCAGCACAAGTTCGCGCCCGGCACGCAGGGCGCCAACACGTTCTACGCGATGATGGACAAGTACCTCGCGAAGATGGACGCCATGGGTGCCACCATCGCGCTCACCGCCGACCACGGCATGAACGCCAAGCAGAAGGCCGACGGCACGCCCAACGTGATCTACCTGCAGGACGCGATCGACGGATGGATCGGCGGACAAAAGGCGCGCGTGATCCTGCCGATCACCGATCCCTACGTGGTTCACCACGGCGCGCTCGGCTCCTTCGCCACCATCTACGTGGAGGGCGACGACAAGACGAAGGTGGCCGCGAAGATCGCCGCCCTGGACGGCATCGAGGTCGTGCTCGACAACGCCGCGGCTGCGAAGCGCTTCGAGCTGCCGCCGGATCGCATCGGCGACCTGGTGGTCGTCTCCACCAGGCACGTGGTGCTGGGCACCAGCGCCTCGCGCCACGATCTGTCGGGCCTCGACGCGCCGCTGCGCTCCCACGGCGGGATCTCCGAGCAGACCGTACCGCTCCTGTTCAACCGCAAGGCGATCGGGCTCGAAGGCCGGCGTCTTCGCAACTTCGACATCCTCGACATCGCGTTGAACCACCTGGAAGCCCGAGGCGCGCGGCACGAGGCGCGAGAGACAGCCGCGTCATGAACGACCGCGCGCAAAAGTCCGGCGTGATCGAAGTACACAACCCTTTCACCCGGGAATTGGTTGGAACGGTACCCAAAGCCACGGTCGCGCAAGTCAAGGAGGCGTTCAGCACCGCGTACGCCTGCAAGCCCACCCTCACCCGCTACCAGCGATCAGAAATCCTCAAGAAGACCGCCGAGCTGCTCGGGGCGAAGACCGAGGAAGCCTCCGACCTCATCACCCGGGAGTCAGGCCTTTGCAAGAAGGATTCGCTCTACGAAGTGGGGCGCGTGTGCGACGTGCTGGTGTTCAGCGCGATGGAAGCGCTGAAGGACGACGGCCAGGCGTTCTCCTGCGACTTGACGCCGCACGGCAAGCAGCGCCGCGTCTTCACCCGCCGCGAGCCGCTCCTCGGGGTGATCTCGGCGATCACGCCATTCAACCACCCGATGAACCAGGTCGCGCACAAGATCGCGCCGGCCATCGCCACCAACAACCGCGTGGTGCTGAAGCCTTCCGAGAAGACGCCGCTCTCGGCGATCTACCTCGCCGGCCTGCTGCACGAGGCGGGAGTGCCGCGCGAGATGCTGCAGGTGATCACCGGCGACCCGCGCGAGATCGCCGACGAGCTCATCACCAACGAGCATGCCGACCTCGTGACCTTCACGGGCGGGGTCGCCGTCGGCAAGTACATCGCGTCGAAGGCGGGTTACCGCCGAGTCGTGCTGGAGCTGGGCGGCAACGACCCGCTCATCGTCATGGAGGATGCCGACCTCGACGAGGCGTCCACGCTCGCGGTGCAAGGCTCGTACAAGAATAGCGGCCAGCGCTGCACGGCGGTCAAGCGCATGCTCGTGCACGACAGCGTCGCCAGCCGCTTCGTCGACCTCGTGGTGGACAAGACGCGCGCGTGGAAGCACGGCGACCCCTTCGACCGCGAGGTGGACATGGGCACGGTGATCGACGAGGCGGCGGCGAAGCTCTTCGAGGCGCGCGTGAACGAGGCGGTGGCCCAGGGCGCGAAGCTCCTCGTCGGCAACCGGCGCGACGGAGCGCTCTACTCGCCCACGGTAATCGACAACGTCTCCCCCGCGATGACGGTGGTGAGGGAGGAAACGTTCGGCCCGGTGTCGCCGGTGATCCGCTTCGGCTCCATCGAGGAGGCGATCGCGATCGCCAATGGCTCCGCCTACGGACTTTCCTCGGCGGTGTGCACCAACCGCCTCGACTACATCACGCGCTTCGTCTCGGAGCTGCACGTCGGCACGGTGAACGTGCGCGAGGTCCCGGGCTATCGCCTCGAGCTGACACCCTTCGGCGGCATCAAGGATTCGGGCCTGGGATACAAGGAGGGCGTGCAGGAAGCCATGAAGAGCTTCACGAACCTCAAGACGTTCAGCCTGCCATGGAGTTAATCTAGCAGGGTGCAGACGCTCCTCAACCTTCTCGCCGGCGTTGCCCTCCTCGTCTGGGGCACGCACATCGTGCGCACCGGAATACTGCGCGTGTTCGGGTCCGACCTGCGCCGCATCCTCTCGAAGAGCACCTCCAACCGCGGCTCGGCGTTCCTCGCGGGCCTGGGCGTCACCGGCCTGGTGCAGTCGTCGAGCGCGACCGCGCTCATCGCGAGCTCGTTCGTCTCGCAGAACCTGATCTCGCTGTCGGCCGCGCTCGCCGTGATGCTGGGCGCCGACGTGGGGACGGCGCTGCTCTCGCAGGTGTTTTCGCTGGACCTGTCGTGGCTCTCGCCGCTCGCCATCATCTTCGGCGTGATCTTCTTCCTGTCGCAGCGCAACACCAAGGTGGGCCAGTTGGGGCGCGTGGCCATCGGCCTCGGGCTCATGCTGCTGGCGTTGCAGCTGGTGATGCTCGCCACCAAGCCGATCACCGAGGCCACGGGCGTGCGCGTGATATTCGGCTCGCTGTCGGGCGACCCGATGCTCGACATGCTGATCGGCGCGGCCTTCGCGGTGTTCTCGTGGTCGAGCCTCGCGGTGGTGCTGATCGCGGCCACGCTCGCGGCGACCAAGGTGGTCGCGGTGCCGGTGGCCTTCTGCCTGGTGCTCGGCGCCAACCTGGGCAGCGGCCTCCTCGCCCTCCTCGTGAACGCGCGCACCCCGGGCGGCGGGCGGCGCGTGGCCTTCGGCAACCTTCTCTTCAAGGTCGCGGGATGCATCGTGTTCTCCGTGTCGCTTCCCTGGGTGCTCGAGTTCATCGCGCGCTTCGACGCCGACCCGCGCCGCCAGGTGCTCCATTTCCACGTGCTGTTCAACGTGACGCTTGCCATCGTCTTCATCGGGCTCACCGACAAGGTCGCCGCCTTCGTCGAGAAATGGCTCCCGGAAACGAAGGACCGCGTGCCGCAGACCGAGCCGCGCTTCCTCGACGCGGCCGCCATCGACACCCCGGCCCTCGCGCTGGCCAACGCCGCGCGCGAGACGCTTCGCATCGGCGATACCATCGAGCAGATGTTGAACGGCATGATGGAGGTGATTCGCACCAACGACTCGTCCCGCGTGGACGAGATCATCAAGCTCGACGACGACGTGGATCGCCTGTACACCGCGGTCAAGCTCTACCTCGCGCAGATCAGCCGCGAGGCGCTCGACGACAAGGACAGCCGCCGCTGGGCCGAGATCATCTCGCTCACCATCAACCTCGAGCACGTGGGCGATATCCTCGAGAGCATCATGCACGACCTGCGCGACAAGATGATCGCGCAGCGCCTCAAGTTCTCCGAGGCGGGAATGGGCGAGATCACCGAGCTGCACGGCAAGCTGGTGGTGAACCTGCGCCTGGGCCTGTCGGTGTTCCTGAACGGCGACGTGAAGAGCGCGCAGGACCTCCTCGTGGAGAAGGAGCGCTTCCGCGACCTGGAGCGCGCGTACCACGACTCGCACCTCGACCGGCTCGCGGGGCAGACGCTGCAGTCGATCGAGACCAGCTCGCTGCACCTGGACATCATCAGCGACATGCGCCGCATCAACTCCTTCTTCTGCTCGACCGCCTACCCGATCCTCGAGAAGGCCGGGAAGTTGAGGAAGAGCCGGCTCAAGTCCGCCGACGCCACCGGCATGTTCCAGGCGCGCCCCGACATGGCGTCCGCGCCGAGCGACCTCGCCAGCCGCGTGAAGTAGCCATGAGCCTGAAGCTCGCGGACATCGAGAAGCTCTTCCGCCACCACGGGCACATCGCCTACGCGGGCGAAGGCGTGAGCCAGCTCGAGCACGCGCTGCAGTCGGCGCGCCGCGCCGAGGAGGCCGGCGGCGACGCCGAGCTCGTCACCGCGGCCCTCCTCCACGACCTCGGCCATATGCTCAACCCGCAGGGCGACACACCCACTGCGCGCGGCATCGACGACCAGCACCAGTACTTCGCGATACCGTTCATCAGGGCGCTTTTCTCGCCCACCGTGGTCGAGGCGATCCGGCTGCATGTGGATGCCAAGCGCGCGCTGTGCTCGCTCGATCCCGATTACTACGAGGCGCTTTCCGAGGATTCGAAGAGGAGCCTCACGCTGCAGGGCGGCGTCTTTTCCCGGGAAGAGACCGAGAAGTTCATGGCGAAGCCCTTCGCGCAGAATGCCCTGAAGGTGCGGCGCTGGGACGATGCAGCCAAGGTGCCTGGAGAGGTCACCCCGCCGCTCGCCCACTACCTGGAAATTGCCGGCCGTTGTTGCATGGAGGGACAACAATGAAGAAGCAGAAGAACGACGACCGCGACGCGGCGAGCATCGTCGAGACGTTGCGCAAGTCCACCATCGGCAAGGTGAAGGTCGCCTGCGCCGACATCGACGGGGTGCTCCGCGGCAAGTACATCCATCGCGACAAGTTCTTCTCCGCGGTCGAGAGCGGCTTCGGATTCTGCGACGTGGTGTTCGGCTGGGATTCGGGCGACCAGTGCTACGACAATGCCAAGCTCACCGGCTGGCAACACGGCTTTCCCGACGCGCTCGCGCGCATCGACCTGGGCACCTACCGCACCGTGCCGTGGGATGGCGACATCCCGTTCTTCCTCGGCAACTTCGTCACCAACGACGGAAAGCCGCACCCGTTGTGCCCGCGCCAGACGTTGAAGCGCGTGCTGAAGCGCGCCGAGAAAATGGGCTTCACCGCGATGGTGGGCTCCGAGTTCGAGTTCTTCAATTTCTCCGAGACCCCCCTCACCTGGGCGGCGAAGAAGGGCGTGGGCCCCACGCCGATCACGCCCGGCATGTTCGGCTATTCGCTGCTGCGCGCGAACCTGAACCGCGACTACTTCAACGCGCTGATGGACGAGATGGCGCTCTTCGGCGTGCCCATCGAAGGACTGCACACCGAGACCGGCCCGGGAGTCTACGAGGCCGCGCTCCTTTTCTCCGAAGCCCTCGAGGCCGCCGACCGCGCCATCCTCTTCAAGACCGGCGCCAAGGAGATCGGCGCGCGCTTCGGCATCATGCCGAGCTTCATGGCGAAGTGGAACGCCGAGCTCCCGGGCTGCTCCGGCCACCTGCACCAGAGCCTCACCGACGGCACGAAGAATGTCTTCCACGATGCCAGGGGCCGCAATGGCGGGATGTCGAAGCTCCTCGAAAGCTACGTCGCGGGGCAGGTCACCGGCCTCATGGAGCTTGCGCCGATGTACTGGCCCACCATCAACTCGTACAAGCGCCTGGTCGACGGCTTCTGGGCGCCGGTGAAGCCGACCTGGGCCGTGGACAACCGCACCGCTTCCTTCCGCGTGATCGTGGGCGGGGCCAAGTCGACGCGCCTCGAAACGCGCTGCCCGGGCGCCGACATGAACCCCTACCTCGCCACCGCCGCCGTGATCGCCGCGGGATTGAACGGAATCGAGAAGGGCATGAAGCTCACCGCGAAGCCCATCACCGGCACCAACCAGGGCGCGGAGAACGTCCCGCGCGCGCCGCGCACCCTGATCGAGACGACGCGCATCTTCAAGGAATCCACGGTAGCGCGCGACTGGTTCGGCGACGACTTCGTCGACCACTACGCCGCGACACGGGAATGGGAATGGCGTCAGTGGCTCGACGCTGTCACCGATTGGGAATTGAAGCGATACTTCGAGATCATCTAGGCAACAACCAACGCAGGAGGAGAAGAACATGAAATCGCTCGTCACGGCGCGCGCCTCGCGCCTCTGGATCACGCTTGCCGCATTCGTTCCCGCCGTCGCTCTCGCGCTTGCCCCGCTGCCGTCCGCGCGGCCAGAGGACGTCGGCATGTCGTCGGCCAAGCTCGCGCAGATCGACGCCGTCATGAAGAAGGAAGTCGCCGACGGCAGCTTCCGCGGCGGGGTCGTGATGGTCGCGCGCAAGGGCAAGCTCGTCTATCACCAGGCGTTCGGCAACCAGACCGCGTCGAAGCCCATGACGGAAGACTCGATCTTCCGCATCTACTCCATGACAAAGCCCCTTACCTCGGTGGCGGCGATGTTGCTGGTGGAGGACGGCAAGATCCAGCTCACCGACCCTGTGTCGAAGTACCTGCCGGGCTGGGACAAGATGCAGGTGAGCGTGGCAAGCAAGGACGCTGCCGGGGCGACCAGCTACGCCTCGGTTCCCGCGGAACGCCAGATCACCGTGCACGATCTGCTGCGCCACACGGCGGGGCTCGCGTACGGCGAGATCACGCAGAACGCCCCGGTGAAGGAGGCCCTCGAGAAGGCCGGCGTGTATCGCAAGGAGTTCGACTACGACTCGCGTGGAGTTACACCCGCCGAGCAGGTGGAGCGGATGGCCACGATCCCGCTCGTCTTCCAGCCGGGCACGACCTTTCACTACAGCCTTGCGGTGGACATCCTCGGGCGGGTGATCGAGGCTGCGTCGGGCAAGCGGCTCGGTGACTTCATCGAGGAGCGCATCTTCAAGCCGCTCCGGATGGCCGACTCCGGGTTCTGGGTCCCGTCGGAGAAGATGGCGCGGCTGACCGAAACGATGGAGAAGGATCGCTTCGCCCCCCGCGGTTTCCCGCTGCTCGACGTGTCGATGCAGCCGAAGAACGATTCCGGCGGCGCCGGCGGGGTCTCGACCGCGGGCGACTACCTGCGCTTCTCCCAGATGCTGCTCAACGGGGGGACGCTCGACGGCGCGCGCATCATGAGCCGCACGACGGTGCGCCTCATGGCATCCGATCATCTCGGCCCCGCCGTCGCAACCACGCCGCTTCAGCCCGGCGAGGTCCTGATGGGCGTGAAGGGCTACACGTTCGGGCTCGGCTTCATGGTGCGCCAGGGCGACGGCATGGCGGGTGTCGCGGGCTCGGCCGGCGAGTTCATGTGGGCCGGCTATGCGGGTACCTTCTTCTGGGTCGATCCGAAGGAGCAGTTGGTGGCCGTTTACATGACGCCGGCCGCGAGCCCCAACCGCCCGTATTTCCGGCGAATGATCAAGAACCTCGTCTACCAGGCCATCGTCGACTGATGAACATCGCGCGCTTCTCGTTTCCCACCGCCATCCATTTCGGCGCCGGCTCACGCAAGCTGGTGGCGGAGCACTTGAAGCAGAACGGCGTGAAGCGCGCGTTGATCGTCACCGACAAGGGTCTTGCGCAGCTCCCCATCCTCACGGATTTCGCGGCCTCGCTCGGCGGTCTCGACGTGCAGGTCTTCGGCGGCGTGTTCGGCAACCCGACCAGGCAACAGGTCGACGAAGGCGCGAAAGCGTTCAAGGCGCACAAGGCCGACGCGGTCATCGGCTTCGGGGGCGGCGCGGCGCTCGACGTCGCGAAAGCAGTGGCGATGATGGCGGTGCACGAGGGCGACGTCCTGCAATACGCGTGGGACCATCCGCGGGTCCTGCCGATCGACAATCCCCTGCCGTACTTCATCGCGCTCCCCACCACCAGCGGCACCGGCAGCGAGGTGGGCCGCTCATCGGTGATTTCGGACGACGAGACGCACGTGAAGAAGATCATCTTCAACCCGGTGCTGCTCGCCAAGGCCGTGTTCGCCGATCCGGAGCTCACGCTCGACCTGCCCCCGCACATCACCGCCGCCACCGGCATGGACGCCCTCACACACAACGTCGAGAGCTACCTCTCGCCGGCCTACCACCCGCTCTGCGACGGCATCGCGTTGGAAGGCGCGCGCATCGCGGCGCACGCCATCGAGACCGCGGTGGCCAAGCCGAGGGACATCGCCGCGCGCTCCGACATGATGATGTCGTCGATGATGGGTGCGATCGCCTTCCAGAAAGACCTGGGCGCAGTGCATTCCTGCGCCCACGCCCTCGGTACCGTGGTGGACATGCATCACGGGCTCGCCAACGGCATCATGATCGACCACGTGATGCGTTTCAACGCCGATGCGGCCGGGAAGAAGATGGCCGAGCTCGCGCGCGTCTGCGGAGCGGGCGATAGCGCGGAATCCTTCGTCGAATGGCTGGTGGCGCTGAAGGCGCGCATCGGGATTCCCGCCAGGCTCGGTGGCAAGGGCGTCACCGCCGCGCATATCCCGCGCCTCGTGGAGATCGCTGTGATGGACACTTGCCACCAAACCAACCCCAAACCCGTGACCGCGGCGGATTTCGGGCGGATCTTTACACAGGCGCTCTAGGCAAGTTTCGGCCGGCCGGGACGAATAGAGGCGCACAATGGGCTGATGCATCACCTGGGGAGAGGTGAAGTGCTGAAAGCCAAGCTGGTCCTGTGTCGATGCGCCGCGGTCGCTGCCGCGTTGCTGTGTTCCATTCCTGGCCTGGCCTCCAACGAGAAAGTGACCGGCGCATTCGCCGTGGGCGGCACGGATGGCGGCTACGTGTCGGCGACGTTCACCTGCTTCGGCCTGCCCACGTGCTCGGGAATCTATGCTGGGGTGACCCAGGACTCGGGCTGCTCGAACCCGCTCGAGCTAAGCGACGGATTCACCATCACGGGCCTGGACTTGTCCCACCCCGGACCCATCTCGGGCACGCTTACGCTCGCGCGTGATTGGTCCAGCCCCGCACCCCCGGCCGGAGCCACGATCGTTTGCAACTACACGATGCGCGACCGGCCCGTCAGCCTCCCGTACTCCGGCACTTGGGATGGCTCCCAGGGCACCATCTCGTTCACGGGCCCGCATCCAGATCCAGGTGGCGGAAGCGGAATCCTTGTCCTCTTCGGCGCCTTCACCGCGACGGTCTCGAACATCCCGCCGGTATTTCCGCTGGAGGTCACGGGGAGCATCACGCCCACGGTGTCCAACATCCAGGCGACGTTCCAGCCGCGGCCCGAGGATGTCGGCACCAACGCGAGCGTCTTCGTATTCGCGCTCGCGCCCGCGTCGGCGTTGAAGAACGCGGCCGTTACGAAGGAGACCCACTTCGGGCTCATGGCGCGGCTCACTTCGAAGGACGCTCCGGTGGCGTGCGTCCTCGCACAGCTCAATCCCAATGGCCAGCTCACCGGAGTCACCGCATCGTCGATGCAGGCGTACACGAGCGGGGTGCTCGCCGCGCAGGGGCAATCGGTCAACATCCTCAACAACGTCGCGACGCCAAGCATTGCCGGCGCTACGTTTTTTGTCGGCTATGGCGCCGATGCCAACACGATGATCAACAGCGGCGTGAACCGCAGCGCGGTGACGGTGCCGGGAACGACGACGTGCAACCCGCAACCGCCGCAGACCGGTTGGTGGTGGAACCCGCTCGAGGGCGGGCGCGGCTTCTCCATCGAGGCGCAGGGCACCAACCTCTTCTTCGCCGCGTTCCACTCCGACGCCACGGGGCGCGCCACGTGGAACGTCTCGCCCGGCCCAATATCACTCGGCGGCTCGTACTTCGCCAGCGACCTCTACAACGTCACCGACGGGCAGACGCTCGGCGGCGCGTACCGCGCGCCCAATGCGGCCAAGGCCGGCGCGATCACGCTGGCCTTCAGCGACGCATCCCACGGCACCATGACCTGGCCCGGCGGCTCGGTGCCCATCGAGCGCATGAACCTCGTGCCGGGCGGGCTCGCCGCCGCGCCCCAGGTAAATGTCCCCGAGACCGGTTGGTGGTGGAACCCGCAGGAAGGCGGCCGCGGCTTCTTCATCGAATGGCAGAAGGGCTTCGCCGATCTCGCCGGCTACATGTACGACGACCTGGGCAGGCCCACCTGGTACATCGCCGTCTACGAGACGCCGAACGCGCGCGTCTTCACCGGCAATTGGTGGACGTTCGCCAACGGCCAGCCGATGGGCGGCACCTACCGCGCGGCGACGCGCACCAGCGACAACTTCGCGCCGCTCACCATCAACTTCACTGGTCCCGACACCGCGGTCATGACGCTTCCCAACGGCCGCACCACAAACCTCATGCGACAGAGATTCTAGCGAGCGCGTCGAGAGTACCGGAAGGGATCATATGGACACGTTCAAGCCTTGGCTGCAATGCGCGCTCGCCGCGCTTCTGCTCGTGCCGCTGCTGGCGATCGGCCAGGCGGCAAGCGGAACTCGAGTCAGTGGACGTGTCTACGCGGTGACCGAACCGGGCGGGTACCTCAGCATTTCCTTCACCTGCCTGGGCGCTCCCACATGTACCGGGATTTACAACTGGACCGAAAAATACCCGGAGTGCACGAACACCTATAGCGGGAGCGATGCGCTCACGATCACGGGCATCGACCTTTCTCGCACGGGCGCCATTTCAGGGACCGCTGTGCTCACGGGCACGAACTACCACGTGCAGCCGCCCGGCCCGGGTCCCGGCGGCGGCCCGTGCGTCTTCATTCGTGACGGCGGATCGATGGGCTTCACGGTTACGGGGAACTGGAGCGGAAGCACGGGAACCATCGTCTTCACGTCCAACGGCTTCAACATTCCCGGCACGTTCTCCGCTACGGTTTCCACGGTGTCGCCGGTGTTTCCCATGACGGTTGCCGGCAGCATCACGCCGACCATCGCCAACGTACAGGCGACCTTCCAGCCGCGCCCGCAGGACGTCGGCACCACCGCGAGCACCTTCGTGTTCGCGCTCGCGCCCGCGACGCTCGTGCCGAATGCCGTCGTCACCAAGCAGACACACTTGGGCCTCGTCGCACCCGACCGCTCGAAGGACCACCCCGTCCCTTGCGTCCTCGCGCAGTTAAATTCCACGGGTCAGCTCGTCGGCGCCACGGCATCGGGCCTGCAGCCATACACGACTGGGGTCCTCAACGCGCAGGGCCAGTCGGTGAACATCCTGAATAACGTCGCGACGCCCAACGTCGCGGGCGCGACCTTTTTCGTGGGGTACGGTGCCAACGGCTCTTCGATGATCAACAACGGCGTCAACCGTGAAGCGATCGCGATACCTTCCGGAGTGAGCTGCAACCCGCTGCCGCCACAGACCGGCTGGTGGTGGAATCCCGCCGAAGGCGGGCGCGGATTCTCCATCGAGGTGCAGGGCAACAACCTCTTCTTCGCGGCATTCCACTACGACACCAGCGGGCGGGCCACCTGGAATGTATCGCCCGGGCCCATCTCCCTCGGCGGCTCGTATTTCACCAGCGACCTCTACAACGTGACCGACGGGCAGGCGCTCGGCGGCGCGTATCGCGCGCCCAATGCGGTCAAGGCCGGCGCCATCACGCTCTCCTTCAGCAGTCCCACGCAGGGCACGATGACCTGGCCGGGCGGCTCGGTGCCGATCCAGCGCCAGCCCCTCGTCCCCGGCGGCCTCGAGGCGCTGCCGCAGGAGAATGTCCCGGAAACCGGCGGGTGGTGGAATCCGCAGGAGAGCGGCCGCGGTTTCTTCATCGAGTGGCAGAAGGGCTACGCGGACATTGCGGGCTACATGTACGACGACCAGGGCCGGCCCACCTGGTACATCGCGGTCTACGAGACGCCCAACGCGCGCGTCTTCACCGGCAACTGGTGGACCTTCGCCAACGGCCAGTCGATGGGCGGGACCTATCGCGCAGCCACGCGCACCAGCGACAATTTCGCGCCTCTCTCGATCAATTTCACCAGCTCCACCACCGCGGTCATGACGCTTCCCAACGGCCGCACCACCAACCTCATCCGACAGAGATTCTGAAACCCACCATCCGCCGAGAAAGAGAACCGAGAAAAAATGAAAAGAACCATCGCCCCCGCCGCCCTCCTTCTCGCGTTCTGCCTCACCACCGCCGGCGAAACGCTCGCGCAAATCGAGTCGGTCATCGTCAGCAAGGGCTACTCGTACATCCAGACGGGGCCAAGCACCGTCGCGCTCGATCCGGCGTCCAACAACTACGGGTTCAGCGCCGACGTGAACGGCACGAACATCGCCGGCATCACGCCACCGATCGTCACCGGCCCGATCAACACCGCAGGGCTCGGCGCCATCCACAACAACGGCCGGCTCGTCTATAGCACCCAGGACCGCGGCTGGCGCTGGGGCTTTCCCAACGCGAACGATTTCGGCACCGCCAGCCTCGCCCAGCTGAACAACTTCTTCGCCAACGGCACCTACACGATGACCGTGAACGGCGTGGCCATCCCGCTGCAGCTGACGGGAGACGCGTATCCGAACATGCCGGTGCTGACGCTCTCGGGCGGCGCCTGGTCCAATGGCAAGTACGTGATCGACGCGAGCCAGACGCTCACCGTCACGACGAACGCCTTCACCGGATACGGCACCCACAGGGACGACCTCCTCTGTGCCGGCATCCTCGGCCCCGGATTCCCCAGGCCATTCGTGGAGGTGGCTCCGTTCGGATGCGCGTGGCTTTCCGGCTTTCCGCGCCAATTCCGCTCCTCGACGCCCAGCCCCAACTTCGTGACCTTCACGATGCCCGCCTATACGCTCGTCGGCGGAAATGAATACACCGTGGCCGCGTTGTTCGATGCCATGGTCGACGTGAATCCCCGCGCCTCCCTGCCGGGCAGCATCAACGCGGCCATTTACCATGTGAACACGATGGCAACCGTGAGCGTGACCGGGGCCACCGCCCCGCCCGCCAACGGCGTCCAGGTGAGCGGCAGCCTCGCTGCCGAGATTCCCAGCGGCTCGCTGCAGTACACCTTCGCCTGCACCGGCACCCCGACTTGCATCGGAGCCTTCACCATGAACGTGAAGCAGGCCGCCTGCTCGAACGCTTACAGCTTCAGCGGCGGCGTGAAGATCACCGGCCTCGACCTCTCCAGGGCGGGCTCCCTCCAGGGCACCCTGGCGGACAGCAGCTTCAGCAATTTCACGCGGCGCGGCGACGGGACGTGCGCTTACAGCGTCGTGGCCAGCACGGAGATCCTCACCTACACCGGCACCTGGGATGGAACCAAGGGCACGATCGTGCTGCGCGCCCTCGACGGCAACGACCAGCCCTTCAATGCGCCGGGTACATTCAAGTCGAGCATCTCGGCGGCGCCTCCGGTATTTCCGATGACAGTGACCGGAACCGTCACGCCCACGGTCGCCAACATCGCCGCGCAGATCACGCCGCGCCCGCAGGATGTAGGCACCAACGCGAAGGTCTTCGTCTTCGCGCTGGCTCCGCAGACCGCGCTCAAGAGCGCCGTAGTCTCGAAGGACACGCACACCGGTCTCGTGGCGCGCTTTTTCCCCAAGGACGAGCCCGTCCCCTGCGTCCTCGCGCAACTGAATCCGAGCGGGCAGCTTACCGGCGTCACCGCTTCGACCATCTCGGCATACACGAGCGGCGTGCTGACGGCGCAGGGCCAGTCGGTGAACATCCTCAACAACATCCCGACCCCGAACGTCGCGGGCGCCACTTTCTTCGTGGGCTACGGCGCCGACTCCAGCGCCATGATCAACTCCGGCGTGAACCGCACTGCGGTGACGGTGCCCGGCGCGCTCACCTGCGCTCCGCAGGCTCCGCAGACCGGTTGGTGGTGGAATCCGCTCGAGGGCGGGCGCGGCTTCTCCATCGAGGCGCAGGGCAACAGCCTCTTCTTCGCCGCGTTCCACTACGACGCGACCGGAAAAGCGACCTGGAACGTCTCGCCCGGACCCACGTCGCTGGGAGGATCGTATTTCACCAGCGACCTCTACAACGTGACCGACGGGCAGACGCTCGGCGGCGCGTATCGCGCGCCCACCGCGGCCAAGGCCGGAGCGATCACGCTGGCCTTCAGCGACGCCTCGCACGGCACCATGAACTGGCCGGGTGGCTCGGTGCCGATCGAGCGCCAGAACCTGATCCCCGCGGGCCTCACCGCGCCGCCGCAGGCGAACGTGCCCGAAACCGGCTGGTGGTGGAATCCGCAGGAGAGCGGGCGCGGCTTCTTCATCGAGTGGCAGAAGGGCTATGCCGACATCGCGGGCTACATGTACGACGATGCCGGCAAGCCCACCTGGTACATCTCGGTCTACGAGACGCCGAATGCGCGCGCCTTCGCGGGCAACTGGTGGACGTTCGCCAACGGCCAGTCGATGGGCGGCTCCTACCGCCCTGCAACGCGCACCAGCGACACCTTCGCACCGCTCACGATCAACTTCACCGGTCCCGACACGGCGGTGATGACGCTGCCCAACGGCCGCTCGACCAACCTCGTGCGGCAACGCTTCTAGGTCAGGGCGAGATGGTTACATGCCCTCGATCGAAGTCAGCGAGAAAAACGGCGTGCGCTACCTGCATTTCGGCTCGGAGTGGGTGCAAGGTGCGATGCGCATCGCGCGCCCGTGGGCCCTGGAGCTCGAATACACGCGCGAGCTGATGCTGCCGCTCGCGATGCATGCGAGCCCGTCCTGGCCCGCCACCGTGCTGCAGGTCGGGCTCGGCGCCGCGTCGATCACGCGCTACCTGCACCGCAACCGGCCGCGCTCGCGCGTGACCGTGGTCGAGATCCTTCCCGAGGTGGTGGCGGCGGCGCGCCAGTTCTTCAAGCTACCCGAGGAGTCCGCGAAGCTGCGCATCGAGATCGCCGACGGGCACGAATACATGTCGATGTCAAAACGCCGCTTCGACCTGATCGTGCTCGACGGTTTCGACGAGAACGCCCAAGCCGGGATGCTGGAGACGCTGCCGTTCTACCTCAACTGCCGGGACCGCCTCGCGCCCAAGGGCATGGTGGCGATCAACGTCCTCAGCCGCCGCGGGGGCATCGCGCCGGTGGTGGCGCGGCTGAAGGAGGCGTTCGCCGGCGTCCTCGTGCGGCCGCCCTGCGCGGCGGGCAACACCGTCGTGATCGCCGCGCACGAGGACAGCGCGCATTTGCTATCGTTGGTGCCTCCCATCGATCCAGACAGGGCGCCCCTGTGAAAGCCGCACTCCTCACCCTCGCCACGATTTCCACGCTGCTGATGCCGGCGTGCGCCACGGATCCCAAGGAAGCCGCCGCCCGCGAATGGCAACGCAGCGAATGCAACCGCGTCCTCGACAAGGAAGATCGCGAGCGCTGCCTCAAACGCGTGGACGGGCGCTAGTCCGCGAGCCGCAGCGCAAGCACCCTGGCCGGCATGCCCATCACCGGCGCCATGTCGCGCTCGTGCCGGAATCCCATCTTCAGGTAGAGCGCGAAGGCGGTCGTCATCGCGGGGCTGGTGAAGAGCCCGAGAACCTGCGCGCCGTCGCGCTTGGCCAGGCGAACGCATTCCTGCGCGAGAGCGCGCGCCACGCCGCGTCGACGATAGGCAGGATCGACCGCCATGAAGCGAAGCGCCGCCCACTCGGAGGCAAAGACCTCGTGCTTCCTGCGATGCGGCGCGACGTACCCCACCGCCCCGGCGATCGTGCCGTCGATCACCGCCACCAGCACCTGCGCCTCGCGCGCGAGCTCGGTCATCGGGGTGCCGCGGCGCAAGTACGCCGCCCAATCGGGGAACTCGCTCTCGTATTCGGCATAAGCGCGGCACGCGACGCGGTCGGCTTCGGCGAGCTCGTGGGGCAGCGCTTGGTGGATCATTGGCGCTGCGCTCGGTGGACGTGGATCATGAGGTAGGCGACGTCACGCCCCGTTCAGGGCTTCCGGGCGCTGGCTGCATGCGCGACGATGAGCTCCGCGATGCGCGGCAGGAGCGGCACCGGGAGATCGTGGCCCATGCCCTTGACGATCGCTACGCGCGCATCGCCGCCACCTTCGCGGATCACGCGCGCAGTCTCCTCCCCGCACACCGGGCGCACCAGCGGATCCTCGTCGCCGTGGATCACGAGCGTGGGCGCCTTGATGCGGCGCACGACCTTCGTGCGGTCGCCGCTCGCGGCGATCGCCACCAGCTGGCGCGCGATCCCCGCGGGATTGTGCGCGCGCCTCACCTGCCTCTCGCACAGGCCGCGGAGGTAGCCCTCTTCGGCCGGGTGCGTGACGCTGCCGATGTCGCGCAGCACGTTCACCATGCGGCGCGTGGCGCCCTCGATGTCGCCGCGCCTGGCGGGCGGCGTGAGCAATGCGCGGCGTGCTTTCGCAGTGGGCTTCGGCAGCTTGCGGCTGCCGGTAGTGGACATGATCGAGGTGAGCGTCGCGACCTTGCCCGGAAAATCCGCGGCGAGGTTCTGCGCGATCATCCCGCCCATCGAGGCTCCCACCACATGGGCGCGCACGATGCCGAGCGCGTCGAGGAGGCCCGCGGTGTCGCGCGCCATGTCGTCGATGAGGTAGGGCGCCTTCACCGGCAGGCGCAGCATGTACTTGAGGGTTTCGAGGCCGATGCGCGGCGTGCCGAGACGGTCGAAATGCGTCGATAGCCCGACGTCGCGATTGTCGAAGCGGATCACGCGTAACCCCTTCGCCGCGAGCATCTCGCAGAGCGCGTCGGGCCACAGGACCATCTGCATCCCCAGGCCCATGATCATCAGGATGACGGGGTCGGCCGGATTGCCGAACGACTCGTACTCGAGCGTGACGCCGTCAGCCTGGATTGCAGGCACGGTACGGGTCGTTGAAGAGGTGCCTGCGCCAACCGTCGCGATGGAATGGCTTCCAGCGCCCCTCACGCTGCGCGAGGCGGTCGGCCAGCGCGTACCACGTGACGGGATTCATCCCCATGCCGATGTGGCTCGCCGTGACCTCGATGCTCTCGGTGCGCTCGCCTTTGGCCTGCAGGCAGCAGGGCCACGCGACGATGCCGTCGGTGCGGCTGAAAACGGAAGTGGTGGGCACGGGCGGGGGCTCGCGCACGCTCGCGAGCTGCTCGAGATCGTCGAGCCGGTGGCCGCTCGCGAACTCGTAGAGCCGCCAGGCGTTGTTGGCGCGCGGATGGCCGGTGAAAGGCGAGCCCAGGGTGATCACGCAGCGCACATCGTCGGGTACCAGCTTCGCGATCTCGCGCGCGAACACTCCGCCCAGGCTCCAGCCTACGAGGCTCACCTTGCGGCCCGTGGCGCGGCGCACCTTGCGCACGTGCTCGAGGCTGCGCTCGAGGACTCCGGCGCGCGGCCCGAAGTTGAAGCGATTCTCCCAGCCGTGCGGCTGGTAGCCGCTGGCGGCCAGGAAAAGGCGTAGCGGCAGCGTGCTCATGTCCGGCGCGGCGAGCCCGGGGAAGACGACCACCGGGTGGCCGTCGCCATTCGGCATGCACCGCAGCAGCGGGAAGGCCACGATGGCCGCGCCGAATTCCCACGGCGCGCGTCCTTCGAGCGCGAGGAGCATCGCCCCCGGGGCCTTGATCGATCTCACCGTCATCGCTTTTGCGTCACTTTCAGCAGTTCCCTGTGCGCACTTGTAAGGTGCTTTGCGAAAGCGCGCAAGTCCGGGATCGTCCGCTTGCACGCGACGAGGCCGAAATCGAGGGAGCCGTTGTAGCTCACGATCGTCACGTTCAGGGCCAGCCCGTGGGTCACGATTGAGACCGGGTAATAGGCTTTCAGTTCTGCGCCCGCGAGGTAGAGAACGGCCTGCGGGCCGGGCACGTTGGAGATCACCACGTTGGCGATCGCCGGGATGCGCGGGGCCGCGACCGCCTTGCGATAGAGCGGCGTGACGGCGGCCATCAGCCAGGGGATGCCGAGCGAGGGCAAGTCCGTGGGGATCGCGCCTTTCATGCTCCCCGCCAGCGTCTTCGCGCGCGTCGCGGCCGCGCGAATCGTGGCCATGCGCTCCACCGGATCGGCGACGTGCGTAGCGAGGGCCACCAGCATCATCGACACCTGGTTTTCCTGCGTGGTGTCGCCGGGGGCGCGCAGGCTCAGCGGCACCGCGCCCACCATCGGCCTGGCCAGCGCCGCCTCGTCGCCCGCGAATAGCCTCCTCAGCGCGCCCGCGCACACGGCGAGCACCACGTCGTTCAGCTTCGCGTCGAAGTGGCGCGCGATCGCCTTCGCCTCGTCGAGCGGGATCTGCGTGGTCGCGAACAGGCGCTCGCCGCAGATGGCCGCGTTCAATCGGTTACGGGGCGCGAGCGCGATGCCACGCTTCTTCATCTGGCTCGAAGCGAGCGTTACCGCGCCCGCGCGTCCCGCCGCCTTCGCCACACCGGGGACGGACTTCAGCATGCGTGCGTATTGGGCGACGGTGTTGCGCAGCGCCGAGGCGAGCATGCGCGCCGCCGAGGGCGCCATGCGCGCCGTTGCCTTGGCGGGTGCGGCGATCGCGCGCGGCTTCTTCTGCGTATCGAGGAGCGCCTGCGCCACCGCGATGCCGCCCTGCCCGTCAAGCGCAGCGTGGTGGATCTTCGCGTAGAAGCCGACCTCGCCGGTCTTCAGCCCGTCGATGATGGTGAATTCCCAGAGCGGCCGGTCGCGGTCGAGCGTTCCGGCGTGCAGCTTCGCGACCGCGGATTCGAGCTGGGCCCGAGTGCCGGGCCTGGGGAGCTTGAGATGCCGGATGTGATGGTCGAGGTCGAGCGGCGGGGCGTCGATCCAGAGCGGGCTCGCCAGGTCGAGGGGCATGAATTTCACCAGGCGCGAGAAGACCGGGGCCAGGTGCATGCGCCTTTCGACATGGGCACGGATCACCTTGTAGGGATCCTTCTTCGCGCCGAAGCCTCCCAGGAGCATGAGGCTGCCGACGTGCATCGGCGTCTCGGGCGTCTCCAGCTGCAGGAAGAGGGCGTCCAGCGCGCTGAGGTGCTTCATGGTGGCGCCCAATTTACCGTTATAGAATACGGAAAGCGAGAACATTCCATGGAACCCCTCCGCATCGGCTTGTCGGCCCGGCTGCTCTACCCGGACGCGTCGCGCACGTTCCTGCCGACCAAGTCGGTCCAGTACCTCGAGCAATCGGCGGCCAACTGGATCATGTCGGGCGAAGTGCTCGCTTTCATGATTCCGGAGATGAGCCTCGCCTCTCCGCACTATCCCAAGTCGCTCAAGATCAAGCATTACGTGGACGCGCTCGACGGGCTCGTGCTGCAGGGCGGCGCCGACATGTCGCCCAAGAGCTATGGCGAGACGCCCATCAACCCGATCTGGGGCGGCGACGAGGTGCGCGACGCCTACGAGATCGAGCTCTTCCACGAATTCGTGACGCAGGGCAAGCCCGTGTTCGGCATCTGCCGCGGCCACCAGGTGATCAACGTGGCGCTCGGCGGCAAGCTCTACCAGGACATCGCGACGCAATGCCAGTCCAAGGGCTCGCACCGCGACGAGGGCAAGTACGAGAACCATTTCCACGACATGCGCATCCTGCCCAATACGTGGCTCTCGCGCCTCTATCCCGGCGTGGAGACCAAGCGCGTCAACACCATCCACCACCAGGCGATCAAGTCGATCGGCGAGGGCCTCGTGCCCGAGGCGATGAGCGAGCCCGACGGCATCGTCGAGGCGATCCGCTGGGAAGGCCACAGCTTCGTGGTGGGCGTGCAATGGCACCCGGAGTTCATGGACCCGAAGGACACGGCCCTCATCGACAGCCGGCCGTTGCTGCGCGCCTTCCTCTCCGCCTGCGAATTGCGCAAGCGCACCGGGAAGGCGACACCGGTCATGGCGATCAGGGCCGCGTGAAGCTCAAGGTCGTCAATCCCGCGACCGGCGAAGTCGCGGCGACGCTTGCTTGCGACGACGCGAAGAGCGTCAAGTCCAAATACCTGCAGGCGCGCGCGGCGCAGCCGGGCTGGGCCGCCACCCCGTTGAAGAAACGCCTCGCCGCGATCGCGAAGTTCCGCGAGCGCGTCATCGCCGAGACCGAGAAGCTCGCCAGGTTGCTCACCACCGAAGTCGGCAAGCCCATCGCGCAGTCGCGCAACGAATTGAAGGGCCTCGTGCCGCGCATCGACTTCTTCCTCGCCGAGACTGCGAAGGCGCTGCGCCCCGAGAAGGTGTCCATCGACGTGCAAGCCTCGATGGAAGAACGCATCTCCCACGAGCCGCTCGGGGTCGTGGCCAACATCTCGGCGTGGAACTACCCGTGGTTCGTGGGCGCGAACGTGTTCGTGCCGGCGCTCCTTGCGGGCAACACCGTGCTCTACAAGCCTTCGGAATTCGCCTCGCTCACCGGGATCGAGATCGCGCGCCTGCTGCGCGAGTCGGGCATCCCGGACGACGTGTTCATTCCCCTGATCGGCGCGGGCGAGGTCGGCGCCGCGCTCCTCAAGCAACCGGTCGATGGCGTGTTCTTCACCGGCTCCTTCGCCACCGGGCAGAGGATCGCCCAGGCGGTGCGCGGGCGCATGATCAAGCTGCAGCTCGAGCTGGGCGGCAAGGATCCCGTCTATGTCTGCGAGGATGTCGACGTGGCGAAGGCCGCGGCGGGAATCGCCGACGGCGCCTTCTACAACACCGGGCAGAGCTGCTGCTCAGTGGAGCGCATCTACGTGAGTGAGAAAGTGTTCAAGGATTTCGTCGACGCATTCGTCGCCGAGGTGAAGGGCTTCAAGCGAGGCGATCCTTGCGACGACAAGACCTACATCGGTCCGCTCACCCGTGCCCCGCAGTTGAAGGTGCTCGAATCCCAGGTGAAGGACGCGCGCCGCAAGGGTGCGAAGGTGCTGATCGGCGGGGAGCGTGTGAAGGCCAAGGGCAACTGGTTCGAGCCCACGGTTCTGGTGGACGTGAGCCACGCAATGGACGTGATGCGCGACGAGAGCTTCGGGCCGGTGATCGGCGTGATGCCCGTGAAGAACGACGGCGAGGCGGTGAAGCTCATGAACGATACCGAGTACGGCCTCACCGCGGGCGTCTACACCAACGACCGCAAGAGGGCCGAGCGCATCCTCGCGCAGGTCAAGAGCGGCTCGGTGTACTGGAATTGCTGCGATCGGGTGAGCCCCCGGCTGCCCTGGTCCGGGGTGGGGAATTCGGGGATCGGGTTGACGCTCTCCACCTATGGAATCGAAACGTTCACGCGGCCCAAGGCCTGGCACTTGCGTGGCGCCTAAAGAGAGGAATGCGCAGATGAACGCAGATGAACGCAGATTGGTCGTTGCCTTGGTAACGGCGGCGGGATTGGTGGCCGCCGGAGCGGCTCGCGCCGGCGATGGCGACGAGGTGCCGAACATGGGAAACAGCGAGGCTTTCCGCCAGGGATACAAGGCGGGCTTCGACGACGGATTTGCGCGTGGGTACGACAGGGCCCTCGGCGAGCGTGGCGGATCGAGGGGACAACTGCCGCCGCCGCAGATCATCGCGCCGCCTCCCCCGCCGCGCTCCACCGGTCCCATCTCGATCACGCGCGCGGTGTACGGCTCCGGCAGCCGCATCTGCGAAGCGACGCGCTGGGCCCGCAACCGCGCGAACGGCAGGCAATCCGCCCAGCTCGATGCCTCCAACGACATCTGCGGCGACCCCGCGCCCGGCGATCGCAAGTCCCTCGAGGTGAACTACGTGTGCGGCTCGGTCCCGAAGCAGGCCTCCGCGAACGAGCACCGTACCGTGTACCTGGACTGCACCCCGTAAACTACAGCTTCTCCAATTCCACGGCGCCTCCCCAGTCTTCCTCCAGCGCGGTGACGCGCAGGCGCTGGATTCGCTCGAGGTAGAGGGTGGCGATGGTGTCGTCGGGGATGCGGTGCAGGAGCTCGCGCCAGAGGCGTTCGCTTTCTTCCCAGCGCTGGGCGCGGTAGGCGGCGATGGCACGCGCGCTCGCCTCGACGACGAGGGAGTCGGAGCACGGCGTCCAGATGTCCACCGGCTCGGACTTCCCCTTGACGATCACGCGGTCCACGAGGCGCAGCGCCACCGCCCCCCCGAGGCGCGAGGCGGTTTCGCCGCTGATCAGGATCCCGGTCTTGTAGAGCTTGTTCACACCCTCGAGCCGCGCGGCGAGGTTCACGCCGTCACCGATGGCGGTGTAGTCGAAGCGGTCCGACGACCCGAGGTTGCCGATCACCGCCGTGCACGAATGGATGCCCACCCGCATGCGGATTTCCGGCAGGCCCTCGGCCTTGAACTCCTTCCTGAGCTCCACCATGTCCGCCTGCATCTCGCACGCCGCCAGGCACGCGCGCACCGCCTGCTGGTCGTCTTCCAGCGGAGCGCCCCACATCGCCATGATGGCGTCGCCGATGAAGCGGTTCACCGTGCCGTTGTGGCGCTTGATGATCGCGGTGGCGCGCGAGAAGTGGACGTTGAGAACGCGCGTCACCTGCTCGGCGCCCAGCTCCTCGGTGAAGGTGGTGAAGCCCGCGAGGTCGGTGAAGAGCAACGTCACTTCGCGGCGCTCGCCGCCGAGCGCGAGACGCTGCGGATTCGCCATCACGTGGTCGACGACCTCCGGCGACACGTAGAGCGAGAAAGCGCGCCGCATCTCCGTGCGCCGGCGCCGCTCCGTGAACCACGCCACTCCGCCCACCGCGAGGTAGACCGCCATCGCGCTCGACATCGAGGCTAGCACCGGCAGCCATATGTTCATGCGCGTGAAGAGCGCCCAGTCGAGGGCGGCGATCGCGGTGACGATGCACAGCGCGGCAAGCAGGCTCAGCAGCGGGCGCCAGCGCCGCATCATCAACGCGGCGAGCCCGGTGGTGAAAAGAAGCAGCGCGATGCTCCACGCACGCGGCGCCGGCCGCGTCCCCGCGCCACGCAGCGCCGTCTCGAGGATGTTCGCGTGGATCTCGACCCCCGGCGTGAGCCAACCCGAGCGCAGCGTGAAGGGAGTCGGGAAGAGGTCGCCTTGCGCCATGCGCGCGTCGGTGTTCGCCTTCAGGTCGCGGCCCACCAGCACGATCTGGTCGCGAAACGCGTCGGGAGGCAACATCGTGTCCGCCTCGAGGGCCTGGTAGTAGGAAACGTAGGGAAAGGTGTGGTCGGGACCCACGTAGCGAATCATCGAGCGGGCCTCGGGCTCGGCGACGCTGAGCAGGCCCGGCTGGCGATCGTTGGCGCGCTTCACGATGGCGCGCCAGAAGGCGTCGGCCCCGAGCGGCAACTCGCGCACCACGCCGTCGGCATCCGGGGCCACGGTCGCGAAGCCGTTGGCGGCGCCGGCTTCGGTGAAGAGCGCGAGCGGCTCCACGCGCAGCCACTGCCGCGAATGCGCGGACTCCTGGTAGACGAGGTCGGCGGCGAAGACGACGTTGCCCGCGCGTGCGATCGCCTGCGCGAGCGCCGCATCCTCTTCCGGCTTCGAGACTTCCGGCATCAGCACGTCGAAGGCGATCACCAGCGCGCCCGCCTTGCTGAGCTGGTCGACGAGCTTCGCGTGATAGCCGCGCGGCCACGGCCATTGCAGCCCGACCTCGCTGAACGAGGGCTCATCGATGCCGACGATGGTGATCGGCAGGCTCGAGCGCTCCGGCGCGTCGATCGCGGAGAGGAGGTCGAAGCCCTTGGATTCGAGGATGCGCCAGGGGTTGGTGAAGCCGAGCGCGCCCAGCACGAGCGCCACGCACGCCGCCAGCGCGGCGAGGTACTTCGCGGGCAACTCGGTGCTGCGCTCGACCAGCTTCATGTGCCTCGCGCCGCGGGCGGCGCGCTCAGAACCGGTAGGTGAGGACTATACCGAAAAGGTCCGACGCATCCTTCTTCAGGAGGTTGGCGGCATACGCCTCGAGCGCCCAGCGCTTGTCGTTGGTCTCGACGTACACGCTGGCTTGCGCATCCCAGCCCGGCGCAAGCCGCAGCCGGTTGGGCTCATCGGCGAAGCGCGCGCTGCGGTAGACGGCCTGCGCGGTGACGAAGGTGCGCCATCCGGGCGCCCACGTGAGCCCGAGGTTGGCGTGGTGGCGCGCGAGGTAGGGAATGCGAAGCCCGTCGAAGAAGGGCGCCGTGTTCTCGCTGGCGGTGTAGGTGTAATGCGCGCGCACGCCGATGCGCGGCGTGACGATGTGCTCGAAGGCCACGCCCGCGCGGCGCGCGATGCCCTCGCCGTACACCGGGATGTCCTCGAGCAGATCGGGCTTGGGTGGGGCGGAGATCGCGCGGTTGCGCAGGCGCTCGAGGTTGGTCACGTCGGCGCCGGTGTTCTGCACGCCGTCGAGCGGCGACACCAGGTTGCGAACGCGCGCGCGCTCGGCGAAGGCGGTCGCGAACGTACGCTCCGCCGGAGTCCACTCCCACTGGCCGCGGCATTGCTCGAGCGTGCCGCCGGAGAAGACCAGCTGGTCGTCGAGGGGCACCCCGGCCACGGCGACTGGGGCTAGCGTGTCGAGCCCCGCGGGTCGCGTCCAGCGCCGGCACGCGGCGCGCACCAGCATCGCGGGCGACATGCGCCACGTGAGACCGAGGAGCGGATCGGCCTTGCGGCGCGAGAACGACTCCTGCAGCGAAACGTTCCCGCTCGCCACGCGCACGAGGATGTCACGATCCTTCCTGTAATCGCTCCATGCGACACCCGCGTCCAGGCGCAGCCGCGGGCCGCCCCAACGCACAACGGCGTACAGGTTCTGCGAGCGATCGCGGTCGGTCTGGTCGAGGCTATCCTGCGGCTGGGCGGGCGACGGCAAATGGAAGAACCGGTCGCGCTCGAGGAATTTCGGCGTCTTCAGGCGCGCCCATTCCGCGCCCCACGTGAGCTCGAGCGAATCGCCGCGCACGGCGGTGTGGCGCAGCGCCACGTCGCTCGAGCGCGGCTTGGTGACGAAATGCGATTGCCGAAGCAGCGGCGTCGAGCCCTGGATCGCGTTCACGTCGTCGAGTGTCGAATCCTGCTCGCTCGCGCCTGCCTTCAGCCACACGCTCGACGCGGCATCGAAGGCGTAGCGCATGCCCGCGTCCACGCGCGTGGCGGAGCCCCCGATACGCGTGAAGAGGCTCGTGTCGCGGCCGAAGTCGGCGTCCACCGACAGGTGATTGGCGTAGATGAAGATGCCGATCTCGTGCGTGGGTTTCGCTCCCGCCGCCGCGGTGAACGTGCGCGCGCGGGCATCGAACGCGGTATTGCGTGGATCGATGCGCGTATCGACGGCCTCGACGAAGTAGGCCGCGGGAAACCGCGAGAGGTCGTAGCCGTTCAGCGTCAGCACCGGCTCGAAGAGGCGCAGGTCGTCGCTCGAGTTGACGCGCATCGACAGCGTCCCGTGGTGGCCCGGCTCGCCGAGGAGCGACTGGAAGCGGTTGGAGGCGCCGAACACCATCGGATCGGTGATGAAGCCCTGCATCAGCTCCGAGCGCCGGTCGAACTCCCCGGCGTAGCGGTCGGCGAGGAAGAGGTGGCTGCCGCCCCAGAACGGCAGGTACGACTCGTGCGCCATGCTGCGCGCCCACGCCTCGAGCCCCATGAAGGCGAGCGGCGCGCCCACGTTGGCGACACCCTTCTGGTTGTCGGCCACCTGGTTCAGCGACTTGAGGAAGGGAATGCGCACGAGCGCCTGCTGCGCCTCGACGACCGCGTAGCCGGGCTCGATGCGGTCGAGGTGGATGATGCTCATCAGCAAATAGGGCAGCGGGTCCTTGGGGTCGGACTCGGTGGCGCGCGCGAGCTCGGCCAGCGCCGCTTCGTCGCGCCCGGCCTGGTAATACGCCGCGGCGAGATAGACATGCGCCCGCGCGTAGCGTGGCTCGATGAGGCTTGCCTGCAAGAGCGCTTCCATCGCCGCGTTGCCGTTGCCGGCCTTGAGCTCGAGTACGCCCAGCCCGGTGAGCGCCACGTAGTTGTCGCCTTGCATCGCGATCGCCTTGCGCAGCTCCTCGCGGCCCAGGGCGAGGTTGCCGGCGAAGCCCTCGAGGGTTCCCAGCTCGGCGCGGAAGGTGGCGTCGGTGTCGTCGAGCTTGATGGCGTTGGCGAGATCGGTGCGCGCGCGCTTCACGTTCTCGCGCTCGCTTTCGACCACGCCCAGGCCGAACCAGGCGCGCGCCTCGTCCGGGGCTACCTCCACCGCCTTCCCATAGGCCGCCAGCGCCTCGCGCGCGCGCCCTTGCCGGCGCTCGACGTCGCCCAGCGCGATCCAGGCTTCCGCGGAATCGCCACGCTTGGCGAGCGCGGCGCGGGCATGGGCGTAGGCGCCCTCCCCGTCGTCGGCGAGGAGCGCGGTGCGGGCGAGCGCCGCGTCGAAACGCTCGTCGGAAGGAAAACGCGCCGCGGCGCGCGCGAAGATCTCGTGCGCCTTCGCGACGTCGCCGCGATACGTTTCGAAGTCGGCGAGAAGAAGAAAGGACACCGCAGCCGCGCCGGGCGCGGCAACCATCGCCTGCAATTTTGCGTAGGCGTCGCCCAGGCGCTTCTCGCGCACCATCGCCGCGACCTGCGCGAGCTCACCCGTCGCGCCGGCGCGCAACTCGACGTAGCGCTGCGTGTCGACCGTGGCGGACGATACCCATTGCACGCGCTCGCGCGAGACCTGGAGCTGCAGCTTCACCGGCGCCTTGCCGCGTTCGGCGCGCGCCTGCTCGTTGGGCCGCACGATCACGTTGCCCTGGTCGTTGTAGAACTCGACCTCGCCGCTGAACACCGAGAGGGTCGCCCGCCCATCTTCGTCCACCACCATCTCCCAGTCGGTGCCGCGAATCGCCGCGAGCGCCGAAGGCGTCTCCATGACCAGACCCTTGGGCGTGGTCTTCGACTGCGTCCAGCTGCGCCCCTTTTGCAGGTCGATGACGGTCTTGGTGTCGGGGCCGCTCGCCACTTCCTTGATCTGCATCACGCTGTTCTGCCCGAGGCGCATCTGCGTGCGGTCGGCGAAGAGGATCGCCATCTTGCTCTGCTCGAGCGTGCGCACGTAGTTGGTCGGGAAAAGGGAGAGCTTGAGCGTGACCGGGCGCCAGGTGAGCTCGCGCGCCTCGCGGAACTCGCCCTTGCCGTCGAGGCTGAAGACTTCCGCGGCGGGCGCGGCGAACGCGTTCACGCCGGCGGCGAAAGACGCGGCGAGCAGGACGTGGGTCGTTTTCATGGTCAGAAGGGTGTCCGGGTCAGGGGGATCCTGCGCGTGCCGCCGGCGGCGGTCGGGAGCGTGAGCATCGCGTTCTGGTTATCGGAGAACTCGATCACCACCGGCCCCACATTGTCGTTGACTCTCTGCGCCGCGCCCGGCACGAAGGGCCCGGTGAGGGTTTGCCCGCCGCCGAAGAGCCACCACCTCGCGGAGAAGAGGCGAGTGTTCGGAGTCTCGGCGACCGAAATGTACCAGACGGGGTTGCCCGCCTCGTCGTACATGTAGCTCGCGAGGTCGGCGTAGCCGTTCTGCCATTCGATGAAATAGCCACGGCCGTTTTCTTCCGCGTTCCACCACCATCCATTCTCGGGCTGGTTGGCCGCCGCGGTCGAAGCCAGGCCGTTGGGCACGATGTTCATGCGCTCGATCGGCACCGTTCCGCCGGGCCAGACCATTTTTCCGGTGCCCGGGTCGTTGAAGGTGAGCGAAACGTTGCCGACCACGGTGAGGTTGCCAGGCGAGGCGAACGGGCTTCGATAGGGTCCGGCGAGCGTTTGTCCGTTGATCACCTTGTAGAGCGGGCCCACGAAGAGCGCGCCGTCGAACAGCATCGCGCCGTTCGCCACATGCCACGTCGCCCTCCCCGACGTGTCGTAGAGATAGCCCGCCCAGGAGATCTTGTTGTTGCGCACCTCGATCGAATAGCCTCTTCCGCCCTCCGCCGGGTTCCACCACCAACCGGTCTGCGGTGGCTGCGGGTTGCACACCGTGCTCGACGGCACCGTAAGCAGGCATTGGCTGGTGCCGTTGGTGACCATCGCGTCCGGCGTGGGGCCATATCCGAGGCAGATCGTGACGCCCGCGATGTTGATGGTCGGCACGTTGTTCAGGAGCTTGAACGAGGAACCCAGCGCCGACAGCACGTTGCTCACGAAGGGCGTGAGCTCCGAGGCCGAGTTCAGCCCGCGCAGCTGCCCCGACTCGCTCAGCTGCACGAGCTTGCAGGCCTCGCTGGTCGCCTTGCCTTCCGACTTGGCCATGATCCCCGTGTCGCCCACCTCCGCCTCACCCGCCTTGAGGAGGGTCCGCACCAGGTTTGCCGGGGCGAGCCCATACGCGAAGACGCGCGAGTTGGCGCCGGCGTCCTGCGGGCGCGGCGCGAGCGTGACGGTTACGTCGGCTACCGTTGCGCCGACGCTGCCGGTCACCGACACCGGAATCGCGGGCGCCTGTTGCGGCGGCACTGTAGGTATCTGGTTCGTGACGCTGAGGTAGCCGCTGCCGTTGCTGCCGATCACGGCGCGCGGCGCGATGCGGTCGAACAGGGTGCCGTCGCCTATTTGCCCGTAAGCATTGTCGCCCCACTGGTACACCGCGCCATCGTTGGCGAGGGCGGCATTGAAGAACCCTCCACCGGCAATCGTCTTGATGCCCGCGGGAAGTCCGCTCACCTTCACCGGGACCAAACGGTCGGTGGTGGTGCCATCGCCGAGCTGTCCTTCCGCGTTGCCTCCCCAGCAAAGCACGTTGCCGCTGGAAAGAAGCGCGCACGAATTGTTGCCGCCGGTGGCGATCGCCGTGACGCCGCTGGAAAGCCCCACGACATCCACGGGCACGCGCCGTTCGGTCGTCGTTCCATCGCCGAGGCGGCCGTTCGCGTTGCGTCCCCAGCACTTCACGCCGCCCGCAGTGGTCAGCGCGCAGGTATGGAATCCGTTGGAGGAGATCGCCTTCACGCCGCTCGTGAGGCCGACGACGTCCGCGGGATAGGAGACGAGGAAGTTGGTCGAGCCGCTGCCGATCTGTCCCACCTGGTTGTCGCCCCAGCACCTGACGCCGCCCGAGGAGCGCAGCACGCAGCCGTGGTTCTGGCCCATCGCGAGCCCGATCGCACCGGTAAGATGCGAGTCGTTGGGAGGAGCGGCGTTCACTACCGGAAGGCCCACCGATGAGTTGGAGCCTGGACCGGGCGCCGAGCCCAGTTGCCCCACGTCATTCTTGCCCCAGCACCAAACGCGCGTGTCCGCGGCGATCCCGCAGGTGCGCTCGTATCCCGCCGCGATCCTGGTGAGCGTGCCCGCCGAGCCGCCCGGAAATCCGGCCACGCTCACCGGCGTCGCGGCCGCCACGGTCGTCGTGCCGTCGCCGAGCGCGCCCGACGCGCCGCTGCCCCAGCACTTCGCGCCGCCATTGGACATCAATGCGCACGAGTGGAAGGCACCCGAAGTCACCGCGGTCGCCCCAGACCCAAGCCCGACAGCGGCCGCCGGGAACGAACGTCCCGCGGTGGTCGAATCCCCGACCTGGCCGAGGTCGTTCCTGCCCCAGCATTGCACGCCTGCGGTCACGGTGAGCGCGCAAGAGTGGTAGGCGCCGGGCGCGACCGGAATGGCGGCCGGCGCGGGCACTGCGACACCGGCGATGGTAAAGCCGGCGGCGGCGGAAGGGCCGGAGCCGGCGGCATTGAACGGTTGCAGGTACAGGATTCGGATGACGGTGCCCGGAGTCGCGGTCACGAACGTATAGGTCGCCTGCGCGGTGTTCTGTCCCGACACCAGTGCGATGTCCGAACTCGAGCTCGACCAGCTGTACGTTGTCGGCGCGGGTGAGCACGTGGCGCTTAACGTGATCGTCTGCCCCACCGCGGGTGTCGTGGTGGGTACCGAAATCGTGCAAAGCGGCGTGCCCGCCGCCGCGCCTGTCACCGAGATCGAGCCCGTCTTCACCTGGCTCGCACTGGAGGTGCGCACCGTGTGCACCTGGGTCACCCCCGCCGGCGGCACCACCACCGATGCCGACGACGAGGTCTGCCCGCTCGGCGTCCAGAGCGTGGTGGAAGAGACCGACTGGCCGCAATCGTTCGGCACTATCCCCAGCGTGGAGCCTGGGGGGCGAGTGATGCCCCCGGCGATGTAACCGCCGCCGCCCGGCCCGGGGACCTGCCCCATGGGCGCGCACGTGCTCGAGGTCTGGGCGAGCGCTGCGCATCCCGCAAACAACAAAGCGATTCCAGCGATACGTGCGCCTGCGAAGGACATCTGTTCTCCCATGGATCAGAAAAGCTGCCGCGTGATCGCCTTGCTCGACGAGGTTCCGTTGACCGAATAGGAAAGCCTGCCGTTGTTGCCGTCGCTGAAATCGAGGCTCACCGTGCCCGCGGTGAAGACCTGCACCTGCGTCGGGTTGAAGGTGGGGCCGAATGCCGGTCCCGTGGTGCGATAGAGAGTGCCGGAGCAGCCGTTGCCCGCCACGTTCAGCGCGCAGTTCGACGCAACGTACCACGCGGGCTTGCCCGCCGCGTCGTAGACGTACCAGGCGAGGAACATCTGGCTGCCGTATTGCGTGATCGCGGCACCCCATCCCGACTCGCCGGAGTTCCACCACAGGTCCGTATAGTCGACCAGCGATCCGGCCGCAGCGCCTTGCGTGAGCTGGCGCGTGATGGCCACGTTGCGCGTCTGGCCGTTCAGCGTGTACGTCATGCTGCCGCGGCCCGTGTCCTGGAAGGAGAGCTGGATGGTCCCGGGCTGCGTCACCACGGCAAGCGCGGGGTTGAAGGCGACGCCGAAGAAGTGCGGCCCGTTCACCTCGTAGAGCGACCCGCTGCAGGATGTGCCGACCAGGGCGCAGTTCGATGCGACATACCACTTCGGATTGCCGCTCGCGTCATAGGTGTACCACGCGACGAAGACGTTGTTGCCGCGCTGCGTGAAGTTGATGCCCCAACCGGATTCCGATGCGTTCCACCACAGTCCGCTATACACGCCGGGGACGTTGGCGACGACGCCCGAGCTCACCGTCGCGTCGGGGAGGCAGACCTGGTTGCCCGGCACGGTGACGACGCACTGGTTGTTCGCGCTATTCACCGCGTCGGCTCCCGTGGCGCCGGCGCCGACGCAGAACGTGGCGCCGGCGACCTGCGAAGGATTCGCGTTCTGGAGGATGGAAACCGCCTGCTGCTGAGACGATTGCACGTCGCTCGCGTAGGTGCCAAGCGCCGAAGCCGAGGTCTGCAGCAGGCCGGTCGGCGTGAGCTGCGCGAGGACGCAGGTCTCGCCATCCTTCGCGGCGAGCGCGCCGCGCACGAGGGCCGCCGGCGCGTAGGCGAAGACGCGGATGCGCTTGCCGATGTCCTGCGAGCGGAAACGGACCTGTGCCGTCACGTTCGACGAGGCGCTCCCGGTCGCGACGGCGAGGAACGCCGGAATGCGGTCGCCCGGAATCACCTTGCCGACGCCGGGGTTGAGGTCGAGGTACCAGTCACCGGTGACGATCGAGCCGTCGCCATTGCGGCGCAGCACTACCGCGGGACGCGAGCGAACCGCGAAGGTGCCATCGCCCAGCTCGCCGTTCTCGTTGCCGCCCCAGCAGCCGACGATGCCGCCGAACGCGACCGCGCAGGTGTGATTGGTCCCGGCGGCGATCGCCGAGGCTCCCGTCGCAAGGGAAACCACCGGCACCGGCGTGTCACGCCGGGCGGTGGTGCCGTCACCGAGTTGGCCGTAGGTGTTCGAGCCCCAGCACACGATCTCGCCGCCCGCCTTCAATGCGCATGCGTGCTGCCCGCCGACGCTGATCGCGGTGACGCCCGACGCGAGGCCCGCCACCGGCGTGGGTGTCGTCGATTCGCTTTGGCCCCAGCACAACACCGCCCCGGTGTTCGTCAGCGCGCAGGTGCGATACCAGCCGAGAGCGAGCGCGGCGACGCCAGAGGACAAGCCTTGCACCGGTACCGGCACGGCGCTGTCGGTGCGCGTTCCATTGCCGAGCTGGCCCCATCCGTTGTAGCCCCAGCAGGAAACGCCTCCGCCGGAATCGATCGCGCAACTGTGGGCGAGGCCCGCGGCGATCGCCCGCACGGAAACGAGACCGGTGACGCGCACCGGCGCCGCGCTGAAGTTGGCATTTCCACTCGAGCCTATGCCGAGCTGTCCCGCGCTATTGTCGCCCCAGCACCACGCCTGCCCATTGGCCGAGACGACGCAGTTGTGACTCGACCCTACCGAGAGCGAGACCGCGGCTGGCAATCCCGCAACGGTGACAGGCGTGGAAGTCCCATAGGGTGGCAAGGTGAACAACGCGTTGCTGCCGGCCTGGCCGAAAAAACCCGCTCCCCAGCACAGTACCTCACCGCCGTTACGCAGCACGCATGCGTGGTAATAGCCGAGTCCGACGGAACGCAGATCCGCCGGCAAGCCGACGACGCCCAGCGGCGTCGGGATATTCTGCAGCGTCGCCGTGCCAAGCGCGCCCTGCGTCGTATCTCCCCAGCACCACACCGCCCCCGCGACGGTGAGCGCGCAGGTGTGCAGGGAGCCGGTGGCGAGGGCGCGCGCTCCGGAAAGGCCCACGACGCGCGCGGGTGCGGCAGTGACCGCGGTGGTTCCATTGCCGACCTGGCCCGAGCTGTTGAAGCCCCAGCACAGGCCCCCGCCGTCGGCCAGTAGCGCGCACGTGTGGAATCCTCCGGAGGAAAGCGACGCCAGCCCGGAGCCCAGGTTCGGTATCGACACCGGCGTGAGGGTCGACACGTTTGAGCCGTTGCCGAATTGCTGGAACTGGTTGCTTCCCCAGCACAGCACGGAGCCGCCCTGCGTGAGCGCGCACGTGTGCTCGTATCCCGCCGCCACCGAAGCGATTCCCGCGCCGAGCCCGCTCACCGGGACCGGGATCGAGCTGTTCGAAGTGGTGCCGTTGCCGAGAGCGCCGGTGGTGTTCAGGCCCCAGCACGACAGGGCGCCTGCATTGGTCACCGCGCAGGTGTGATATTTCGACGCGGCGATGCTGGCGACCCCGGAGGCCAGGCCCGCCACCTGCACCGGGGCCGCGCTGGAGTTGGTCGATCCATTGCCGAGCTGGCCCGCGAAGTTCGATCCCCAGCACCAGACCGCGCCCTGCGTCGTAAGCGCGCAAGCGTGTTCGAGACCCGCGGCCACCGACTTCACGCTCGCGGGCAGGCCCACGACGGCGCGGGGCACGTTGGTGAACGGCACCGGTCCGGCGGGAAGGTTGCCGCCGCCCCAGCACGTCACGGTGCCGGAATCGAGCAGCGCGCACGAGTAGTAGGTGCTGAGGAAAAGCGCGCGCGTGCCAGAGGCGAGCCCCACCACTTGCACGGGCGTCGAGCTGTCGGTTGCGGAGCCGCTGCCGAGCTGGCCGTGGCTGTTGTTGCCCCAGCACTTCACGCCGCCTGCGGCGTCGATCGCGCAACTGTGGTTGCCTCCCGCCGCCACGGAGGACACGCCGGGAGACAATCCCTGCACGGCGGCGGGAGCGGTCTGCGCGGCGGGCGTGCTCTGGCCCTGGCCGAGCGCTCCGAAGCGGTTGCTGCCCCAGCAATAGACCGTGCCGGCCACGTCGAGCGCGCACGAGTTCACGCTGGCGCTGACCGACGGTGTCGCCGCCCCGCAAGGCGCGGCGAGAAACGCGAAAGCGCATGCGCCCGCGAGGCGGGCGAAGGTTCGAAGAACGGTCATCTCTCCCTGGTCTTTCTTATTTGCCTGCCGCGCAGATATAACAGAACGACGCGCGCGTGTCAGAACCGCTGGCGGATGAGTGTCGTGGTCCTGCCGTTGGGAAGCGTCATCACCGCGGTGTCCGGGCCGCTGAAGTTGATGGTGAGTGGCGCGAAGTTGTCGCTGGTACGCGTCGCCGCGCGGTAGGCCCCGCCCATGGACTGGCCGTTGGCGAATGTCCACCAGTTGCCGCTGAACGCGCGCGCGTTCGGAGTCTCGTAGACCGCGATGTACCAGGTCGGCTTGCCCGAGTCGTCGTACATGTAGCCCGCGATGTCGGCGTAGCCCTTCTGCCACTCGATGAAGAAGCCGCGCCCGCTCTCCTGCGGATTCCACCACCATCCGTTCTCCGGGACATTGGCTTGCGGCGCCGCCTCGAGGCCGCCGGGGACGAGGGGCTGGCGCTGGATGGCAACGCTGCCGCCGGGCCAGATCATCGTGCCGTGCGACGCGTCGGTGAAAAGGAGCGTGATCGCGCCCGCCTTGTCGGCGTTGCCGGGGCGATAAGCGCCGCCGAGCGTCTGCCCGCCGGCCACGTTGTAGAGGTCGCTCGTGAAATACGACCCGTCGAGGGAGGTGACGCCGGGCGAGACATTCCAGGTCGCGCGCCCGGACGCGTCGTAATGGAACGCGGCGAAGAAGAGGTGGTTGCCCTGCGCCTCGATGGAGAATCCGCGGCCGCCCTCGAGCGGATTCCACCACCATCCCGTCTGTGGCGCCTGCGGCTGGCAGCTGACCGCTCCGGGGACGGTGACCGCGCTGCGATTCAAGCCGCTGTCGATCATCGTCGAGCCGTTCGCACCGTAGCCCACGAAGAACGTGGCGCCCGGGACATTGCCAGCGGCGGCGCTGTTCAGGATCGTGACCGACTGGCCCTGCGAGGCGAGGACTCCGCTCACGTACGCCTGCAAAGTCGCCGCCGACGCCTGGTGCAGCTCGCCGTTCACGAGTTGCGCGAGGGTGCACGTGATCGCGGTGTCCTTGGTGCCGTCGGCCCTCTTCGCGTAGCCCAGGTTCAACGCCGCCTTGTTGGAATCGCGCTTCACCACGGTGGAGGGTGCGAGCGCGAAAGTGAAGACGCTCGACGTGGTGCCGACGTCCTGTCCGCGGAAGCGCACCTTCGCGGTGACCTCGCCCGCGGCAGTCGCGGTCACCACCAGGAACACCGGAACGAGGTCGGATGCGATGGTCTTCGCGATGGCGGGATTGAGATCGAGGAACCAGTCGTTGCCCTCGAGCGTGCCGGCGCCCTCTTCGCGCAGCACCGTGACGGGGGCATCGCGGTCGACGAACGTGCCGTCGCCCAGGCGCCCGTCGATGTTGTTGCCCCACGACGCCACGCTGCCGTCGCGCTTCAGCGCCATGGCGCCGGTGCCCCCGCCCGTGACCTGCACGATGTCGCGCACGCGCGCTACCTGCACCGGGCTCGCGGTCGAGTAGCCGGTGCCGTCGCCGAGCTGCCCGTTCCAGTTCGCGCCCCACCCGACGACGGTGCCGTCGCCCTTCACGGCGAGCGAGAACGAGTCGCCGGCCGCAATGCCCACGACACCGCCCAACCCCGGAACGATCGCGGGGGTCGCGTGCCGGGTCTCTGTCCCATCTCCCAGCTCGCCGGAATAGTTCTCGCCCCACGACCACACGGTGCCGTCGTTCTTCAACGCGAGCGAATGGCCGGCGCCGGCCGCGACCGCCTTCACATTGGCGAGGCCCGTTACCACGACCGGCGCGTTGCGATCGGTAAGCGTGCCGTCGCCGAGCTCGCCCGCGCCGTTGCCTCCCCACGCGCGCACTGAGCCGTCGGCCAACACGACGAGCGTGTGCGACGGGCCCATCGAGATCGACGTGACGCCCGCGAGGCCCGGCACCTGCGACGGCGCATCGCGCCCATCGCTATCGCCCAGCCCGAGCAGGCCCCCATAGTTGTACCCCCAGGTCCAGACCGTGCCGTCGGACTTGCGCGCCGCCGAGGAGAAGTAACCCGCGGAGATCTCGGCGACGCCCGAAAGGCCCAACACGGCGCCGGGCGTGGAGCGCGAATCCCGTGTTCCATCCCCCAGCTGGCCGAGCCCGTTGTATCCCCATGCGATGACAGTGCCGTCGGCCTTCAACGCGAGGGTGTGCGCGCCGCCCCCGGCGATCTTCGCGATCGATGTCGCGCCCGGCACCAGGGCAGGCGTGGACCTGAGGGGCTTCACGCCATCGCCGAGCTCGCCGTAGTCGTTGGAGCCCCACGCATAGACACGCCCATCCGGGAGCACGCCGAACGCATGGAAGCCGCCCGCGGCGATCGACGCCAGCGCGGGAATCCCGTTGATGCGCTGCGGCGTGAGACGTGACTGCGTCGACCCGTCGGCTATCTGGCCGAAGGAGTTGTTGCCCCACGCCCACACCGATCCATCTGCGGTGCGCGCAATCGAGAAGAAGACGCCTGCGCGGATCGACTCCACGTTGGCGAGCCCGGCGACACGGACCGGCGTCGCGGATGGGCTGCCCAGGCCATCGCCCAGCTGGCCCGAGTAGCCGCCGCCCCAGGCCATCACGGTGCGATCGTTCAACAGCGCGAGGATGTGGTCGTCGCCGGCGGAGAGCGCGGTCACGCCCGACAGGCCCGCAACCAGCACCGGCACGCTAGTCTGCGTGAGGCTCGCATTGCCCAGGACGCCGGCGTCCCCGCTACCCCACGCGTACACCAGGCCGCTCACGGTCGCGGCCACGCTGAACGAGCCACCCGCGGCGATGGCGGCGACGTTGGCGAGCGTGGTCACGGGGCGTGCGTCGGTGCGGCCCATGTACTGCTCGGTCCGGGTGCCGTCGCCCAGGCGCCCGTTGTCGTTAGCGCCCCAGCCCCACACGATGCCCTCGTCGGAAAGCGCGAGGGCGTGGCCTTCGCCCGCGGCGATGTGGCGGATGAACGGCAGGCGCGGCACGCGCACCGCAAGGCGCGTGCTCTCCTCGTACCCGAGCTGCCCGCGATAATTCTCGCCCCACGACCAGACCGTGCCGTCGCCCTTCAGGGCGAGCGTGAACCCTCCCCCAGCCGCGATCTCGATCACGCCGGTGAGACCCTGCACCGGCGCGGGTGTCGCGCGATTGGTGGTGGTGCCGTCGCCCAGCTGCCCGAGGTTGTTGATGCCCCACGCCCACACGGTGCCGTCGCGCTTCAGGGCGACCACGTGGTTGATGCCGGAGCTCACCTGCGCGACGTTGGCGATGCCCAGCACCGGGGCGGGTGCCTTCGCGAGGAGAGTGCGTCCCAGGCCGAGCTGCCCGTTGGAATCGTCGCCCCAGGTGCGCACGGTGCCGTCGGCATGCAGCGCCACGCTGTGGTGGTTGCCCGCGCTCACCGACGGCGTAGCGGCCCCGGCTGCGCCGCATGCGGCGAGCCCCAGGAGGAACACGACTTTCACTATGGGGACCATGGGTGACCATTCTGGGGCCGCCCGGCATTCCCTACAACTACGAGGATTGCGCGCCGCGAGTGCCGAGTTTTCCGAGGTAACGGTCGAAATCCGGGAGTTCGGCGAGGCCGCCGAGGTTTCGGCGTGCGCGAGGCGTCCGCGCTGGACGCGTGGCGAAACTGGTGTCAGGGACGGATTTCCGACAAGCTAGGCGCAATCGATCCACCATTCGAAAGTCCCATGGTCCTCAAGGGAAAAACGGCGGTAGTCACCGGCGCGGCCGGCACCATGGGCCTCGCGGTAGTGCGCGCGCTCCTCGAAGACGGCGCGCAGGTGGCGCTCGTGGACATCGACGCGCTGCGCCTGGACGGGCTGGTGCGTTTCCTGCGCGGCACCACGGTCGCCGTGTCGTGCGACATCTCGGATCCCGGCGCGGTTCGCCAGGCGCACCAGCAGATCGAGAAGGTGCTCGGGCCCGTCGACGTCCTGGTGAACAATGCGGGCATTCTCTCCAACGACAAGGCCGAGGCCACCGGCGACGCCGAGTGGCGCCGCGTGATGGCCGTGAACGTGGACGGCGCCTTCTTCTGGTCGCGCGCCGTGCTGCCTTCCATGAAGAAGCGCGAGTGGGGCCGGATCGTGAACATCTGCTCGCTCGCCGCAAAGACCGGCGGGCTCACCGCGGGCACCGCCTACGCCACCTCAAAAGGCGCGATGACCTCGCTCACGTTCTCGCTCGCGCGCGAAACCGCCGCGCACGGGGTGACCGTGAACGGAATCTCACCGGCCTACGTGAAGACGCCGATGGTCACCGAGCAGCTCACCGAGGCGCAGCGCCGCCAGCTCCTGTCGCAGATCCCGGTGGGCCGCTTCTGCGAGCCCGAGGAATTCGCGCACGCGGTGCGCTTCCTAGTCTCGCCGCTGGCCGGCTTCATCACCGGCGAGATCCTCGACGTGAACGGCGGCCTGCACATGGATTGACGCCATGGACCTCTTCGACCTGAAGGGAAAATGCGCCTTCGTGCCGGGCGGCTACGGGGGAATCGGAAGGGCGGTCGCACTGGGACTCGCACGCGCGGGCGCCACGGTGGCCGTCGCCGGGCGCAGCGCCACCAAGGCCACCGCGCTCGCCAGCGAGCTTTCCGGCGAGGGCCATCGCGCGTTCGGGATCGCCATGGACGCGAACGACGTCGCCAGCATCCGCGACGGCGTCGGGAACGCGGCCGACGCGATGGGCGGGCTCGACCTGCTGGTGAACTGCGTCGGCTTCAACCGCGAGCAGAAGATCGCCGACGTGAGCCCCGAGACCTTCGATGAAATCTATCGCGTAAACCTGCGCTCCGCGATGTTCCTCGCACAGGCTACGGCAGCGCGGCAGGTCGAAGCGCGCCGCGGCGGCAAGCACGTGCACATGCTCTCGGTGCGTTCGCAGCTTGGCATGCGTGGCTACGGGTACTCCGCGTACTGCGCCACCAAGGGTGCGCTCGTGATGCTGGTGAAGCAGCATGCGCTGGAGCTCGCGCCCCATGGCATCAACGTGAACGGCGTCGCGCCCACCGTGGTGCTGACCGACGCCGCGGAAAAGTGGCGCAGCGACCCCGGGCGCTGGGAGCAGCTCCTCGCGCGCATCCCGCTGGGACGCGTCGCGGATCCGCAGGACATTGTCGGCGCGACCCTCTTCTTCTGCTCGCCCGCCTCCGACTTCGTGACCGGCCAGATCCTCTACCTCGACGGCGGAATCACCGCGGGGCAATAGGTCCAGAACCAGTGTCGGAATCGTCCGACGCCGCTATCAGAAACTACGGGCACCGCCTTTCGTAACGGCTTACAGACCTCTCCTTGGCGGTCCGACGATGATGTCACGCCTGCATGCGCAGTCGGCGTATCCACGGCCATCACGGAGGGATCATGAAACGAGCCATCATGGTCGCATTGGGAATCGGAACGATAGTCAGCAGCGCGGCAGCTCCTGGAATCGGCGTGGCGCTGTCGCCGGACGGGCGGACACTGGATCGCGCGCAGTACGTAGCGGCAATGGCGGGAATCGAAGCGGCGCGCCCGGTTGCCCTGGCGCGGTGCGAGGAAAGCGCGGCAAAGGCCAGGGAGCTATGTCGCGCGCAAGCCGACGCCAGCGAGCTGGTCCGCGTCGCGGACCTCGAGGCGAGCTTCCGGCGCAACCAGGAATCGGCCCGCAATGCCCAGCGTGCCCGCGTCGAGGCGCGCTACCAGCTGGAGCGCGCCTCGTGCGCCACGCTCGGGGGATTCAAACGGGATCGTTGCATGATCACCACGCACGCCACGCGGGGCCGCGCCCTTCTCGAAGCCGCCGCACCCTATGAAAAGAGTAGCTGAGTGAGCGCGCTGCACCGCTACATGCTCTTGGTGATCGTGGCCGTCCTGGCCGCCTTGCTCGGCGGCTGATGGCCGGCCAGGAAGCGCATGAGGTCGCCCTCCTCGAGCGGACGCGCGCAGTAGTATCCCTGGAACTCGTCGCACCCCTCTTCGCGTAGCGCATCGAACTGCTCCTTCAGCTCGACGCCTTCCGCCACCACGCTCATCTTCAGGCTGTGCGCCAGCGCGATCACCGCGCGGGTGATGGCCACGTCGTCGCTGTTGTACGGCAGGTCGCGCACGAACGAGCGGTCCACCTTGAGCCGGTCGATCGGGAAGCGCTTGAGGTAGCCGAGCGACGAGTGCCCGGTCCCGAAATCGTCGATGGCGATGCGCACGCCCATGGCGTGCAACGCATGCATCGCTTCCGCGGCGCGATCCGGGTCGCGCATCACCATGCTTTCGGTGATCTCCAGCTCGAGCATGCTCGCCGCGACCCCGGTGGCCTTGAGGATCCTGGCGAGCTCGCTGGCAAGCGCGGGCTCGTGGAACTGGCTTGCCGAGAGGTTCACCGCCACCGGCATCGCCATGCCGAGCTCCTGCCAATGGCGCGCGCGCTCGCAGACGCGGCGCAGCACCCAGTAGCCGATCGGGATGATCACGCCGATCTCCTCGGCGAGCGGCACGAACTTGTCGGCGGTCAGCAGGCCCATCTCGGGATGGCGCCAGCGCAACAACGCCTCGACGCCGCTCACCTTTCCGGTGGCGAAGTCCACCTGCGGCTGGTAGAAAACGTCGAGCTCGTTTCGCTTGAGCGCGCGCCGCAGCCCCGCCTCCAGGGTGAGGCGTTCCTGCGATAGCTTGTTCAGGTCCGCGGCGTAGAAGCAGAAGCGGTTGCGGCCCTGCTCCTTGGCGCGGTACATGGCGATGTCGGCGTTGGAGACCAGCACCTGCGCGTCTACGCCATCGGCGGGGTAGGTGCAGATGCCCACGCTCGCCGAGAGCGCCAGCTCCTGGCCCTCGACGGTGAGGGTCGGCGCGAATGCCTCCAGGATCTTGCCGGCGATCTCCGTGAGGGTCGTCGAGTCGTGGAAATCCTCGATGAGCAGCACGAACTCGTCGCCGCCAAGGCGCGCCACGAGATCGCTCGAGCGCACCGCGCCGGTGAGGCGGCGCGCGGCCTCCTGCAGCACCCGGTCGCCGACCGCGTGGCCGAGGGTGTCGTTGATGACCTTGAAGCGGTCGAGGTCGAGGAAGAAGAGCGCCAGCGTGCGCCCGTGGCGCTCGGCCTGCGCGATCGCGTGCACCAGCTCCTCGTTGAACAGCGCGCGATTGGGCAGCGCGGTGAGCGTGTCGTGGGTGGCGAGCTTCTGGATCATCCCCAGCGCCGACGACAGCTCTTCATTGGTGCGGCGCAGTCGCTGGCGCAGCTCGCTCACGCGCCCGCCGATCACCGCGAAACACGGCAGCACGAGGGCGAGCGTGATCCACTGGAATGCCTCGAGCCAGACGTCGACCACGTCGGGCTTCATCCAGAAGAGCAGGTTGATGACCGCCGCGTAGCCGGCCAGCACGATGCCGGCGGCGACGAGGAACTCGCGCGTCGTAAAGCGGAAGGCACCGAAGGCGAGCACCAGGAGCGACACCATCAGGGCCAGCCCGCGGTCGTGGTCGAAGTGGTAGACCACGAACATCAGCACGACGGTGCCGGCGAGCACCTGGGCCCAGGTCAGGCTTGGGTCGCTGAAGCGCTCGTTGTAACGGGTTCGAAGCGCGGCGTAGACCGCGGCATTGATGGCGGCCATCGAGGACACCGCCGCGATCACCGGGCCCAGCGCGATCAGGTCGAGGACGTGCGCGATGCCCAGCAGGAGGATCGAGATCCCGTAGGCGGACAGCCCCAGCGCAAACCTGCGAATGCGCACGGCCTGCTTCGTCGGGCTCGTGTGACCCAGTCTCGTTTTCATGTCTCGACACATTATCCCTGCTACGAGGCCGGCAAACTGAGACTTACCTCACATTTCCGACCAACGGGTGTTACCGGCGCCGCGAAGCGCGTGCGCGAGGACGATCGAGCCAGTAAAGACGATGAGCGCACCCGATTGGTGGACAGCCGCGAGCACGAGCGGCACCCTGAGGAGCAGCGTCGCGATGCCCACCGAGATCTGCAAGGCTGTCGCGGCGAGAAGCACGTGGCTCCACGCGCGCGGGCGCGGGCCGGCCGTCTCGTCACGTCGCACCCGCCACCACAAAGCAACCACCACCGCGGCGACCGCCATCGCGAGCCAGCGATGGTTGAACTGCACCGTCGCCATATTGTGGATGAGGTTCATCCACCACGGGCTGATGACGAGGATCTCCGCGGGAAGCCACTCGCCGTTCATCAGAGGAAAGGTGTTGTACGCGTAGCCGGCCTTGATCGCGGCGACCAGCGCCCCGGACAGCACCATCGCGAACACCAAAGCCACGACGATGCCCGCGTGCGTGACGAGGCTTCGCCGCGCGCGCGTGGCCGGGGGCACGAGGAGCCCGAGTGCCACCCACAGCATCGACGCGTAGATGAGGAAGGCGAGGCCCAGGTGGGCCGCCAGGCGCACCGAGCTCACGCGCGGGTCATCCACGAGCCCGCTCTTCACCATGTACCAGCCAAGCGCCCCCTGCAGGCCGCCGAGGACGAAGATGCCGGCGAGCTTCACGCCCAGGCGCGTGTTGACGCGGCGGCGCGCGAGAAAATAGAGGAATGGCAGCAGGAAGGCTACGCCGATCACGCGCCCGAGGAGGCGATGGAAGTACTCCCACCAGAAAATGCCCTTGAAGCCTGCCAGCGTCATGTCGTGGTTGCGCAGGCGAAACTCCGGGGTGCGCTGGTACTGGGCGAAGGCCTCGGCCCACTGGGCGTCATCGAGGGGCGGGATGCTGCCGACGATGGGCTGCCACTCCACGATCGACAGGCCCGAGTGCGTAAGGCGCGTCATGCCGCCCACCACGACCATGGCGAAGACGAGCGCGCAACAGGCCAGCAGCCAGTACGCGACCGCGCGGGGGGATTCGTGGGGGAGGCGAGACATCCGAGGTCGGAATTGTACCGACCCCGGACGCGCTAGGCGGCCTTGCGCTCGCCCGACATCGACTTTTCCAGCTGCTCCTCGGCGAAATTCCAGTTGAGGAGCCTGTCGATCACGGCGCCCACGAACTCGGGCCGGCGGTTCTCGTAGTCGATGTAGTACGCGTGCTCCCACACGTCGATCGCGAGGAGCGGCGTGGCCCCCATCGTGAGCGGCGTGCCGGCGTTCGAGGTCGAGACTATCTCGAGCTTGTCGCCGCGGGCCACCAGCCATGCCCAGCCGCTGCCGAAGGTGTCGATCGCGGCCTGGGAGAACTTCTCCTTGAACTGCGCGTAGCCGCCGAAGCTTTCCTCGATCCGGCGCGCGAGCGCTTTCGAGGGCTCGCCTCCGGCGCGCGGCGCGAGGCAGCTCCAGAAGAACGTGTGGTTCCACGCTTGCGCGGCGTTGTTGAAGATCTTCTTCGTGTCCTCGCCGCCGACGCTGGCGGCGATGACGTCCTCCAGCGCCATCTCGGCGAAGCGAGTGCCGGCCACCAGCTCGTTCAGTTTCTTCACGTAGGTGGCGTGATGCTTGCCGTGGTGCAGGCCGATGGTGCGTGCCGAGATCACGGGCTCGAGGGCGCTCTCACCCCATGGCAACGGGGGGAGCTGGAAAGGTGCGGACATGGGGGAATCTCCTGTTGCGAAAGGCTGGGTGACGGACGCGGGTGCGTCACCGGTGAGATGCCCTTCCCGGCGCGGAGGTTCAACTGTAGGAACCGTCTTACGCGGCTATCAGCTAATTTCGCAATGGGACTTCCTTTCCTCCGACAGATAGCCGGGACGCTCCGACCGATCATCTCAGGTGCGGCGGAAAGGTTGTTGTCCGCAGCATAGAGATAGAAATCCATTCCAACTCAGGTGACGCCATGAATTGGGACCGCATCGAAGGCAGCTGGAAGCAGCTCAACGGCAGGATTCGCGAGCAGTGGGGACGCTTGACCGACGACGAGTTGGACAAGATAGCCGGCCGCCGCGAAAAGCTCGCGGGCAGCCTCCAGAATTCCTACGGGATTGCGAAGGACGAGGCCGAGAAGCAGATCGTGGACTTCGAAGCCAAGTGCGAGCGCAATCAGTGGGTCCAGTGACTGGAATCGCATAAGGAGCCCTACAACATGAAAATGACTACTCTTTACGCCGCCCTTGCTGGGGCCTTCCTGCTCGGTACGGCGACACTTGCTACTGCACAGAATGTTCCGAGCCCCGCCGCCAAGGCGGTCACGCCGGACAGGATGGAGAACAAGACTTCCGGCATCTCCACCGACGAGTACAAGCGAGCCAAGCACGCGGTGGAAGCCGAGGCCAAGGCCGCGAAGGCAAAGTGCAAACCCCTGAGCGGCAACGCACGGGACATCTGCCAGGCCGAGGCGAAAGCCACGGAGAAGCTCGCCAAGAAAGAACTCGACTACAAGCGCAATCCGAACGAGAAGAATCGCATGGACGTTGCGAAGATGAAGGTCGAGGCCACCTACGAGGTCGCCAAGGAGAAGTGCGAGGACCAGAAGGGCTCCGACATGCTCGCCTGCAAGAAGCAGGCGAAGGCCGACAAGGACAAGGGCATGGCCGAAGCCAAGGCCACCCGGAAGTCTTAAGCCGCCGCACCAGCGTGAGCAGCATCGCGAGGGCCGATCCCAGGATCGGCCCTTGTGCTTTTGGCGGGCGTGAGGGTTCCCTCTACGTATGCTGCCGCACGCAGGAATTACCTGACGCTGAATTCAGCAATTCCCACCTCGCGGCTTCATCAGCGCCGACAGATTGGCCTTGGCCCTCGGGAGATCATCGTTCCAACCCGGCACCCACAGCACTCGCCGGCTTGCAACCGTACCAACGAGGAAGCGGGCCACCATGAAACGCACAACTCTTTTCACGACGATCGCCGGAGCCATCCTCGTCAGCGCCACCGCGCTGGGTATTGGCGCCGCCGTCGATTCGCCGCGCTCGCTCATGTCCCCGGTTGATTTCGGCGCCGCCAAGAAGGCGATCGAGGCGGAGTCCCACGCGGCGATGTCGAAGTGCCGCGAGCTGGACAGCCAGGGGAAGGACCTGTGCAAGGCCGAGGCGAAAGCCGACGAGCGTATCCGCAAGGCGGACCTCGAGGCCCAGTATCGCGGCACCGTTGCCGCCGCCACCGACGCCAAGCTCGCCCGCGCGAAGGCGCAGTACGACCTGGCCAAGACCAAATGCGGCGACCAGCATGGCGAGGGCAAGATCGCCTGCATGCGTGCCGCGCGGGCCGACAAGGCCAAGGCCCTGAGCGACGCCAAGTACGCCTCGAACGGGATCTAGAGCTAGCGGAAGCTGTACTTGAAGACCACGCGGTTGTGGCGAAGGGTTACGCTTTCGGGCCTGAGCCCTTCCACAGCCGGCATGTAGTTCCTCGCCGGGCGGTACACCACCCGCCCATCCGCCAGGTCATAGCAAAGATCCTTGGCGGTGTAATCGCAGGCGCCACGCGGGCCCCGGCGTTCTTGCTCCTCCATCATCAGCAATTGCGGCATCGGATCGCGGCCCGTGGCGAAAGGCGCATCCGCGTGCTTCGGCGCTACGCCGGCTGAAGCCAGCGCCTTGGTCCTCAGGGAAAGGTCGACTCCGTCGTTCGCCTGGGCCGCGAGGGCCAGGGAGAGGATTGCGCTAACCGCGATCGAGCGAATCATGGGGACTCCTGTTGCCATATCTTCGGCTACGCGCTGCGCGCTTGCCATGCCGGGCGACGACCGGCAAGCGCCGGCCGACGGCCGGCAGGCGTCGCCGAATACCGACAACAACGCTGTGACTTCACGCACGTTTACCCACAGAAACGGGCCTGTCGGCGGAAAGAACGACGGCGCTTTTGCAGGACAAGTCCGATAGCCGATTCAGCGCCGATAGACCCCCCGCTTCTCCCGCTCCGACAGATAACCAAGGGATTAAACGCGATGATGTTTTCAACAAGGAGACACACGCACATGACACGTAACAGCTTCGCAACGACCCGCGCCCTCGCGCGCCAATTTTTTCCCAACTGGTCGCGCCGTGCCCGCGCGCGCTGGGTACTCGCCAAGATGCGTGCGCAACAGCCCAAGGTGCCGATTTCGGCTTGCTGGAGCCACGACACCCGCGCCTACTGGTTCCAGCGCACCACCCGCGCGTAGCAACGGTTCCCGCTTGCGCCTCGCGGCTCCCCGCGGGGCGGCGTAACATCTCCGGACATCCCATCCGGAGTAAAGCCATGCGTGGCTTGATGATGGAAACACCGCTTCTCGTGTCCGGCTTGATCCGGCACGCGGACCGGCACCACGGCGACACAGAAATCGTGTCGCGCCGCTTGGAGGGCGACCTTCACCGCTACACCTATCGCGAAGCGCACGAGCGTTCGCGCCGGCTCGCCAATGCGCTCGCCAAGCTCGGCTTGAATGCTGGCGACCGCGTCGCGAGCCTCGCCTGGAATGGCTACCGCCACTTCGAGCTCTACTACGCCTCGGCCGGGAGCGGCATGGTGATGCACACCGTGAATCCCCGCCTGTTTCCCGAGCAGATCGCCTGGATCCTCAACGACGCCGAGGACGCGATCCTGTTTCTCGATCTCACCTTCCTGCCGCTCGTGACGAAGCTTCGTCCCGGGTGCACGCACCTGAAGAAGGTGGTGTTGATGACGGACCGCGCGCACATGCCCAAGGACGCCGGCGACATGCTCTGCTACGAGGAGCTGGTGGCCGCGGAGAGCGATGCTTTCGAATGGCCCACCTTCGACGAGAACACCGCCTGCGGCCTTTGCTACACCTCGGGGACCACCGGAAATCCCAAGGGCGCGCTCTACAGCCATCGCTCCTCTGTGCTGCACGCCTATGCGATCTGCCTGCCGGACGCGATGGGGCTGTCCGCGCGCGACTGCGCGCTGCCCGTGGTGCCCATGTTCCATGCCAACGCCTGGGGGCTGCCCTTCGCGGCCCCGCTGGTGGGCGCGAAGATCGTATTCCCGGGAGCGGCGCTCGACGGCAAGTCCCTGCACGCGCTTTTCGAATCCGAGCGCGTGTCGTTCTCAGCCGGCGTGCCGACCGTGTGGGCCGGCCTCATCCAGTACATGAAGGAGAACGGGGTTCGGCTGACGACGCTCGAGCGCACCATCATCGGCGGCGCGGCGTGCCCGCCCGCGATGATCCGCACGCTCGAGGACGATTTCGGCATCGAGGTGAACCATGCGTGGGGCATGACCGAGATGTCGCCGCTGGGAAGCGTTTGCAAGCTGCAGGAGAAGCACCTGCGCATGAGCCCCGACGAGCAGCGCTCGCTTCGCGAAAAGCAGGGCCACGTTGTGTTCGGCGTGGACTGGAAGATCGTCGATGGCGACGGACGTGACCTGCCGTGGGATGGCAAGGCCTTCGGCGACCTGATGGTGCGCGGGCCGTGGGTGGTGAACGGCTATTACAAGGGCACGCAGAGCCCGCTCGTCGACGGATGGTTTCCCACCGGGGACGTGGCGACCCTCGATGCCGACGGCTACCTGCGCATCACCGACCGCAGCAAGGACGTGGTGAAGTCGGGCGGCGAGTGGATCAGCTCGATCGCGCTGGAGAACCTGGCCATGTCGCACCCCGCGGTGCAGGAAGCCGCGGTGATCGCCTGCAAGCATCCCAAGTGGGACGAGCGCCCGCTCCTCATCGTGGTGAGGAAACCCAAGGCGGAGCTCTCGCGCGAAGAGCTCCTCGCCTTCTACGAAGGCAAGGTGGCGAAGTGGTGGATCCCCGACGACGTCGCCTTCGTCGACGAGCTGCCGCATACCGCCACCGGCAAGCTCATGAAGACGGCGCTGCGCGAGCGGTTCGCCGACCACCTCGCGCAGCCCGCCGAGCCGCAAATCGCCCGCTAGCCCTTCAGGCAGGAGCTCATGAAGGCGCGTCGCTCGTCGCCGTGCAGGCTCTTGCGGCCCGCTTCGTCGTTGCACGTCTTCATCTTGCCTTGCTGGCCGGAAGGCTCGGCCAGCGCGCGATGCGCCGTGGCTTCCTTCTTCAGCGCCTCGGCCTCCGCGCCGTGCCCCTTCAGGCATTCGCTCATGAAGTTCTGGTGATCGTCGCCGCGCAGGCCCTTGGACTCATGCGCGCAAGTCGCGAAGCGGCTTTGCTGCGACGGCTTGGGGTCGCCTTCGGACGCGAGCGCCCGCGGAGCGAAAGCGGTTGAAACGACGGCACATGCAATGAAACAGGTGAGCTTGGTTTTCATGGGGCTCCTCGCCTCGGTTGGTAGAGCCGCCATGAGACGCGAGCACGGAAAACGCGGCCAGCGAAAATTCCAAAACAGTAATAGGCGTTTCACCAGTAAGAATCGCCTAGGACAACGCCCTACATCGGTCCCACGCGACCGCCTATCCGCTTTTGCGGCGGATATCGACGCGCGGATTGAGACATTTCCCATATCGGCGCGCCCCCGGTCGGTGGAATATGGACTCACTGATCCGGGCCATCCAGCCCGCGGGGAGCGAAAAGTGAAACGCCTGATGACCGAAACCGAACTGAAGCGCGAGAACACTTTCCACGTCGGCACGGGCGGACGTAGCCAGGAAAACTCCGGTCTCGGTTTCCGGCCCGCCTTCTTCGACTTCGCGACGCAGCGCATCTACCCGTCGCGTTTCGCCGACGGCCGCCTCGCCCCCTTCCACCTCCTCGACGGGCTTCCGGAAGAGGTGGTAATCGACCGCGCCGCCAACGGCCGCGTGGTCGCCGCCAAGGCCAGCCTCATCTCCGGCTTCGTCCGCGACGGCTTCTTCTACACTCGCACCGCCGCAGCGCGCGCCGCGCAGGAATGGGCGAGCACCGAGAACTGAAAAATCCTCACACGTCGAGCTTGTGGCGGTTCGGGGGAATGAAAGACTCGAGGAAGTAGATCCAGTTGCCCCGCCCGGCGCTCGCGGCGCTTTCGAGCACGAGGCCGGTCGTGCCGGCCTTCACGCCGACGGCCTTGCAGGCTTCGCCGTCGAATTTCCGGGTTTGCACCCGCTGCTCCACGTGCGTCACCGGCATGTTGAGCTCGCTCGCGAGCAGCTCCTTGATGTTGACGCCGTCGAGCGTGGCCAACGGCCGCGCGGCGACGCTCGCGAACTTGTCGGCATTCACATAGAAGCGGTTGAAGACGTTGAATTCGCCGTTCACGCTCAAGCGCCGGTCAATGCGGATGATGTTGTCGCCGTCCTGGGCAAGGTAGGCCGACCAGGGACCCGCCCCGGCGATGCGGTGTCGGGCGATCAGCTTCGGAAAGAGTGGCAGGAAACCCTCGCCGTCCTCGCGCGGAAAGCGCAGGTGCAGCGGGGCGTCCAGGGGCGCGCGTCCCTCGGCGACGAAGCTGCCTGTGCCTTGGGTGCGCACGATGAGGCCTTCGTCCACCAGCGCGCGCATCGCCCGCTGCACGGTGCCCAGGCTGAACGGCGTGACCGCGGCGAGCTCGGTTTCCGTCGGCAAGCGCGCGCCCGGCTTCCAATGGCCCGAGCTGATCGCGGCGAAGAGGATCTCCCGCAACTGCGCGTACTTCGGCAGGCCCGCCACACTGGGCTTGCCAAGCTTGTCGAGGAGCTTGCGGGGCACTGCGCTCATGGCGATGCGCTCATGGCATTGCGAAAGGAGGGTTGACCGATACTATATAGTATCATAGTATCGCCATTCCCACCGGCTTTCGCCCATCCCACAAGAGGAGATTCCCCCCGTGAAGTCCACGCTCATGGCCGTTTGCGTCGCGCTCGCGCCGGCCCTTGCCGCTCCCGCGTTCGCGCAGGCCCAGAACTATCCGAACAAGCCCGTGAAGATCCTGTTCGGCTTTCCCGCGGCGAGCGCCACGGACATCATCGCGCGCCAGGTGGGCCAGAAGCTCTCCGAGAAATGGGGCCAGCCCGTCGTGATCGACAACCGCCCCGGCGCGGGTGGCAACTTGGGATCGGAGTTGGCGGCGCAGCAGCCCGCCGACGGCTACACCATCTTCTTCGGCACCGTCGCCAATGCGATCAGCACCACCTACTACTCCAAGCTCAACTACGACTACCTCAAGGACTTCACGCCGATCACGCTGGTGGCGACCACGCCGCTGGTGGTGATCGTCAATCCTGGTGTTCCATACAGGAACATGAACGAGCTCGTCGCCTTCGCCAAGGCCAACCCCGGGAAGATCAACTTCGGCTCCGGCGGCGTGGGCACCTCGAACCACCTCGCGGGCGAGATGTTCAAGGCCATCACCGGCACCGACATGGTCCACGTCCCGTACAAGGGCACGCCGGCGGCGATCGCCGACCTCATGAGTGGCCAGATCTCGGTGATGTTCGACAACATCGTCTCGGCGATGCCGCACATCAAGTCGGGGCGCTTGAAGCCGATCGCGGTGACAAGCGCGAGGCGCGTGCCCTCGCTTCCCGATGTGCCGACGGTCGCCGAATCGGGCGTGGCGGGCTTCGAGGCCGTGTCGTGGATCGGGGCGCTGGTCCCGGCTGGGACGCCGAAGGACATCGTGGACAAACTGCACACCGACATCGTCGCGGTGCTGCGCATGCCGGAGGTGCAGGAGAAGCTCGCTACCAGCGGTGCTTTCACCGTCGGCAACACCCAGGAGGAGTTCGCCGCCTGGAATCGCAACGAGATCGCCAAGTGGGGCCGTGCCGTGAAGGCCTCCGGCGCCAAGGGAGACTGACCATGGACACCGACGTGAAGCGCAAGACCATCCGCGAACCCGCCCGCGAGATCCCGGTGCTGATGCAGACCGATATCGTCGTCGTGGGCGGCGGCACCACCGGCCCGCTCGCGGCGATCTCCGCGGCGCGCCGCGGCAAGAAGGTCGTGATGATCGAGCGCTTCGGCTCGCTGGGCGGGGTCCTCACCCTCGGCCTCAACACCAAGCCTTCGGGCGCGCTGGTCGGCGGGCTGCCGCTGGAGATCTGGAACCTCGCGCGCTCCGCGGGCGGCGCGGGCTCCGACTACATGGCGATGACCAAGACCGGCGACGTGAAGATCGCCTCGCCGACCGATCCCGAGATCATGAAGATGCTCCTCACGCGCCTGTGCGTGGAGGCGGGAGTGCAGATCCTCTTCGAGACCTTCGTCTCGAGCCCGGTCGTCGAGAACGGCGTCGTCACCGGCGTCATCATCGAGAGCAAGGCAGGGCGCCAGTTCGTCGGCGCCAAGGTCGTCATCGACTGCTCCGCCGACGCCGACATGGCGGCCAAGGCCGACGCGCCCTTCGTGATGGGCTCGGGCGACGCCGACAAGAACGTGATGCAGCCGGTGTCGATGTATTTCACGATGTCCAACGTGGACATCAAGAAGCTCGCCAAGTGGGCGCGAACCAGCGACGACATCCCGGCGCGCGCCATCCCCGACACCGAGGAAGCGCTCGACTACAACCTCTGGCTCACCGGCTTCAACAAGACCCTCCAGAAGTGGCAGAAGGACACCGGCGTGAAGCTCCAGCGCGACAACATCACGCTGAAGACGGCGGGCGGGCTCATGTACGTGAACGGCACGCGCGTGCTGGGCGTGAACGTGTTCTCGCCGAAGGAGTTCACCGAGGCGATCGTAGAGTGCTACCGGCAGATCGAGGGCGTGGCGCGGTGCCTGCGCGAGACCATCCCCGGCTTCGAGAATTCGCGCATCGGGCAGGTGTCGCCGATCCTGGGTGTGCGCGAGACCCGCCACATCAAGGGCGAATACACGCTGACCGGCGCCGATACCGTCAAGGGCAATCGCTTCGAGGACAGCATCGCGGCGGATGCCTCCGCCCTCGACATCCACGACCCGAAAGGCGGCGACGTCGATTTCCAGAGCATGCCGCCCTATGAGATCCCCTACCGCTGCCTCCTGCCCATGGGCGTCGAGGGCTTGCTGGTGGCGGGACGCTGCATCTCCGCCGACCACGACGCGCACGCGCGCTCGCGCAACATGCCGGCGTGCATGGCGACGGGACAGGCCGCCGGCGTCGCCGCCTCGGTCGCCATCGACGAGGGCGTGCAGGTGCGCGACGTCACCGTATCCAAGGTGCAGAAGATCCTGCGCGAGATGGGCATGCCGATCCACTCCGAAGAAGTGAAGGACTAGCCATGCAGAGAATCCTCGCCGCGATCGTCGCGGCTTTGCTGCCGCTGGCAGCGTATTCGCAGGCGTTTCCGTCGAAGCCGATCAAGATCATCGTGCCGTACTCGCCGGGCGGGACCACGGATCTCGTGGCGCGCCTGGTCGCGCAGAAGCTCTCCGAGCGCCTCGGACAGCCGGTGGTGGTGGACAACAAGCCCGGCGCGAACGGCATGATCGGCTCGGACCTGGTCGCCAAGTCCCCGCCCGACGGATATACGCTCGGCATCGCCTCGCCCGGCTCGCACGCGGCCAACGCGAGCCTCTACAAGACGATGACCTACGACACGGTGAAGGACTTCACGCCGGTCACGCTTGCCGTCTCCGCGCCGATGCTCCTCGTCGCGCATCCGTCCCTCGGCGTCTCCAACGTGCGCGAGCTCATCGCCGCGGCCAAGTCGAAGCCCGGCACCATCAGCTACGCCTCGGGCGGCAGCGGCTCGTCGCAGCACCTCGCCATGGAGCTCCTGAAGAGCATGGCGGGGATCGAGATGACGCACGTGCCGTACAAGGGAAGCGCGGCCTCGTACCCGGACCTCCTCGGTGGCACGGTGAAGCTCGAGATGGACGTGCTGCCAACGTCGCTGCCGCATGTGAAGGGCGGCAGGCTGAAGGTGCTCGCCACCGGCGCGGCCAAGCGCCTGCCCATGCTGCCCGACGTGCCTACAGTCGCGGAGAGCGGCATTCCTGGGTACGAAGCGAGCGCGTGGTACGGGCTCGTCGCGCCCGCCAACCTCCCGCCCGAGGTGCTGCAAAAATTGAACGCCGAGATCGTGCGCGCGCTACGCGAGCCCGACGTGATGGAAAAGCTTATCGGCGCGGGCGTGATCGTGGTCGCAGGCACGCCGCAGGAATTCGCGGCGCATATCCGCTCCGAAATGGACAAGTCGGCGCGGATCGTGAAAGCGGCCAACATCCAGCCCGACTGAGGCTTGCGGCAGAATGGCGGTTTCCGCGCAACCGCAATCGGAGGCCCCATGAGCATGCTGTCCCCGGAAGAGCTGGCGAGGCTTGCATCCGCCGAGTCCCTGTTCCCGTCGCCCATTCCCACGCAGTCGGTGTCGAGCGACGAGTTCATGCCGTCTGCGCAGTCGGCGAAGCAAGCCGAGTTCGAGGCGCGCGTGAAGCAAAGCGGCGCGCAAATGGCCAAGCGCCTGGGCGTGAGCCGCAGGCGCTTTTTCCAAAGCGCCGCGGGCATGGCCGCCGCGTTCCTCGCGATGAACGACACCTACGGGCCGATGTATGGCGTATCGCGCGCCGAGGCCGCGGAGCCGGAGCGCGCCGACGATCGCGCGCGCGCCCTCTCCGGGCAATTCATCATGGACATGCACACGCACTTCCTGCGCCCCGGCACGCGCATCATGGGCTTCGTCGCGCAGAGGAACGCGGTGGGCAAGGCGGGATGGAATCCGGGCCTCAAGGGCAAGGAGCAGACCATCGACGACCTGATGTTCGCCAACTACATCAAGGAAATCTACCTCGACAGCGACACCAAGGTCGCGTGCATCAGCGGCGCGCCTTCGGAAATTCCCGAGGACTGGTTCCTCACCAACGAGATGAAGGCCCAGGCGCGCGCCGACGTGAACGGCCTCGCGAAGGCGAAGCGGATGTTCTCGCACGCGATCTTCACGCCGGGCTATCCGGGGTGGATGGAGCAGGTCGAGCACGCGCTCACCGAGCTCAAGCCCGACTCGATGAAGGGCTACACGATCGGCGACAACTCCCACAAGGAGCTCTCCAGGCACCCGTGGCGCCTCGACGACGAGAAGCTCGTCTATCCCGCGTACGAGAGGTTCCTCAAGGCGGGGATCAGGAACGTGTGCGTGCACAAGGGGCTCTTCCCGCCCTCCGTGGAAAAGCAGTACCCGCACCTCCTCGCCCACTCGGACGTGCGCGACGTGGGCAAGGCGGCGAAGGACTGGCCGCAGTTGAATTTCATCATCTATCACGGCGGCTATCGCTGGGCGGGCGGGGGCAAGGTGGAGGACGCGTGGGCGCAGTTCGAGCAGACCGGGCGCATCGAGTGGGTCACGGACCTGGCCGAGATTCCCGCTAAGCACGGCGTGAGCAACGTCTACGCGGACGTGGGCCAGCTCTTCGCGCAATCCACCATCGCCGACCCGCGCGTCTCCGCGGTGATGATGGGCCAGCTCGTCCGCGGCCTCGGGGCCGACCACGTCTGCTGGGGCACCGACGCGATCTGGACCGGCTCGCCTCAGTGGCAGATCGAAGCGCTGCGCCGCCTCGAGATTCCCGAGGAGCTGCGACTCAAGTACGGCTTCGCCCCGCTGGGCGCAGCCGACGGCGCGGTGAAGACCGCGATCTTCGGCGGCAACAACGCGCGGCTCTACAACGTGAAGGCGGAGCTGCGCGCGAGCATCGCCAACGACAAGATCGCCGAGTACAAGGCGGTGTACGAGAAGAGCGGCGCCGGTCGCACCAACCTCGCCTATGGATACGCGCTGAAGAACGCGGGCTGAAACCCGCTACTTAGGCCGCGGCCTTTCCAGCTTCGCATCGGGCCTGGCAAGCGTCCCCGCGCGCAGGTGGGCTACCGCGGTGGCTACCGCGCGCGCGACGTTACGTACCTCTTCCTGCACATCCTTGTCGCGATCGAGCGCCTCGTGGCTGGTCGCGTACGGCTCGTAGTAGCCGATGTAGCGATCCAGCCGCGCCTGCGGACCCGCCTCGATGAGCCCCATCCAGTCGAGCCAGTCGGAAAGCGCGCGGCGCGTATCCTCGATGCCCGCAACGTCGCCATGCACCACCACCCCGTAGGCGCGCCCTTCGAGATGCTTCGGATAGGGCCAACCTGCAAGCTCGAGCTTCTTCGCCTTCTCGGGGTCCTTGCCGTTGGTCGCGGTGGGATCGGGGTTGCCGCCGTCCGCGCACACCAGCCGGTCGATCATCAGCTTCATCGAGCTCGACGCGTGATACCAGTTGCAGGGCGTGAGGAGGATCACGGCGTGCGCGGCCACCCAGCGCTCGTAGATCTCGGCCATCCAATCGCCCACCTGGTTGAACGCGTGGTTGGGATAGCAGCTGCAGGGCCAATGGCACAGCGGCATCGCCGTCGATACGCAGCCCTTGCAGGGGTGGATGCGTAGCGCGTAGTCGGAGGTGAGGCGGCTCAAGTCGAGGAGGTCGACTTCGATCCTCTTCTTCTCCAGCGTCTCCTCGGCGAGTTTCGCCAGCCGGAAGGTCTTCGACATCTCCCCCGGGCAGGAGCCGTCGTTGCGGGAAGAGCCGCAGATCACCAGGACTCGCGACTTCGTCTTCGCGTCCTTCTGCCGCTTTTCGGCTTGCACCAGCTTGTCGCGGGTGGCCCGCCATTCGACGGAAAGCTCGTAACCGGGATTGGCGAAACCGCGGCCGGCCTTCTGCGTGAGCGGCGCCTTGCGATCCTCCTTGTACCCGTCCCACGCGATCGCTTCCAGCTTCGTGACCGATTCCCATTCCTTCTGGAATGCGGGGTCGTAGAACGAGAGGCGGAAACGCTCGCCGAACTCCTCGCGGGAAAGCGGTGGGGGGGCCTGCCCGGTTCTCGGCTTCGTCATCCAACGTGGATCGCCTGCACGGCGGATCGTTCCGATGTAGGCGCGCACCTACAGACTCGGGACCCCGGTACGGACTCTATCCTCCGTGCCATTCCCGTCAAGAACCCAGCCCTTATGCCCAGGCAAGCAGTGACTGCCGAGCAACTTCACGCATTGCTGATGCGCGAGTACCAGGAGGCGCGCGTCGTCGATTGCGTGACACGCTGCCCGATGCCCAAGCCGGTGTTTCGCGACGCCAGCGGCGGGGACGCCGCGAACTGGCATGTCCCGCCCTCGCTCAAGTGTCCGCGCCATTGCCATCGCATCGTCGCGGAAGTCGCCGAGCGCCTCGCCGCGAGCTACGACTTGCTCGCTTGACCCCTCCCCGGGGACTCGCAATACTGCTCCTTCGATTCGAACGAGGAGCACGCCATGCCCGACGATCACAGTCCCGCGCCCTCGGGCACCGCGTCGGTGGAGCAACGAGTCGACGCCATTCAGGGCGCGTTCGAGGAGCGCGGCCTGAACCCCGGCGACGCCATAGAAGAGCTCACGCATCTCGCCGAGGAGCAATGGGTTCCCGACAATGGCGCGCGCGTCGTCGCCAGGGCGTGGACCGATCCCGCCTTCCGCCAGCGCCTTTTCACCAATGGCCGCGAGGCCGTCGCCGAGCTGGGCCTCGCAATGCCCAAGCACCACCGCCACCTGGTCGCGCTCGAGAACACGCCCACCGTCCAGAACGTGATCTGCTGCACGCTCTGCTCCTGCACCGCGTTCACCATCATCGGCCTGCCTCCCGATTGGTACAAGGACCTGGAGTATCGAGCGCGCGTCGTGCGCCAATCGCGCACCGTGCTGAAGGAGATGGGCCTCGACCTGCCGCGCGACGTGGAGATCCGCGTCTGGGACACGACCGCGGATACACGCTACATGGTGGTGCCGGTGCAGCCGCCCGAGACCATCGGCTGGCCTGAAGACAAGCTCGCCGCGATCGTCACCCGCGACGCCATGATCGGCGTCGCGCGCCTCTAGGGAGGAATCGATCGATGGACGGAATGCACGACCTCGGCGGCAAGCAGGGCTTCGGAGCGGTGCGCTACACGCTCGACGCGGTCGCCTTCCACGCGCCATGGGAGAAGCGCGTGAACGCGCTCTACGCCTTCGCGGTGAAGCTCGGCATATTCAACATGGACGAGTACCGTCACGCGATCGAACGCATGGAGCCACGCCACTACCTCTCGGCCAGCTACTACGAACGCTCGCTCACCAGCCTCGCCACGCTGTGCGTCGAGAAGGGCATCGTCACGCGCGAGGAGCTGGAACGCCGGGCGGGTGGTGGATTTCCGCTGTCCATGGGTAGCGCGCCGGGGCGCACCAATGTCGCGTCGCGCGGACGCTTCAAGCCCGGCGATCGCGTGCGCGTGCGGATCGACCATGTCGCGGGCCACGTGCGCATGCCGGGCTACATTCGCGGGAAGGTCGGCGTGGTGGTGAGCGAGTCGCCCGTGTATCCCTTCCCGGACGCGCACGCGCATTCGGTGGAAGCGGCGGACGAGCCCACATACGACGTTCGCTTCCGTGCCGAGGACTTGTGGCCCGACTCGGCCGAGCCCGCGCTGGTGCACGCCGCAGTGTTCCAGAGCTACCTGGAGCCTTCGATCGCCTGACCGGTGCCTGGGCGCTATGTTCGCCTGCGCACTGAACTTCGCGCGCTCCCGGACCACAGTGGGCCTCACACTGCGGCGAAGGTCCGGCAGCACTTCGGGAAATGAGAGGCCTCAGCCCCCGCCCACGCGCGTCGAGGTTCCCGGCCCGTCACCGTAGATGAGGAGCTCGACCTCCCCGTCCTTCGCGCCGTCGTAGTGGACCTTGCCGCCGTAGTGGACGACGAAGCTGCCGGCCGGCATCGGGGTCGTGCTTTCCGGGTCGAACTTGTCCCCCGTGCCGACCCACCACGTGCCCGAGAGCACGAGGATGTAGCGATCGTTCGGATGAAAGTGCGGCCGGCTGAAGGCGCCCGGAGAGAACTTGTTGCGCACCGCGTACGGGCCCGGTTTGGAGGGATCGCCGTGGAGCACCGCGTTCCTGAGGCCCGGGTAGGCCGGGCTTTCGTTCCATTTCACGTCCGCCGGCTGCTTGTAGCTCAAAACCGCGGGATCGGGGCCGGCGGCGCAGGCGAAGCCGGTGAAGACAGCGAGGAGCGCGAGGGACAACGGGCGAGCGATTCGGGTCATGGCGGCCTCCCGGTTTTGCGAGGCGACAGCATAGGCTCATAATTCCAGTCCCCTCAACCTGCCTGCGAGATTCCCATGACCCGCGCTTCCAAGGCATTCTCCATCTTCTGCGCTTTCGCCGGATTTGCGGCGAGCGCCCTCGCCGAGCCCTCGTCCGTCATCGTCGATACCGCGTATGTCGCCGACGCGGTGAAGCGCAACGCGATCGTCTGGGACACGCGCGGCGCCGCGGCCTACAAGCAGGGCCACATCCCCGGATCGATCAACATCGACGAGATCGGCAGCGTGCTGCGCGACGAGAACACCGAGGACTATGTCGCGCTGGAAGACCTCGAGAAGATCCTCGGCGGCGCCGGCATCGACCCGTCGCGAGAGATCGTGGTCTACGGGGCGAAGGCCAATCCGATGGTCTATTTCGGCCTGGTGACGCTGCAGTACTTCGGCGCCGGCAAGGCCAAGGTCTATCACGGCGGCATCGACGACTGGAAGTCTTCCGGCCAGCCCATGGCTACGGAGCCCACGCGCCTGGCGCCCGTCGCGTTGAAGCTCGTCCCCAACCCGGACATGCTGGTCGCCACGGCTGAAGTGGTGCGCAAGCTCAAGGACCCCAACGTGCAGATCGTCGACGCGCGCACGCCGAAGGAATTCAAGGGCGAGGACATCCGCGCGATCCGCGGCGGCCACATCCCCGGCGCGGTCTCCATCAACTACACGCAGAACTGGGTCGATCCGGACGCGCAGGGCAAGCTCGACCGCAAGCAAGTCTCCAACAAGGACGGCATGAACCTCAAATCGCGCGAGGAGCTCAAGGCGCTCTACGCAGGCCTTGCCCCCGACAAGGAGACCATCGTCTACTGCCAGAGCGGCGTGCGCGCCTCCGAGACCGCGACGCTGCTGAAGGAGCTCGGTTTCACCAAGGTGCGCGTCTACGATTCGTCCTGGCTCGGCTACGGCAACACGCTCGACGCCCCGGCGAACAATGTGACCTTCTTCAACGTGGGCGCGATGCAGGGGAAGATGGGCGCCCTGCAGAAGCGCATCGAGGGGCTCGAGAAGGAGCTCGCTGATTCCCGAGCCCCGAAATAGCTGCCGGCGGGAATCGGCGCACATGAGCAAGCAGCAGGAAATCGAAGACGCGCGATCCGACCCGAACCGGTTGCGCGCCGTGGACCAGACGGGGCTCCTCGGCACGCCGGCCACCGCGGCCCTCGACCGCCTGACGCGCCTTGCGGCGAAGCTGATCGAGGCTCCCGCCACCTTCATCTCGCTGGTCGATGCCGACCGCGATTTCTACGTGAGCCACAGCGGATTCGGCGAGCCGCTGGCCACCACGCGTGAGCTGCGAGGCACGACCTTCTGCCAGTATGCGATGGTCAACGATGGCACGCTCGCGATCGGCGACACGCGCGCCGACCCGACTTACCGCGACGTGCCGACGGTCGAGTCGCTGGGGGTGGCAGCCTACATCGGCGTGCCGATGAAAACGGCCGGCGGCGACGTCATCGGTTCCTTTTGCGCGATCGACTACAGGCCGCGCGAGTGGACCGAGCGCGACCGCGCGGTGATGGAAGAGCTCGCGCAATCCGCGATGCGCGAGATCACGCTCCTCGAGACGATCGGGGTGCATGTGCGCAAGGCCGACGAGGCCGAGATCGCCAGGCAGGTCGCCGAGAAGGCCGTGGCCGCGCGCCGCGAAATCATCAATTCGGTGGTCCACGACTTGCGCGATCCGCTGAACACGATCCTGCTTGCGCTCGGTCCCATCGAGGCGCTGCACGATGAGCGCGTGGCGCGGCCGGTCGCCATCGCCAGGCGCCAGGTCGGACGCATGGCGCGCCTCCTCGAAGACCTCCTCGACGTGGCGCGCATCGACGCGGGGAACATGGGGATCGAGACCGAGCCGATCGACACCCGGACTCTCCTCGCGGAGGTGGCGGCCGACTTCGCGCTGCCGGCGCAGGCCGCCGGAGTGAGTATCGAAGTCGAAGCTGCCGACGCCACGGCGCACTTCAGCGCCGACCGCGCTCGCATCACCCAGGCGCTGTCGAACCTCGTGTCGAACGCGCTCAAGTTCACGCCGCCTGGAGGCAGCGTGCGGCTCATCGCAAAGCAAGAGGCGGAAATGCTGCGCCTTGAAATCGCCGACACCGGCGTCGGAATCGCCGAGGCCCAGCTGGCGAAAGTGTTCGATCCGTTCTGGCAGGCCGAGCCCGCCAATCGCAAGGGCGCGGGCCTCGGGCTGCATATCGTTCGCGGCATCGTGGAGCGCCATGGCGGGGCGATCGCCGTGCGCAGTGCCGTGGGCGCGGGTACGAGCTTCGAGATCCGTCTACCGCTCGGTGCGCCGCCATCCCCCTGAACGACCCCGTACCCCGGTACGGCGAGTAGGATGGCACTGACATACTCCTTGCGGGCCAGCGTACAGACTGTCAACGGCGAAAGGTCCACCCGCCGCAGACGGATACGACCAAACAAGATCCAGCCAATGGCGACAATGACCTCGAACAAGCGATCCGGGACCGTATCGGACGGGCCCGCGAGTCTGGTGGATCAAGCTTGTGAGCGCGCCCTTCGCATGATCGAGGAGCGCGCACCCCGGCGGGAGATCCTCGCGCGCCTGGCGAGCGCAGCCGAGACCGCGTCCGGACCTGGCGCCGTGGCGTCGATCCTCGTGCTCGACGACAATGGCCTGCTGCGCAACGGGGCCTCACCGAATCTTCCGGCGGACTATCTCGACGCCATCGATCGGCTGAAACCGGACACCAATGTCGGCACCTGTGCGGCGGCGGCCGCCACGGGAGAGGTCGTGACCACCCCCGATTTTTCCGCTGACGAGAAGTGGGCGGAGCTGCGACACTTGCCCCTCGCGCTCGGCTTCGTGGCCGCGTGGAGCTTGCCGATCAAATCGACCGAAGGCCGGGTGATGGGTACCTTCGGCACGTATTTCCGGGTTAATCGTGCGCCCACGCCAGAAGAGCGCGAAGCGGTTCGAAGGCTCGCATCCGCGGCGGCTGCGGCAATCTGCGACGCGCACGATCGCGAGGAAATCTCGACGACTCGCGTCAGTCGGCCTGATTCGGATGCCTCGCGATGAAATCGGTAGGGTGACGCCTTGATCAACGGACAAGCCGCGTGCGTCGCGATTCAAACAGCCGCGACCCATGCGGATGTGATTAGCGCGGTGCGCAATTATCTATCGTCCCTTGACGCGAGAAAGGTTGCGTTGATGCCTCCGACGATACTCACGGTTGGAATCGACCACGCCAAGGAACTTGCTCAAGCCTCCATCGAGCTGGCGCATCGCGAGCTCGCCGGCTCATTGGACGAACCGACTGCGGCGTTCTTGAAAGAGGCGGCCACGGTATTTTCGACCGCCGCCATGCGCCTGGCCGTCCTTTCCGTCAGCGCCGAGAGCGCACCGACTGAGTAATCCGCCAGGCCCCAATGAGAAACGGCTTACGTTTCCGTAAGCCGCGGTAATTCTGGCGCGCCCGGCAGGATTCGAACCCACGACCCCCTGGTTCGTAGCCAGGTACTCTATCCATCTGAGCTACGGGCGCCTTGAAGAGGTGGAATTATAACGGTTTTTGCCGTACTTTCGAAGTCACCGTGACCGCCCCGCTCCTCGCCCAGCGCCTTTCCTCCCCGAAGCTCACCGTCGCGCCCGGTGTTCACGACATGGTGTCGCTGCGCCTCGCCAATGCTTTCGGATTCGACGCGCTCTACATGACTGGCTTCGGCGCGGTCGCATCCTACCTGGGCCTTCCCGACGCGGGGCTGGCGACCTACACGGACATGGTGAATCGCGTGAAGCAGATGGCGTCGATGGCCACGGCGCCGCTCATCGCCGATGGCGATACGGGCTATGGCGGATTACTCAACGTGCGCCACACAGTGCGTGGGTATGAAGAGGCGGGTGCCAGCGCGATCCAGCTCGAGGACCAGGAATTCCCGAAGAAATGCGGGCATACCCCGGGGCGGCGCGTGATCCCGATGCAAGACATGGTGAAGAAGATCCGCGTGGCGGTCGAGGCGCGCTCCAGCCGAGACTTCCTCATCATCGCGCGCACCGATGCACGCACCTCCCTCGGCTTGGACGAGGCGCTGCGGCGTGGCGACGCGTATGCGAAGGCCGGCGCCGACGTGCTTTTCATCGAGTCGCCAGAGACGGTGGACGAGATGCGCGCCATCGGCAAGCGCTTCGACCTGCCGCTCGTGGCCAACATGGTCGAGAAGGGCCGCACTCCGGTGCTCGCGCGCGAAGAGCTGGAGGCGATCGGCTACCGGCTCGCGATCTTTCCCGTGAGCGCGCTCCTGGCCGCCGTGAAGGCGATGGGCGGCGTTTACTCTCACATTCGCAAGACCGGCTCCTCGATGAATGTCCCGGTGCCGCTCGAGGATTTCACCGAGCTCACCCGGATCATGGGCTTCGAGGACGTCTGGGATTTCGACAAACGCCACGCCGAGTGAGGAGAAAATCGATGTTGAAGAGATTCGCCGCGGGGGCCATTGCCCTCGTCGCCACGATTGCCGCAGCGCAGTACCCCGACAAGCCGATTCGGATGATCGTGCCGTTCGCCGCGGGTGGGGTGACCGACACCAGCGGGCGCGTCGTGGCCGAGGCGCTGTCGCGCAGGCTCGGGCAGCCGATCGTGGTCGAGAACAAGCCCGGCGCTTCGGGCAACATCGGCACGCAGCTCGTGGTGAACGCGCCGCCGGATGGCTACACGCTCGTGTTGGGCTTCGACGGCACGCTCGTCATCAACCCGCACGTGTTCGCGAACTTTCCCTTCGACGTGACGACCGAGCTGGCGCCCATCGGCAAGATCGGCGATGCGACGCTGATCCTGGTCGCGCATCCCTCGTTCCCGCCCAGGACCCTGAGGGACCTGGTCGAGTATTCGAAGAAGCAGCCGAACGGGGTGTCGTACGGAACCTCGGGAGTCGGAGGCACGCCGCACATCGCGGGCGAGCTGCTGAAGCTGCGCACCGGGGCGAACCTCACGCACATCCCCTACAAGGGCGGCGGCCAGGCGATGACCGACGCGCTGGGCGGCAATGTCCCGCTGGTCTACACCGCGGTTGCTGGCGCCGTGTCGCACGTGAAGGCCGGGCGCCTTGTGCCGATCGCCATATCGAGCGCCAAGCGCTCCCCTTCGATGCCCGAGGTGCCGACCTTCATCGAGTCCGGCGTGCCCGACTTCGAAGCGAGCTCGTGGGTCGCCGTCCTCGCGCCCGCCAGGACCCCGCGCGCGATCGTCGAGCGCTTGAATCGCGAGCTGAACGCCGTGCTCACCAGCCCCGAGACCGTCGAGAAGCTCGCCACCCTCGGCATCGTCGCCACTCCCGGCACCCCGGAGCAGCTCAGCGCCCAGATCCGCACCGACCTCGCCAAGTACGGCGGCGTCGTCAAGGCCGCCAACATCAAGGCCGAGTAAAGCCAAACCGGGGTCAGACCCCGCTACGACCCCGGTCTGTCCCCGCTCTGTCCCCGGTCTGTCCCCGTTGCGGATTTACCAGCCGCCGAAGCGTTCCCAAGTCTCGGCGAGGCTGCCGTCGCGAAGCACGTGGTACTCGCCGTGCTGCGCGGCGGTGGCGCAGGCGTGGTTGGGCAGGATGCGCAGCAGCGTGCCGATCGGATAGCGCGTGAAGTCGATCGGCCCGCCGTCGCGACGCGAGACGATGCCGTGCTCCTGGTTGGCGTCGCTCACGATGAGGTCCTCCACCGGGCTGCCCGAGGCGTCGCAAACCAAACCGAATCCCTGGTCCACCTTCTGCTTCGCGGTGCCGCGGTCCCGTGACAGCGCCATCCAGCCCGCGTCGACGAGGATCCAGCTCTTGTCGCGCTGGTGGCCGATCACGCAGGCAAGCACCGAGATGCCGATATCGTCGAGCGCGCAGACGCCGAGGCCCGCCATCACCAGGTCGTTGAACATGTAGACACCGGTGCGCACCTCGGTCACGCCCGCGAAGGATGCGGCGAAAGTCGCGGTGGGAGTCGAGCCCACGCTCACCACCGGGCAGGCGTGGCCCCGCGCGCGCAGCGCCAGCGCGCCGTTTACCACCGCCTCGCGCTCGCGCTCCGCGACCTGGCGAATCGCATCGGTGGTCGCGCAGTTATACGAATCCCCGGCGTGCGTCATGAGCCCGAGCAGGGATTCGCCCAGCGCGTCGGCCACCGCGAAGAGCCGCGCGTCGTCGCCCGGGGGAATGCCGGCACGATGCCCGTCGCAATCCATCTCCACCAGCGTCGGGATGCGCACGTTCGCCTTGCGGCTCGCATCGACCAGCGCCTCGGCCGCCTCGACGCTGTCCACGATGGTGCTCACGCGCGCCCCGCGCCGCTCGAGCTCGGCAACGCGCGGTACCTTCGCCGGAACCATGCCGACCGCATAGAGGATGTCGCGAAATCCGTGGTCGAAAAAATACTCGGCCTCGCGCAGCGTCGACACAGTGATCGCGCCGTGCGGCGCGCCCAACGCAAGCTGTGTCACCTCGACGCTCTTCGCCGTCTTCACGTGCGGGCGCAGCACCACGCCATGGCCGTGCACGCGCTCACGCATGCGGGCGCAATTGCGCTCGACTTTCGCGGCGTCGAGGATCAGCGCGGGTGTATCGACGTTGGTGAACATCGCCAGACTATAAACGAGCGGCGACCTGGCTTCGGAACTGCGAGCGGAACAGCGCCTCGCCGCCCTGCGCCGGATGGCGAATGTAGCCCGCGCACTCGATCGATTGCCAGCGCGCGAGCGCGTCCTCGGCGACCTTGCCCACGGCGAACACCAGCGGGCGCCGCGTGAAGCACCGCATCAGGGCTTGCATCACCGCGTGGCCCTGCGCGACCTCCGGCGTGCGCGGCTTGCGGTTGCTCGAAGGTCCACAGGGCCCCGCCTTCGCGCCGCCCTCGGCGAGATACGGATGCCACGGAAACGCGTTCCAGAGCACGATCTCGAAGGGCTTGCCGGCGCGCTCGATCTCGCTCCAGATCACGGCGGCGCTCCTCTCGCGCTGCGGCTTTACTTGCGCGTCGCGGCTGGTGAGCGATAGCGTGCGGCGCGCGACCAGGCCGGGCTTCTGCGCGAGCTCGGTCTCGGAGCAGAACGCGATCCCGCTGAAGCGACAGCCGCGATGGCTCGGCGCCTCTCCCAGCAGCACCACGCGCGCGCGCGTGCGGCGCGCATCGATGTAGGCGGCCATGTTGTCGCGGCGCAGGCGCGGCATGTCGGCGCGCGGATCGCGGTCGCGCTCGTCGCTGTCGCGCCACGGATTGAAGACGCACTGCGAGTCCGACGGGCCCTCGCCGAGGAGCCCGATGAAGCGCTCCGCGGCGACGATGCCGGCATGGAGTTTTTTCATGGGGGTCCTCCGGTTCTGCGGTAGATTGCGCTTTCGTCCCGAGGAGAATACATGAACCGTTTCCGGATGCTGGCCGTGCTCGCCGCGTTCATCGCCTGCCCCGCCCTCGCGCAGCAATACCCTTCCAAGCCCGTGAAGATCATCGTCGCCTTCACTGCCGGGGGCACCACCGACATCATGGCGCGCACCCTTGCGCAGCGCCTCTCCGATCGCTTCAAGCAACCCTTCGTGATCGAGAACAAGCCCGGCGCGGGCGGCAACCTCGGCACCGAGCTCGCGACGCGCGCCGCCCCGGATGGCTACACGCTCATCGTCAATTCGGTCGGCCCCATGGCGGTCAACCCCACGCTCTACAAGAACCTCTCGTACAACCCGCTCACCGACCTGGTCCCGGTCGTGCAGATCTCCGACGTGCCGAACGTCCTCGTGGTGCCGGCCTCGCTCAAGGTCACGACCATGGAGGGGTTCCTCGCTTACGCGAAGGCGCGCCAGTCGGACCTGAACTACGGCTCGACCGGCATCGGCACTACGTCGCACCTGTCGAGCTTCATGCTCGCCTCGCGCGCGGGTTTCACCGCCACGCACATCCCCTACAAGGGCGCGGAGGTGCTGAAGGACCTCCTCACCGGCCGCATCCAGTTCATGTTCGCGACCATTCCCTCGGTGATCGCGCACATCAAGGCCGGGACGCTGGTGGCCATCGCGGTGTCGAGCGTGAAGCGCTCGCGCTCCATGCCCGACGTGCCAACGGTGGCGGAGTCCGGCTTCCCGGGGTTCGAGGCGGGATCGTGGTTCGGGATCTTCGCCCCGCGCGGCACGCCGCCGGAGGTGATCGCGATGCTCAACAAGGCGACCAACGAGATCATCGCGGAGAAGGCGATCGAGGCGCGCATGGTGGATGAAGGCGCCGATCCCGCGGGCGGCTCGCCGGAGAAGTTCGCGGCGTTCGTGAGGAGCGAGCACGAGAAGTGGCGCACGGTGGTGCGCGAATCGGGCGCCGTGGTGGACTAGCTCGTTTTTTTCACCGCGCCGTGCGACTTCGCGTCCACCAGGAGGCTGTCGCAATCCGCGTCCTGCGCGCCACCCGAGGCGAGGAACGGAACGATCGCGAGCGGCGCAGCCGCGACCGCCAGCGCGGCAGCGATGCCCGCCTGCGCGAGGATCGGCCCCGCTTTCAGGTGCACCGAGGGCTTGCGGAACGACCCCTCGAGCACGATCGGCGACTTCAGCGTGAACAGGCTCGGGGTCTTGCCGCGGCCGCGCGCGACGAGGTCGAAGCGCTCCTTGGAGAAGTCTAGCGTGCCCTCGACCTTCACCAGCGTCTCCGTCGTATCCACCACGAAAGATTCTGGCGTGGCTATGCCGTTGGTCACCTTGATGTCGCCGACAGCGCAGCGCAGGTCGACCTGTTGCCTGCGCGTGCCGAGGAGCATCGCGGCGCGCGCGACGTCGATCTCGAGGAGCTGCACCAGGAGGTCGCTCACGCGGCCGCCGTTCGCGGCGAGCACGATCCTGCCGTTGCTGCTGCCGAGGAGCTCCCCGATGGAAGTGCCGCGCCCGCGCAGGTCCGCCCGGCCATAGAGGGTGCCGAGCGCCTGCTCCATCGTCTTTGCCGTCGGGAAGAGCTCACCGAGCTTCACCCCCTGGACATCCGTCTTCACCGTGGCGAGCGGAGGCTGCTTGTTCGAGTCGATGGTGACGATGGAGCGCACATGCCCGCCGGCAACGCCGAAGTCGAGCGGCTCGAGATTCATCACCCCATCCTTCAGCACGACATGGGTCGTCAGCGAATCGATGGGAAGCTGCTTGGGCCGCAGCACTCGCCTGGCTGTGAGCTGGACGTCGGCATCCATCTCTTTCCAGCGTCCCGTGTCCAAGCCCTGGCGCGGCAACACGTACGCAGAAACGGCGAGCTCGGCCGCCTTCGCGCGCTGCTCCGCCGAGGCGGTCTCGCCGGGACCGGTTTTCGGCGGCGCGCCGACCAGGGGGCCGAGGTCGTCGAAGTCGAGCCGCGTCGATTGCAGGTTGGCGCGGAACATCGGGCGCGGCGCGCCCTTGCTGTACACGACGGTCCCGCGCAGGTCACTGTCGCCGACCTTCCCGGTGAAGGGGTCGAACTGCCACTCGTTCGCCTGGTAGCGAAGGCGCCCGTCGAGCTTGTACGGCGGCGTGTCCGGCAGGAGGAGACCCACCAGGCGATGCAGGTCCTTCAGCGTGGCGCCGGCAAGCCCCAGCTTCAGGTCGTAGGTCGCGAAGTCGGTGGCGAAGGTGCCGTCGCCGGTCACGCTCGTGCGTCCGAGGTTTGCCTTGGCGATGATGCGCACCGGATCCGTCGGATTGTTGGCGTCGAGGCCAGGGATGGTCGCCGTGCCCCGCGCGGACTCTCCGCGGAAGGTGCCGCTCGCCTGCAGCGCAAGCTCGCCGCGGTCGCCGAGGCTGCCCTTCGCGAGGATCTCCAGCGCGGTCTTTTCCTCCTCGTGGCGATACACGACGCGGCCATCCTCGAGGAGGACGCGGCCCAGGTCGATGCGGGCGGGATTGCTTTGCGTGACGCCGAATCTCCAGGTCGCCTGGTCCCCCTTCTGCTCGAGACCCGCGCTTGCGACCCCGGCCCGCACGCTCGGCAGGACGATGCGCTTCTCGAAGAGCGGGGCGATCGCCACGGTGAATGAGAGACCGCTCGCGTCGACCAGGTTTTTCGTGGTCGCCCAGGGCGGATTGCCGATGCGCAGCTTGTCCATCGTGACCGTGGGCGGCCACGTCGCATGCAGCCGGATGTTCTCGATCTGGACTTCGCGGTGGATCGCCGCGCTCGCGCGCGCTTCGAGCCACCTCTCGCCCCACTCGGATTGGGCCAGCAGGACCAGCGCCCCCAGCACCACCACAGGCAGCAGCGTGAGGACGGCAACGATCACCACGATTCTGCGACGCGGGGCCATGCCAGCTCCGATCCTCGGGACCCTCGCGGGTTCCCTCAGCTCATCATCTGCGACGACATTTGGCGGCGCCAGCCGTGGTTGACCATCCCGCCCACGCGCACGCGGTTCAACTGGGAGATGCGCAGCGATGCGTGCAGGACGAGAGCGAAGACTTCGCCCAGCAGCGCGGGCAGCGGGCGGCCTTCGCAGGGGATGCGCTGCGCCTGCGCGAGCTTCGAGGTGAGGTCGTCCACGTCGCCATCGCCCCGGATGCGGCTCGGGCGACAGTAGCGCGCGAAGCCCTGCAGCTCGTCCTGGGGCAGCGCGCCGAGGTAGCGCTTCACGGACGCGACGGCCTCGTCGACCGTCGCCGCGTTTTCGAGATCGTCGTGCCACGAGCCGATCATGTGCGCCTCCTCGGGATTACAGCCCCAGTATCGAATCGATACGCGGGCAATCCCATCAGCGCGGGACGATCATGAGGTAGAGCAGGACGCCGGCCCGGTGTAGGCGCGTGCGAGGCGCGCGGTAGGTGCGGCACGAAATTCAACTCTGCTTGTCGAGCCGCGCGTCCTCGACCGCCTTTTTCCAGCGGGCCCGGTCGGCCCGCACGAAGGCCGTGAAATCCTCCACGGAATTGCCACCCACTTCCGCCCCGGTGTCGACGAGGGAAGCCCGGATTTCCGGAAGCCTCAGCACGCGGGCAATCTCCGCATTCAACCGCCTGACGATCGCGGCAGGCGTGCCCGCGGGCACGAAGATGCCTTGCCACGCCTGGCACTCCACGCCCGGCAAGCCCGCCTCGGCGAACGTCGGAATTTCGGCGGCCACGTCGAGCCGCCTGGTCGAGCTCACCGCAAGCGCGCGAACCTTCCCCGCCTCCACCTGGGTGCCGATCACCGACCAGAACGTGGCGCTCACCTTGATGTGGCCGGCGATGAGGTCCTGGACATATTGGCCGGTCGCCTTGTAGACCACGGGCTCGAAGCGCGCGCCGGTCAGCGCCTTGATCTGCTCCATCATGATGTGCACCGGGCTGCCCTGCCCGACGACCGCGTAGTCGATCGTCTGGGTGCGCGCGAGCGCGATCAGCTCGGCGAGGCTCTTCACCGGAAGCTGCGGGTTCACCAGCACCACGACCGGGCCGGCCGAGATCATCGTCACCGGGATGAAGTCCTCCTCCGCCTTGTAGGGAAGGGACTTGAAGGTGTGCGGGTTGATCGCGTGGGTGACGACGTTGCCCATGAAAAGCGAGTAACCGTCGGCGGGCGCGCGCGCCGCGGCCTCGGCGCCGATGATCATGCTGCCGCCAGGCCGGTTTTCCACCACGACCGGCTGGCCCAGGCCCTCCGCGAGCTTCGCGCCGATCTGGCGCGCGCGCGTATCCGGCGCGCTGCCGGGGCCGTCGGGAACGATCAACTTGATGGGCCGCGTCGGGTATTGCTGCGCGGAGGCTGAAATCGCGCCCGACAGTGCGAGCGCCGCGACGGCGATTGCGACCTTCATGGGTCCCTCCCCGGCGAAGCTGGCGGTTCAAGGAACGAGCCTGTCTCTCTTCGCCAGCTGCGGAAACAGGCGAATCCAGAGAGCCACGACCAGCAATGTTCCCACACCGCCGAGAATCACGGAGCCGATCGGGCCCAGCCACGCCGCCGTCGCGCCGGCGCGGAACTCGCCCAGCTGGTTGCTGGTGCTGATGAAGGTCGCGTTCACCGCGCTCACGCGCCCGCGCATCTCGTCGGGGGTCTCGATCTGCACCAGCGTCTGGCGGACCACGACGCTCACCATGTCCGCGGCGCCGCTCACGGCGAGCGCCACCATGGAGAGGGCGAAGCTCTCGGAAAACGCGAAGGCGAGGATCGCCGCCCCGTAGATCGCCACCGACACGAAGAGCGTACGCCCGACGTTGCGCTCGAGCGGGTGGCGCGCGATCCACGCGGCGAGCACCAGCGCGCCGACCGCGGGCGCGGCGCGCAAAAGCCCCAGGCCCCAGGGGCCGGTGTGCAGGATGTCCTTGGCGTAGATCGGCAGGAGCGCCGTGGCCCCGCCCAGCACCACGGCGAACAGGTCCAGCGAGATCGCCCCCAGCACCACGGGCTTGTGGAAGATGAAGCCGAAGCCCGCGAACATCGAGGCGAAAGTCGCCGGCTCCTTGCCCTTGATGAGCGGCACGTGGTGGATCGAGAGCACGCACACGATCGAGGCGATGAGCACCAGCACGCACAGCCCGTAGGCCCATTGCGGCCCGAGCGCGTAGATGAATCCGCCGAGCGCGGGGCCGGCCACTACCGCGACCTTCATGACCGCGGAGCTGAGCGCCATGGCGCGCGGCAGCTGCTCGATCGGCACGAGCGCCGGGACGATCGCCTGCTGCGCCGGCGTCAGGAGGGCGCGCGCGATCCCGAGGAGCACGCTGACGCCGAGGATGAGGTCGCGCCCGACCCAGTGGCCGACGCTTCCCCATGCGAGCAGCGCCGCGGCCACCAGCATCACCGCGATCGCGGCGCTCATCACGCGACGGCGATCGAAGCGGTCGGCGAGCTGGCCCGAGGGAATCGTGAATACGACGGTAGGAATGAACTGCAGCAGGCCTACCAGGCCCAGGTCCCATGCGCTGCCGGTGAGGTCGTACATCTGCCAGCCGAGCGCCACCAGCAGGATCTGGTTGGCCGCGGTGGACAAAAGGCGCGTCCACAGGAAGAAATGGAAGCTGCGCGACAGGGGGCCGGTGGAATCCGCCGCGCCGGCGGGATCACTCATCGTGGCCAATCTAGCATATGACATCATGGTGACTTCGAGCGTCCCGGCCCGCGCAACGGTCCCCATGCACAATCGCAGCACGACACTCCTCCTGAACGTCGGTCACGCGATCGACCACATGTTCCTGCTGATCTTCGCGACCGCGGTGACGACCATCGCGCTCGAGTTCGGGCTCACGCGCTGGGAAGACCTGATGCCCTACAGCGCGTTGGCGTTCCTCCTCTTCGGGCTCGGAGCGCTTCCCGCGGGAAAGCTGGGCGACAGCTGGGGGCGGCGCGCGATGATGCTCCTCTTCTTCTTCGGCATGGGCGTGTCGGCGCTCCTCGTGAGCATCACGCAATCGCCGCTGCAGCTGGCCATCGCGCTCGCCCTGCTCGGCAGCTTCGCCTCGATCTACCACCCGGTGGGCATTCCGATGCTGGTGCAGGGATCGACGCGGCCCGGCTGGACCATCGGCGTGAACGGCTTCGCGGGCAACATCGGCATCGCGCTCGCCGCGGTGACCACCGGGCTCCTGGTGAAGCACGTCGGATGGCGCGCGGCCTTCGCGCTGCCCGGGGTCATCAGCATCGCGTGCGGCTTCGCGTTCGCTTCGGCGGCGAAGGTGGAGAGCCTTCCTCCGGCGAGGCGCAAGGCCTCGCAGGTCGAGCTTCCGCCCGCGCTCCTCGCGCGCGTCTTCCTGGTGATGACGCTCGCCGCCACCAGCGGAAGCCTGCTCTTCAACTTCTCCACCAACGGCAACTACGAGCTCCTGCACGAGCGCTTCGTGGAGGTCACCGCGGACCCCGCGCACCTGGGATTGCTGCTGGGGGGCGTCTATGCGATCGCTTCGCTCGCGCAGCTCGCGGTAGGGCGCCTCATCGACCGCTTCGCGCTGAAGCCGCTGTACCTCTGCGTCCTCGCGATGCAGATCCCGTTTCTCGCGCTCGCGGCGCACGCACACGGCTGGTGGCTCTACATCCTGCAGGCGTTCTTCATGCTGGCGATTTTCGGGGCTATCCCTTTTACCGACGCGCTCATCGTGCGCTACGTGGACGACCGCATGCGCTCGCGCGTAGCAGGCATGCGACTCGCGGTGTCTCTGGGCGCGAGCTCGGTGGCGGTATGGTTTCTCGGCCCGTTGGTGAAGGAAGCCGGGTTCGGCGTGCTGCTCTGGGTGATGGCGGCGATTGCCATGGTCACCTTCACCGTCGTGTCGTGGCTGCCGAACGTGCGGCACGCGCGCCCTGCTTCAGCATCCGCAACCGAGGCGACGTCGCTCGCCGAGTAGTCAGCGCAGGCGCCTGAGCTCGCTATGAGGACCGACCGGCAGGAAGCTGGAGGACGGTAGCTCGCCCAGGTGCGGGACGAAAGAGGGGCCATGCAGCGTGGCGAGCTGCGAGACGCGCACCATGGCGCGCGCGACGAAGATTTCGAGGCGCTTGAGCAGCTGCTTGCGCGTGCGATCGATGTCGAAGCGCTGCATCTCGTGAGGTAGCGCCAGTGCCAAGCGCGCGAGGTCGTCGCGGCGCGGCGCGTCCGGCACGCGGCAGGACTCGGGCAGCTGAGCACGGTCGTACGAGCTCCAGCTCATGAGGAATGCCCCAAGCGTGGCAAGCACCTCGGCGGAGGAATCAGCGCTGTCGAGGCGTGCGATCCATTCAACGGTTCTCATCCCCTCAGAATGCCTCGGCGCCGGCCGCAAGGATGCAGGGCGAATTCCGAGAAGCGCGTAGGAGTGCGTGCGTGAGCCGGGGGAGCTACGCGGGGAAGGGTCCCGCCCGCGTCGCGCGACACGCGCCTGGGCGATCCTTCGTGAAGCCTATTCCCACGAGGGACCCGTTTCATGAAATTCCTGCTCGTCATCGGCGCGATCCTCATCCTCGTCGGCACGCCCTTGACGGTCATAGCCCTTGGCAAGAAGCAAGGCTGCGCCGGCATGGCCGCGGGCTGTGCCGCCGGAACCGTGGTAGCGAAAAACAAAGCGCAGAAACAGCGCGCCGGTGAGGCTCGGGAGCGAAGGCAGGCTAAAATCCCCGCGCGGTAACCGGTAGTCCCCGGCGCGCATTTTTCCCGCTGGCTGGCGCGGCAGCACACTGTAAGAAAACACTTACATCGCTGGCTGGGCCGAGGCCTCAAAATCGGGGATATGACAACCTCCGACACGACCGAGACCCGCTCGCAACCGCGCGCGCATCCCCGGGATGGCGATTTCCTGCGGCGGCTTGGACAAGCGCTGGAGCTGCCCGCGCAGCCGGAAGAAATCATGCGGATCGCATGCAAGCTGACTGGCGAATACCTGGGCGCCAGCCGCTGTTACTTCGCGGAGATAAGAGAGGACCAGGTGATCGTGCAGGACGACTGGCACACACCCGGGAAGTCCGGCATCGGGGGAGCCTTCGCCATTTCGGACTTTCTTCCGGACGACCTGTGGGAAGAGATGGCCGGGAACGGGCTGGCCATCGCCGACATTCTGTCGCACGACTCTACGAAGTCGCGCGCGCAGAACTTCCAGCAAATTTCGGTGCAATCGTTCGCGGCGGCTCCCTTCGTCCGGGGCGGGCGCGCGGTGGTTGCGCTCGCGGCGACCGATAGCCAACCCCGAGCGTGGCGTCCCGACGAAATCGAGCTCCTGGGAACGGTTGCGGCACGCGCCTGGCCCCTCGTGGAGCGCGCGCGCGAGGAGCTCGAGCGAACGCGCGCCGAGGATGCGCTTCGTATCAGCGAAGAGCGGCTGCGCCTTTCCTGTCGAGCCGCCGGGGTGGGCGTCTGGGAATGGTCGGTGCATGCCGAGAAAGTTTATTGGTCTGCCGAATATCGCCAGATCTATGGCCTGGATCCCGAGGCCGCTGCCTCTTTCGAGCTCGGCATGTCCGTGGTCCATGAGGACGATCGGTCGAAAATCCGGGAAGCCATCCTGGCCGCCGCCAAATCGGGTGAGGAATACCGGTCCGAACATCGCATCCATCATCCCGCGAAAGGGCTGCGGTGGATCGAAGCGATCGGAAAGATCCTCGACGACGAGGCGGGTCCATCCGCCAAGATGCTGGGGATAGTCCGCGACGTGACCGAGCGGCACGATGCCGAAATCAGTTTGCGCGAGAGCGAGTCGCAGCTGCGCGCGTTGGTCGATACGATTCCCCAGCTAGCCTGGATGGCCGACCCGGACGGCTCGATCTTCTGGTACAACCGCGGCTGGTACGCCTACACCGGAACCACTCTCGAGCAGATGAAGGGTTGGGGCTGGCAATCGGTCCACGATCCGAAGGTCCTCCCCGACGTTCTCGTGAAGTGGAGGCAGTCCATCGACACGGGGCAACCGTTCGAGATGCTGTTCCCGTTGAAAAATGCGCGCGGCCACTTTCGCTGGTTCCTCACCCGCGTCAACCCGCTGCACAATTCCGCGGGTGAGGTGGTTCGCTGGTTCGGCACCAACACGGACATCCACCAAGTGAAACGCGAACGCGATATCGTCTAGGACTGGAGCACGCCTTGCCCTTCACTTGGCAGCAACGACTCGATGCCGCCTCCTCCGAAGAAGAGATAGTGGCCATCACGCACGAATTCGTGGAGAGCCTGCGGGGCGATATCGTCGAGCGCCTGCCCGCGAATCTTCGGCCCGGAAGGTTCAAGGATGCCGAGGAGGTGTCCAGTTATGCCTTCTCGGTGGTGCTTCACCGCCTCCAGGATGATGGATCGGTGATCGCGGCTCAACTCCAGGCAATCGCCGATTACTTCACGTGCGCAGCCGGGCGCCTCACGCAGATAACCGCCCGATCACGGGCAGGCGAGCCGCGGTTGCCTGACGCCTAGCCCCGTCCTGCAAACCGATGCAAGAGATTGCCGCTTTCACTCCGGCTTGATGCCCGCCTGCTTCACGAGCCGCGCCCACTTGTCGACCTCGCTCTTCACGTGCTTCCCGGTCTCTTCCGGTCCCAGCGGCGCGGGGGTCAGGCCGATCGCGGCGAGCTTGGCCACGATCTCGGGCTTTGCGAGTGCCTTGACGGTCGCCTGGTGAATCTTCTGGATGGCGTCCTTCGGCGTGCCGGCCGGCGCGAAAAGCGAGAGCCAGGCGGCGAGGTCGTAGCCCGGCAGCACCTCCGCGATGGCGGGAATGTCGGGCACGAGCGGATTACGCTTCTCCGAGGTGACCGCGATGATCCGCAGCGCCCCGCCCTTGGCCTGCGGGATCGCGACCGCGAGGTCGGCGAAGGTGAAATCGAGCGTGCCTGAAAGCACGTCGTTGACTGCCAGCGGAATGCCCTTGTACGGCACCTCGGTCACCTGCAAGCCCGCCATGGCGGTCAGCTGCGTAATGCACACCTGCGAGCTCGAGGAGCCGTAGCCTGCGGAGAGCTTTCCGGGACGGGCCTTCGCATATGCGATGAACTCGTGCATCGTCTTCGCGGGGAAATCCGGCTTCACCACGAGCGCCAAAGGAAAGGTGACCATCTGGCCGATGGGCGCGAAACTCTTCACCGGGTCGAACGTCACGCTCTTCACGAGGCTGGGCGCCGCCGCGAAGGACACCGCCGCCACCAGGATCGTGTAGCCGTCGGCAGGGCTCTTGGCGACGAAGTCCGTGCCGATCGTCGCCTGCGCGCCTGCGCGGTTGTCGATGATGAACGGCTGGCCCAGCGTCCCCTGCAATTCGTAACCGATGAGGCGTGCGACCACGTCGGTCGCGCTCCCCGGCGGGAACGGGACCACGAGCTTGACCGGGCGTGACGGGTATTCCTGCGCAAGCACGGGCAGCATGGCGAGGCAGAGTGCGAAGGCGACGAGACGGCGGTGAAGCTTCATGTGGCAACCCCTCCTTTTTGCTCGACCGGTTTCGCGGTCGCCTTTCGATGAGAGAACTCGGTCTCGGCGCTGGTGACGATCTCCAGCAGCGTGGCCCGCCCTTCTTCCGTCTGCCGGCGCGCCCGCAGGAACGCATCGCCCAGTTGCGACGGGTGCTCGACGCGCTCGCTCCATCCGCCGAGCTCGCGTGCGATGTTCGCGTAGTTTCCGCCGATGTCGATGGTGCCGAAGCGCTCGTGCGACAGCTTCATGTGCTGGATCTCGATGGCCATCAGGCTGTTGTTGAGGACTACGGTGAGGATGGGAATGCGCGAGCGCACGGCGGTCTCGAAATCGAGCCCGGTCATGCCGAAAGCGGCGTCGCCCATGAAGTTGACGCAGAACTTGTCCGGGGCGGCCACCTTCGCGCCGATGGCGAGTCCCAGACCCGTGCCGAGCGCGTGAGACTTGCCCCAGCCGATGTAGCTGTTGGGAACGGTCGCCTTGTAGAACGGCAGGATCTGGTCGCGCGGGCTGCCCGAATCGTGGGTGACGATGGCGTCCCCGGGCGGGATCACGCGCATGAATTCGGCGAGCGCGCGGTACGGCGTGATCGGCACTTCGTCGGACGCGAGCTTGCGCTGCCAGGAAGCGATCCATTCGTCGCGCACGCGGGCGATCTCGTGGGCGACCGCGCCGTCCCGCTTGCGATTTCCCAGCCGGTCACGCACCGCCTCGATCAGCTGGCGCAGCACGAGCTTCGCGTCTCCGAGAAGCGCCACGTCGGTTTCGTAAGCCTTGTACAGGTCGGCCGAGTCGTTGGTGGCGTGGATCAGCTTTCCGCGATATCCCGGGATGGGGTTCATCAGGAAGTGGGGCGTGAGGCTCGTGCCGATGCCGAACATCAGGTCCGCCTTGCCGAAGAAGTGCCGGCCATGACCCGTGAGCACGACGCCGTTGCACCCGAGCGAAAGCCCATGGTTCTCGGGAAACGCGCTCTTCCCGTTCACTGTGGAGGCGACCGGCATTTGCAGCAGCTCGGCCAGCTCGACCAGCTCCGCGCTCGCCTCGGCGTAGAGGACGCCTTGCCCGGCGAGCGCCACCGCGCACTTCGCCTCGACCAGCATCCGGGCCGCCGCATCGACATCGCGCTCATCGGCTGCTGCGCGCACGCTCGCGACCGGACGGTATTCGCGGTGCCGCTCGCCCGCCTCCTCGCGCAGCACGTCCCTGGGGATTTCCACCATCACCGGGCCGCGCCGCCCGTTCCTCAGGGCGCCGAGGGCACGGCGCATGATGGCGCCCGTTTCTCCCGGCACAGTGATCTGCTCGAACGACCTCGTCACCGGCGTGAAGGCCTGGCATGAGCGCAAGTGCCCGTAGACCTGTGCAACGTCGCGCGTATGGCCGAGCGGCAGCACGAGGATCGGCGCGGAGTCCGAATGTGCGCTCGCCACTCCCGGAAACGCATTCTCCAGGCCCGGCCCGTACTGCATCGTGAACACGCCGAAGCGCCTGCCGTTGCTCACGCGCGCGAAGCCCGTAGCCATGTCGACCCCGACGCGCTCCTGGCGGCAGACCACCGGGCGAATGCCCACCGCGGCGGCGGCCTCGATCATCGGGGTCGTCGGATAACAGAAAAGCGTCGAGACGCCTTCCCGCTTGAGGCAATCTGCAATGACGTCCATCACGACCATTGGCGCTCTCCTTGGTTACGGCGGGACTACGGCTCCAGGAGCCGCGCGACCTCGCGAAAGTCTTGCACGTCCTCGAGATGGCGCAAGCGCTCGAAGAGCGGCCGCACGCGCGCGGCCGGCAGCCCGCGCGAGGCGCAGTCGGCGAACTTCTCCCAGAGATCCTCGTCGCGCATGTCGGCCACCGCGCCGACGAGGCGGTCGACCCGGTGCTCGAGCCGCCGGCCGTCGCGCAGTTGCACGCGTACCTGCGCACCCCATTGTTGCGGCTCGTCGTCCGCCATGTCGGGGAAAGGTCTCGCCTGGGTGCGCGCCAGGAGCTCGCGAACCTCCGGTTGCGCGTGCGACTCTTCCTCGAAATGCGCAAGGCGCACGCCACCACTGAGCAACGCGCGCACGGTAACGTATTGCACGCTGAACTTGGCTTCCGCGGGCGTGGCCGGCATCGGATTGTCGGTATGGCGCAGCCGTCGCTCGTGGAGGAGCACCTCGATCGCGCTTACCTGCTCGGGAAGAAACGACTCCCGCTTGGCGAGCTCGAGCATCGCCACGATGGCCGCATGGGTGCTGCCGCAGCAGGGATACGGCTTGATCGCGATGTGCCCGCCTTCGATCTCAAAGGGTTGCGTCCACGCCTCGCGCAGCGGCGCGACCTGGTAGCGGCCCGGGCCATTGAAGACATTCAGGAATCCCTGCTCGTGCTCGAGCGCTTCGGGATTCGCCTCGAATCCCGCTTCTGCCAGCAGCGCCGCCATGAGCCCATGGCGGGCGCATTGGCCGGCGTGCAGCGGCTTGGTCATGGTGCCGAAGTTCGCCTTCAGTCCGCTCGCGTGCGAGGCGGCGATGGCAAGCGCGGTCGCCGTACGGCCCGGGTCCAGGCCGATGAGCCGCGAGACCGCGGCGGCGGCGCCGAATACACCGAGCGTCGACGTGGGGTGCCAGCCCTTGTCGTAGTGATGGAAATGCACCGCCCGTGCCAGGCGGATTTCGGTCTCGACTCCGGCGATGTACGCGACCAGCAGCTCGCGCCCGGACAGGCCGCGCTCCTCCGCGACCGCGAAGAGCGCCGCCATCAGCGGCACGGTGTGATGCCCGCCGAAGACGCTGCTGAAGTCGTCGTAATCGAGCACATGGGAGGCCGTGCCGTTGACCAGCGCCGCGTCGAGCGCGCTGGTGCGCCGTCGCGTCCCTACCAGCAGGCACGGGCCCTCGGCGCCGGCCACTCCGGGTATGCGCATCAGGATGCGCACCGCGTCCTCGTGCGCACCAGCCAGCGTCACGCCGAGCGCGTCGATGAGGCAGGTCTTGGCGTGGCGCAGGGCCGGCTCGCCCACATCTTCCATGCGAAGGGCGCAGATGCGGCGTGCGAGCGCGTGGGCGAGCGGCTCTTCAGCCATGCGGACCTATTTCCGCGCTCGCTCGAGGGGCGCCGGCGCGCGCCGAAACGCCAGCGAGCGGCTTTCCAGGCCCGTGCGGATGTGCTGGCGCGTGAGCTCGAACGCTCGCTCGGGATCGCGCTTGACGATGGCCGCCACGATCTTCGCGTGCTGGCCGATCGCGCGCTCCACCGCCTCGCGCTGGTTGATCGCCGTGCGGCCCAGCAAGGCGACGGCGTCGCTCAGGGTCTGCAAGGTGCGCAGCAGGAAACGATTGTGGGCCGCCGCGTAAAGGCACTGGTGGAACACGGCGTTCTCGCGCGCGAACGCGGTGACGTCGTCCACGTGCCGGCGCTGGATTTCGAGGCTGTCCTCGAGGCCGGCGATCTCGGCGGGAGTCGCATGGCGCGCGGCTTCGCTCGCAGCGGTCGCCTCCAGCATCTCGCGCACCACGTAGAGCTCGTTCAACCCGCCCAGGTCGTAGCTGGCCACCTGCAGTCCGCCCCCCGGCGCGTCCTCGACGAGGCTCGCTGCTTGCAGCCGCCCAAGCGCTTCGCGCACCGGCGTGCGGCTCATTTGCAGCCATTCGCACAACGCGCTCTCGACCAGCCGCTGTCCCGGCGCGAGCGCCTGCTGCACGATCGCGTCGCGCAGGCGCGCGTAGGCGCGCTCGCCGGCATCGCCGCGCGACTCGGGAATGGCAACCTGGCGAATTTTCGCGGCCATCGCGAAGCCTAGGGCACCCAGCCTTCGCCCACCGTGGAGGCGGTGTCGGCGACGGCAGGCGTCGGGGTCGACGCCGGTGCCCGGGCGTGCGGCTGGCTCGCCATGGGAGGTGTGCGCAGCGCGGCATGACGCCCGGCGATGCGGCCGAACACCGCGCCCGCGACGAGGCCCGTTCCGGCGGGATAGTTGTCGTAGTACAGGCCGCCGACCATCTCGCCGCAGGCGTACAGCCCCGGGATCGGCCGCCAATCGGTGCCGATGACCTCGGCGCGCTCGTTGATCCGCAGCCCACCGAATGTGAACGTGATGCCCCCGGTCGCGCTGTACGCGACGAACGGCGGTTTTGCGAGCGGCACGGCCCAGTTGGTCTTCTCGGGCGCGAGCCCGCGAGTCGACAAGCCGTCGAGCCGCGTCGGGTCGAAGGGACCGCCGGACCGCGCCGCCTCGTTGTACGCGCGAAGCGTGGCCAGCGCGGCGACCTTGTTCTCGATGTCGAGCTTCTCGACCAGCGCCTCCAGCGTGTCCGCGCTGATCGGCTTGCTGGTCGCGTAGCGTGGCTCGAGAAGGTGCACGGTCTGCGAGTCGAAAATTTGGTAGGCCTTGGCCCCGGGCTGCGCCAGGATCGCGCGCCCGAATTTCGCGTACGTCATGAGCTGCGTATTCTCGCCTTCGTCGACGAAGCGCTGCCCGGCGCGGTTGATCATCACGCCGTACAGGTAACTCAGGCGGTTGCTGCGGTCGGTCATCTCGCGCGGCGCGAAGTCGCCCCAGTCCGCGCTGATCGGCGTCGCGTGGCAGCCGCTCCACTGCCCCCACGGCATCGCCCCCGAGTCGAGAGCCATGCGTAGCCCATCGCCCTGGTTGTAAGGCGTGCCGCGCACCTTCGCTTCCCCCAGCAACGCTCCGATGTGCTGCGTGCGCATCTGCGCGTTCGCCTCGAAACCGCCGCAGCCGAGAACGACGGCGCCGGCCTTGATGGTACGAATGCCTTCCGGGTCGCGAACCTTTACTCCGGCAGCGCGCCCACGCTCGTCCAGCACCAGATCGAGCGCCGCGTGCCCGTAGCGCACCTCGACGCCCAGGCGTTCACATGCCGCGAACCAGGACGTGGACAATCCCACGCCCTCGTGGACCGCGCGCACGACCAGGCCGCGAAGCCACACGAAGCCGTCGCCCTTCCTCACCGCGGCGACCGAAATCGCGGGTTCCATCTCGACGCCGCTGGAATGCATCCAGAACACCGTGTCACGCGAGTTCTCGACGATCACGCGTGACAGGACCGGATCGGTGCGGCCATTGGTCACGCGCATCAAGTCCGCGTGGAAGTCGTCGGCGCTGTACGCCTTGATGCCGTCGTAGAAGTTCGCGTGCTTCGCTTCCGCGTCCGGGATCAGGGGTTGCACGTCCCGCGGCTCGCCGTACGCGAAGCGGAAGAGGCCTCCGCTCCAGTGCGTGTTGCCCCCGCGCATCTCGCGCGGCGCCTTTTCCAGCACCAGCACGCGCGCGCCCTGCTCCCTGGCGGAGACAGCCGACGCGAGCGCCGCGTTTCCCGCACCGACCACCACTACGTCATATTCGCTCATCGTGTCGTCCTTGCGATATCCAGCGGTTGCAACAGGTCGAGGAGCTTCCCGACTTCCAGCCCGGAAGCTTCCTCGTTGAGGGTGGCGATGAATTCCCTGGCGCGCTGCGCGCCGATCGTGGCGCCCAGCAGCTCGGCTGCCTTGTGCGTCACGCGAGCGGGATCGATCGGGCGCTTCCAGCTGCCGATCGGTGCGTCGCATCGCGTCGCGACCGTGGTTGCGTCTCCGGTCACGACCTCCAATTCGACGTGCATCCGGTCGAAGCTTCCCCCGATGGCTGCATCCGGGACCACCGTGATCCGATCGAGCAGGCGCTCGACGTCGGGCGCATGGCGCCGCGCGTCGGAAAACGAATGCATCGTGACTTCCCCATCGAGCAGCGCGATGGCGGCGGTGTACTGCCACGAGAACTTGCCTTCGAGGCCGGTGGCCGGCCGCGGTCGATCGATGTACGGCATGGCGGGGACGTGCAGCTGCGCGCTCTGGATGTCCCGGGCGCGGTCCGCCCCAAGGCGCGCGCGCGCGTCGAGCGCCGCCGTGATGCCGAAATGGGTGGCGAACTGCGACGGGAAAAGCTTCCAGGAGCACCCCGGCTCCAGCGCCCGGCCACGCCCCAATGGAGCGAGCAACGCGGCGGGATCGAAGCGCTCGCCGAAAAACGCATGGCCCCAGCCGCGCGGCCCCGCCAGCGCATCGGGATTCGCGCCGAAGCCGCGCTGCGCGAGCAACGTCGCGTGCACGCCGTGGGCCGCCGCATCGCCGCAGTGCAGGGCCTTGGTATGCGAGCCGATGTTCGCGAGCAGGCCGCCGGTGCGCGAGGCGGCGATGCCTACCGCCATCGACGCGGTAGCCGGTTCAAGGCCGAGCAGGGCCGAGCAGCCGAGCGCGGCCGCGATGGCGCCCACGACGCCGGGTGGGTGCAGCCTGAGCTGCGCCGGCTCGAGCTCGCCAGACGAAAGACGCAACCGCCCCTGTGCCTCGATGCCGATGGCGAGGGCCCGCAGCAACGCGGCGCCCTGTGCACCGTGGCCCATGCGCTCGCGCTGCTGCGCGAGGGCGAGGAGCGCCGGAAGCAGCGGCGACAAAGCGTGGTTGGCGGGGCTCCACATCGGCTCATAGTCGAGCACGTGCATCGCCATGCCGTTGATGCGAGCCGCATCCCAGGCGAGCGCCGTCTCGTGCCGGCCGATCAGGGTGCAGGGACCGCTGGAACCGTGCTCGCGAAGCAACTCCGCTGCAAGGACGGGCCCGGCTTCACGCGCCCCGGCGCTGGCGACCGCGAGCCCGTCCAGCACGAGCAGGCGACAGCGCTCCCCCAGCGCGGACGAATCGGCCGGCCACGCGAGCAGCAGGTCGACGAACTGGCGGGTGAGCTCGCAGTCCTCCGAGCGCGGCGGCCGGTTGCGTGTGTCGGTATCCACGGCAGTAGTATACTGCGGTATACCGTCAACCGCCCGGGAGAACGCCTTGTACTCGAATGCCTTGCGCCTTGTCCTGGCCGCCGTGGCGGCGCTCGCATCGCTCGCCGCCCCGTTTGCGGCCGCCGACGCCTTCCCCACGCGCGCGGTAACGGTGTTCAGCCCCTTCGCCCCGGGCAGCACCGACTCGATCCTGAGGCCCTTCGTCGAGAAGATGGGCGAGTTCCTCGGGCAACCGGTGGTGCTCAACTTCAAGCCAGGCGCAGGCGGCGCGATCGGCGCGGGCTTCGTCGCCGGGAGCAAGCCCGATGGCTATACGCTGGTGGGCACCTCGATCGGATCCGTCGTGCTGGGGCCCCTTGCGGACAAGAGCTCGAAGTTCTCGCTGGATTCGTTCACGCCGGTGGTGGCGTTCGCCGAGGGCAACCTCATGCTGATCGTGCCGGGCAACTCACCCCACCGCACGCTCAAGGACCTGGTCGACTACTCGAGGAAGCATCCGGACACGGTCACGTACGGCAGCTCCGGTGCGATGGGCATAACCCACCTGCTCACCGAAATGCTGGCGAAGGACGCCGGCGTGCGTTGGACGCACATTCCCTACCAGGGCAGCGGACCCGCGATCACCTCGCTCCTCGGCGACCATGTGCAGATGGCCTCCACGTCGGCGGGCTCCGCCCAGGCGCACCTGAAGTCGGGCACGCTGCGCGCGCTCGCCGTGTACAGCGACGTGCGCATGAAAGCCTACCCCGAGGTGCCGACCCTGAACGAGTTGGGTTTCAGCGTCTCGAGTCCCGTGGTCTATGGCCTGCTAGCGCCTCGCGGCACGCCGCGCGAGATCGTCGACGCGCTGCACGGCGCGGTGCGCAAGGTGGTGGCCAAGTATGGCGACCTCATCGCGGCCAACCTCGCGATCTCGGGTGCCGAGATCAAATTGATGGGCCCCGAGGAATATGGCGCCTACCTCAAGGCCCAGGAGTCGCTCTACATGTCGACGATCCGGAACCTCAATGCCGGAAAGTAATCGCGGCCGGATGTTCTAGCGGGAAACTCGGCGCGGTCAGAGCCAAGACTTGGCGCGCGACGACACGCCGCCGTCTATCGTGAGGATGGTGCCGGTGGTATAGCCCGACACGTCCGAGGCGAGGAAGGCCACGGCGTTGGCGATCTCCTCGACCTTGCCGGTGCGGCCGAACGGCATGGCGGCCACGAGCTGCGGCCACTTCTCGGCGTCGCCCAAGGTCAGTTCGGCCCGCTTGCGCAGGAAATTCTGCAGCCGCTCCGTGAGCACCGGGCCGGGGTTGATGCCGACTACGCGAATGCCGTGGTCGGGCGTGGCCGAGCCGAGAGAGCGCGTGAAGGCCATCAGCGCCGCGCAACCGCTGGTGCCGGCGATGTACGTGGCGGTGAGGTTCTCGCCGGCGTGGCCGATGATGTTGACGATGGTGCCGGGGCGCTTGCGCGCCTTCCACAGCGTCAGCGCGGCGCGGGTCAGGTTGATGTAGCCGAAGACCTTCAGGTCCCACGCATCGCGCCAGCGGCGGTCGTCCACTTCTTCCAGGCTGCCGAGCGGGATGGCGCCCGCGTTGTTGACCAGGATGTCGGCGTCGGCGAGCGCGTCGCTCACCAGGGCGACGCTGGCCGGGTTGGACAGGTCCGCGGCCATCCAGCTCACCTTCTGCGTGCCGCGCGGGGCGAACTGCGCGGCCGCGGCCTCGAGGTCAGCGCCGTTGCGCGAGATGAGGTGCACCGTGCAGCCCTCGGCATACAGCGCCTTGGCCGAGCCCAGGCCGAGTCCCTTCGAGCCGCCGGTGATGACGGCCTTCTTGCCTTGCAGGTGAAGCTCCATGTTCGTGCCTCCCGTTCGCCGCCTAGTTTCCGCCAGCCCGCGTCATTCCGCCGTCATGCGCGTTTCGCGGATCACCTGCGCGGCTTTGTCGAAGTCCGACTTGAGCATGCTGTTGAATTCGTCCGGCGAGCTCATCACCGCTTCCACGCCCAGGCCGGCGAGCTTGGCCTTGTTCGCCGCTTCGTTCATGACGACGGCGATCTGCTCGTTCAGCGTGCGGATGTACGCGGCGGCCGTGCCCTTGGGCGCGAACAGGCCGATGTACGTTTCGTACACGCAGCTCGCGCAGCCGAGCTCCTTCAACGTGGGGATCTCCGGCGCGCCGGGCCAGCGCCGTTCGGTCGTCACTGCCAGGCCGGTCAGCTTGCCGGCCTTGATCTGCGCGATGGCCGAGGTGAGCGACACGGCCACCAACTGGACCTGGCCGCCGAGCGCATCGGTCACCGCCGGACCGGCGCCCTTGTACGGCACATGCACGACGCGAAAGCCCGTCTCCTTGCGGTAGAGCTCCATCGCCAGGTGCGCGGCGCTGCCGACCCCGGTGCTGCCGTAGCTGATCTCCGCGGTTTTCGAAAGCGCCAGCAGCTCGCTCATGTCCTTGGCCGCGACGCCGGGGTAACCGGCGAACACCGTCGGCCCGCGGGTGAGCTGGGACACGGGCTCGAAGCCTTTCTGCCAGTCGTAGTTGACCTTGCGGAAGAGCGTCGGGTTGATCGTGTGGTTGTTCGACGTGAGCAGCAACACGGTGCCGTCCGCCGGCTGCTGCGCCACGTATTCCGTGGCGATGTTGCCGCCGGCTCCTGGCTTGTTCTCGACCAGCACGGGCCGCTTGAGCGATTTGGTCAGGCCCTCCGCCACCATGCGCGCAACAGTGTCCGCCTGTCCCCCGGGCGGCGTGATGACGATGATGCGCAGCGGCTTGCCGTCATTGGGGTTCTGCGCCAGCGCCGCCACGCCTGACATGGCGAGCGCGAGCGCGGCGACGCAGCGCGCGGCCTTGGACGGAATGCTGATCATCGTGCCTCCTGATGAAGAAAAAAGCCAAGCGATCACACGCTTGGCTTCGGATAATTGGCGGAGAGAGAGGGATTCGAACCCTCGATACGGGTTTAAGCCCATATAACGCCTTAGCAGGGCGCCCCCTTCGGCCACTCGGGCATCTCTCCGGCGAAGGCTGAATTCTACTGGAATCTAGGACAGCTTTCGACCCGTGACGTCAGGTTCCGGCCGTCCCTCGAGGACCGCCTTGTAAGTCCAGGTTCACCGAAGTTTGGTGACGGGGATGCTGATCAAGTGGATCAACACGAGCGCGAAGCCGATCGCGATGCCGGCGAAACCGTTGGAAGCGAAGCCGCCCAGCTCGAAGCCGGGCTTGCCGGTTGCGATGCAGCAGAGGCGTTCACTTCAGCTCGTCCTGGAAGAATGCATAGGTGATGGCCCACATGTAGGCCAGCTGCACCGGGGTGCTGCCCGCCGCATGCCCCCCCTCGATGTTCTCGTAGTAAAGGACGTCGTGGCCCTGCTCGCTCATCTTCGCCACCATCTTGCGTGCATGGCCCGGATGGACGCGATCGTCGCGCGTGGAGGTGTAGAAGAGGACGCGCGGGTACTTCTTGTCTTTCGCCACGTTCTGGTACGGCGAATATTTCGAGATGAAGGCCCAGTCCGCGGGCTTGTCGGGATCGCCGTACTCGCCCATCCACGAAGCCCCGGCGAGGAGCTTGTTGAAGCGGCGCATGTCGAGGAGCGGGACCTGGCAGACCACCGCCTTGAAAAGGTCGGGGCGCTGCGTGAACGCGGCGCCGACGAGGAGCCCGCCCTGGCTGCCGCCCATGATGCCGAGGTGCTTCGGCGAGCTCACGCCGCGCTTGATGAGATCCTCGGCAACGGCGATGAAGTCGTCGTGCGTCTTCTCCCGCCCTTCGCGCATCGCCGCGCGGTGCCACTCCGGGCCGAACTCACCGCCGCCGCGGATGTTGGCAAGCACATAGACTCCACCCTTCTCCAGCCACGCCGAGCCGACCGTGCCGCTGTACGCGGGAAGCATCGAGATCTCGTAGCCGCCGTAGCCGTAGAGGATGGTGGGGTTGGATCCGTCCAGCTTCGCCGTCTCGCGCATCACCACGAAGTAGGGAACGCGCGTGCCATCCTTGGAGCGCGCCTCGAACTGGCGGGTGGTGATGCCCTTCGCATCGAAAAATGCCGGCAACGCCTTGATCTTCTCGCGCTCGGCCTTGCCGGGCGACGCGAGGTAAAGGGTGGTGGGCTCGGTGAAGCTGGTGGTCGTCATCCAGTAATCGTTGCCCTCGTCGCGGTCGAGCGCTGTGACGTCGATGGCGGATGTCGCCGGCACCGGCACTTCCTTGGCGGCCCACTGCCCGCCTTCGCGGCGCACTTCCACGATGCGGCTCTTCACGTTATCGAGGATGTCGAGCACGATCGCGTCGCGGGTGACGATGAAATCCTGCAGCGCCACGCGTTGCGCGGGCTCGAAGATCACGACGAAGCCGCGCTCCCCGGCGAGGAAGCGGTCGAGGTTCATGCCGATGAGCGAGCCCGCCTTGAAGCTCGTTTCCGCCGGCTTCCAGTCGGTGACCAGGCGCAGCATCAGCCAGTGGTTCGCGGTCGCCACCTTGGCGTCGCTGGGAACGGCGAGCTTCACCCACTGGTCGCCGACCCGGATGAAGCTCTCCGAATTCCAGAAATCGATCGAGCGCCGCACGCGCTCGTACTTGCGGTCCTTCTCGTTGGCGACCGAGGCATCCGAGCCGACGTCGCTCTCCTTGCCTTCGAAGACCGTCTTCGCCTCGGCGATCGGCGTGCCGCGGCGCCATTCCTTGACGATGCGCGCGTAGCCCGAGGTCGTCATCGACCCGGGTCCGAAATCCGTGGCTACGTAAAGCGTGTCGGCATCGCGCCATTCGACGTCGGTCTTCGCCTCGGGGACGACGAACCCGCCCTTCACGAACGACTTCTTCGCGATATCGAACTCGCGCACCTCGACGGCATCGGCGCCGCCGCGCGAAAGCTGCACGAGGCAGCGGTTGTAGTCGGGATAGAGGCAATGCGCCCCCTTCCACACCCAGTTCATGTTCTCGTCGGCGCCCACCTTGCCGATATCGAGCACCGTCTCCCACGCGGGCTCCGCCTTGCGGTACTCCTCGAGCGTCGTGCGCCGCCACACCCCGCGCGGGTTCTTCGCGTCCTGCCAGAAGTTGTAGAGCCATTTGCCGCGCTTCTGCACGGTGGGAATGCGTTCGCGCGAGTTGTAGATGGAGAGCAGGCGCTCATGCAACGCCTTGAACCCGGGCTTGGCCTCGAGCTGCGGCTGGCTCTTCGCGTTCTCCTGCCTCACCCACGCCATCGCCTTGTCGCCCGTGACGTCTTCCAGCCACTGGTAGGGATCGTCCGTCGCCTGCGCCTGTGCCATCGAAGCACCCATCAAAAGTGGTGCCAGGTACGAGATAAGAAGTCGTGCCAGGTACGCATTCTTCAAGGCTTCATCTTTTCTTCGCTGGGCGCCTTGTCGAGCTCGAAGACGCGGTGGAGCACGCGCACCGCGAGCTCCATGTACTTCTCGTCGACCACCACCGAGGTCTTGATCTCGGAGGTGGAGATCATCTGGATGTTGATGCCCTCGTTGGCGAGCGCGCCGAACATCTTCGAGGCGATGCCGGCGTGGGTGCGCATGCCGATGCCCACCAGCGAGACCTTGGCGATGCGCTCGTCGCCGACGACACCCCTGGCGTTGATGGCGGGCTTCACCTTGGTCTCGAGGATCTGCATCGCACGCTTGTACTCGTTGCGATGCACGGTGAAGGAGAAGTCCGTGAGGCCTTCGGACGACGCGTTCTGCAGGATGATGTCCACGTCGATGTTGGCCTCGGCGATGGGCCCCAGGATCGCGAAGGCGATGCCGGGCCGGTCGGGGACGCCGAGCACCGTGATCTTGGCCTCGTCGCGGTTGAACGCGATGCCGGAAATGATGGCTTGTTCCATGGTCTCGTCTTCCTCGAACGTGATGAGCGTGCCCATGTCGGTCGAGTTCACGTCCGTGAACGACGACAGCACGCGAAGCTTCACCTTGTACTTGCCGGCGAATTCCACCGAGCGAATCTGCAGCACCTTCGAGCCCAGGGATGCGAGCTCGAGCATCTCCTCGAAGGTCACCGTGTCCAGGCGCCGCGCCTCGGGGACGATGCGCGGGTCGGTGGTGTACACCCCGTCCACGTCGGTGTAGATCTGGCACTCGTCGGCCTTCAGCGCCGCGGCGAGCGCCACGCCCGTCGTGTCGGAGCCGCCGCGCCCCAGCGTGGTGATGTTGTTGTCGTCGTCGATGCCCTGGAAGCCCGCGACGATCACCACGTACCCCGCGTCGAGGTCCTCGCGGATGTTGCGGTCCTCGATGCCGAGGATGCGCGCCTTGGCGTACGCCGCATCGGTGACGATAGGCACCTGCCAGCCGGTGTAGCTCTTCGCCTTGAGTCCGATCGCCTGCAGCGCGAGGGCGAGGAGCCCGATCGAGACCTGTTCGCCGGTCGAGGCGATCACATCCAACTCGCGCGGGTGGGGGTCGGGGTTGAGTTCCTTTGCGAGACTGATGAGGCGATTGGTCTCACCCGCCATGGCCGAGGGCACCACGACCAGCTGGTGGCCCTCGCCGGCGAAGTGCGCGATGCGGCGCGCGACCTCGCGGATGCGCTCCGGGCTGCCCATGGAGGTGCCGCCGTACTTCTGGACGATCAGGGACACGGGGAGGGGAATCGGGGAAAAGCCGTTATTCTAGCGTGGCACCCTCCTGAAAAACGAATGAAGACGTACCTGCGGCCACGGAATGTCGCGCTTCTCGCCTTGGCATGCGGGGTGGCGGCGACGCTTTTCGCATGGTTCCTGGCGGGGCGGCAGGTGCAACGAGAGGCGCAGGCGGAGTTCGCCGGCCAGGCCAATCTCGCCACCAACATCCTCGAGCGGCGCATGCAGCGCTACATCGACCTGCTCTACGGGCTGGAGGCGCTCGCCTATCACGACGAGCGGCTGGCGAGGAGCGACTTCGCCCACTACGTTGCCGCCCTGGAGCTCGGCAAACGCTTTCCCGGCGTGAACGTCGTGGAGTTCATCCGTCGCGTCCCCGACACGGCGCGCGACGCTTTCGTCGAGCAGGTGCGCAACGACCGCACCATGTCCCCGAATGGCTACCCCGCGTTCGACATCGTGCCGCGTGGGCGGCGCGGCGAGTATTGGGTGATCGAGTTCATCGAGCCGATGGATCCCGCGTCGGTGGTCTTCGGGCTCGACATTCGCGAGCGTCCGCCCGCGCTCGAAGCCGCGGAACGCGCGCGCGACACGGGCGAGCCCAGCGCCACCGGGCGCTACAAGCTTGCGCAGGAACTGGGTGCGAGCTATGGGCTGGTGCTCTACCTGCCGGTCTACAACGTGGAGCGCCCGCAAAGCCTCGCCCAGCGGCGCGAGACCCTGCGCGGCTTCGTGAACGTGGTAGCGCGCATCGACGACCTCCTCGCAGACATGCACGCCGAGCCTTTCGTGAGCGCGCTGCACATGCGCATTCATGACGCGGGCCCCATCGAGGCACCGGCCGTCGCCCTATCCGACGCGACGCTTTTCTACGCGTCCGCTCCAGGTTCGCACGGCACGTCGCCCGGCTGGGGCCAATGGCGGCAAACGCAGGCGCGAACCCTCCCCATCGCCGGGCGCCGCTGGCAGATCGAGTTCGCCGGCGAGCCCGAAGCCAATCCCTGGCTTACGCGCTTCCCGACGCTGATCCTCGGCGCGGGCGCGGTCATGACGCTCCTCCTCCTCGGCATCCTCTACGCCATCGCGCGCACGCGCAGCGAAGCCGTGAGCCTCGCCAGGCAGGCCACGCGCGACCTGCGCACGCAGCTGTCCTTCACGCAGCAGCTGATCGAGGCGCTGCCCAACCCGGTGTTCTCCAAGGACGCGCACGGTCGCTACCTCGGCTGCAATCGCGCCTTCGAGGAATACGTCGGCATGTCGCGCGAGGCGTTGGTGGGCAAGACCGTCGGCGAGGTGATGCCACCGGAGCTCGCCGAGCGCGCCGCGCACGAGGACGACGTGCTCTTCGCCAATCCGGGCTCGCGAACCTACGAGACCACCGCGCGCTATTCGAAGGACGGCCAGCTTCACGAGGTGCTCGTCAGCAAGGCGACCTTCTTCGGCCCCTCGGGCGAGGTAGCAGGGCTGGTCGGCGTGCTGGTGGATATCACCGAGAGGAAGAAGCTCGAGGCCGCGATGCGCGAGAGCAGCGAGCGCCTCGGCGCCGTCATCCACGCCGCGCCGCACGCCATCATCGTGCGCGACCTGCACGGCGTCATCGCCACCTGGAACCCGGCGGCCGAGCTGATGTTCGGCTGGTCCGAGGCCGAGGTGCTGAACACCTCGACTTCCATCGTCCCCGAGCACCTGACGGAGGAGACACGCGTCCTGCGCGAGCGCGCGCAGGCGGGCGAGACCATCTGGATCGAGGATGTGCAGCGCATGGGCCGCGGCGGCAGGCTGGTCGATGTCTCCATGTCGATCGCGCCGATCGTCGGCGCCGACGGCCAGGTGAACGGCACCATGGTGACCATGGCCGACATCTCGCGGCGCAAGGAAGCGGAGGCAGCGCTGCGGGAAAGCGAAGCGCACCTGCGCCTGGCGATGGACGCGGCACAGCTCGGCATGTGGTACTGGGAAGCGGACACCGACCGCTTCACCTATTCCGACGGCCTCAACAAGCTCTTCGGGCGCCCGGGCGAAAGCGAGCTCGTGGACTACCGCGTGCTGCAGGAGCGCCTGCACCCCGAGGACCGCGAGCTCTTCGAGGCGACCATGCGCCACGCGATCAAGCAGGGCGACGTGTTCCAGGTGGACTACCGCGTGGTGTGGCCCGACGGCTCGGTGCACTGGGTCGCCAACCGCGGGCAGGTGCATCGCGCGTCCAACGGCCGGGCGCAGCGCGTGATCGGCGTGGCGATGAACATCACCGAGAGGAAGATCGCCGAGCAGCGCGTCGCGCACATGGCGCACCACGACGCGCTCACGGGCCTGCCGAACCGCGTGCTGCTGCGCGACCGCATCCAGCAGGCGATCGCGCAGGCGCATCGCAACGGCACCCAGCTCGCGGTTCTCTTCCTCGACCTCGACCGCTTCAAGACGATCAACGATTCCCTCGGCCACCAGCTCGGCGACCGGCTGCTGCAATCCGTGGCGAGCCGCATCCTCGTCTGCGTGCGCGAGGGCGACACCGTCTCGCGCGTGGGCGGCGACGAGTTCGTGATCGTGATCCCGGGGATCGGCTCGGCGAGCGATGGCTCGGCGGTCGCGGCCAAGATCCTGGAGGTGCTCGCCAACGCGTTCCACCTGCACGGCAACGACCTGCACGTGGCGGCCTCGATCGGCATCAGCCTCTATCCGTCGGACGGCTCGGACGCCGAGACCCTGATGCGCAACGCCGACACCGCCATGTACCACGCCAAGGACTCCGGGCGCGCCAACTTCCAGTTCTTCACGCAGCACATGAACGTGGCCGCGCAGCAGCGCCTGGCGCTGGAAAATTCGCTGCGCCGCGCGCTCGACCAGCAGGAGTTCGAGCTGCACTACCAGCCGCTCTACGACCTGCGCGACCGCTCGATCACCGGGTTCGAGGCGCTGCTGCGCTGGAACACGCCCGACGGCGAGATGGTCGCGCCGGGGCAGTTCATCACCGCCGCCGAGGAATCCGGGCTCATCGTGCCGATCGGCGAGTGGGTGCTGCGCGAGGCGCTGCGGCAATCGCGCACCTGGCAAGGCCCGCAACGGCGCCTGTCGGTGTCTATCAACGTCTCCGCCAACCAGCTTTCGCGCGCGACCTTCGTCGAGTACCTGCGCCGGCTGATCGCCGAGCTGGAGGTCGATCCGACGCTGATCGAGCTCGAAGTCACCGAGAGCGTGATCATCGAGGGCGCGGGCGACGCGCGCGAGTCGCTCTACGAGATCGCGGCGCTGGGCGTGGGCATCGCCATCGACGACTTCGGCACCGGCTACTCCGGCCTCGCGTATTTGAAGAGGCTGCCGATCGACACGGTGAAGATCGACCAATCCTTCGTGCGCGACCTCACCGTCGATCCCGACGACAAGGCCATCGTCACCGCGATCGTCGCGATGGCAAAGAGCCTGGGCGTCGAAGTGGTCGCCGAGGGCGTCAAGACCGAGGAACAGTTGGAAGAGCTCAAGCGCCTGGGCTGCACTCGCGCGCAAGGCTTCCTCCTCGCCCGCCCCATGACCGCCGCGGGCGTGACCCGCTTCCTCGGCCGCGCCACCGCCGCGGCTGAATGAAAAAGGGGTCAGATTACTTTTCGGGTCGAAAAGTAATCTGACCCCTTTTTCAGTTACTGATAATTCGAGGCGATGCCTTTCAGGTCTTCGGCGAAGACGCTCTTGCCCTGGGTCTGGCGCATCGTCGCGATGAACTTGGCCTTGATCGCGTCGTTGCCGGGCCACACGGTCTCGAGCCAGCTCATGCCCGCGGCGCCGTGGCCGGTGTAGGCGTAGCGGTTGATCTCGGCGGAGACCGCGGCGAGCACGCCGTTCTCGAAGTAGTCCTCCCACTTCAACTTGTCGGCGGAGCGCTGCGACTTGATCGCGGCCAGCCGCGTCTTGATCTCGTTGGTGCGCGCCTGGCGGCGCGAGCTTGTGTACTCCGCGCAGCGCTCCTTCAGCCACGGGTTGGCGCCGGCGAGCGGCTGCGTGCACACCGGCGGCGGCTGTCCTGGCAGGCGCGACTGCATCAGGTCCTGCGCGAATTGCAGCCGCCCCTTCGACCCGACCTCGAGGATGAGAAGAGGAAAGTACGAATTCGCGTAGGGTGCGAAAGCGTTCGCGGAAGAATCGTCGGCCGACACCATCACCGCGGCCTTGCGCGCCGGCACCTCGATGAAGTCGCCGCCGCCCATGCTGCCCGCCTGGTACGCGGCGAGGCGCTTCACCTGCGGCTTCAACTGGTACACATGGTGCGTCGTGCAGCACGTGGCCCCGCCGGTGTTGGTGGAGAAATGCACGTCGGGCTGGCCGTTGCCGTCGAGGTCGCGGCCGATCGACACGATCGTCCACTTCGAGCCCGGGTCGGTGTCCTTCGGGGTCGACTGCCACGCGGGCTTGCCCTTGTTGAAGACGATGGCGCGCTGCTCGCCGCCGCCTTTCGCCTTCGCCACCACCGCCTCGAATTCGTTGAAGGCTTTGGTGTCGAGGGCATCGAGGTTTTCCTTCTCGAGCCACGCCTTCGAATCCTGCGCCAGGACGGGAAGCCCCGCCCCCGCGATCGCGAACACCACCGCGCCCATCAAGACTCGCGAGAAACCCATCACTACCTCCTGCCGTACGCGCTTGACGATCTTCCTAGTCTACCCGGCCGTCCCGCCTGATCTGAAAACGGGTTGTACGATGGCATTCCCGGCCTCCGCGAGCAAATGCCCTGATGAGCGAGCTTTCCGTTCCTGGCCCCTTGTCCCTGCGCTATCCCGATCCCGCGGTCGAGGTCCTCGACCCGCGCTTCGAGAAGCTGCGCGTGAAGAGCGCGAGCGTGGAGCGCCTCGCGAGCGGCTGCCGCTGGTGCGAAGGGCCCGTGTGGTTCGGCGACGTGCGCACCCTCGTGTGGAGCGACATCCCGAACGATCGAATGCTGCGCTGGGACGAGGAAAGCGGCGCGGTCGGCGTCTTTCGCAAGCCCTCGGGCTTCGCCAACGGCAACACGCGCGACCGCCAGGGGCGCCTCGTCACCTGCGAGCACGGCGCGCGGCGCGTCACGCGCACCGAGCACAGCGGCGCCATCACCGTGCTGGCCGCGAGCTTCGACGGCAAGCGCCTCAATTCACCCAACGACCTCGTGGCGAAGAGCGACGGCTCGATCTGGTTCACCGATCCCACCTTCGGCATCCTCTCCGACTACGAGGGGCACAAGGCCGAGCCCGAGCTCGCCACCAACGTGTACCGCATCGATGCCGCCAGTGGCGCCCTCAACATCGCGGCAGCGGGCATCGTCAACCCCAACGGCCTCGCATTTTCCCCCGACGAGAAGATCCTCTACGTGGTCGAATGCGGCCCCTCGCCGCGCAGGATCCTCGCCTTCGACGTCGCCGCCGATGGCGCGAAGCTCGGCGCCTCGCGCGTGCTGATCGATGCGGGCGAAGGCACGCCCGACGGATTCCGCGTCGATACCCAGGGCAATCTCTGGTGCGGATGGGGCATGGGCGGCGACAAGCTCGACGGCGTGCGCGTCTTCTCCCCCGCGGGCGAGGCGCTCGGCCACATCCACCTCCCCGAACGCTGCGCCAATGTCTGCTTCGGCGGGGTGAAGGGCAATCGCCTCTTCATGGCCGCGAGCCATAGCCTCTACTCTCTCTACGTGAACGCGCGCGGAGCATGAGCATCGCGAATCGCAACGTTGACGCGGGGGGCGTCTCTGCGCACACTTTCGGGATAACAAACCGGAGTTATCTAAAATGAGACGTCTGGCAAGCGCACTCTTCACTCTCCTCTTCTCGACGGCGGCGGCGGCGACCACCGTCTCCACGGACTACAGCGACATGTGGTGGAACCCGGATGAGTCGGGGTGGGGCGCCAACGTCATCCAGCAGGGCGAGATCCTCTTCGTCACTCTCTTCGTCTACGACGCGCAGATGAACCCCCTCTGGTACGTGGCGCCGGCCACCGCGTTGCAGGCCAGCGGAAAATTCACCGGGCCCCTCTACGCGACCAAGGGCCAGTGGTACGCGGGCGGCAGGTTCGATCCCGCCCAGGTCGTCACGAGCCAGGTCGGCGACCTCACCTTCACGGCGCTCGACGCTTCGCGCGCCACGCTCGTCTACCGCGTGGGCGGCTTCGTCATCACGCAGAACGTCACGCGCCAGACGTGGCGCACCGACAATCTCGCCGGGCTCTACCTCGGCGCGCGCCAGGGCAACTGGACCGGCTGCGATCCCTCGCTCAATGGTCGCGTCGACTCCTTCGCGCAGCTCGGCATCTCGCAGCAGGGCGTCGACATCCAGGTCCGCGACGCGGGCAACCGCTATACCTGCAACTTCACCGGCAAGGTGCAGCCCGCCGGGCGCTTCAGCGAAATCGTCGGCGAGGGCGTCTGCGACGACCACGTCGGGCGCTTCTTCAAGGCGACCGAGGTGCAGGTCTCGCAGATAGGCTTCTCGTTGCGCTACAAGCTCGAGACGGTGGGGTCGCTCTGCCGCTTCGACGGCTATTTCGGGGGGATGCGCCAGCTTCCGTGACGCCCGTAATACGCCGGTGCGCGCGAGTTGTGACGTTTTCCACAGACACGGAAAGTGCCACTGGACACACTGTAGCCATCGCCAATAGTGGGTGCCGTTTCATGGATGACCAGCAGCGCAGCGCCCTCGTCGACGAAATCGAGCACCACCGAGTGCGAATCGCGGAGCTCCTCGCCACCCTGCACGATCTCGAGGACAACCTGAAGCACGTCGTCGAGGCTCCGCCGGAGCTCGCCAACAAGGCCGAGATGTTGCGCCTCGAGCTGAAGGGCCGTCGCGCGGCGTTCACCATCGGATCGGCGCACCTCGGCGCCAGCGCCGCCTAGCTTTTCCTCAGGGCCTCGCCGGGGCCGGCAAAATCTGGATCATCACCGGTTTCTTCGCTACCGGCCGCGCATTTTCCGGCGGCAGCCGATGGGATTCGATCATCCAGACGACCAGGGCTGCCGCGCCGATCGCGCACGCGGCGCCGGCCATCCACTTCACGACCCGCTCCCGCACGCGGGTCTCGTCGTAGCGCTTGCCGACGACTTCGTCGAGCTTCTTGTCGATCTGTGCGAACGGGTCGTCCAAGCGATCCAGTGTACCCAAGGCAGCCTCAGCCGAACTTCACCTTCATCGCGAGGATCGCGCCCGCCAGCGCGAGCGTGATCGCGTTCCAGACGATGATCGGCGGCTCGCCCTTGGCGATGCCATAGGCGAGCCACAGCGCGACGCCCAGCGTGAAGGCGGCGAAGGTATGGAGGGAAACGTCGCGCGCGGCCTGCGCCCGCCAGATCTTCACGACCTGCGGCACGAAAGCGACGGTGGTGAGGAAGCCCGCGGCGAAGCCGAGCAAGGTCGTGGTGTCCATGGCCCACTATAGGGTAATCTTGCGAAGCCGTACCTTGGTACGGACTACCCTACCCACCCGCCACAAGAAAAAACGACATGAAGAAAAGCGACAGCGCCTGCCGGGACATCCGCGCCGCCTCGACCGAGTCCCAGGTAGTCGCGGCGGTTCGCGCCTACCTCGCCTCCCTCGACCCCGCCGAAGTGGCTCTGGTGCCCACGGAGATCATGGCTTTCAATCTGAGCGGGGCCGAGGAAGCGGTGCAGGCGGCACTGCACCTGGTGCACGCGCAGATGCTGGGAATGCGCGACGCCACCCAATACGCGATGCTGAGCGAAGTAGTCCTGGTGTTCTCGACGGCCGCGCGCAGGCTCGCCGTGCTCGCGAAGGACACTACTTAGGCGAAGCCCTGACGAGGCGGATCAGCGTGATCTCCGACGGAATGCCGAAGCGCATCGGCGGGCCCCAGTATCCGGTGCCGCGATTGATGTAGACCCACATGCCGCCGAGACGGTTGAGCCCGGCGGTGAACGGCTGCTGCAATCGCACGAAGAGGTTCCACGGCCAGAACTGCCCGCCGTGCGTATGGCCGGAGAGCTGCAGGTCGTAGCCGGCCTCCTGCGCGCAGCGCGCAGTGCGCGGCTGGTGCGCGAGAAGAACCTTTACCGCCCCGGCCGGCGCGCCGTGGGCGGCCCCTTGGGGATCGCTCCTTTGCGAAGCGTCGAAGTGGTGCGCCGAGTAGTCGGTCACGCCCGCCACCGTGATGAGGGCGCCATCGTGCTGCAGCACCACGTGCTCGTTCAGCAGCACGCGCGTGCCCAGGCGGCGCAGCTCGCGGATCCAGGCGGGAGCGCCCGAGTAATACTCGTGGTTGCCGGTGACGACGTAGGTGCCGTGGCGCGACTCGAGCTGGCCCAGGGGAGCCGTGTGCGGCGCGAGCTCGCCCACGCTGCCGTCGACGAGATCGCCGGTGATCGCCACCATGTCCGCGCCCAGCCGGTTCACGCGATCGACGATCGCCTGCACGAAGTTGCGCTTGATGGTGGTGCCGACGTGGATGTCGCTGATCTGCGCGATGGTAAAGCCCTCGAGGCCCGCGGCCAGGCCCGCGAGCGGCACGGTGACGCGCACCACCGGCGCCACGCGCCGCGCCATGAAAAAGCCGATGGCGGTGATGAGCGGCGTGGCCGCCAGCACGGTGAGCGCCGAGATGCGCGCCCACTCCTCACGGCCCGCGGTCGTTGCGAAGAGCGCGGACAGGGCGAGTGTGAGATCACGGCCGAGCGTGAGCACCAGGAGGCACGAGAAGAAGCCCATCGCGAGCCAGGGAGCGAGCGCGGCCCAGCGCCCCGCGTGCTTGCTTGCGGAGAATCCTTTCGGCACCAGCCAAAGGCACCCCACCAGCACCGCCGCGCCCGCGGCCTGGGCGGGCAATCCGAAAGGCGACAGCAGGCGCATGCCCACATACGCGTGCAGGAGGACCAGCAGGAGGGAAATCGCGCTCATCAGGGTCGAGAGGTGGGGACGCGACCCCCCGATTTCAAACGCGAGGAGGGTAGAATGGCACCCATGACATCCCGGATCCGCATCCTCACCGCCCTGGTCGCAGCGGCAACGCTGCTCTTTGCCGAGCTTGCCGTTTCCGCGTATGCGTGCCCCATGGAAGCGCAAACTCGCGCCGTGGCGGGGCAGGCCGATTGCGATGAGATGGCCGTCAACGCCAATCTATGCGACAGGCATTGCGAATACGGCAGCGTATCCTGTGAAATCGCGAAGCCCGCCCCTGTATTCGCGGTCGCAAGCCATGTTTTTCTGCGGGTCGCCGTGCCGGACGTTTCCGCTGCAATCGTCCCGGCGCCCTCACCGCACGTCGCCCCCGGCCCGGCACCGCCCGCGCCTCTAGACCGCTTTACCGTCCTTCGCATCTGATCCTGCGGCGATTGCCGCCGCGGCGCATCGCCGCGGCGTGTTCCTTTCGTCGGAGGCTTCATGAAGTCAACCCTTGCGCGCGCTCGCCCGCGCGTCCTTTCCTGCCTGTTGGCCCTGGCGCCCGTCGCCGGCAACGCAATCGACCTGGATGAGGCGCTACGCGCCGCCGAATCGCGCTCGCCGCAACTCGCCGCGCAGCGTGCAGCCGTCCAGGCTGCCGAAGCGTTGATCCCGGCGGCCGGCCAGCTCCCCGACCCCAAGCTCGTCTTCGGCGTCGAAAACGTGCCCGCCGACGGTCCCGATCGCGGTAGCCTGTCGGCGGACTTCATGACCATGCGCCGAGTGGGTGTGATGCAGGATTTCGTTCGCCCGGAGAAGCGCGAGGCGCGCGAGGCGAAAGCCTCCGCCGAGGCGCTTCGAGAGGCCGCGATGCTCGAGGTGGCGCGCGCCGACCTCTACCGGGATGTCGCGACATCGTGGTTCGAGAAGTATTATGCCGACCGCGCTTGCGCCCTCCTCGGCGCGATGGAAAACGAGGCGCAACTGCAGGCTTCCACCACCCAGGCGGAGCTCGCGGCGGGGAAGATGGCGGCCTCCGAGGCCCTGGGCGCAAGGATCCTGGTCGTGACCCTCGCCGATCGCCGCGCCGAGTTCGACCGCAAGGCGCTTCGCGCCGCGGCGATGCTGTCTCGCTGGGTCGGGGCGGAAGCCTCCGACCCCACCGGGAAAGCCCCGGACGTTTTCGCTCTGTCGCACCACATTCTCACGAGAGACACCGACCTCTCGACGCACCCGAATGTCGCGATGTACGTACCGATCACGGCTGCAGCGCAGGCCGAGCTCAAGCTCGCGCAGGTCGCGACCAAGCCGGATTGGAGCGTCGAGCTTTCCTATGCCCAACGCGGACCGGCCTACTCGAACATGGTGTCGCTGATGGTGCGGATGGACCTGCCGCTCTTCGCGTCGCGGCGCCAGGATCCGGTGACTCTCTCCAGGTCACGCCAGCTCGAGCAGGTGCGCGCCCAGGCCGATGACGCGCTTCGCAAGCACGCCTCCGAGGTACGCGCCTGGGTCGGCGATTGGGAGGTCGCGAAGGCGCGTGTCGAGCGCCATCGCAAGGACATCATTCCCCTGGTGGAGGAACGCGCCCGCCTGTCGCGAGCCGCCTATGAAGGCGGCAAGGGCGAGCTCGCCGGGGTTCTGGAAGCGCGGCGAAGCGTGATCGAGGCGCGCTTGGCGGCACTGGATGCCGAGGCGGAGCTCGCCAGGGCCTGGGCGCAGCTTGCCTATCTCGTCCCGGAAAAAAGGAGCAACCCATGAGCCGGCGCGGATGGATCGGTGCCGCACTCGCACTCGCCCTTCTCGCGCTGGGCGCGGCTGGCGGCTCCTGGTGGGCGCACCACTCGATGACGGCATCGAAAGCCGACGCGACGCCGGAACCGGGAAAGAAGGTTCTCTACTGGCATGACCCGATGTATCCGCAGCAGAAGTTCGAGAAGCCGGGGAAGTCGCCCTTCATGGACATGCAGCTGGTGCCGGTCTATGCACAAGGCGACGACGGGGCTGCGGGAGTGAAGGTGAGCTCACAGATGGCGCAGAACCTCGGCGTGCGCACCGTCGTCGCCGAGAAGGGGCGCCTGGCGCAGGACATCGAGGCGGTCGGAACGGTGGCCTTCGACGATCGCGCCGTCGCCGTCGTGCAGGCGCGCACCGCCGGCTATGTCGAGCAGCTCCTGGTGAGGGCACCCCTCGACCCGGTGCGCCGCGGCCAGCCGCTGGCCCGCGTCTTCGTTCCCGACTGGGCGGGAGCGCAGCAGGAATACCTCGCCCTGAAAACAAGCGCGGTGGCGGGCGTTGCGCAACTCGCGCAAGCCGCGCGCAATCGCCTGCTCCTCCTGGGCATGAGCGAAGAGCAACTTGCGGCGGTGGATCGGGAGGGGAAGCCCGTCACGCGCGTGACACTCACGTCCCCGTCCGACGGCGTGATCGGAGAGCTCGGCGTTCGCGAGGGAATGAGCGTGACCCCCGGAATGACGCTCTTTCGCATCAACGGCCTCGGCACGGTGTGGGTGAACGTCGAGGTTCCCGAGGCGCAGGCCGCGGCGATCCGGCCGGGCACACCCATCAGCGCGAGCGTGCCTGCCTACCCGGACGCGCGCTTCGCTGGAACGGTTGCCGCGGTCCTTCCCGAGGTCAACGCCGCCACCCGGACAGTCCGGGCGCGCGTCGAGCTGGCCAACCCGGGGCAGCGGCTCAAGCCCGGAATGTTCGCGACGGTGAGCATTTCCCCGCGCGACGCACGCGAAGCCGTGCTCGTGCCGAGCGAAGCGGTGATCGTGACCGGGGAGCGCAAGGTCGTCGTGGTGGACCGGGGCGGAGGCCGTTTCGAGCCGGTGGATATCGTGATCGGAAGGGAGGAAGGCGCGAAGACCGAGATCCTGAAAGGAATCGAGCCCGGCACCCGTGTCGTCGCCTCCGGACAGTTCCTGCTCGACTCGGAGGCGAGCCTGCGAGGGCTCGAGCGGCGCCTGGCCCCGGAAGCATCCGCGACATCGCAATCGAAAGCGGCGCATACCGCGCAAGGCCGCCTCGAAAAAGTCACCGGCAAGGAACTCACCATCTCGCATGGGCCGGTGAAGAGCATCGGTTGGGGAGCCATGACGATGGATTTCAAGGCGCCCGCCGCGGGCCTTCCTTCGACCATCAAGGCCGGCGATCCCATCGCCTTCGAGTTCGTGCAGGCGCCGGACGGTTCGTACGCGGTGACGCGGATCGAACCGCGCGCGGAAGCCAAGCCGTGATCGCGAGCCTCATCCGCGGTTCGCTCGCCAACCGCTTCCTGGTGATCCTCGGATCTCTGGGGCTAGCCGCGTGGGGAGCATGGTCGCTCGCGCATACATCGCTCGACGCGCTTCCCGACCTTTCCGACGTGCAGGTCATCATCCGCACGACTTATCCGGGACAGGCGCCACGGATCGTGGAAGACCAGGTCACCTATCCGCTGACGACGACGATGATGTCGGTGCCGGGGGCCAAGGCGGTGCGCGGTTTCTCCTTCTTCGGCGATTCGTTCGTGTACGTGCTGTTCGAGGATGGCACCGATCTCTACTGGGCGCGCTCGCGCGTGCTGGAGTACCTGAACCAGGTGCAGGCGCGGCTTCCCGCGCAGGCCAAGGCGGCGCTCGGACCGGACGCCACCGGCGTCGGCTGGGTCTACGAGTACGCGCTGGTCGACCGCTCCGGGCGCCACGACCTGGGGCAGTTGCGCGCGATCCAGGACTGGTTCCTCAAGTACGAGCTGAAAAGCGTTGCCGACGTCGCCGAAGTCGCGACCATCGGCGGGATGGTGCGCCAATACCAGGTAGTCCTCGACCCCAACCGGTTGCGCGCCTACGGCATCCCGCACTCGCGCGTGATCGCCGCGTTGCAGAACGCCAATCGCGAAGCCGGCGGTGGCGTGCTCGAGCTGGGCGAGGCCGAATACATGGTTCGCTCGCGCGGCTACCTCAAGACGCTGGACGACTTCCGTTCGATTCCCCTCAACGTGAGCGACGCGGGCACTCCCGTGACGCTTGGGGATGTCGCGCGCGTGCAGGTCGGCCCCGAGATGCGCCGCGGAATCGCGGAGCTCGACGGCGAGGGCGAAGTGGTGGGCGGCGTGATCGTCATGCGCTCCGGGCGCAACGCGCTCTCCACGATTTCCGCGGTGAAGGCCAAGCTCGAGGCGCTCAAGCCCGGCCTTCCCGCAGGCGTGGAGATCGTCCCCACCTACGACCGCTCCGAGCTCATTCGCGGCGCGGTGAAGAACCTCGAGGAGAAGTTGATCGAGGAATTCATCGTGGTGGCGATCGTCTGCTTCGCGTTCCTGCTGCACCTGCGCTCGTCGCTCGTGGCGGTGGTGGCGCTGCCGGTCGGAGTCCTCACCGCTTTCGGCATCATGCGGCTGCAGGGAATCAACGCCAACCTCATGTCCCTGGGCGGAATCGCGATCGCCATCGGGGCCATGGTGGATGCCGCCATCGTCATGATCGAAAACGCGCACCGCCATATCGAGGAGTGGCGACACGCGCATCCGGGCACGGACTTGCCGGACGATGCGCGCTGGAAGCTCGTGGCCGAGGCGGCGGCAGAGGTCGGGCCCGCCCTCTTCTTCAGCCTTCTCATCATCACGCTCTCGTTCGTGCCGATCTTCACGCTCGAAGCGCAGGAGGGCCGCCTCTTCGCGCCGCTCGCCTATACGAAGACCTACGCCATGGCCGCGGCAGCGGGCCTCTCGGTGACCCTCGTCCCCGTGCTCATGGGCTATCTGATTCGCGGACGGATCCCGGATGAAGCGCGCAATCCGATCAACCGCGTCCTCATAGCCGCCTATCGCCCGCTGCTGGAAGCGGTGCTGCGCTTTCCCGTGGCGACGTTGTTGATCGCTTTGGTTTTGGTCCTGGTCACGGCCTGGCCGATGTCGCGCCTGGGCGGCGAATTCCTTCCTCCCCTCGACGAAGGCGACCTCCTCTATATGCCCAGCGCGTTGCCCGGACTTTCCGCGGGGAAAGCCGCGGAGATCCTGCAGCAGACCGATCGCCTCATCCGCCAGGTTCCCGAGGTGAAGAGCGTCTTCGGCAAGATCGGGCGCGCCGAGAGCGCGACCGATCCGGCGCCGCTCGAGATGGTGGAGACGACGATCCAGTTCAAGCCGCGCAGCGAGTGGCGCGCGGGGATGACCATGGAGAAGCTCATCGAGGAGCTCGACGCGAAGGTGCGCCTGCCCGGCCTCGCCAATCTCTGGATCCCGCCGATCCGCAATCGCATCGACATGCTCGCGACCGGCATCAAGAGCCCGGTGGGCGTGAAGATCGCGGGGGCCGACCTGGCCGAGATCGACCGGATCGCGAACGCAGTCGAGCGCGCAGTCAAGGGCGTGCCGGGCGTGACCTCGGCCCTCGCGGAGCGCCTCACCGGCGGACGTTACATCGACATCGAGGTGAACCGCCTCGCCGCCTCGCGCTATGGCCTCAACGTGGGCGACGTGCAGTCGATCGTGTCGTCGGCGATCGGCGGGGAGACCATCGGCGAGACGGTGGAGGGCCTGCAGCGCTTTCCGATCAGCGTGCGCTACCCCCGCGAGATGCGCGACTCCGTGGAAAAGCTGCGCGAGCTGCCGATCGTGACCGAGCGCGGCGCGCAAGTGACCCTGGGCAGCGTAGCCGAGATTCGCGTGACCGACGGCCCACCGATGCTGAAGAGCGAGAACGCGCGCCCGTCGGGATGGGTGTATGTCGACCTGCGCGGCAGGGACCTGCGCTCCGCCGTGACCGACATGCAGGCGGCGGTAGAGCGCGAAGTGAAGCTGCCGCCGGGCTATTCGATCGCGTGGTCGGGACAGTTCGAATACCTGGAGCGTGCGACGCAACGGCTCAAGGTCGTGGTGCCCGCGACGCTCGCGATCATCTTCGTCCTTCTCTTCCTTACCTTCCGCCGCGCGGACGAGGCGATCCTCATTCTCGCCACCCTTCCCTTCGCGCTCGTCGGCGGCATATGGCTTCTCTACATCCTCGGGCACGCGGTGTCGGTTGCAAGCGCAGTGGGCTTCATCGCCCTCGCGGGCGTGTCTTCCGAGTTCGGGGTGGTGATGCTGATCTACCTCAAGCACGCATGGGAGCGCAGGCTCGCGGCGGGCGCTCCGCCCACCGAGGCCACTCTCCGAGCCGCCCTGCACGAGGGCGCGGTGCTGCGCGTGCGACCCAAGGCGATGACGGTGGCGGTGGTGATGGCAGGCCTATTGCCGATCATGCTCGGCGGCGGGACCGGCTCCGAAGTGATGCAGCGCATCGCGGCCCCGATGGTGGGGGGCATGATCACGGCCCCGCTGCTGTCGATGTTCGTGGTGCCGGCGGCCTATTACCTGATGCGGCGGCGCAAGCTGCGGTGAGCCCGGCTAGTGACCATGACGGTGGTGTGAATCGGGATAGTGCGGATGCTCGTGCCGCGGGCCATCGTGCCGGTGCGCATGGACGTGGGGTTCGGCGAGTTGCACACCGGCGGCATGGACGTGTTGATGATGCTCATCATGGACATGCGCATGCTCATGCGTGATAACAGGATGCGTGTGGGCGTGCGTGTGGCGTTCCGTGAGATGCAACCAAAGGCCTGCTCCCATCAGTGCGCCGGCCGTAGCGAGTTGCCAGGTCACGGGCTCGCCCAGCCAGGATATGGCGATCAATGCGCCCGCGAACGGCGCCATCGAAAAATAGGCGCCGGTGCGGGCTGTCCCCAATTCCCGCAACGCCACCACGAACAGCACGAGGCTCGCTCCATAGCTGGCGAGGCCCAGCACCGCGGCCCCCGCCACGATCTGAAGCGAAGGGAATGCCGCACCCGTGGCCAAGGCAAGAGCGGTGTTGGTCGCTCCGGCGACCAGGCCCTTGGTCATGGCGATGAACGTGGCATCGCTCAAGGCGACCTTGCGAGTGAAATTGTTGTCGAGCGCCCAGGCGAGGCAGGCCCCGAGCACGGCCAGCGCCGGCAGCGCCCGTCCAAAGTCGGCATTCCCCGGCCAGCTCAGGACGACTGCTCCAATGACGATCGATAGCATGCCGAGCGCGATGCGCCGGTCGAAGTTCTCGCGGAACACGAACCAGGCGATGAGCGCGGTGAAAACGCCTTCCGCGTTGAGCAACAGGGAAGCTCCGGATGCGGGCATTCCTGAAAGCCCGATCATCAGCAACGCGGGGCCGACGATGCCCCCGGCCGCGATGGCCCCGGCAAGCCATCCCTTGTCCGTCGTTGTCATCGAAACGGCAGGCGCCCGAATGGCGCGCCGGTACACGAATAGACCCACGCCGGACCCCAGATAGAGCAGCCCCGCCATGAGCCAAGGGCTCACGTCCTCGAGCAGGAGCTTGGCAAAGGGCGTCCCGGCGCCGAACAGCAATGCGGCGCCCAATGCCGAACGAACGCCGGTTGCGCCAAACGACATGCGGATCACCCTCGCGCCCCATTCGGATGAGTAGCGCGATCCATTGCCGCTCCAGCTCTTGTGTCCTCATGCCTAGTGACCATGGGCTCCCTCGGAGCCTTGCGGCTCGGACATGCTGAAAGGGAGAGCCTCGGCACGCTCCCCGCTGCGCAGTCTCAGCCTCGCGGCAAACTCATGCGGTTCCTCCGGCGCTACGGCGCTCAGCCATCGCCCCGGGTTTTCGGCGGTTTGCTCCAGCGGCAGCGCCTCTACCCGACCGCTGCTGCGATCGATCTCTATCGAAACGTGAAGATCGGGTACCTGCCGGGACGCCGTGAACACCATCCGCTCGCCCTGCGGCGTATCGATGATCCCGACCTTGCCGGCGGCAAGCTCCCCTTCGACTGCGACCGGCTCGGGGGCATGGTGCCCATGCGCGCCGTGATCGTCCGGATTTTTTTCCTGCGTTCCATGCACCAGCGGGTCGTGCGGCCGCGCGCGAATGCGCGCAATGGATATCGCGGGCACGTGGCTGAGGATCTCACGCTCGAACTGAGTAGTGATTGCATCGGCTTGACTGACACTCGCTTTGGGGTCAACCGCGATGTCGAGCTCGGCGGCAAGCCGATGGCCCTGCCATCTTGCGCGCGCATCGAGCACCTGCCGCACGCCGGGGACATGCTCCGCGGCATGGCGTAGCTCTCGTATGACCTCGGGCTCGACGCCGTCGAGAAGCCGCGTAAAGACGGCCTTGGCTGACTGCCACACGATGCCGAGAATGGCGACCGTGATGAGGAGCCCGATGATCGGGTCGGCCTTCGGATAGCCCATCCAGACGCCGACGGCGCCCAATACCACGGCGAGACTGGTGAAACCGTCGGTACGCGCGTGGTAGCCATCAGCGATGAGCGCGGCGCTGTTGATCTCGCGTCCGACGCGAATTCGAAACATGGCGACCCACTCGTTACCTACGAAGCCGATCACGCCGGCAGCGGCCACCCACGCCAGGTATGCGATCGGTTTCGGGTTGAGCAAACGGTCGAAGGCCTCGTACCCTGCCACGACCGCACTCACGAGAATGATGAAGACGATCGCGACGCCGGCCAGGTCTTCAACGCGCCCGTAGCCATAGGTGAATCGCGGGCTCGCCTTACGCCGCGCCAACCGGAACGCAATCCACAGTGGAATGGCGGTCGCCGCATCGCCGATGTTGTGGATGGTATCGGCGAGGAGCGCGACGCTCCCGGTGGCGAATACCGCGACCAACTGGAGCGCGGAGGTAACGGCGAGGATCAAGAACGACCACTTGATCGCCCAGATGCCGCGGTCCGACGTCGTTACCGAGGCGTCGATCGTGCCGTGGGTGTGGCCGTGGCCCTTCTCGTCGGCGTGGGATTGCCCGTGCGCGCCGGAAGGAAGTGAAGACGGCTGAACGAATCCCAGCCAAGTGAGAACGGCTTTGAGCATGGAGGGACCTCAGAGGTACTTCGTGATTTCCTTGAACTCGTCCAACGACGCTGCTTTGGAAGAGGTCGAGCCGACTGCCTGCTCGAGGCAATGGTCGATGTGGTCGTGTATGAGGACCTTCTTGGCCGCGACGATCGCCTTTTCGACCGCATGCAACTGCTGCGCGACATCGAGACAGCCCCGCTGCTCCTCGAGCATGGCGATGATCGTCCGCAAATGGCCTTCCGAGCGCCGCAAGCGGTTAATGATGTGGGGGTGAGTTTTGTGAAGAACGGCTTTGGCCACGTCGATAGCATATCCCCCCCGGGGGGATAAGTAAACCGGGGGGAAGGAGTTGCGATCCGTCACGAAGGAACAAAGTCGCGTTTCCTCCTGGCCGATGCCGTGGATTTCCTCGGCGACGCCGCCGGCTACGGCCTTTCGTCGGCCGTGCTCTCGATGGGCACGGCGTGGCGAAGCCGCTTCGCGCGTTGCGCTCGCGCGCCAGGCCGCCGCCCGTGACACCGCGCTCATCGACGAAGGGATCGTAGCGCAGCGGTGGTTGTGGGGCTGAGTTCGGGGAAGTCCTCCCGCCTCTGCGGCACGACAGGAGTAAGGTCGGTCGTCCACCACATGTGGACGCGAGCGTCCGGACTTACATCGAATTGGCGATCTTGCTGATCTCGGCACTCACCTTGACGGATTCCTTCGAACGGTTTTGCCAGGTCCAGCAATAGTCCTGCTTGCTCTTCACCTCCAGCACCGCGGCGGCTTCCCGGACGTTCTCGATCGCCGCGGGGCGGCCGACCAGGTCCCCGACGTGATAATGAACGTCGAAATTGACCTTGCCGCTCGCTTCGAATTTCCACCGGTAACGTTCCCCCGGCGCAATGTTCGCGCACACCTCGACGAACTTGCCCGCCTGGAGCTCGTGGACCGCGGCATGGTTGCCGTCCTTGATCCACACGAGCTCCTCGGCGTGTACGCTACCCGCGAGCAGCGCGAGCATCATGGTGGCTGCGATCCTGTTCATGAATCCCCCTTTGATTTGCGGCTGAGATTGGCCTCGAGCCCCGGTGCACGCCTCTTCGTCCAGGCTGAGGCAGTAGCAGGCGCGGTTCAGCGCATCGATCGAGGACCTCTGGGCGCATCATCTTTCAGGATCGCCGATGCGATTACAAGGCCTTTCTGTCAACATGCTCGCCGCGAGCCCGCAACAGGAAGAGTTCATGAGGCCCATCCATCCAGTATTGGTGCATTTTCCGATTGCGTTGCTCGCCCTGTCGGTCGCAGCCGATCTCGGGGCATTTTTCACGGACATCGAGTCCTTGCGCGCTACCGGCTGGTGGTCGCTGGCGGGCGCGGCCCTGGGTGCCATCGCCACCGTCCTGGCCGGAATCTTCGACATGCGCAGGGCCGACTTGAAAGAAGAGGTCCACGAGCGCGTGCACCGCCACATGAAGGTGGGCTTCGCGCTGCTGGCGGTAATCGTCGGATTGACGATCTGGCGCTGGACTGTTTTCAGACAACCAGGGCTGGCGGTGAGCGCGATCTACCTCGATTGCGCGATCCTTGCGATGGCACTGGCGGCCTTTCAGGGATGGCTCGGCGGTGAACTGGTATACAAACATGGGGTATTCGTGAGCGCAAGCGCGCCGCCGGAAAAGAACCCGGGCAACCACCACCATTGAGCGTTGGAGTCCTGAATGTTGATCCAGCCCATCGATATTTACGTCCACGCATGGCTCATCGTCGCCGTGCTTTCGGCGGGCTACGTTGCGTGGGACCAGTTCACCGGGAACCCGGAGCCCGCGGTCATGAAGTGGGGGTTCGTGCTGGTCACCCTCTACATGGGTCCGATCGGCCTTCTGCTGTACGTGATGGCCGACAAGGAGCCGGCTCCGGGGGCCCATGAACAATTCGTCAAGCCGCTCTGGAAGCAAGGCGTAGGCTCCACCGTGCACTGCGTCGCGGGAGATGCCACCGGCATCATTGTGGCGGCGGTCATCACGGCTCTGATCGGACTGCCGATGTGGGCCGATCTGATCGTCGAATACACCGCCGGATTCCTGTTCGGCCTCCTGATCTTCCAGGCGCTTTTCATGCGCAAGACGATGGGCGGCACCTATGCCGAGAACGTGCGCCGCAGCTTCCTGCCCGAGCTGATCTCGATGAACTGCATGATGGCCGGCATGGCCCCGGTCATGGTCAACCTGATGATGGGGCGCGACATGCGCGCGATGTGGCCCGGCGAGCCGCTCTTCTGGATGGTGATGTCGCTCGGCGTCATCGCCGGCTTTGCGATTGCCTATCCCGTAAACGTGTGGATGGTTTCGCGCGGGATGAAGCACGGGCTGATGACCGAACGTGGCGGGGCCGCGTCGACCGACAGCGGCGACGTGGGGGGCATGGCGGGCATGGACCATGCCGAAGCAAAGACGGCCAAGTCCTCCAAGGCGGCGAACAAACCCGAAACCGCCATGAAACACGAGGGCCACAAGATGGGCGGCGCCACGTCTGCCCAACCCATGCAGGGCAATGTGACTCGCCCGCAACTCGTCGCCATCACCATGTTCACGTCGATGATGTTGATCGCCGGCATGACCTTGCCGGCTGCCTTCTTCAACCTGCGGCTGAGCGCCGAGGAAGTTCGCGGCGCGATCATGCCGCCGGGCATGATCATGACCCGGGAAACCTCGGCGGCCGCCATGCGCGACATGGCCGCCGTTGACCCGCGCGATGTCACCGCCAGCTACGGCCTGGACACGCGCGCGGGCATCCTGCTCCCGCCCCGCGCCGAAGACGGGGTCAAGGTGTTCGACCTGGAGACCTCGGTAATCCGATGGCAGATCCTGCCCACCATTTTCGTCAACGCCTATTCGTACAACGGCCAAGTCCCCGGACCCACGCTGCGCTTTCACCAGGGCGACCGCGTTCGGATCAACGTGACCAACCGCCTGCGCGACACGACGACCGTCCATTGGCACGGCTTGATCCTGCCCAATGTCATGGACGGCCCGGCCGAGGTAACCCAGGCGCCGATCGTAAATGGAGACGTTTACCGCTATGAGTTCACCGCCGTGCAGTCCGGAACGTATTTCTACCATTCACACGATCACGTCGACCGGCAACAGGCTTTGGGTTTGTACGGGGCGATGATCATCGACCCGGCGAGCGCGGCCGACGAGATCAAGGCGGACCATGAATACACCCTCCAATTGCAGGAGTGGCTGGTGCGTGACGGCTTGACCTATCCCGCGATGCCGATGGAAGGCGCCATGCCGAACTACTTCACCATCAACGGCCGCGCCTATCCATCCACCGACACGATAAAGATGAAGGTAGGCGAAACATTGAAAGTCCGCTTCGTCGGCTCCAACAGCGGCTTCATCCACCCCATGCATATCCACGGAGGACCGTTCACGGTGGTTGCGCGCGACGGCGAGACGCTCTCGCCCGCGGCCCGCTTCAAGGCCGACACGGTCAACGTCGGCCCAGGACAGCGCTACGACGTGATCTGGACGGCGCTCAAGCCCGGCAAATGGATGATCCATTGCCACATCTCGCACCACACCACCAACAACAACGCCGAGCAGCACGGCGGCGGCGGGCTGATGATGCACATCGAGGTGGCAGGAGACCCGAAAACCTGAGCGGGCCTCAGACCGCGACGAACTTGCGGGCGGGCACGCCCTACTCGATATCGATGACTTGTGCCGCGCCGTGCGGCGCGAAGGTCATCGCCATGAAGACCGTCCCGGGAAAGGTATCGGCCTTCACTCGTGAGGCCGCCGGGTTACTTGTGTTTCGCGAGCCAATCGTCGAACTCCTTGATTTCCCTGCGTTGGGCTTCTTCGATCTTTTTCGCCATCGCTTTCATCTTGGGGTCTTTCCCCGACTTCATTTCCACCTGTGCCATCTCGATCGCGCCCTGATGATGCATCTTCATCATCATCGCGAAATCATGATCGGCATCGCCGGTCATTTGCATGCCTTCCATGCCCTTCATGCCCTTCATCATCGAGTCCTTCATCTCCATGCCGCCACCCGACCCTTTCATCATCGACCCCTTCATCTCCATGCCGCCGCTCGAGGCGCCGGGAGCTTGCGCCAACCCGCTGGAACCGTAGGCGATGGCCACAACGCCGAACAATGCCGCGGCCGTCTTGCGGCGGCCGAAATTTACGAACTCACTCATTTGCGCTCCTGATGATCATGATTTAGCGGGGATCCGCGCAATTAGGGCATTCACCGGGGCTCGCAGTTCCTCGGGCGAACATTACAAAGTCGTAATCTTCGGCTGCTCCGCGGGGAAACGCAGGATGAAGGTGACGAGGCCCTCCGCGCTTCGGGCTTCGACCCGCCCGCCCTGCAGCTTCATGATCGATTCGACGATGGCGAGACCCAGGCCCGATCCCTCGACATTCCCGCCGCGAGACTCGTCACGGCGCGCAAATCGCGAAAACAGGCGCCTGAGATCATCCGCCGGTATTGGGTTTCCGGGATTCGTGACCGCCACCTCGAGCCCTTCTTCCCCCGATCGGATATTCACCACCAGCCGCGCACCGCGAGCGGAGTAGCGAACAGCGTTCGAAAGGAGATTGGTGAGCGCACGCCTGAGCATCAGGCGATCGCCCTTGAAACGAGCCCCCCCGTGGATATCGATCGTCTGGGATTGCTCGGCCGCGGCGGCCTCGAAATACTCGGCCACGCTGCCCGCTTCCTGCTCCACCTGGAATTCCTCCTGGTTCAATTCGATCATGCCGCGATCGGCCCTTGCGATGAAGAGCATCTCCGAGACCATGCGCTGCAGGCGCTCCAGCTCGACGAGGTTCGAATGGAGAGCATCCTGGTATTCCGGGGGTGTACGCGGGCGGCTTAGCGTCACCTGCGTCTGCAGCAGCAAGTTGTTGAGCGGCGTGCGCAGCTCGTGGGCGATGTCCGCGGAGAATTGCTCGAGCGCGCGAAAGCTCTCCTCGAGGCGCTCCAGCATGCGATTGATGCTGTCGGCGAGCCCATGGACCTCTTCGGGCGCGTCGTGCAAATCCAGCCGTGCGCCAAGCCGCTGGGCGGTGACTTGTCCGGCACGCGTGGCCACCTGCGCCAGTGGCGCCAACCCGCGCCGGACGACAAGCCATGCGAGCAGCCCACTTGCCAAGGTTCCCAACAGTGCGACCACGACCGCTACCGCGGCGTGATTGCGCAGGAGCTTGCGCGTCTCGGTGGTCTCGATCGCCAGGATCACGTCCAGGTTGCCCGGGGCGGCTCCACCCCACGAGTGGTGCACGCGATGCAGCCACCACGTCTGGGCTCCCGTCGGCGCCTCGACGTACGGGATGGGCGTCTTGGCTTCCGTCGCGCGGACCGCGACGGAAAGCAGCTCCTCGCGGGGGGCGACCAACCATCGGCCCTGCGACATCACGCCGATGCTCAAATGCGGGTGCCCTACCGAAATGTCCCTGATGCGGGGCAGGTTCAAGGTGAGCGTCTGCGAACTTACTATGTCGCGCAACACATGCTCGACCACCTCCGTCTTTCCGGTGACCTCGGCCAGGTCGTGCGCTTCCAGCTGGATCCGCAGCGCGTGATACAGCGCATAGCCCGCACCCGACATGATGAGGGCGGACCCGGCCACGAAGAGGAAGACGAGGCGCGCGGCGAGCGAGCCGCCGCGCGAACGGGCTATCAAGTGAGGCGCACCTCCATCACGTACCCGAAGCCGCGAACCGTGTGGATCAGCTTCGCGGGGAAGGGGTCGTCGATTTTCGCGCGCAGCCTGCGCACCGCAACCTCGACCACGTTAGTGTCGCTGTCGAAGTTCATGTCCCAGACCTGCTCGGCGATCAGGGTGCGCGAAAGCACCTCGCCCTGGCGGCGCAGGAACAGCAGGAGCAGCGCATATTCCTTCGCGGTGAGGTCGATTCGTTGCGAGCCGCGCTCGACTCGCCTGCGCAGCAGGTGGACTTCGAGGTCCGCGACGCGCATTACGTCCGGCTCCTGGAATTTTCCGCGGCGCATGAGCGCCCGCACGCGGGCCAACAGCTCCGAAAACGCATAGGGCTTCACGAGGTAGTCGTCGGCGCCCAGCTCCAGGCCTCGAACCCGGTCCTCGACGCGGTCGCGCGCGGTGAGGAAGAGGACCGGCGTTTGCTGGTCCTTGCGGATATCGCGCAGGGCCGCCCACCCATCCATGTCGGGAAGTCCTATGTCGAGAATGATGAGCTCGTATGTGGACGTTCTGGCGTGGTGAACTGCATCTACGCCGCCGCGAACCCAATCAACCAGGAAGCCATTTTCCTCGAGCCCCTTCACCAGATACTGTCCGGCGTGCGCCTCGTCTTCTGCCAGTAGAAGTCGCATTCTTTGAACGGCCTCCGCGATAGGAGGTCAGCGTAACTGAAGGTGTTCCGAGTCGCGCCAAGATAACAGCTTTGTAATGTCCGGGTAACCGCGGCGATGCCGTCGCGACGTTAGTCTGGTATCTCCACCCCGCAAAGGAGCGGCCCACGCATGGGTCCCAGCAGGCTTTTGATTTCATTTCTGGCATACGTGCTTGCTCTCGTCCCGGGGAGAATGGCGAACGCGGCCACGCCGGACCCATTTGATTCCAAGGCTCAGGTGCCCCCGGTCAAGTACGACTCGGCATTCACGGACTACCGCCCGATGGCCGACGAAACGATCGCCGCCTGGCGCGAATCCAACGAGCTGGCGCGTCGACTTGGAGGTTGGTCGGCATTTGCCGGGGGAAAGACACCCGAGCCCCAACCCGTCCCCGGCAAGAGCGAACCGAAGGCTCCTCCCATTGCCGATTCGAAAAACGCTGCCAAGAACGGCCACGGGAGCCATGGGAAAAAGTAGCGCTGTCGCCGTGCTGGGCGCCGCCTTGCTGGCCGGCGGATGCGCGACCTTTTCCCCGGACGGGGGGTTCGACGCGGTCGCACGCACGACCCAGGAGCTCGCCGGCAAGGAATTGGCGCGAGTCACGAGCGCCGACGACCAGGTCGCGATCGACATCCGTGTTCGCGAACTCCTGCAAAAGCCCCTGGGAGTCGAAGAGGCGGTGCAGCTCGCCTTGCTCAACAACAAGGGGCTGCAGGCGTCTTTCCAGGAGCTCGGTATTTCCGAAGCCGAAAGGGTCGCCGCCGGCCGCTTGCCGAATCCGCACTTCTCCATGAAGAGGGCCACGGGGCAGGGCGAAATCGCCATCGAGCAGGCGCTGACGTTCAACATATTGTCGTTGCTGACGATCCCGCTGGCCTCCCAGGTCGAACAGCGCCGTTTCGCGCGGGCGCAGTCGCAAGTGACGATCGACGTGCTGAGATTGGCCGCCGACACCCGGAAGGCGTATTTCGGCGCTGTCGCCGCGGAGCAATCCGTGCGCTACATGCGCCAGGTCAAGACAGCCGCCGAAGCGGGAGCCGAGCTCGGGCGGCGCATGGCGCAAGTCGGCAACTGGAACAAGCTCAACCAGGCACGCGAGCAAAGCTTCTACGCCGACGCCACGTTGCAGCTCGCGAGAGCGGAGCAGATGGCCACGAGCACTCGCGAGCAGCTCACTCGTGCGATGGGCCTGTGGGGCGAGCAGACGCAATTCAAGCTCCCCGAGCGACTGCCAGACCTGCCCAAGGCGCCGGAGGAGCTTGCCGATGCGGAGTCCCTCGGCATGGAACGGCGTATCGATTTGCGAATGCTGAAGCTCGACGCGCAGGCGCAAGCAAGGAACCTCGGGCTGACGAAGGTCACTCGCTTCATCAATGTGCTCGAGCTCGGGCCGATGCGGGAAAAGGATGGAGATCCCGGCAATCCCTGGAAGCGCGGATACGAGATCAGCTTCGAGCTGCCGATCTTCGATTTCGGCTCGACACGGGTGGCGAAGGCGGAGGCGATGTACATGAACTCGATCAATCGGGCGGCGGAGGTCGCGGTCAATGCGCGCTCCGAAATCCGCGAGGCCTACCGGAATTATCGCGCCAGCTTCGACATCGCGCGGCATTTCCGGGACGAGGTCGTTCCGCTGCGCAAGCGCATTTCCGACGAGAACCTGCTTCGCTACAACGGAATGCTCATCGGCATCTTCGAGTTGCTCGCGGATGCGCGTACTCAAATCGTGGGCGTGAACGCCTCGATCGAAGCGTTGCGCGATTTCTGGATGGCGCGGGCGGATTTCGACATGGCGCTGCTGGGCAAGCCGTCGCTTTCGCGCGCCTCGCCCTCCTCGGCCGCGCAGGCTGGCAGCGGAGGCGGACATTGAAAGGGCCGGGAGAAAAGATGGCCTCGCGACGTGAATTCCTGCGCGGTGCGAGCCTGGTCGTGGCGGGCGCCACCGTGGGCACTGCGGCGCTTGCCGCGCTTCCCGAAGCGGTGAGCATGGACAAGCCCGCTACGCAGCCCCCGCTCGTCCCCGGCAACGGCAGGCCCTATAACCCGGTCGTTACGTTGAACGGCTGGACGCTGCCTTGGCGCATGAACAGCGGCGTCAAGGAATTTCACCTGGTGGCCGAGCCTGTCGTGCGCGAGCTTGCCCCCGGAATGAAAGCGCACCTGTGGGGATACAACGGACAGAGCCCCGGGCCCACGATCGAGGTGGTGGAAGGAGATCGGGTCCGCGTGTTCGTCACCAATCGATTGCCGGAACATACCTCCATCCATTGGCACGGACAACGGCTTCCCAACGGCATGGATGGCGTCGCCGGCTTGAACCAGCCCCACATTCGTCCGGGCAAGACCTTTGTCTACGAATTCGAGGCGCGGCGCCCCGGCACTTTCATGTACCACCCGCATGCCGATGAAATGACCCAGATGGCCATGGGAATGATGGGCTTCTGGGTGACCCATCCGCGCAATCCGGACTTCATGAGGGTCGATCGCGACTTCGTGTTCCTGCTGAACAACTTCGACATCGACCCTGGCAGCTTCACGCCGAAGATCATGACGATGCTCGATTTCAACCTCTTCGCCTTCAACAGCCGCGTGTTCCCCGGCATCGACCCCTTCGTGGTGCGCCAGAACGATCGCGTGCGCATTCGCATCGGCAACCTGACGATGACCAACCACCCGATCCACCTCCACGGGCACGAATTCGTGGTGACGGGGACCGACGGGGGCTGGACGACGCCGGGCTCGCGCTGGCCGGAAGTCACCGCCGACGTGGCGGTGGGCCAGATGCGCGCCAACGAGTTCGACGCCACGGAACCCGGGGATTGGGCCTTTCATTGCCACAAATCCCACCACACCATGAACGCCATGGGCCATGACGTTCCGACCATGATCGGCGTCGATCACCGCGGGGTGGCGAAGCAGATCACTTCGTTGATTCCCGAGTACATGGTGATGGGCGAGCGCGGCATGGCGGACATGGCCGAGATGGAGATGCCGCTGCCCGACAACACGCTGCCGATGATGTCGGGGCAAGGCCCGCACGGCGCCATCGAGATGGGCGGCATGTTCACCGTGGTCAAGGTGAGAGCCGACCAGCGTCCAGCGGACTTCAAGGATCCCGGCTGGTACAAGGCTCCCGCGGGGACCACGGCGTACGAATGGACGGGAACGCTGGCGGAAGCGCCGCGCCCGCAGCCCAAGGCGGCAACGTCGAGCACGACGATCGAAATGAAGGCTCGAAAGCCCTCGGGCCACCAGGGGCACAACTGAATCCCACTCGAAAGGAAGTTTCTTGAATCGCACAATCTCGATATTCACGTGCGTCGCGCTTGCCGCGGCGAGTGCGCAAGTCCTTGCGCACGGAACCGACGACCACCAGAAACAATCAAAGGCCAAGGTGGTGACGGTCGAGGAGAAGCTCTTCGGCCGCGCCGGTGATCCGAGGAAAGTGAATCGCACGATCGTCGTCGCGATGAGCGACCAGATGCGGTATGACCCCGCGCAAATACGGGTGAAGACCGGCGAGACCGTGAAGTTCGTCGTGGCGAACAAGGGAAAAGCGCAGCATGAGATCGTGTTCGGCACGATGGCCGAACTGAAGGAGCATGCCGAGCTGATGAAGAAGAATCCCGGAATGGAGCACGACGAGCCTCACATGGCGCACGTGAAGGCGGGCGGCAAGGAAGATCTGGTGTGGCAGTTCACCAAGGCCGGCGAGTTCTACTACGCCTGTCTCATGCCCGGACATTTCGAGGCCGGGATGGTTGGCAAAGTCATCGTCGCATCGAAGTAATAATATTGGAGACATTCATGAAACAAGTCGTTGCAACCGTTTCACTGCTTCTCTGCGTTGGCGTCGTCACGCCAACCTTCGCCCACGCGACCAGCCAGCAGTCCGGTGATGCCAAGGCGGCGCAGGGCCAGGCGGTCGAAGCGTTCGTCCAAGGCGAAGTTCGCAAGGTGGACAAGGACGCGGGGAAGGTGACCATCAAGCACGGACCTCTCACGAACCTCGACATGCCGGCGATGACCATGGTCTTCCGGGCGAAAGACCCCGCCATGCTCGACAAGGTGAAAGCTGGCGATTCGATTCGCTTCAAGGCCCAGAAGATCGAGGGCAATTTCACCGTGACGGAGTACCAGCCGGCCAAATGATCTGGTGCCAGCGGCGCGACCCATGCGTCGCATAAACCTCGGATGGGCGCTGCTGGTGGTGATTGCCGGCGGCGCCGGTTGCAGCGTGTTGCCCGCGGTACGCACGCCCGTCGAAGAGCCTTCCTTTCAGGCGAGTCGAATCAGCCCGGCGCGCTGGGCCCTGGTGTTGTCCTCCGGCGCGATGCGCGGATTCGCGCACATCGGCGCGCTTCGCGAGCTGGAGAAGGCGGGCCTGCGGCCGGATCTTATCGTCGGCGCCAGCGCCGGCGCCATCGTTGGCGCCTTGAGTGCTTCCGGCATGTCGGGCTCCGAGATGGCGAGCGCCGCACGGGGCATGGATTTCTTCGGCGTTTGGGCATTGCCGGTCACCGGTTTTCTGGGAGGTAGCGGGATCCATCGCTCCGTAGACGCCCACGCGCACGCCCATCGTATCGAGGACTTCCCGACGCGCTTTGCCGCCGTCGCCGTCGAGGCGGAGCGCGGTTGCCTTCAAGTCTTCAATTCGGGAGACGTCGGCACGGCTGTCCAGGCGTCTTCGAGCGTGCCTGTCCTCCTCGTTCCCCCGGTGATCGGAGGCAGGAGATTTCTCGATGGCGGCCTGGCGAGTCCCGTGCCGGTTCGCGTCGCGCGCCTCCTGGGTGCGGAGCGCGTCGTTGCGATCGACGTAACGTTCGACCCCGCCGAGAGACCCTTCCTCAACATCGCGGACGCATTCTGGCGCTCCACACTGGTCATGCAACGCGCGCTCGCGGTTGTCGAGGGCATGGAGGCCGACCTCCTCATTGCGCCGCGCCTGCCGCCGGAAAGCGCGATCGCCTTCGAGAACCGCGATGCGATCGGCGAGGCTGGCGCGCTGGCGGTGCGCCTCGCTTTGCCAGATCTCAGGGCGCTGCTGGCCTCCGGCCCCCCGCACCCGGGAGGGCGGGCGACCTTCCCGCCCCAGCTGCTGTGCGCGCCCTCCCTCTAACGACAAATGCTCACTTCACGGTTTTGTCGATGCGGACAAGGCGGCCGTGGCGATATTCGAACGTCGGCTGGCGAAGTTGCCAACCCGACTCCCCTCCGACGAATTCCCAGTTCCGGTCGGGTCCGACTTTCGAAACCGGCTTGTCGGTGGATGCGATCGTGTTCCAGACGTCGGCACGAGCCAGTTTCCCCTCCACCCTGCGGTATTCCGCCCCGTGGTAGACGCTGCCCGCTTCGGAATTGTCCGGGTGCGACGGACCCGTCGCGAAGGTGAGGCCGGCCTGGCTCAGCACAACGGTTCCGGCAATGGCAATCAGGCGTTTGCTCATCATGTTCTGCTCCTTATATGGATTAACGAGATAGTTCGCCGATCTTAGGAGCGCAACCGCGACAGGGCACCGACGGGGGGATTACAGTTTTGATCGAAACCGCGGATGCGCAGGGGGTTGCGAACTAGGAGCAGCGTGCGGCGTTGCCCCCCATATCTGCGGCACAATGGATATCCACACCGGGGGACCATCATGAGCATCTGGAAGAGCCTTGTTGCCGTCATCGCATCGTGCATCGTCGTAAATGGCGCATGGGCCCAGTCGTATCCCACGCGGCCGATCCGGCTGGTCGTGCCGTTCGCCGCCGGGGGCAGCACGGACCTCGTCGCGCGGATCACCGCCGAGCAGATGAGGAAGGAGCTCGGCCAGCCCGTGGTCGTGGAAAACGTGGGCGGGGCCGCGGGGGCGCTGGGCACGATGCAGGTGATGAACGCGGCCCCTGACGGTTATACCCTCGTCATAGCGACGGTGAGTACGATGATCGTGTACCCGGCGGCGCACCCAAAGCCGCAGTACTCGCTGGAGAACTTCGTGCCGATCACGAACATCGCGTCGATGCCCAACGTGATCACCGTGAATCCGAAATTTCCCGCGAACAACCTCACCGAGTTCGTCGCGGTGCTGAAAGCGAACCCCGACAAGTACTCGTTCGCGACCTCCGGCGTCGGCAGCATCAACCACATGCTCGGCGAATCGTTCCAGGCCTACTCGGGCACGAAGCTCGTGCACATTCCCTACAAGGGCTCGGGTCCCGCGATACAGGACGTGATGGGCGGCCAGGTCGACATCCTGTTCGACCAATTCCCTTCGTCGAAGAATTTCATCGACACCGGCAAGCTGAAGGCAGTGGGCGCCATCACGCCGCAAAAGGTCCCCGGCTATCCCAACCTCATGACCATGGAAGACGCGGGCATGAAGGGCTTCGCCGATGAGGCGTGGTACGGCCTCCTCGCGCCGGCCAAGGTGCCGCCCGAGGTAGTGGCGCGGCTTACCGACGCGATGAAGAAGACGATGGCGAGCCCGGAGCTGCGCGCGAAGCTCGAGCAGATCGGCGCGCGCGCAGTGGGCAACTCGCCCGCGGAATTCGCCGCTCAGGTGCGAAGCGAGATCGGGCGCATGAAGAAGATCGTCACCGAGCGCAATATCAAGCTGCAGGAGTGAGTGGCGGAGGATTCTCGCCGCCATCGCTGCGGCTGAGGCTGCATGAGTGAATCTCTCCTCACCCTGATCGTCCTGCCGGTCGGGCTCGGCTTGCTGGGTTTCGTCGAACCGTGCTCCGTTGGCACCAGCCTTCTCTTTCTTCACTACCTCGAAGGCCGCGCACCCAGGGTGCAAGTCGTGCAAACCTTGATTTTTACATTGACCCGCGCCGTCTTCATCGGCTTCCTGGGCGCGATTGCCGTTTTGGTGGGCGCTGTGTTCGTCGACTTCCAGAAGGCGGCCTGGGCGCTCATGGGCCTGCTCTATATCGGATTGGGACTCGCGTACCTGACGGGCCTCGTCGATGTCCTCAAGCGTTCCATCGGCCTGGGGTTGGGGCGCCTCAGCGCATCGAAGGGCGCAGTGGTTCTCGGTCTTCTTTTCGGGTTGAACATCCCCGCTTGCGCAGGACCCTTGCTCGTTGCGCTGCTCGGCGCGGCGGCGGTAACCGAGTCCTCCAATGTAGCGCGGGGTTTTGTGATGCTGGGCGCCTTTGGCCTGGCCCTGTCCCTGCCCATCGCCGTCGCGGTGCTGTGGAGCGGCGGCCGGCGGATTCTCGAGCGCATCGGGAGGTTTTCGTCACGCGTGCCAAGAGTAATTGGTGTCTTGTTCATCCTGCTGGGCGCCTGGTCGATCCGCTTCGCGCTGGTGGCCGAGATTCTCTAGCCACGCGCCGGCGCCACGGCAGGCTTGACCTTGCCATGGTTGGAAGGTGCACAGTAACGCTGTCATCAATCCCAGGGGCCCTCCCAAATGACTGAATTCTCCGTGCACGACATGACCTGCGGACACTGCTCTTCGAAAGTGGCTCGCGCCATCGAGCCGGCCGTCATGCCGCCAGTCCCGATAAGCGGACAATGAGCGATGGCGAAATACTTCGAGCTTTCAGACGCGAAACGAGACGGCCTGCTCAACATCGGGCAGGCCGCCGAGATGTCGGGCGTCTCGGCCAAGATGATTCGCCACTACGAGGAAAACGACCTTATCCCGAAGCCCGGTCGTACCGGTGCCGGATACCGGGTGTACAACGATTCGGACGTGCATGTCCTGCGCTTCGTTCGCAGGGCCCGGGATCTGGGCTTCTCGATGAAGGAGATCAAGACGCTGCTGGGGCTGTGGGACAACCGCAGGCGCGCCAGCGTGGACGTGAAGCGGCTGGCGCTCAAACACGTCGAGGAGCTCGACGCCAAGATCGCGGAGTTGCAACGGATGAGGCGAACGTTGACGAATCTTGCCGAGCACTGCCACGGTGACCATCGGCCCGACTGTCCGATCCTGGACGACCTTTCGCGGGAGCATCATTGATGGAGTCGAAGACGTTGATAGACCCGGTGTGCGCAATGACCGTGTCGCCCGATTCTCCGCGGCGATTCGCATTCGAAGGCACGACCTACTTCTTCTGCAGCGACGGCTGCCTCAGGAAGTTCAGCGCTGAACCGCGCAAGTACCTCCAACCGTCCGTGGCGGATAACGCGGCTCCTGTCGCGGGTGACGACACGATGTACACGTGCCCGATGCATCCGGAAATCCGGCAGGCGGGCCCCGGAAGCTGCCCGAAGTGCGGCATGGCGCTCGAGCCCGAGGTCCCCACGGCCGATGAAGGCGAAAGCCACGAGCTGGTCGATTTTCGGCGGCGCTTCTGGTGGACCCTGCCCCTGACCGTCACAACCGCGGTCCTCGGCATGTTTGGCGACCGGCTGCTGCCTGGCGTCTCACCGACGGCACGCGGCGTGGCTGAGCTTGTCTTCGCGACGCCGGTTGTCTTCTGGGCGGGCTGGCCCATTCTCCAGCGTTGCATGGCCTCCATCCGGACGCGAAATCCGAACATGTGGACGCTCATCGGCATCGGCGTCATGGCGGCATATGTCTACAGCGTCATCGCAATCCTCGCGCCGGGAATATTTCCCGCGGGATTCCAGGCCGGGGGGCGGGTTGCCGTGTATTTCGAGGCGGCTGTCGTCATCATCTCGCTCACGCTCATGGGCCAGTTGCTCGAGCTGCGCGCGCGATCCCAGACTTCGGCCGCGATCCGCGCGTTGCTCGGGCTTGCGCCCAAGAATGCGCGGAGGCTGAAAGATGACGGCACGGAAGAGGAAGTGCCACTGACCCACATCCACGTGGGCGACCGGCTTCGCGTGCGCCCGGGGGAGAAAGTCCCCGTGGACGGGGTAGTCGTCGAAGGGCGATCGAGCGTCGACGAATCGATGATCACGGGCGAGCCCGTTGCCGTGGAAAAGTCGGCGCAAGACAAGGTTGTCGGCGCGACGTTGAATGGCAATGGCAGCCTGGTCATCCGGGCCGAGAAAATCGGCTCGGAGACGGTGCTCGCGCAAATCGTGCAAATGGTGGCGCAAGCGCAGCGCTCGCGCGCGCCGATGCAGCGCATGGCCGATGTCGTGGCTCACTGGTTCGTCCTTGTGGTCCTGGGCATCGCCATCCTCACCTTCCTCGCATGGGGTTTCCTCGGGCCGGATCCGAAGTGGGCCTACGCGCTCCTCAATGCCCTCGCCGTACTGATCATCGCGTGCCCTTGCGCGTTGGGGCTGGCCACCCCCATGTCGATCATGGTTGCGATGGGCCGCGGGGCGACGAGCGGAGTGCTCTTTCGCGACGCCGAGGCCATCGAGCAATTGCGGCGTATCGACACGCTTGTCGTGGACAAGACCGGCACCCTGACGGTGGGAAAACCCGCCTTCCATGGCATCGTCGCGCAGGATGGTTTCACCGAGGACGAAGTCCTGCGCCTCGCGGCCAGCCTCGACCAGGGAAGCGAGCATCCCCTGGCGGACGCGATCGTCGCGGAAGCGCGCCGCCGCGGGCTCGCCCTTGCAAAGGCGGACGAATTCGAATCGAGCACCGGAATGGGAGTCCGCGGCCGCGTGGAGGGCCGTTCGCTGGCGCTCGGAAGCGCGCCGCTGGTGAAGGCGGCGGGGGTCGATGTCACCGTTCTTGGCGAAGCGGCGGAGTTGCGGCGATCCGAGGGCGCGAGCGTGGTGTTTCTCGCGGTCGAGGGCCGGCTTGCCGGCTTCATCGCCGTCGCCGACCCCATCAAGGATTCGACCCCCGAGGCCATCCGGCAGCTGCGCGCGGCGGGCATCCGGATAGTGCTGGCCACGGGCGACGCGACGACGACCGCGAAGTCCGTGGCTGCGAAGCTGGGGCTCGAGGAGGTGCACGGAGAGATGAAGCCACAGGCCAAGCTCGCGCTCGTCGAAAAGCTGCAGGCCGAAGGACGCAAGGTAGCGATGGCCGGCGACGGCATCAACGATGCGCCGGCACTGGCTCGGGCGGACGTCGGCATCGCGATGGGAACGGGTACCGACGTAGCGATGGCCAGCGGCAAGGTGACACTCGTGAAGGGCGACCTGCGCGGCATCGTTCGCGCGCGACAACTCTCCGCGGCAACCGTCGCCAACATGAAGCAGAACCTGGCGTTTGCCTTCGTCTACAACAGTCTCGGCGTGCCAATCGCTGCCGGCGTGCTCTATCCGTTCACGGGGCTCTTGCTATCTCCGATGATCGCGGCGATAGCCATGAGCCTGAGTTCGGTATCGGTCGTGACCAACGCCCTGCGCTTGCGAAAGGCCTGACGCCGGCGCCAGGCCCCTTGGTCGCTTCCTTGAGGCTGGCGGAGGGTGTGAGATTCGAACTCACGAGGGACTCGCATCCCTGCCGGTTTTCAAGACCGGTGCCTTAAACCGCTCGGCCAACCCTCCTTTGCAAGGAACGCTGAATCCTTGGATTGCAAAATTCAATCCAGCCTGCGAATAACTGCTGAATTAAAAGGGATTTTACGCGCTAAGATGGAGGCCTTGAAAGCGGGTCACTCGCCCCATACTCTATCAAGGCGGTCGATATCGATCGCCACACTCAGTCAAGGAGACTCAATGCAACCCGAATCCCCGATGATGGCGCCGGGACAGACGGCGTCCCCGACGCTAGCGCTCGCCCAGAACCGGGTGTTGCGCAACACCTACGCGCTGCTTGCGCTCTCGATGGTGCCGACGATCTTCGGCGCCTGGCTCGGCATCACGATGAAGTTCAGCTTCTTCGGCGCCCACCCCGCGATCGGCTTCATCGCGTTCCTCGCCATTGCTTTCGGCTTCTTCTACGGCATCGAGAAGACCAAGAACAGCGGCATGGGAGTCGTGCTGCTGCTCGGCTTCACGTTCTTCATGGGCCTCATGCTGTCGCGCCTGCTGGGCTCGGTGCTCGGCCTGGCCAACGGCGCGAGCCTGATCGCGCTCGCGTTCGGCGGCACGGCGGTCATCTTCGTCTCGATGGCCACGCTGGCCACGACGATCAAGAAGGATCTGTCCGGCATGGGCAAGTTCCTCTTCGTCGGCGTGATCATGCTGCTGCTCGCGGCCTTCGCGAACATCTTCCTGCAGCTTCCGGCCCTGATGATCGTGATCTCGTTGATCGCGATCGGCATCTTCTCGGCCTTCATGCTCTACGACGTGAACCGGATCGTGACCGGCGGCGAGACCAACTACATCACCGCCACGCTCGCGCTCTACCTCGACATCTTCAACGTCTTCAGCAACCTGCTCGCCCTCCTGGGCATCACGAGCGGCAGCAGCGACTGAGCATTTACCAGCACCAGTGAAAAGGGCGGCCTCACAGCCGCCCTTTTTTTTAAGTTGTACCTGACACGACTTATTTTTGGAAAAGCGCGATGGATTCCACGTGCCCCGTGTGGGGGAACATGTTGACCACGCCTGCCTTGACGAGACGGTAGCCCTTCACATTCACCAGCACGCCCGCGTCACGGGCGAGGGTCGCGGGGCTGCACGAGACATAGACGATGCGCGAGGGGCCGTCGTCGCCGATGTTCTTGCAGATCTCGAGAGCTCCGTCGCGCGGCGGGTCGATGAGGAGCTTGTCGACGGGGCCCAGGCGCTCCAGCACTCCGACAGCGTCGGTGTAGAGGTCGTGCGCGATGAAGTGGAC
>JANLXC010000008.1:0-125235 GCA_031364925.1 Burkholderiales bacterium | reverse complement strand
GCCGCCGGCATGGTCAACATCAACCACTTCGGCATGACGTTTCCGGAGACCCCGTTCGGCGGCATCAACGACAGCGGCCATGGCCGGGAAGGCGGGTCGGAAACGTTCGACGGCTATCTCAACACCAAATTCATCACGCAGAGGGATTGAGCGGGCGCAGGAGGCGCTGCCTGAAATACGCCTCGAGCTTTTCCTCGGTTGCGAACTCGGGCGTGGTATCCGGCACGCCGAGGAAGAACACGATGAGCGCGGGGCTATCCTTCAGCGCCGCCGATTCGGAATCGTAGAATCGCACCTCGGTGCGGGGAAACTCGGCGTAATGTGACCGAGGCGCACGCACGTAGGTGACGTCGGCGCTGCGTGTCGGCGCAAGCACCCGGTGCTTCGCTCGCGTGAAGGGATCGATGCCGGTGACGGCAAACCACGGATAGGCGGCTCGATCGGCCACGATGCGCATAACAACGACGGTTGCCGCTTCGTCCGCTCCCCGCAAGATCCCCCATGCGAGCGCCACGCCCGGGGCGGCAAAGGCGTCGGACATTCCATGGACTTCGCGCGTCGGCTTCGTTGCGGGCGCCACTGCACACGCTGCCAGCGTGAGCCCGGCCAGCGCGAGCAGGGAACGCAAGAACAGTCTCTTGCTCACGCTTGCGGCTCCGCAAGGACGGTCACCGCGTCCGCGGCAAAGCGAACGCAGACCGCGGCACCCTCGGGGATGAGGTCGCCCGCGCCCGCGTTGTAGCGCACGGCCTGCAGCTCTTCGCCCGCGCAACGCACCACGTACTCGATTTTCTCGCCAAGAAATGTGCGCGACACGACCGTCGCGCGCAATGGTCCGCCGTCGCCTCGCAGCAACTCGACGGACTCGGGGCGCACGATGAGCTGCACCGCCTCGCCGGGGGTGAGACGCCGCTGCGGCGCGCGCGCACTGACCTGGGTCCCGAGCGCGGCGATTTGCACGCTCTCCCCGGCCACCGACTCCACGCGCCCCGCGACGAGATTCATGCGCCCGACGAACTGCGCCACGAAGCGCGACGCGGGGCGATGGTAGAGGTCCTCCGCGGTACCTTCCTGCACGACGCTCCCCTGGTGCATCACGGCGATCCGGTCGGACACCGCCATCGCCTCTTCCTGGTCGTGCGTCACGTAGATGGTCGTGATCGCGAGCCGGCGCTGCAGGTCGCGAATCTCCTGGCGCATCTGCACGCGCAGCTTCGCATCGAGGTTGGACAGCGGCTCGTCGAACAACAGCACGCGCGGCCGGATGACGATGGCGCGCGCGAGCGCCACACGCTGCTGCTCGCCGCCCGAAAGTTGCGCGGAGAACTGCTGCTCGTATCCGGCGAGGCCGACCAGAGCGAGAACGTCGCCGACGCTCTTCGCGATCGCATCATTCGCCTGTGCGCGCACGCGCAGGCCGTAGGCCACGTTCTCGAACACCGAAAGATGCGGGAAGAGCGCGTAGTTCTGGAACACGAAGCCGATGTTGCGTTTGTTCGCCGGAAGGTCGGTCACGTCCTCGCCGCCGAAGAGCACGCGCCCCGCATCCGGCTTCTCGTATCCGGCGATCATGCGCAGGGTCGTGGTCTTGCCGCAGCCCGAGGGGCCGAGCAAGGTGAGGAACTCGCCGGGCCGCACGTCGAGCCTCACGTCGCGCGCGGCGTAGATTTCACCCTTCACGCGATGCGCGTAGCGCTTGGAGAGGCCGTCGACCTGGACCCCGATCGTCTCCATGGTCATCCTCCGAGCAGGCTCGTCATCGGCATCGCGCCAGGCGCGCGGAACCGGCGCAGCGCCCAGCCGATGAGGGCGATCACCGCGAACACGATCGCGACGACCAACACCGAAAACGCCGCCGCCGGACCCAGAGAGAGCTCGGTGATGTTCTCCAGGATCCTCACCGTGATGAGGGTCCAGCCGATCGAGACCAGGAAGATCGTCGCGCTGATCGCCGTCATGGAGCGGATGAAGACCACGCCGAGCCCGGCAAAGAACGCGGGCATGATGAGCGGCAAGGTGACGCGCCGGAACGTGGCGCCGCTGCCGGCGCCGAGCCCCTGCGAAGCCTCCTCCAGGCTCTTGTCGATCTGCTGCAGCAACGCCACCGTGGCGCGGATCCCGGTCGGGCCGTAGCGAAACACGTAGCAAGCCACGATGATGAGGGCGGTGCCGGTCAATTCCAGCGGCGCCTCGTTGAACGCGATGAGATATGCGATGCCGACGATGGTCCCCGGCAGCGCGTAGTTGATCATCGCGACCAGCTCCATGGCGCGGCGCCCCGCGAACGCCTTCTTCGTGACCAGGTATCCGAGGAGGATGCCGTAGACCCCGCCAAGCGGCATCGCCAGGCCCGCGATGATCAGCGTGTCGCCGATCGCCTTCCACCCGTCGGTGAAGATCACGCGGTAGTGGCGCAGCGTGAAGGCGTGATCGGCTCCCAGCGCCACGACCAGCGAGGCGTAAAGCAGCAGGAGGTAGAAATAGACGACGACCAGCGCGATCGCGGCGCAGGCCGCCAGCAGCACCGCGCGCACCGTGGGGGAGATGCTGTCGAACGGCGTATGGCCCGCACCCTTGCCGGTGATGGTCACGTAATAGCGCCGGCTCACCCAGTAGCGCTGCAACAGGAAGACGGCGAGCGCCGGCAGGAGCAGCGCGAGCGACAATATCGCGCCGCCCCGCAGGTCGAAGAGGCCGGTGATCTGCAGGTAGGCCTGGGTCGGGAGCACCGGGAACTGGTTGCCGGCGAGGATCAGCGGAGTCGCGAAGTCGGCGAGCGATGCCGCGAACAGCAGCAGGAACGCGTTGGCGAGCCCCGGAATGGTGAGCGGCAGCGTCACCGTGCGAAACACGCGCCAGCGCGATGCGCCGAGCGAGAACGCCATGCCCTCGACATTCGAGTCGATCGCGGCAAGCAGCGGCCGCAGCGTGAGGTATGCGATGGGGAAAAAGGTCAGCACCTCGGAAGAAAACGTGCTCGCGAGCCCGTAGACGGTGACCCCTTTCAACCCGAGCAAATCGTAGGTGATAAGGCCGCGCGGCCCGAAGGAAAAAATCATCGCGATCGCGGTGGTGAACGGCGGCGACACCAGCGGCAGCAGGACCGCGGCGTCGATGATGGTGAGGAGCCATCGCGGCAGCCGGCCGCGCGCCGCGGTGAACGCGAACAGGAAGCCCAGCACGGTGCCGGCCGTGCCCACCATCAGCGCGAGGAGGAGGCTATTGAAGAACGCGCGGATCTGGTGCCGGTCGGTGAGCAGCGTCGCCAGGCCCGCGGTGGTGAATCCCCCCTGGTCAGTCAACACCCGCGCGAACAACATCGCCAGCGGGTAGATCACGAACAGCGCCAGCAGCGCCCAGAGCACGAACACGGCCGCCGCGACGGCCGGGTCGTTGCGCGCGCCCTTCATTTACTGGGCGTTCAACACTTCCGCGATCCAGCGGTCGACCACGCGCTTCCTGTTGGCGCCGGCGTAATCGGCATCGATCGGGAAAATCTTCGCGCCCTTCAATACGGCGGCGAGGCTGGGCTCGAGGGCGACATCCGGGTGAGCGGGCACGAAGTTGATCTTGTACTTCGCGAAGAGACCCTGCATCGCGGGCGAAGTGGCCCAGTCGATGAGCTTCTTGCCGAGCGCCGGATTCTTGGCGCCCTTGAGGAGCGCGATCCCCTCGGCGGCCGTGCCGATGCCTTCCTGCGGGAAACTGATCGTGACGTCGTAGCCCTTGGCCTTGGTATCGAGCGCGTCGACGATGAAGAAGATGCCGGCGCCGGCCTGTCCCAGGCCGACCGGCAGCGTTCCCCCGCCGCCGCTCTTGGTATAGAGCTGCACGTTGGGCCGCAGCTTTTTCATGTAGTCGAAGGCCTTGTTCTCGTCGCGGCCGTTGACTTCCAGCACCGAGAAAATGCGCGTGACGGCGGTTCCCGAAGTGCGCGCATCGGCCATCTGCAGCATGTTCTTGTACGCGGGCGCGAGAAGGTCGTTCCACGAGGCCGGCGCCTTGAGGCCGTTCTCCTTGAGAAACTTGTTGCTGGACATGAACACCAGCGGATCGTCGGCGATGGCGATCCATTGGCCGTCGGCGTGGCGAAACCGCGGCGGCAGGACGGCGAACGACGGCGGCTTGTACGGCTCGAACAATCCCTCGTTGATGCCGGCGGCATACGTCTCCACGGGCCCGCCGAAGAGCACGTCCACGCGGGGGTTGTTCTTTTCCGCGTTGACGCGGGCGAGCGCCTCGCCCGACGAGAAGCGCACGAAGTTCACCTTGATGCCGGTGGCCTTCTCGAACTCCTCGAACATCGGCCGCGCCCAGTTCTCGGGCCAGATCGAATAGACGTTGACGGTATCGGCCGAGGCCGCAAGCGTGGGAAAGACGAGTGCGATGGCCGCGATGGCGCGCGCGGCCCGATGCAGCAAATCTCGGGTATCGATCATCGGGAATCCTCCATCGGCCATTAAATCACAGGCCCGCGGTCCTGGCCGTGCGGCGCACCACGTCGAAAAGGCTGTCATCGGCGATCACGTGTCCGGTGAGCTTCTTCTTGCTGTTGGCGATCACCGGCTTGCCTTCCGGAGACTTTTCGAGGGCCACCAGCGCCGCCTGTATTTTCCGGATGAGCTTCTCATCCATCCCCACGCGCACCGCGACAGCGTCGTGGGGAATGGGGTCGGTGCTCGACAACGTGGACAGCTCGCCGACCGGCATGCCCTTCGCCTTGGCCACGCCGAGGGCTCCGTCGTAGATGGCGCCCGCGTCCACGCGCCGCTCGAGGACGGCGGAGATGACCTTGTCGTGGCCACCCGCGAAGATGGTCTCCTTGAAATAGCGCTCGGGGGTCACGCCCCGCTCCACCAGCATCGCGCGCGGGTAGACGTAACCCGAAGCCGACTTGGCGTCGACGAAAGCGAAGCGCTTGCCTTCGAGGTCCTTCACTTCGCGCAGCCCGCTATCGCTGCGCGCGACGATCAATCCCCTATAGGTCGCCGAGCCGTCCAGGATGGATTGGGCGATGATGCGAATCTTTCCGCCGCGGGTGGCGTCCACGTAGGCGAACGGCGAGAAGCTTCCGATATCCACTGCGCCCGATTCCATCTGCGTTCGAAGATCGCCGTAGTCCTTGGCGATGTAGAGCCTCACCTTGCGGCCGATGGCCTGGGAGAGATAGGTCATCAGGGGCTCGAACTCCGAGCGCATCTCGGCTTCGCTCAACACCGGCGTGAAGCCGAAGGTGAGGTCGCGCTCCGGCGCGGGAGCGATGGCCGTGCACGCGCCGAATAGGAGCGCGGTGGCCAGGATCAGAATAACGCGGCGGCAAGCTCGGATGAACATGATTTTCCCCTCGTTTGTACTCACGTTTCACGGCTAGAACTCGCGAACATGGTACCGCTGCGCCGGTGGACGCGCTCGATGCGGCGCGTCAGTATCTGACGCTGTCGACAAGGAATATCATGTCCGCGCAAGCCCCACTGACATCCGCGCGGGAGACCCCATGGAAGACCAGGTCAGCGATCGCAGGCGTTTTCTCAAATCCGCCATAGCAGGCAGCGCAGCAGCAGCGGTTGGTATCCCGAACAAGTCCGAAGCCCAGGCGCCAGGCGCAGGAACGGCGCCAGCGAAACCGCCGCCCGCCGCCGGCTACGCCTACTTGAACCCCGAGGAGCAGGCGTTCGTTGAGGCGCTCGTCGATCACATGATCCCAGCCGACAGCAACTCGCCCAAGGGCACCGACGTCGGCATCAACATCTACATCGATCGCGCATGCGCCGGGAGCTGGGGCAAGGGCGACCGCCTCTATCAAAGCGGCCCGTGGAAGCTGGGTGCGCCGAGCCAGGGCTACCAGTTGCCGCTCACGCCCGCGGAGCTCTACCGCGCGGGCATCGCGGCGACCAACCGCTACTCGGTGAAGACCTATGGGAAGTCGTTCGACCGGATCACGCCGGAGCAGCGCGAGCAACTCCTCACCGGCCTCGCGGACGGGAAGATCGCGCTCGAGAACGGCCCGCCCGCCGCGGTCTTCTTCGGCGTGGTCTACCAGACGGTGATGGAGGGCATGTTCGCCGACCCGATCTACGGCGGCAATCGCGACAAGGCGGGCTGGAGGATGGTCGGCTTCCCCGGCGTGATCGCCACGCACCAGAGGAACATCGTCACCTACAAGAACAAGCGCTACCCCGTCGAGCCGCTCGGCATCGCCGACGTGAGCTGAAGGAGACGACCATGGCGAAGAAACTGAAGGAAGTCGAAGTAGTGCTGGTGGGACTCGGCTGGACCGGCGGCATTCTCGCGAAGGAGCTCACCGAGGCGGGCATGCAGGTGTTGGCGCTCGAGCGCGGCGCCATGCGCACGCCCGAGACCGACTTCTCCGTGCCGCAGATCCGCGACGAGCTGCGCTACAGCGCGCGCCACGATCTGATGCAGAACACCAACCGCGACACGCTCACCGTGCGCAACAATCCGCAGCAGGAGGCGCTGCCGATGCGTCAGCTTGGCTCGTTCCTACCCGGCAACGGCGTGGGCGGCGCGGGCTCGCACTGGAACGGGCACACGTGGCGCTGGGACGACATCGACCTCAAGGTGAGGAGCTTCTACGAGGAGCGCTACGGGAAGAAATACATCCCCGAGGACATGACGATCCAGGACTGGGGCATCAGCTACGCAGAGCTCGAGCCGTACTACGATCGCTTCGAATACACCGCGGGCATCTCGGGTAAGGCCGGCAACTTGAAGGGCAGGAAGGTCACGGGCGGCAATCCGTTCGAGGGCGCGCGCGCACGGGATTATCCGCTGCCGCCGCTCGAACCTTCGCTCGCCGGCGAGATGTTCCAGCAGACCGCGCAGAGCCTGGGCTACTCGCCCTTCCCGCGCCCCACGGCCAACGCATCGCGCGCGTACACCAATCCCGACGGCTCGAAGTTCGGCGCGTGCCAGTACTGCGGCTTCTGCGAGCGCTTCGGCTGCGAGTCGAACGCGAAGGGCAGCCCCAACATCACGGTGATCCCGATCGCGATGCGCAGCCCCAACTTCGAGCTGCGCACGCATTCATGGGTCACCAAGGTGCTGCTCGATTCCACCGGCAAGCGCGCGACGGGGGTGGCGTACACCAATATCGAAACTGGCGAGGAATTCGAGCAGCCCGCCAACATCGTGATCCTGTGCGCGTACCAGCTGAACAACGTGCACCTCATGCTGCTCTCCGGGATCGGCAAGCCCTACGACGCGGTGTCGGGCAAGGGCGTGGTCGGCAAGAACTATTGCTACCAGACCGGTGCTTCCGCCGTGCTCTTCTTCGAGGACAAGATCTTCAACCCCTTCATGGCGACGGGCGGCATCGGGTTGCTGATCGACGACTTCCACGCCAACCGCGACTTCGATCGCGGTCCCTTCGGGTTCCTCGGCGGCTCGACCATCGGCGCGGGGTTGTATCACGGGCGTCCCATCAGCTTCCGTCCCACGCCGCCGGGCACGCCGCGCTGGGGCAAGGGCTGGAAGGAGGCGACCGCCAAGTGGTACCTGCACGCGATGACGATCGGCTCTTCCGGGAGCGTGATGGCGAATCGCGTGAACACCCTCGATCTCGATCCCACGTATCGCAATCCGTTCGGCCAGCCGTTGATGCGCATGACGTTCGACTACAAGGCGAACGAGCACAAGATCTCGAACATGACGGCCGACGTGATCAACAAGATCGGCAAGGCGATGAATCCCACGTTGATGACGCCTGCGGTGGCGAGGACAACGCCCTGGTCGGTGGTTCCCTATCAAAGCACCCACAACACTGGCGGCGCGATCATGGGGACCACGCCCGCGAGCTCCGCGATCAACAAGTACCTGCAGAGCTGGGATGTGCACAACGTCTTCGTGATGGGCGCGTCGGCCTTCCCGCACAACTCCGCGTACAACCCGACGGGTCCGGTCGGCGCGCTGGCTTATTGGGCGGTCGATGCGATCAAGGGGCCTTATCGGAAGAATCCGGGGCCGCTGGTGTCGGCATGAGGGCGGTTGTTTTCGCTGCGATGGCGATGGTTGTTGCGATGGATGCGAGCGCGGCTGATGCGGACCATGGCAGGCAGCTGTACGAGCAATGCGCGGCTTGCCATTCATTAAAGGCTGGGGAGCAGCTCTTGGGCCCGAGTCTCAACGGCGTGATCGGGCGCAAGGCCGGCGCGCTCGAAGAGTTCCGCTATTCGCCGCCGATGAAGCGCTCCACCATCGTCTGGACTCGCGAGACGATCGCAACCTTCCTCGCCGAGCCGCAGAAGGACATTCCCGGAAACCGGATGCCGTATTCGGGAATGCCGGAGGCGAAGGATCGCGAGGACATCCTCGACTATCTGGTCCAGGCGGCAAAGCCCTGACATGTTGCGCGTGCTTGGCGTAACCGCAGTCGTCGTCCTTGCGTACATTGCGATCACGGTGTTTCTCGTCTAACCTCGCTTGCGCTCCTCACTCGTTGCGGATCTTCGCCTCGACGATGACCTTCTGCGCCTGCGCCATGTCGTCCCTCTGGAAGCGCACGAAGTCCTCGATCGAGCCGGGCGTGACGATGAGGCCCTGTGCCTCGAGCTTGTCGCGCATGTCGGAGGCGAGCGCCCTGGCGGTCTCCTCGTTCAGCTTGCGCGCGATTTCCACGGGCAGCTTTGCCGGGCCCCAGAGGCCGTACCAGCTATAGGCCTCGAAGCCCGGGATGGTCTCGGCTACTGTCGGCACGTCGGGAAGGCCCGCCACCCGCGCGCTCGAGGTGACCGCGACGATGCGCAGCTGCCCGGCCTTGTGGTAGTTGAGCGCGCCGAGGATGGGATCGATGAAGCCGTCGATGCGCCCGCCGAGGATGTCCTGGAACGCGGGCGCGGTCCCCTTGTACGGAACGACGAGGAATTCGATCCCGGCCGCTCGCTTGAGCTGCTCGGTGGCGAGGTGGCCCGCGGCGGCGGTGGCCGCGCGCGCGAATGAGAGCTCGCCCGGGTGCGCCTTGGCGTACGCGATGACGCCCTTCAGGTCGCTCGCGGGGAATTCCTTGCGCACCGCGATGGACAGCGGCGCCTTGGCGACGAGTGCCACCGGCGTGAAGTCCTTGAGGACGTCGTACGGCGGCGCCTGCATCGTCATCGGCGTCGTGGTGAATGTGGAGGCGCTGAAGAGGAGCGTGTAGCCGTCCGCCGCCGCCGCCGTCACGGCGCTCGCCCCGATGGTGCCGTTGCCCCCCGCGCGATTCTCGATCACGAAGGCCTGGCCGGTCTGCTCGGCGAGCTTCTGCGCGAGCATGCGGCCCACCACATCGAGCGTGCCGCCGGGCGGGAACGGGATGATCACGCGAACGGCGCGATTGGGATAGGGCTGCGCCAGCGCCGCGCTCGCAAGGGCCCAGAGCAGCCCCGCACAGAAGACCTTCAGCCACGAGCGCGTCTTCATGTGCGGGCTTCCTCTTTGGTGGGTGATCGTTTCAGGAGCCCGGCCTGCGCCAACGCTTCTCGCAACGCGCGCACCTCGTCGGCATTCGGCGCGTGCGTCGGCGGGCGCACGGTCGCCTCGTCGATCACGCCCGCGAGCTGCATCGCGGCCTTCATGCGCGCGTGTGCTTCCCCGGTCGGCTCGCCGGCGCCGTACACCGCCTCCTTGAGCGGCGTGATGAGGTCCTGCACGCGGCGCGCTTCATCGAGGTCCCCTGCCTTCACCGCTTCCCAGAGTGCGTGGATGAGGCCAGGGATGAGGGACGCGAACCCGACCAACGCTCCATCCACGCCCTGCACCATCGAGGCGAGAAGGTACTCGTCGTGGCAAGTGAGGATCGCTTTCTGCGGGTCCACGGCGCGAATTGCGCGAATGTCGGCGGCGTAACGGCTCATGTCGCGCTGCCCGCTCTTGAATGCCTGCACGAACGGCAGGCGCGCGAGCTCCACCAGCGTCGCGGTGGGATAGCACGCCTTGGTCCAGAGCGGATAGATATGCACCACGAGGTCGAGCCCCGAGGCGTCCGCGATCTCGGAGAAATACTCGATGACGTGCGATGGCCGCAGCCCGAAGCGCAGCCAGTGGTGGGGTGGCATGACGTCGAGCCCGAGGGCACCCGCATCGCGCGCCATCTTCGCGTGCCGCCTCGCCTCCGCGATGCCTTCGCAGACGATCGCGGAGATCACCGGCATCCTGCCGCGCACTTCGTCGGCGACGATGCGGGTCACCTCGGCGCGCTCCTCGGGAAGGAGCGAGAAGACTTCGCCCGTGTGGCCGTTGGTCATGAGGGCGACGATGCCCGGCTGCGACGCGAGCCACGATGACAGCCGGCGCAGTGCCTGCTCGTCGATGCGATGGTCGCGCGTGAACGGGCAGGCGAGGGCGGGGATGATGCCGCGATAGTTGGCGATGGTCGGCAAGGTTATTCCTCGGCAATGGCGATGTGCCTACTCGTCGGCGGGATTCTTCTCGTCACGCATTTCGTGCAGCGCCTGGAGCATTTCCTGCGCATCGGCCGGATGCTGCAGGGCCTCGGCCTTCTGGTCGCGGCGGTTACTCACCATCGGCAGGTCGCGGCGCAGCTCCTCGATGAGCCCGATCAGCTTGCTCACCTTCTGCTCGGTGAGCATGTTCACCTGCAGGTCGAGGTGCGCGTGCAGCGCTTCGATCTTCGACTGGCGGTTCTGCTTGATGAGGATCACGATCGCCATCAGGAGCGCGCTGAAGCTCACGATTCCCTGCAGCCAGAAGAAGGGCGGCGGGTCGAAATCGAGCCAACCCGACAGCTGTGCGCCGATCCATGAGGCGACGAAGGCGAGCGTCACGGCGATGAATGCGGGGCGCCCCAATGCGGCTCCCACGCGTTCGAGCACCCGCCGCGAGGTGCCGACCTTCTCCTCCTCGCGCTGGTAGAACGCGAGGATGGTCTCGATGTTCTCGGCGACCTGCTGCGGCTGATCCGGGAGTTTTGCGCCCACTTCGATGCCGGCGGCGGGCCTGTCGATTTTCATGTCTCCAGTGTAGTCTCGTGCCATGGGCACCCCCTCTCCCCTGCCTCCCGACATCGCCAACGCCCTGCGCAGCGGTAACCTGCTCGAGGCGATCAAGCTCCTGCGCAAATCGAAGGGCGTGGGCCTGGCCGAGGCGAAGCAGCTCATCGAGGCGCACATGCGGGCCACCAACCTGGGTTCAACCGCCCCCGGGCACGCACCCAAGGTCGCTCACAAGCTCGAGATGCCGCGGCGACCGTCGAGCCTCTCGCCCGGTGAAGTCCCACGTTCCAGCGCTGGACCCTGGGCCATCATCCTGATGATTGCCGTCGCCGTCGTGGCCTTCCTCTGGCTGCAGTGATGCCCCGCCCCGTACTCGAAGAATCCCGCATCCACCCGGCCGTTCGCGAGAAGGTCGCCACCAACCACGTCGACATCGTGCGTGAGGTGATGGATGCGATCGCGGCCAACGATGTCGTGATCGTGGGGATGGCGCTCAATCCCGCGCCACGCTCCGCGCGCCGCACCCTCGACGAAGCGAAGGTCCCGTACAAGTACCTCACCTACGGCAGCTATTTCGGCGAATGGCGCCGCCGCAATGCGCTGAAGATGTGGACTGGATGGCCGACCTTTCCGATGATCTTCGTGAAAGGCACTTTCATCGGCGGGGCGAGCGACCTGGCGAAGCTGGTGGAGAGCGGCGAGTTGAAGAGGACGCTCGGATAAGGGGACAGACCGGGGACAGACCGGGGTCGTAGCGGGGTCTGACCCCGGTTTTCGGGAGGCTCACGTAGTGAGCCTGGGGGCTCGTAAGGTGGGTCCATGAAGACGCCACCGAGAATGGAACTGCCGAAGTCCCCGCGCGAAGAGACCACGCTGTCGCTCGAAGGGCTGATGATGCTCGACCTGAGCGCCTGGACCGCCGCGAAGGAGGCGGTCGAGCGGGCGCGGGTCAAGGCCGCAGCCGTCCCTCGACGAACTCCCCCAGCAGCGCCGTAGCATCGGGAGGATTGGCATCGTGATACGGGTGCGCGGGGTCACCTCCGCCCCACGCGTGCCCGAGCCCCGGAATCTCGAGCAGTCGAGCGAGCACGCGCCGCCCATCGCGATACTCGCCAACCTTCATCTTGCGTCCATCGGCGAGCACGACGATCGACTCTGAATCGGGCGGCGGCTTCTCGGTCCTGGCGCCGGGAATCGAAGTGCGGCCATTCAGCGCGAGATACTGGCGCACGGCCTGGAATGCGTTCACGGGGGCGACCACTTCATCCTCGTCGCCGTGAATCGCGAGGATCGGCAAGCGCGCGAGCCCACCAGCCGCCGCCGCGCGCGCAGCAGCCCCGGTTGCTTCGACATCCGTATCCGCGCCATCGGTCATCACGTCGAAGACCACGCGAGCGCTGGAAGCCGCGCCGCAAGCGAGCGAAGAATGCACGAACACGCCGGCGAAGAGATCGGGATGTCGCAATCCGAGAGTCGCCGCGAGAGTGCCGCCCGCCGACATCCCCGCCACGAAGATACGCCGCGGATGGATGCGATAGGCGCGCCGCACCGACTTGATCTGCGCCGCGACGATCGCCGTCTCGCCGCGCCCCACGACCGTCGCATGGTCGAACCAATTCCAGCACGACCACGGGTTCGCCTTCACCGTCTGCCGCGGCAGCAGCACCAGCCAGCCGTGCTTGTCGGCGAGCTCCGCGATGCGAGTGCCGGCGGCGAGCGCCTCGGGCGTCTGCTTGCAGCCGTGGATGAGGACCACCAGCGGCCGGCGCGTCCATCGACCGTACCCTCGCGGCACATACACCAGGTATTCGCGAGAAGGCCACAGGAAAGGCGCCGCGTCGAGGCGTCCATGCCACGCGAACTTGCTCCCCGATACGAAGTGTCCCGGTTTGGGAGGAGCGCGGCCAAAGAGCCGCCCGAAGAATTCGCCGATCTTTCCGAGCATGGACGAAGTGTGGCAGAACCGGGCGCCAGTAGAATCCGCGGATGTCCACCGCCATCCGCCAGCTCCTCATCGACCTTCGCGCCTACAAGCCCATCGACGAGACCGAGGAGAGCCACCAGCGCGCGATCATCGCGCACCTGGTCCACTCGAAGAACCCGCTCAGCCGCGCGAGGTTCCAGCCGGGCCACATCACCGCGAGCCTTTTCATCGTCGATGCGAAGTCGAAGAAGATCCTGCTGCATCATCACCGCGGGCTCGATCGCTGGCTGCAGATGGGCGGGCACCTCGAAGCGAGCGAGAGCCCGTCGGCCGCGGCGTTGCGCGAAGGCCGCGAGGAATCCGGCCTCGACGATCTCACGCTCCTCGTCGCCGGCATCTTCGACCTCGACGTGCATCCGATTCCCGAACACAAGGGCGATCCCGGGCATTTCCACTACGACGTGCGCTACCTCGCCGCGACGAAGAAGCCCCAGTCCATCGCGATGGATGCGGCGGAATCGAAGGAGCTCGCCTGGGTGGCTCTCGACAAGGCGGTTTCCCTGATGAATGAAGAGGCCTCGACGCGCGCCATCGCAAAGATCGGCAAGCTGATTCGCTAGAACCGGCTCAGGTTTCTTCCAGCGGGGTACGTTCCGGCGTGCCAAGCCGGTAAGCTATGCCATGTCTCGCAGCGCGCTCGAAACGCCATGAGTCTCGCGGGCAAGCCCCTCTCTCACTACCGGCCCCGCCCCCGGCAGCCCCCGCCGTCGTCCGCGCGGATGCGCGCGATCGTCAGGCCGCCCCTCTGGGAGTTCGTCCTCCTCTCGATGCTGGTGCACGCGACGGTGATCCTGATGTTCGGCGCGCCCAGCGGTGGCAGCCGGGAAGGCCGCGCCATGTGGGGTGCGCTCCAGGTCGTGCTGCAGGGTGCTCCCATCGATGCGGGTCCGAGCCTCAAGATCGATCGCGGTCTCGGCGTTGACCGCGCGGAGATCGCGAAGAAGGCGCCCGCGCCACGCGTGGTCCCGGAAGTGCGGCGCGTGGAGCCCGTCGTCCTGCCGCCCATGGATGCTCCCGTCGACCTTCCGCCGAAGGAGTTGCCGCCGGTCGTGATTCCCCCGCTCCTCGATCGCATCGTCACGCCCGATCGCACGCCGGAGCTCGCACCCTTCCGCATGCCGCCGCCTACGCCGGCGCAGGCCGCGCCGCTTCCCGTGCCCGCGCCCGTCGTGCAGCCCGCTCCGCCCCCGGTATCGTTGCCTGAACGCGTCGTGATCCCGCACACCGAGATCGCGCCCGTCGCATCGCCCGTGATTCCCGCGCTGCCCACCTTGCCCACATTGCCCGCGATGCCCGCGATGCCGCCCGTCCAGCGCCCGCCGATGGAAGTGCCCGCGCTCCCCGCGCCCACCACCGAGATCGCGCCCACACAGCAAGTGCCTCTAGCGACTCCTCCCGGCCCCGCACCGGCTCCGCAACTTCCGCAGCAGAGGGAAGCTCCCGCGCGCGTGGATCGCGTGCCGCTTGCGAGGGAAGCGCCCGGCTTGCCGTCCGCTCCCTTCCAGCCCTCTGGCCCATCGATCGATTCCCCCGGTGCGGGTACTGGCCAGCCTGCGACGAAGCTGGATCCGAGTGCGCCCACGCTCGACCTGGACGCGATGCGCGCACGTGCCGGCGAGCTGGCGCGCTCTGGCGCCGGCAATCGCGCGGTGCTGCCCTTTCCCATGCCGCCCGTGCCGCCGAAGAAATCGAAGATGGAAACGGCGATAGAGAACGCGCGCAAGCCCGATTGCCGCACCGCCTACGCGCAGCTCGGGCTCGCGGCCGTCGTGCCTTTGATCGCGAATGAGTTTGGGGAGGGAAATTGCAGATGGTGAGGTGGCTCATTCAGTGAGCGAGCTGGGCTGGAAGATGTGAGCTTGAAGTCGGCAGACCGACACCCGTCGGCCATACCTGCGTATGGCGTTACAGCCATATCGGAGGTACGATGGAGATCGTTCGGTTCGAGTGGGATCCCGGCAAGGATTTCGAGAATTTCGCCAAGCACGGCGTCTCCTTCTTCGAGGCGCAACTGGCATTCGCGGATGAGCGCTGCATTGTCGTGCGCGACGCGGACCACAGCGTGAGTGAGCCGCGCTACTACTGTTTCGGCCGCGTCGAACGAGGAATTCTCACAGTGCGATTCACGATGCGTGCGGATGTCATTCGAATCATCGGCGCCGGCTTCTGGAGAAAGGGAAAGGCCATTCATGAAAGAGAAAATTCGCTATACCGATGAGCCCATGGAGATCGGGCCGATCATCCCGAATTTCCTCCCGCCCCCCGATCAACTCGTCTTCAAGGAAGACGGCGTCAAGGTCACCATTACCCTCAGCACGAAGAGCGTCCTTTTCTTCAAGACCGAGGCGGCCAAGCGGGGCGTACAGTACCAGCGCATGATCCGCCGGCTTCTCGATGCCTACGTCGAGGCCTTCGACACCAAGGTCGAGCGCGTCGAAGAGCCGCGTCGTGCCAACCGCAAGAGCGAAAAGCGCCGCGCATCGCGCTGACAATGGAGAGCTGCCATGACATCCGCAATAGCCACCAGGGCCATCGCCGCAACGCTCGTGTCGCTCGCCGCTAGCATGGGCGCCGCGGCCGCGACGTTCGTCTACGTCTCGAACGCCGAGGATGGCGATATAGCCGCGTACCGCATGAATCCCGCAACGGGCGAGCTGCAGTTGGGCGCGCGCGCGGCCGCGGGCAAGCTCGTCATGCCGATGGCGGTGAGCCCCGATCGGCGCTATCTCTATGCGGCGCTGCGTGCCAAGCCCTTCACGGTTCTCACGTACGCGATCGACCCGAGCACCGGAGCGTTGAAGCAGGTGTCGAGCTCGCCGCTGGCGGAAAGCTTCCCCTACATATCGCTCGACAGGACCGGGCGCTATCTCTTCGGGGCGTCGTACGGCGCGCACCTCGTGAGCGTGAACGCGGTGGGCAGCGACGGTCGCGTCTCGGCCGAGCCGTTGCAGGTGATTCCCATCGGCCGCAACGCCCACTCCATCCAGGTCGATGCGACCAACCGCTTCGCTTACGTGCCGAGCCTGGGCAACGACCAGATCTTCCAGTTCGTGTTCGACGAGAAGAGCGGCCGCCTCGCCTCGAACACGCCCGCGGTGGCCTTGCTGAAAGCGATGACGGGCCCGCGCCACTTCGTGATCTCGCGCGACAACAAGTACCTCTACGCGCTCGGTGAATTGACGGGCACGGTGACGACCTTCGCCATCGACAACAAGACGGGGCTTCTCACCGAGGTGAGCACGGCCGGCGGCGTGCCGCCCGAGGCGCAACTCGTTCCCGGCGCGCCGCGTGGAGCCGTGGGCGCGCCCGGTGGCCCGCCGCCACGCAACGTCGAGAAGGACATCTGGGCCGCGGACATCCACATGACGCCCAACGGCAAGTTCCTCTACATTTCGGAGCGCACCGGCAGCACGCTGAACGCCTTCAGCGTCGACGAGCAGAGCGGCAAGCTTTCGTACGTCGGCAATACCGCGACGGAAAAGCAGCCGCGCGGATTCACCATCGATTCGGGTGGGAAATTCCTTGTCGCGACCGGCGAGCAATCGCCGACCATCTCGGTCTACGCGATCGACCAGGGCAACGGCGCGCTGCGGCTCGCGGGGAAATATCCGACGGGCAAAGGCGCGAATTGGGTGGAGATCGTGAGCTTCGACTAAAGCGGTTCGAGGCCCGTCTTTTCGATCACCGCCTTCGACTGCGGGCGCGCAAGGTAATCGAGCAACGCTTTCGCCGCCGCCGGCTCCTTCGAGCCGGTGCTGACGCCCGCGGAGAAAATCGTCACCTTCTGCGCGCCCTCGGGGAGGAAGCCGACGATCTCGAGCCCGGGGATGGGCTTCAACTCGCTCAGCTGCTGGAAGCCGAGCTGCGCATCGCCGCGCGCGACGACTTGCCCGACCGGCTCCGCGGGGATCATCCGCGCCTTGCCCTTCATCTGCTCGGCGATGCCCAGGCGCGGCAGCAGCTCATTCTCGATGTACACGCCGCTCGCGCTGTCCGAGTAGGCCACCGACTTCGCCTCGAGCAGCGCGCGCTTCAGCGCGTCGACGCTGCTGATGTCGGGCTTGGCGTCGCCCTTGCGAACCGCCATCGCGATGCTGGAGCGCGCGATGTCCACGCGTTTTTCCACCTTGCCGCGTTGCACCAGGCCGGTGAGCGCGTCCCCCACCATGATGACGACGTCCACGGGCTCGCCGCGGTCGATGCGGTTGGGAATGGCCTGCGGTGTGGCGCCCATCGAAGGGCCCCTCACCGTGGCGAGCTTGTGGCCGGTGTCGCGCTCGAAGTCGCGCCCGAGCTCCTCGTAGGCGGCCGACAGCCCGCCCGAGATCATCACCTTGACCTCCGCGGCCATCGCCGTCGCGGCGAAGAAGAGCGACGCGGCCAACGCCAGCGCGCAACGTTTCACCACGCGAACGAGGAGTGTATTCATCCGCATACTCCAGCACTCCTGCCCGCAAAAATCAAGCAGGTAACATCCCCGTATGAAACCCGAACCCCCGTATTCCGCAAGGCGCGTGCTGTTGCTTTGCGCCCTTGCCGTGTCGCTGGCGGCGCCCGCCAAGACCTTCCGCATGTCCTCGTCGGGCGACGCCTCGACCATGGATCCGCACGCGGAGAACGAGCTCGTCACCAACGCCCTCACCAACTTGGTCTACGAGAACCTGATCCGCTACGACGAGCAACTGCGTCTCGCCCCCTCGCTCGCGACATCATGGAAGAACACCGGGCCGAAGACCTGGGTGTTCACGCTGAGAAGGGGAGTCAAGTTCCAGGACGGGGGCGATTTCACCGCCGAGGACGTGGTCTTCAGCATGGAGCGCGCGCGCAAGTCGACATCCACCTTCAGGCTCTTCGCGAACCAGGCGGGTGTCGCGCGCAGGATCGACGACTACACCGTGGAGTTCACCACCCCCGTCCCCAGCCCCACGCTGCCGATCACGATCACCAACATCTTCATGGCGAGCAAGCGCTGGTGCGAGAGGAACAACGCGGTGAACCCGCAGGACTTCGTCAATAAGGAGGAGACGTTCAGCGCGCGGAACGCCATGGGCACTGGGCCCTATCGCCTCGTCTCCTACGAGCACGGCGTGAAGACTCTCTTCGCGAAGAACCCCGACTGGTGGGGCATCAAGGAAGGCCTGTACACGGGCAACGTCGACGCGATCGACTACCGTCCCATCAGCAACTCCGCGACGCGCATGGCGGCGCTGCGCTCCGGCGAGCTCGACTTCGTCAACGATCCCGCGTTGCAGGACGTGCCGCAGCTGCGCCGCGATCCAACGCTCGGGATCTGGGAAGGTGCGGAGTTCCGCGTCGTGATGATCGGCATGGACCAGTGGCGCGACGAGCTCCTCTACTCCAGCGTGAAGGGAAGGAACCCGTTCAAGGACCGCCGCGTGCGCCTCGCGCTCTACCAGGGCATCGACATCGAGGCGATGAAGAGCCAGGTGATGCGCGGGCTGGCGATTCCCACCGGCGTGCCGCTGCAAAGCCCGAAGGGCGCGGGTCTTCCCGACTCCGCGGACAAGCGCCATCCGTTCGATCCGGTCGCGGCGAGGAAGCTCCTCGCGGAAGCGGGCTACCCGAAAGGCTTCGGCTTCACGCTGAGCTGCCCCAACGACCGCTACGTGAACGACGAGAAGATCTGCATCGCGCTCGCCGGCATGTGGGCCAAGATCGGGCTCGACGCCAAGGTCGAGACGATGCCCAAGTCGCTGTACTTCCAGAAAGCGCAGAAGCTCGACGTCACCGCCTACATGATCGGCTGGGGCGGGGCGAACCAGGACGCGCTGCTCACCCTCAAGGCGGTGATGCACAGCCGCAACAAGGAAGGGGCGGGCGACAGCAACTTCGGCGATTTCCGCAACGCCGAGCTCGACAACCTCATCGACGCCGCGGAACAGGAGATGGACCTCGCGAAGCGCCAGAGGATGATCGACCGTGCCGTCACCATCCTGCAGGACGAGGTGCTCATCATCCCGCTGCATCGGCAAATCATCCCCTGGGCCACGCGCGCCGGCGTGAAGGTGGTGCACCGCGCCAACAACGTGGTGCAACCCTTTACGGTGAAGATGCCCTAGCGGTGACTTACCTGGAGTCTTTCGGCTAGCTCTTGCGGCCCTTGCTCGCCTGGTCGAGGAGGCGCATGGCGCGCTCCGGCAGGGAAAACATGTCGATCTGGCGCAGCTCCCGCCACAGCGACGCGATCTCGTTACGGTAGGCGTTCGTGGCTTCCTCGACTTGCGCGTCGGAAAGGTCCCAGAGCGAGTGGTCCACGCCCGAGTCCTCGTGCCAGGAGTAGGCGTCCACCTCGAGGAACTCCTCGAAGAACTGCATCACGCTGAAGGAAGCGGCGCGCTGCTTCACCAGCTGCTCGACCGCGTAGCGCACGTCGCCCGCGATCACGAAGAAGTCGCGTCCGCCGCGGCGCACGTAGCCCTTGTGGATGAGCTTGCCGAGCGCGCTGCGCAGCTCGCCGGGGCGGATCACCGCGCGGTTGATAAGGTCGCCGGCCGCGACGATGTCCTTCAGCTGGCAGCCCTTGAGCCCGCCGCCCACCGCCACCGATGCGAGGACCCACGAGTCGGCCCACGTGAAGGTGATGACTTCCGCTTTCGAAATGCTCGCTTGGTTCATGACGCGCCCCTGGTTGCTCTTGAGTTGCGTCATTAAGTCACGCCGGGCGCGGCGGGACTGTGAACTGCCGCACTAGTCGGGGGAGCGCCACTTTTCAGCGGTAACCCTCGTAAAATGCAACTTCCCTTTCGCTACCACGTAACCCCCGAGGAATTTCATGCGTTTACATGCCCTCCCCGTCGCCATCGCCGCCGCCTTCGCCGCCACCGCCCAGGCCGCCGACCCTGGCGCGGCGCTCACTTCGCCGCCCACCATCCAGGCCGAGAAGAAAGTGATCACGAGCTCGGACCAGCTGCCACGGCGCACTTACAGGATCACGAAGCTCCCCAGCGAGCTCCTCGAGGCGCCGCGCTCCGAGCTGGAGGCCGTCGTGGCGGCGATCGACAAGGACATCGCCAACGACCTCGCCACGCTCGACATCCGCGACCGCGCCACGCGCGTCGGCATGTTGCAGGCGCGCGCGCAGTTCGCGATCCATCGCGGCGACTGGGCCGCGGCCCGCGCGTTCCTCATCGAGATCCGCGCGCAGCAGGAGAAGGCCGCCGATAAGCTCACCAGCGGCGTCACCCTGGAGAACATCGTCGACACGCGCATGAAGGGTGGCTCGCTCGATGAGCAGCGCGCGCGCCTCAAGGCCTCGCTCGCGAGCTCCTGGGCGGCGATGCCCTGGGACGTGGTCGGCGATAACCTGAAGGGCGCCAAGAGCGGCCTCGAGGTCCTGTCGAAGAACCTGGTGATCGGCGGCACCAAAGCCCAGCTCGACCCCGCGGCGCAGAACCTCGGGCTCAACGTGCCCGATGGCATCGTGATCTCCATCATCGCCAACCGCAACGCGTTCGAGCACCTGATGCCCTTTCGCGATGACATCGTCGTGGTCCTGCAGGGTTTCGTCGACAAGAACCAGGTCGCCAAGGCCGACCTCTGGACACAGCGCCTGGTGACGCTGGCGCCGGACGCGAAGGGCACGCCGGTCGTCGTCGGCATCTGGGATAGCGGCACCGACGAGTCGCTCTTCAAGGTGGCGAGCGTGCCCGGCATCGCGTTCGACAAGGACATGAACCCCACGCAGCCGCTGGTGCGCCCGCTGGGCGAAGCCAACGCGCGGCTGCCCGAGCTCAAGCGTTACGTGAAGGGCGCGCTCGACCTCAAGGCCGCCATCGATTCGCCGGACGCGCGCGCCTTCAAGCAGCGCATGTCCACGCTGAAGCAGGAAGAGGTGAAGCAGTTCTCCGAGGACATGGCCGCCATGGGCATGTGGTTGCACGGCACGCACGTGGCCGGCATCGCGGTCGAGGGCAACCCCTTCGCGCGCGTGACGGCGGTGGCGATGCACTGGAGCAACGAGACGGTGCCGATCCTGCCGACCGAGGAGACGGTGGCGCGCGGCGCGGCCGCATACAAGGCCGCGGTGGCGAGCTTCAGGAAGGCGGGCGCGCGGGTGGTGAACATGAGCTGGCGCTATGGCCCTTCGGCATACGAAGGCGCGCTCGCGTATCACAACGTCGGCAAGACTCCGGAAGAAAGGAAGGAGATCGCCAACCGACTCTTCGCGGTGGAGAAAGCCGCGCTGGAGGACGCGATCAAGGGCGCGCCCGAGATCCTCTTCGTCGCCGGCTCCGGCAACGAGGACAACAGCGCCGACTTCTCGCAGTACATCCCGGCGGGCTTCCAGCTTCCCAACCTCATTACCGCGGGCGCGGTGGACCAGGCCGGCACCGAGACGTCGTTCTCGACGTTCGGCAAGACCGTGGTCGTGCACGCCAACGGCTTCGAGGTGAATAGCTTCGTTCCCGGCGGCGAGCGCATGAAGCTCTCCGGCACCTCGATGGCCTCCCCGCAGGTGGCCAACCTCGCGGCCAAGCTCTTCGCGATGAAGCCCGAGCTCACGCCTGCGCAGGTGAAGGAACTGATCCTGAGGGGCGCCGAGCGCCAGGGACGCGTGAATCTCATCAATCCGCGGGAGACGATGAAGCTGGCCGGCATCTCTTAAGCGCGGGTCTTGCCCGCGCCGGGTCTAGCGGTGGGCCAGGCGATTGGTGACGCGCGGCAGGCCGATGCGCGACTCGCGCCGGCGGTCGATCGCCACGATCGCGGGCGCCGCGGGCGGCTCCTGGATCGCGTTCCAGATTTTCATCACGAAGCCGGCGATTGCCTCTGCGATGACGGGCGCGCGCTCGATGCGTGCCGCGCGGATGTGTCGTTCGATGACTGCGTACTCAGGGTAATTATTGAAATCCATTTGCATATCCTTTTCTCAACGAGGTACAGGATAGCGGCCGATGGTGCGCTGCAGCAAACGATAAAAATTACCGCGACGACGCAGGAAATTTGGGGTGTTACGGAGGAACTTCGAAGCTCAGGCGGCCGCGACCTTCCGCGCGCGCGCCAACCGTAGGGCACCCGTTACCATCGCCTTGAAGCGCGGCTCGCCAAGCGCCTTCGTGGCCGCCCTCTGCGCCGCCTTCCAGTGCGGCAGCGCTCGCACGAAGGCTTCCTGCCCGATGCGCGTCACCGACACGTGCTTCATGCGCGCGTCCGTGCCCGCGCCGACCTTGAGGAGGTTGCGCGCGCACAGGTGCGCCACGTTGCGCGTGACGGTGCTCTTCTCCATGGCGAGGGTCTCCGAGATTCTCTGCATCGATACCGGCTGGACCGAGATCACGCACCACAGCACCGAGAGCTCGGCGGCGGTAAGCCCGGCGGGCGCGAGGTAGCCATCGTAGAGGGTGGTGACCGATCGCGCGGCCATGCGCATGTTGCCGCAGAGGCAGTCGAAGCCGCGGCGGCGGTTGGTCTCGAGGGTGCTGGAATGCATGGAAACTCCCGATTGATTGCAGCTACAACAAAGGTGCGGAGATTTTACCGCTTTTGCCGCTCCCACCGGGGCCCCGGCTATATGTAACAAATTGTCCGGGAGTCGTCCTTTCGGGGGCTCGACCGTTACAGGAGTAAGGGGGAGAAGGGCACGGTGTCGCGAACCCCCGGTCTGACCCTGGTAACGCAACAAGGAGAAGTGAAAATGTTGAAGAGACCCCTGGTGATAGCGACGGTTGTGGCGACGTTGGGCATGGCTGGCATTTCCACGCACGCCTCCGCGGGCGACCCCGTGCTGGGCGCCATCATCGGCGGCGGCATCGGTGCCGCGATCGGGCACAACTCGGGTGGGCGCAACGCCACCGCGGTCGGCGGCGTGCTGGGCGCGATCGTGGGCTCAAGCATCGCGGCCGGCTCGGACGGTTATTACGACCGCGGTTACTACGACCGCGGCTATGGCGACCGCGGTTACTACGACGGCGGTTACGCCCCGTCGTACGGGTACGCTCCCTCGTATTCTTACGGGCCCGCCTATTCGTACGCTCCCGCGTATTCCTACACTCCTTCGTACTATGCCCCGGCGCCCGTGGTGGTCTACAGCTCCGGCCCGTCGTACCGGCACCACAGCTACGACCGTGGCTATGACCGAGGCCATGACCGAGGCCATGACCGAGACTACGGGCGCGTGCGCCATGACCATCGGGTTTGGCACGGCGACCACCACTACTAAAAGCTAGGAACGCGGCTGGGTAATGTCGTAGCGGGAGGACAGCGCTGCCACCAGGTCCTCGAGGATCGTGTGGCAGAGGCTCGAGCACTCGGCCGCGTTTCCGATGCGCCAATTAGGGCCGGCGCTTTCGCCGGGCTCCAGGTAGGCGGGCATGGGAATAGCGCACTTGAGGCATAGGTCCCCCGCCGATTTGCGGAACCCGCTTTCCAGCAAGTCGTGCAGTTGCGAGGGAGATATCTTCTTTCGCGGCATTTCCTTGTCCCCTTTCAGTCCTTTTCGTTCGGCGATCTCACGCGTCGGCGATGGCGGGCCGGATCTTGCCTACATGCGTCTCCCGCTCGAACGCATGTGCGAGTTGCAACACTCCAAAGTCGTCGCGGAAGCGGCCCACGATCTGTATCCCGACGGGCAGCGCAGGCGTGTCCGATGTGAATCCGGCGGGCACCGAGATCGCGGGGTGGCTCGTGACGGTGATGTAATACGCGGTCTTCATCCAGTCGATGTAGTTTTCGAGCTTCACGCCGTCGATGGTGTCGACATACGGCTGTGAGACGGGAAACGGCGGCACCTGGTTCACCGGCAGCACCAGGAATTCGTAGCGCTGCATGAAGACCCGCATCCGCTCGTAGAGCGCGGAGCGCAGGGAGATCGCCGCACCGATGCGCGCCGGGTCGAGCTTCAACCCCTCCTCGATGTTCCAGATCACCGTGTCCTTGATCTTGTCGCGATGCTTGTCGAGGAGGCCCGCATAGCGCTGTGCGAAGCTCAACGCGCGCAACGTGTGGAACACCTCGTCGGCGCCGGTCAGGTCGGGCTCGGCCTCCTCGACGCGGCAGCCGAGGGTTTCGAAAACGACGCGCTGTTTTTCGAGGACCGCGGCGACGCGCCTGTCCACGGGCAGTCCGCCGAGGTTCTTCGACCATGCGAGGCGCACCTTTCGGAAATCGCGCGCGAGCGGGCGCGCGAAGCGCTCCCCCGGCTCCGTGATGGTGATGGGCGAGCGCAGGTCCGGTCCCGCCATCGCCGACAGCAGGAACGCCGCATCCTCCACCGAGCGCGCGATCGGGCCGATCACCGACAGCGTGCCCCACACGTCGTTGGCAGGGTAGTAGGGCGTGCGTCCCGGCGTGGGCCGGAAGCCGACGACGTTGTTGAAGTTGCCCGGGTTGCGAAGGCTGCCGCCGAGGTCCGAGCCGTCCGCGAAGGGAAGCATGCCGCAGGCGACCGCCACCGCCGCGCCACCCGAGGAGCCGCCGCAGGTCTTTTCGAGGTCGTAGGGATTGAGCGTCGCGCCGAAGACCTTGTTGAACGTCTGGCTGCCCGCTGCGAATTCCGGGGCATTGGTCTTGCCGAGCGTGATCGCGCCCGCAGCCTTCAACCGCTCCACCAGCAGGTGGTCGGCGTTGGGAATGTTGTCCGCGTAGATGGGCGAGCCGAACGTGGTGCGGATCCCCTGGGTGACGATGGTCTCCTTGTAGGCGATCGGCAATCCCGCGAGCGGGCCCGAGTCGTCGGTGCGGGCACGCGCGCGTCTGGCGTCGAGTTTTTTCGCTTCCCTCAGCGCCGCCTCGGGCAGGAAAGTGACGATCGCGTTGACCTTGGGATTCACGCGCTCGACTTGCGCGATGTAGGCGCGCATCAGCTCGACCGCGGAGATTTTCCTCGCGCGCAGCAAGCGAGCGAGTTTCTTTGCCGATTCGAAGATCATGGCTTCATGCTACCGCGAAACGTAGCGGTTTCGTTCCGGTTTACACTCTCTGGCCCCGCTGCTGTTGCGCATGTTCCAGAGGTCTCCATGAGCGATTCCTACCGAGTGCACGGCGATGTCGCCGTCCTCACCCTCGACAACCCGCCGGTCAATGGCTTGGGCCACGCGCTGCGCTGCGCCCTCGTGGAGGGCATCGACCGCGCCAACGCCGACCCCGCGGTGAAATCCATCGTCATCACCGGTGCGGGCAACGTGTTTTCCGGCGGCGCGGACATCCGCGAGTTCAATACGCCCAAGGCGCTCGCGGAGCCGACGCTACGCACCGCGATCGATACCGCCGAGTCGAGCGCCAAGCCGGTCATCAGCGCGATCAACGGGACCTGCATGGGCGGCGGGCTCGAGCTGTCGCTGGGCTGCCACTACCGCGTGGCGAAGGCCGACTCGCAACTGGCGCTTCCCGAGGTAAAGCTCGGGCTCATTCCCGGCGCCGGCGGAACGCAACGCCTGCCGCGCGCGATCGGCATCGAGGCCGCGCTCAACATGATCGTCTCGGGCGCGCCGGCAGCGGCCGAGAAATTCAAGGGGACCGCGCTCATCGACCAGATCATCGACGGCGACTTCCTCGCGGGCGCGCTGGCCTTCGCGAAGAGCGTCGCCGGCAAGCCGACGAAGCGCGTGCGCGACATCAAGATCGATTACCCCGATTCGGAAGCCTACTTCGGCGTGGCGCGCAACACTGTCGCGGCGATGGCGAAGGGGTTCCCGGCGCCCCTGAAATGCGTCGACGCGGTGGAGGCCTCGGTCACCAAGCCGTTCGACGAGGGCATCAGGTACGAGCGCGACCTCTTCCTGCAATTGATCCAGTCGCCGGAATCGCGGGCGCTGCGCCATGCGTTCTTCGGCGAACGCGCCGCCTCGAAGATTCCCGACGTTCCCGCCGACACGGCGCTGCGCAAAGTGGAGAGCGTCGCGGTGATCGGCGCGGGCACCATGGGCGGGGGCATCACGATGAACTTCCTCACCGCGGGAATCCCGGTGACGCTGCTCGAGACCAGGCAGGAGGCGCTCGACAAGGGTGTCGCCACCATTCGCCGCAACTACGAGAGCACGGTGAAGAAGGGCAAGCTCACGCAGGACAAGCTCGACAAGGCGATGAGCCTCCTCAAGCCCACGTTGAGCTACGCCGACTTGAAAGGCGCGGACCTCGTGATCGAGGCGGTGTTCGAGGAGATGGGCGTGAAGGAGGCGGTGTTCAAGAAGCTGGACGAGGTGGCCAAGCCCGGCGCCATCCTCGCCACCAACACCTCGACGCTCGACGTGGACAAGATCGCGTCCTTCACCAGGCGCCCGCAGGATGTCGTCGGCCTGCACTTCTTCAGCCCCGCCAACATCATGAAGCTCCTCGAGATCGTGCGCGGCGAAAAGACGGCGAAGGACGTGCTCGCCACGGTGATGCAAGTGGCCAAAACGATCCGCAAGACCGCGGTGGTATCGGGGGTGTGCGACGGCTTCATCGGCAACCGCATGCTCGAGCGCTACCAGCGCCAGTGCTTTTACTTGATCGAAGAAGGCGCGACACCCCAGCAAGTGGACGGTGCGCTCGAAAAGTTCGGCTTCGCCATGGGCCTGTTCCGCGTGGGCGACCTCGCCGGCAACGACATCGGCTGGGCGGTTCGCAAACGCCGCTACGTCGAGAATCCCGACGTGCCGTACTCCAAAATAGCCGATCGCCTGTGCGAGATGGGGCGCTTCGGGCAGAAGACCGGCGCCGGCTGGTACCGCTACGAGCCGGGCAAGCGCGATCCGATTCCCGACCCCGTGGTCGACGAGCTCATCACCGCGTATCGCAAGGACAACGGCATCACGCCGCGCGCGATCACCGACGAGGAGATCGTCGAGCGCTGCGTCTACGCGCTCACCAACGAGGGCGCGCGCATCCTCGAGGAAGGCATCGCCCAGCGCGCCTCCGACATCGACATGGTGTATCTCACCGGCTACGGCTTCCCGCTCGCGCGCGGCGGCCCGATGCTCTACGCCGATTCGCGGGGCCTCTACAACGTCGCGCGCAGCATGCAGAAGCTCGCGGCGAATCCGCACGGCGATCCGGGATTCTGGAAGCCCGCGCCGCTCCTCGAGAAGCTCGCGAAAGAAGGGAAGACATTCAATTGAACGAAGCCGTCATCGTTTCCACCGCACGCACGGGCCTCGCCAAATCCTGGCGGGGGGGATTCAACATGACCCACGGGGCGACATTGGGGGGACACGTGGTGAAGCACGCGATGCAGCGCGCCAGGATCGATCCCGCCGAGGTCGAGGACGTGCTCATGGGCTGCGCCTATCCGGAGGGCGCCACCGGGGCCAATATCGCGCGGCAGGTCGCGCTGCGCGCGGGGTGTCCTGTTTCCGTGGCTGGCGCTACCGTGAACCGCTTCTGCTCTTCGGGGCTGCAGGCGATCGCCCTGGCCGCGCAACGCGTGATGGCCGGCGAAGGCGATGTCTTCGTCGCGGGGGGCGTGGAGTCGATCTCGTGCGTGCAGAACGAATCGAACCGCCACATGGTCCGCGAGGCGTGGCTGAAGGAGCACAAGCCCGAGCTCTACTGGACCATGCTGCAGACCGCCGAAACGGTGTCGAAGCGCTACGGCATCGGGCGCGACAAGCAGGACGAATATGGAGCGAGGAGCCAGCAACGCGCCGCCGCTGCCGCCGCCGCGGGCAAGTTCGCCGACGAGATCGTGCCGATCACCGTGACCGCGGGGGTTGCCGACAAGACGGGCGGGCTCTTCACGAAGTCCGTGACCGTGTCCGCCGATGAGGGCATTCGCGCCGATACGACTTACGAGGGCGTTTCCAGGATCCGGCCGGCGATGCCCGGTGGCGTGATCGCGGCGGGCAACGCGAGTCAGTTTTCCGATGGCGCTTCGGCGTGCGTGGTGATGAGCGCGAAGCTGGCTTCGTCGAAAGGCCTCGCGCCGCTGGGCATCTTCCGCGGCTTCGCGGTGGCCGGATGCGAGCCCGACGAGATGGGAATCGGTCCCGCTTTCGCGGTGCCCAAGCTCCTGAAGCGCGCCGGGATGAAAGTCGACGACATCGGCCTCTGGGAATTGAACGAGGCTTTCGCGGTGCAGGTCCTCTACTGCCGCGACAAGCTCGGCATCCCCGACGAGCGCCTGAACGTGAACGGCGGCGCCATCGCCGTCGGCCACCCTTACGGCGTTTCCGGCTCGCGCCTCGCTGGCCACGCGTTGATCGAGGGCAAGCGCCGCGGCGTGAAGCACGTGGTCGTCACCATGTGCATCGGCGGCGGCATGGGCGCCGCGGGCCTTTTCGAAGTTCTCTAGGAGATGGAATTGAAACTCGCGCTGATCGCAGTCCTTTTGTCCTTCTCGTTTTGCGCCCTCGCCCAGCCGATGACCGAAGAACCGGCGAAGAAGCCGGTGGCCAAGAAAGTCGAAGCGAAAAAGCCCGCGCCGGCGAAGAAAGTGGTCGCGAAGAAATCCGCCGAGCCCAGGAAAGTGACGGTCTACAAGAACGACCCGAAGGCGCCCGTCATTCGCGACAAGGACGGCAACGCCGTGCCCGTCAATCCCGGGGCCTACGACGTGAGCTCTGCGTTGGGGAAGAAGTAGCGACCATAAAAGGGGTCAGGTTACTTTTCGGGTCGAAAAGTAATCTGACCCCTTTTACGTTGCGAAGCGGGCCAGGTGATGGTCGGCGTCGCCGAACTGGCGCGCGATGGCGGTCAAGCGGCGGAAAGTGTGGCTCACCTTGAGCTCTTCGCTCATGCCCATGCCGCCGTGGAGCTGGATCGCTTCCTGGCTCACGTGGCGGCTCGAGTCGGCGATCTTCACCTTGGCGGCGGAGACGATGCGCTTGCGCTCGCCGGCGTCGCGCTCGGAATCGACCTTGGCGCAGGCGAAGCTCGCCATCGATTTGGCCTGCTCGTAGCTGATCACCATGTCCACCATGCGGTGCTGCAGCGCCTGGAACGCGCCGATGGGGACGCCGAACTGCTTGCGGGTCTTGATGTACTCGAGCGTGGCGTCGTTGGCGTACTTCATCGCGCCGACGGCTTCGGCGCAGACCAACGCGGTGGCGAAATCGACGACCTCCTCGATGAGGGGCAGCGCATCGCCCTCCCCGATCCGCGTCGCGGGCGCGGACTTGAACGTGACATCGGCGGCCGGCATCTCGTCCAGCGTCTTGTAGGCGCGCATCGCGACCCCGGGTGCCTTCGCGTCGACGAGGTAGAGGCCGATGCCGGAAGACGCGCGCGCCGACACCACCAGCTCGTGGGCGACCGGCGCGTGCATCACCGCGAGCTTCTCGCCGCTGATGGTCGAGCCGTTCGCCGCGACATTCACTTGCGAAAGATCGTAGCGCGCGTCGCGCTCGGTCTGCGCGAAGGCCATGCGCAGCTTGCCCTCGATCACGGCCGGCAGGATGCGCTCCTTCTGTTCGGGGCTTCCCGCGCGCGCGACGAACTGCGCCGCCATCACGGTCGAAAGATACGGCTCGACCACCAGCGCCTCGCCGAAGGCTTCCATCGCGCTCATCAGGTCCACGGCGCCGCCGCCGAAGCCGCCCGCCTCCGCGGAGAATGGAAGCCCCAGCAAGCCCAGGTCGGCGATGGTCGCCCATACCGGCGCGCTGAAGCCTTCGGCGGAAGCGACCGTCTTGCGGCGTGCCTCGAAGCCGTAGTCCTGGCTGACGAAACGGCGAACCGAATCGGAAAGGAGCTGCTGCTCCTCGTTGTAGTCGAATTTCATAGCCCGAGGGTCATCTTCGCGATGATGTTGCGCTGGATCTCGTTGGACCCGGCGTAGATCGAGGTCTTGCGGAAGTTGCAGTAGCGCTGCGCGAGCTGCACCTCTCCCGCCGGGCCGGCGGCCTCCATCATCAGCTCGGTGAGCATCTGCTGGATTTCGGTGCCACGGATCTTCAGCATCGAGACTTCGGCGCCCGGGGGCCGCCCGCCGCGCAGCTGGTCGAGGAAGCGCAGGTTGGTGATCTCGAGCGCCATCAGCTCGACTTCCAGGCGTGAGACCTTGTCGCGGAAACGCGGGTCCTCCATGAGCGAGCGCCCGCCCTTCTTCTGCGCCGCGGCGAAGGCCTTGAGGTTCTCCAGCTCGCGCCGCGAGGTGCCGATGCGCGCGGTGTTCATGCGCTCATGGCCGAGGAGATATTTCGCGACCGTCCAGCCCTTGCCTTCTTCGTGGACCAGGTTCTCGATGGGCACCTTCACGTCGTCGAAGAAGACCTCGTTCACCTCGTGCCCCAGGTCCATCAGGATCAAAGGCCGCACCGTGATGCCGGGGGTTTTCATGTCGATGAGGATGAAGGAGATGCCCTCCTGCTTGCGCGCGCCCGTGTCGGTGCGCACCAGGCAGAAGATCCAGTCGGCGTAGTGCGCGAGCGTGGTCCAGGTCTTCTGGCCGTTGACGACGTAGTGGTCGCCCTCGCGCGTGGCGCGGGTCTTCAGCGACGCGAGGTCCGAGCCCGAGCCCGGCTCGGAATACCCCTGGCACCAGAATTCCTCCCCGCTGTAGATCTTCGGCAGGAAGCGCTTCTTCTGCGCCTCGGTGCCGAATTGCAGGATCACCGGCGCGACCATGGAGAGCCCGAAAGGCAGGAGCGGGGGCGTGCCCGCGTAGCCGCTTTCCTCCTCGAAGATGTAGCGCTGCACGGGGTCCCACCCGGTGCCGCCCCACTCCTTCGGCCAAGAGGGCGCGATCCAGCCCTGCCTGGCGAGAATGCCGTGCCAGCGTTGCAGCTCTTCCTTGGTGTATTCCCCGGCGCGCGTGGTCTTGCCGCGCAGATCGTCGGGGAGGTTCGCGCGCAGCCATTCCCGCACTTTCTCGCGGAAGGCCAGCTCTTCAGGGGAGTAGTTGAGGTCCACGCCGGGAGTGTATTCTTGATCGCCCAATGGAGGGGAACACGCATGACCCGCAGCCGACTCGCCGCAGCCCTGCTCGCCGCAGCCTCGATTCTCGCCGCCGCGACGGCAGGCGCGCAATATCCCGCGCGTCCGATCAAGTGGATCGTGCCCTACACGCCGGGAGGGATTACCGATTCCGCGACGCGCATGATCACCCAGAAGCTCGAGGGCGTGCTGGGGCAGCCGATCGTGATCGAGAACAAGCCGGGCGCCAACAGCATCGTCGGCGCCGAGGCGGCGGCGCGCAGCAATCCCGACGGCTACACCTTCGTCACCGTGATCGGCGGGCACGCGGCGAACGCCACGCTTTACGCGGGCAAGCTCCCCTTCGACCCGGTGAAGAGCTTCGCGCCGGTCTCGCTCGTCGGCATCGCGCCCCTCATCGTCGTCGCCAACAACGATTTCCCCGCGAAAGACATGAAGGACCTCATCGCCTACGCCAAGGCCCATCCCGGCAAGATCTCGTTCGGCTCGAGCGGCATCGGCGCCGCCGCGCACCTCACCACCGAGCTCCTCAAGCAGACCGCCGACATCAACATGGTGCACATCCCGTACAAGGGGACGGCGCCGGCGTTGACCGCGCTCCTGGGCGGCGACATCCAGATCCTCACCGATGTGCCGAGCTCGCTCATGCCGCACGTACGCGCTGGCAAGGTGCGCGCGCTCGGGCTCTTCGCCGCGAAGCGCTCCCCGGGCGCGCCCGAGGTTCCCACCGTCGCGGAGGCCGGCGGCCCGCCGATCGAGGGATCGACCTGGGTGCTCTTCCTCGCCCCCGCCGGCACGCCGCGCGACATTGTGAACCGCGTGTCGTCGGAAGTCGCGAAGATCGTCGCGTCCCCGGAGATCCGAGCGCGCTTCGACAGCCTCGGCATCGAGGGTGTCGGCAGCACCCCCGCCGAAGCCGGCAGGTTCCTCGACGACGAGATCACCAAATGGGCCAACGTCATCACTATTGCCGGCGTGAAACCAGAACAATAAGTCGTACCTGGCACGACATCGTATGTGGTGTCAGGTACGACATTTTTAATCGAGGAGAAACAATGAAATTCCTGCATCGCACCGCGCTTGCCGCGCTTTCGCTCCTGGCGTTCGCCACCATCGCCCAGGCGCAGGGCTATCCCACCCGGCCGATCACGCTGATCGTGCCGTGGCCCGCGGGCGGCTCGACCGACACGCATCTGAGGAAGCTGGGCGAGCTCGCCTCGAAGCACCTCGGGCAGCCGATCATCATCGAGAACAAGCCGGGCTTCGGCGGCATGCTCGGCCCGTCGGCGATGGCCAAGAGCGCGGCGCCCGACGGCTACACGCTCTCGCAGCTCACGGTGGGCGCCTTCCGCACGCCGCACATGCAGAAGGTCGACTGGGACCCGTTGCGCGACTTCACCTACATCATCGGCGTCTCCGGCTACACATTCGGCGTCGTCGTGAAGAGCGACTCGCAGTTCAAGACCTTCAACGACATGATGACCTACGCGAAGGCGAACCCGGGCCAGCTGTCATTTGCATCCACCGGCACCGGCACCTCGCCGCACCTCCTCATGGAGGAGGTCGCGTCGAAAGCCGGCGTGCAGCTTCTCCATGTGCCGTTCAAGGGCAACGCCGATTCCACGCAGGCGCTCATGGGCGGCCACGTGATGGCGCAGTCGGACGCCACCGGCTGGGGCAAGTTCGTCGACGCGGGCAACTTCCGCCTCCTCGTCACGTTCGGCGACCAGCGCACGCGCTGGGGCGCGCCCACCGCGAAGGAGCTGGGCTTCGACGTCGTGTCCTATTCGCCTTACGGCATCGTCGGCCCGAAGGGCATGGATCCGAAGATCGTGAGGATCATCCACGACGCGTTCAAGAAGGCGATCGACGATCCCGAGAACACCAAGCTCCTGCAGCAGTTGGACCAGATCTACTGGTACAGGAGTAGCGAGGACTACGCGAAGTGGGCGGCGGAGACCAACGTCAGCGAGCGCGCGCTGATCGAGCGCCTGGGGCTGCTGGCCAAGTGAGCGTCAAGAACCTCTTCGACCTCGGCGGCAAGGCGGCGCTGGTCACGGGCGGCTCGCGCGGGCTCGGGCTGCAGATGGCCGAAGCCCTCGGCGAGATGGGCGCGCGCGTGGCGCTCACCGCGAGGAAGCGCGACGAGCTCGACGCCGCGGTGAAGCATCTGGCAGCTCTCGGCGTGAAGGCCGTGCCGATCGTCTGCGACATGTCCGACGCCACGGCGATCGGGCCCGCGGTGGAAAAGGCGATCGCGGAGCTGGGTCCCATCGACATCCTCGTCAACAACGCGGGCACCACGTGGGGTGCGGCGACCGTCGACCATCCGCTCGAGGCGTGGCGCAAGGTGATCGACCTCAACCTCACCGCGATGTTCGTCGCCAGCCAGGAAGTGGGCAAGCGCTGCATGGTGCCGCGCCGGCGGGGCAAGGTGATCAACATCGCCTCCATCCTCGGCCTGGTGGGCGGCGGCGAGCCCAACCGTCCCGCGACCATCGCGTACAACACCAGCAAGGGCGGCGTGGTCAACTTCACGCGCTCGCTCGCCGCGGAGTGGGCGCAGCACAACATCAACGTGAACGCCATCGCGCCGGGCTTCTTCCCGACGAAGATGACCAAGGGCCTGATGGACATGCTCGGCGACCAGGTGGCCGACAAGGCGCCGTTGAAGCGCGTTGGCGGCCCCGAGGACTTGAAGGGGATCACCGCGCTCTTCGCGTCCGACGCGTGCTCCTTCATCACCGGGCAGATCGTCGCGGTGGACGGCGGCGTGACCGCGATCTAGCTCGTGCAGGTGGCTGAGTTCCTCGCGCGCCCGTTCGGGACGATTCCCGAGCTGGTTGGCTTGCATGCGGCGCACACCCCGCGTCACGTCGCGCTCATCCAGGATGACCGTTCGCTCGACTACGCGGAGGTCGATTCCATCATGGATCGTGTCGCCGCGGCGCTGCAGCGCGATGGGTTGGATGCGGGCGGCGCGATCGCCATCTGCGCGGCGAGCTCCATCGAATATGCCGTGGTGTTCCTCGGCGCGCTGCGCGCGGGCGTGGCCGTCGCGCCCCTGGCCCCCTCCGCGACGCCGGAAGCGATCGCCGCGATGGCGGCCGATGCCGAGGCGACGCATTTCTTTGTCGATGAGGCCGCGGCGAAAGCGCTCAGCCCGGTGATGGGCACGATCGCGGCGAAGATCGTCCCGATGGCCCACCTCGAGTCATGGCTCGCAGCGGCCGCGAACCCGCGAGCCATCGAGGCGCATCCCCACGCGCCCTTCAATATCATCTATTCGTCGGGCACCACCGGCACGCCGAAAGGAATCGTCCAGCCCAACGCGATGCGCTGGGCCCACGTGGTGCGAAGCGCCGTGTACGGCTACGGGCCCGAATCGGTCACGCTCATCTCGACGCCGCTCTACTCGAACACGACGCTGGTATCTTTCCTGCCGACGATCGCGTTGGGCGGCACCGTGGTCCTGATGGCGAAGTTCGACGCGGTGCGCTACCTCGAGCTTGCCCAACGCCATCGCGTGACGCACACGATGCTGGTGCCGGTCCAGTACCAACGCCTCATGGCGGTTCCCGAATTCGACCGCTACGACCTGACGTCCTTCCGCACCAAGTTTTCCACCAGCGCGCCGTTCTCCGCCGCGTTGAAGAAAGACATCCTGGCGCGCTGGCCGGGCGCGTTGAACGAGTACTACGGCATGACCGAGGGCGGCGGCACTTGCGTCCTCCTCGCGCATGAGAGCCGGGACAAGCTGCACACGGTGGGGCGCCCTGCCCCGGGCATCGACATCCGCCTCATCGATGACGAGGGCCGCGAGGTCGCGCCCGGCGAGGTGGGCGAGGTAGTCGGCCATTCGAGCGCGATGATGACCGGATACCACAAGCGCGCGGAGATGACCGCGAAGGCCGAGTGGTTCGACGCGAGCGGCAAGCGCTTCATCCGCACCGGCGACATCGGTCGCTTCGACGCCGACGGCTTCCTCGTGCTTCTCGACCGCAAGAAGGACCTCATCATCTCGGGCGGCTTCAACATCTATCCGAGCGATCTCGAGGCGGTGGTCGCGCGCCATCCCGATGTCGCAGAAGTCGCGGTGGTGGGTGTGGCCTCGGTGCAGTGGGGCGAGACGCCTGTGGCTTTCGTCGTGGCGCGCGCCGCGGCGCGGCTCGACGCGGAGGCGCTGCGCACCTGGGCCAACGCGCGCCTGGGCGCCACGCAGCGCATCGCGGCCGTCGAAGTCGTGGAGAGCCTGCCACGCAACGCCATCGGAAAGGTCCTGAAGCGCGAGCTTCGCGACGGGTTCGCCGCCCGCACCCCGTAGAATGTCGCTCCCTCTCCGATAGGCGCGATCCATGGACGTCGTCGCAGCGCACGGCAGCTTCGGCGGCGTGCAGCGTTTCTACAAGCACGATTCGCACGTGATCGGATTGCCGATGCGCTTCTCCGTGTACCTTCCGCCGCTCGCGCTGCAGGGCCATCGCGTGCCGGTGCTGTTCTACCTCGCCGGGCTCACCTGCACCGAGGAGACCTTCGCGGCGAAATCCGGCGCGCAGAGGGTCGCCGCGAAGTTGAACCTCGCGCTGGTGGCGCCCGATACGAGTCCGCGCGGCGCGAATGTTCCCGGCGAGGGCGAGGCCTGGGACTTCGGCGTGGGCGCCGGCTGGTATCTCGACGCGACCGCCGAGGCCTGGAAACGGCATTGGCGCATGGAGAGCTATCTCATCGACGAGCTGTTGCCGCTCGCGGCCGTGAGCTTGCCGGTGGACGTCGCGCGCGCCGGCATCTTCGGCCATTCGATGGGCGGGCACGGAGCGCTCACGCTCGCGCTGCGCCATCCGGGGAAGTTCAGGACGGTGTCGGCTTTCGCGCCGGTCGCGGCACCCATGCAATGTCCGTGGGGCGCGAAGGCGTTCGGCGGCTACCTTGGCGAAGACCGCAACCTCTGGCGCGCCCACGACGCCTGCGAGCTCATGGCCGCGCATCCGAGCGCGCCGTATCCCAACGGCATCCTCGTCGACCAGGGCCTCGACGACAAATTCCTCGTCGAGCAGCTCAAGCTCGAGGCCTTCGAGGCGGCTTGCGCGAAGGCGGGCCAGCCGCTGGTGCTGCGCCGGCACGCCGGCTACGACCACAGCTACTACTTCATCTCCACTTTCATGGCCGACCATTTGCGGCATCATGCGAGGCAGATGGGCTAGGTTTTCCTTGGGTGGGAGACGCGATGGCCGAAGCCGTGGGCAAGATCCTCGAGGCGCTGCAGTTCGCCGCGCACAAGCATCGCGACCAGCGCCGCAAGGACCTCGAGGCCTCGCCCTACATCAACCATCCGATCGCGCTCGCCCACGTGCTGTGGGGCGAGGGCGGGGTGCACGATCCGGCGGTCATCATGGCGGCGCTGCTGCACGACACCATAGAGGACACCGAGACCACGCCCGAAGAGCTCGCCAGGCGCTTCGGGCGCAAGGTCGCGAGGATCGTGGGCGAGGTGACCGACGACAAGTCGCTGCCGAAGGCGGACAGGAAACGCCTGCAGGTCGAGCACGCGCCGCACATCTCGCGCGAGGCCAAGCTCGTGAAGCTCGCCGACAAGATCAGCAACCTGCGCGACATGGCGGCCTCGGCCCCCAAGACCTGGCCGAAGAGCCGCGTGCGCGAATACTTCGACTGGGCCAAGCGCGTGGTCGACGCCTTGCGCGGCGTGCATCCCCGCCTCGAGCGCATCTTCGACGAGGCCTACTCCCGCAAGCCGTAAAAGGGGTCAGATTACTTTTCGGTCGGATAAGGGGACAGATTAAGTCATTGCATGAAAGACATCCTTCGCATTGCCCTCATTCTTGCCGCCTTCTTCGCCGCGGGGCCCGCTCTCGCGCGCGACGGGCCCGACAACTTCGTCACCTGGCGCGACGGGTTGTCCTCCTCGGCGCAGCCCGACGCGAAATGGCTCGCGCAGGTGAAGGAGCGCAAGTACGACATCGTCATCAACCTTGCGCCGCCGCAAAGCTGGGGCTCGATCGGCGACGAAGGCGGAATCGTCGGCGCGAAGGGCGTGGTCTACGTGAACATCCCCGTAGACTTCGGCGCGCCGACCGCGGAGGATTTCCGCGTCTTCACCGAGGTCATGAAGGCGAGCGCCAGGCGCAACGTCTACGTGCACTGCCAGATGAACCTGCGCGGCTCGTCGTTCGTGATGCTTTACCGCGTGATCCACGAGAACGCACCGATCGCAGACACCGTCGCCAAGCTCACCGGCGTGTGGCAGCCCGACAAGGTGTGGCGCAAGTTCATCGACGACACCCTTGCGGCGCACGGCAAGAAGGCGGAGATTATGTAGCGCTCACAACAACAACCAGGGAGCCCCAATGCGCGCACATCACCTAGCGGCCGCCGTCCTGTGTTTCCTCGCGGCGGGCTGCGCCCGGCTCGAGATCTACACCGACCCCGAGATGACGGGGAAGAACGAGACCGGGTTCAAGTTCTACACGCCCAAGCCCTACCTTCTCGTCGGACGGGTCGCGGCGGACAAGCCCATCGAGATTTCCGTGAAGTACCTGCCGGACCTGAGCCGGCCACTCTATGCGCGGCCGCGCCCCGGATGGATCGGCAGCAGCAACCTGTCGATGACTTTTTTCGACTCCGGGACCCTCACCTCCTTCAACCAGACGGTCGACAGCAAGGCGACCGAGATGGTGACGGCGATGGGCGGCTTCCTCACCAGCCTCGCCACCGCGAACAAGACCAACCGTGAAGCGCGCCTCCTGGACGTGGCGCCCAATCCGGATGCCGGCAAGATCGCCCCGGAGCTGAGGCAGTCGGCAACCGAGCTGCGCGCCGAGGCTTCCGACGAGGCGGTGCGCAACCAGATACTCACCGCGGAAGAGGCCCAGAAGCTCAGGATGTACGCGGCCTCCCTCGACCTCGCCGCGAGCCACCTGGAATCGTCGAAGCCCGAGGTCGCCGCGCCTTTCGTCGCGCTGTTGCTGAAGAGCGTCTCCGAGGGCCTAAGGACGCAAATCAAGCCTCCGTCGAACGAACGCGAGGTGGGCAGGCGACGAATCGGGCAGACGCAGAAGAAGATCGACGTCGCCATCGCGCGCCTGGGCGTGACGCTGCCCGCGGAGCCGTTCTTCGCGCTCTACGAGATCGTGATGAAAGACGGGGTCACTACGCTGGTCGAGGTCGCCCTGCCCGAGAAGCGCTGACTACTGCTCGGTCGCCCCGAAGAAGTCGTGCCCGAGGAGCGTGTAGAAGATCCCCACCGTGCCGCGATGCTGTGAGCGGTCGCCGAGGTCGGGGTAGTACGCGTCGCGGCGGTTTCCGAGGTACTTCAGCGAGACGCCGTGGCGGCCCTTGATGCGATAGGTGATGGCCGCGTCGACGCGCACGATGTTCTCGTGGCCGCCGCGCTCGGCCGCGGCGATGCGGCTCACGTAATACTCGCGCGCCGCGACATCGATCGCGTACTCGTTCTTGTAGATCGCGCGCAACGCGACGAGCGCCTGGGGCGCGACGCCATAGTGGAAGTCGTTGTCGTTCATGCTGCGCGTGGAGCCCGCGGCCGTGTAGCCGAGCCCCACCAGCGCGGTGCCGAGCACCGCGACCGAGTCGTTTACCCACCACTGCCCGGTCGTGCCGAGCGCCGCGGCGGTGCTCGACACGCGATAGGTCTGCGGCGCGATGTAGTCGTAAGTGCCGAAGAGGCCCAACACGCCGCGATATTTCTCGCCGCCGTATTCCTTGCCCTTGAGCAGGCCGCGCACCATCACGTTCTCCAGCCCGTTCGCCGACGATGCGGTCGCCTGCAGGCTGAAGTAGTCGAATGGCCGGGTGTACGAGTAGCCTTTCTTTCCGGGCAAGCCGTAGTCGATGAGGAAATCGGCGAGCGCCTCGCCGCGCTTCAACCGGGTGGTGGAGAAGCCCGAGTCGTTCTTCGCGGTGCCGCTGAATCCCAGCTGCAGGCGGCTGAAATACACCGGGTCGTTGCTCGGGAAGACGGTGCGGAAGCGATTGCCGAAAGCCATGCGGTTGAAGCCGGTGGGCGGCGAGATCGCGGTCGCGGCGATCTCGCGCCAGAAAGGCGACATGCGCCCCTCGCGCTCGAGGACCAGGTTGGAAATGCGGAACAGCGCCTCGCCCAGGAAGGAGCCGCCGATACCGGTGTTGATCTGGTCGTTGATCGAGGGCGGCGTCGCCTCGCCCGCGATCTCCCAGAAGGCGCTGCCGGCGAAGGTGTAGGCGAGCGCTTCCCAATAGCTCAATCCCGAGGCGCGCGCAAAGCCGTGGTACATCGAGCCCTGGTAAGGATGCCCCAGCTGGTTCACGGTGAAAGGGTCGCGGTCCTCGTCCCAGCGGCTGCGCAGGTTGTTGCGGATGGTGCGCGCGGTGCTGTGGAACTCGCAGCAGCCGAAGTGGTGCCGGTCGAATGCGTTCAGCAGCACGTCGAAGCCGACGATCTCGAGGGCGGGAATCGCGTAGCTCTTGTTCGCCGCGATCTGGCGCTCGGCCTCGTCACCCTTGACCGTGGAAATGGGGGCGCCCAGCTGCAGCGCGGCCCACGAGGGGAAACGGAAGGGAGCCTCCTGGGCCCCCGCGGCCGTGGCCAGGACGAGGCCCGCGGCCAGTACGACGATCTTTGTCTTCATCGCCTCTCCAGACCGCGCCGGGCCGGGAGAGTTTCACCTAGAAGGGCTCGCGGACGACTTCCTTGCCCTTGATGCGCCACTGCGCCATGAGGCGGTTTGCCGTGATGGTGATGTCGAAGGCGTCGCGCAGGTTCTCGCGCGCCTCTTCCAGGGTCGCGCCCTGGGCGGAGGTGCCGCACCATTCCTCGACGAACGCGACGAAACCGCCCGGCACTTTCTCGAACACGGCGGTGAGCTTCATCATTTGCCCGCCTCCGCCACCGTCTTCGCCGGCGGCTCGAAATAGAGGCTCATATATCCGCCGATCGCGACGGCGAACACCACGAAGACCGCCGCGCGCACCGCGTACACGATCGGGTTGCAATCGATCCACTCGCGCTCTTCGACGGTGGGCCTGGAATCGTGGTTGCGGACTTCATCGAGCATGGCAATTCTCCGAATGGGATCGCGCGCGTTACGCGGCGGCGATGGTGAGGTGCTTGCGCAGCGGCGGTTCCGCGGTGGATTCGACGATCACCACGCACGCGCCGGCGAGGCTCACCACGATGGCGAGCAGCACCGCGGCGGTCGCCACGCGGGTCCTGCGCAGGCCCAGGTTGCCTGTCGTGTCGTCGCGCGATTGCATTGCGGTCATCGTCTCTTCCAGGGCCCAGGTAATGGCGCGGCCGTAACTCCCACGGCCGCGCCGCTCCCCGAGCATCTATTTCGACTCTTCGGCCGAGTTCGCCGCCGCGACGACTTCGCGGGTGCATTCGGCGGGCACCGCGGCGTCGTGCGGCGTGTCGCCGTCGGAACGCTCCATCTCACGGATGAACCAGGCGCGCTGGGTGGCTTCGGCGCACGACAGGCTACGGTAGCCGTCCGAGGCATCGCGGGCGATGTCGGCGCGGGCGACGCCCGACAGCGCGACAAGAACGGCGAAGGTGGACAGCGTCATCATCGATTGCTTGAACATGGTGTATCTCCTTGGTTGGGTGGTTTTGGGACTGGGGTGGTGCGGAACGAACTTTCCGCCCCGAGGCACGCCCGCGTCCTTAAGCCGGCTTTAAATGTTCTAAATTCCGGAACGCGGTAACATCAAAGGGCGCGCACTACCCTTTTCGCGCCCTTAAAGGGAGGCTCTTGGCGCACGTTTACCGTTTCGGCCAGGTGGAAGTCCGGCCCAGCGAGCGTCAGCTGCTGGTCGAAGGAAAGCCCGCGTCCCTGGGCGCCCGCGCCTTCGACGTCCTCCTCGCCCTCATCGAGCACCGGGACCGTGTCGTCACCAAGAACGAGCTCTTCGACCTCGTCTGGCCCGGGCTGGTGGTCGAAGAGAACAACCTGCACGTGCAGATCTCCACCCTGCGCAAGGTCCTGGGCTCCAAGTGCGTGGCGACCATTCCCGGAAGGGGCTTCCGCTTCGTGGCCGAGCTGGATGCCCCCGATGCCCCTCCCGGCGCGCCTCCCGAGCGCAACCACAACCTGCCCGCGCAGCTGAACAGCTTCATCGGCCGCGAGCGCGAGATAGCCGAGCTGAAGGAGCTTCTCGGCACCGCCCGCCTGGTGACTCTCACCAGCACCGGCGGCACCGGCAAGTCGCGCCTGTCCCTGCAGGTGGCCTACGGGCTGGTCGGCGAGTATCCGGATGGGATCTGGCTCGTGGAGCTGGCGCCTATCGCCGACGGGAGCCGCGTCCCGCAAGCGGTGGCCTCGGTCCTCGGCGTGAAGGAAGACGCCGGCCGCCCGGTGCTCGAGGCGCTGATCCGTTACGTGCGCGACCGGCGCCTTCTGGTGATCCTCGATAATTGCGAGCACCTGGTGCACCCGTGCGCCGAGCTCGCCAAGCAGCTCCTGCAGGCCGGCCCGGGCGTGAAGATCATGGCCTCCAGCCGCGAGCAGATGCGCATCAGCGGCGAGGCTACCTACCACGTGCCCGCGCTCGCGGTGCCGAGCGCGCGCGAGGCCGTCGCATGCGAGGCACTCGCGCGCTACGAGGCGGTGCGTCTTTTCGTCGACCGCGCCGTCGCCGTGCAACCGGGCTTCCGCGTCACCGACCACAACTGCGTTGCAGTGGCCGAGATCTGCCGGCGCCTGGACGGCATCGCGCTGTCCATCGAGCTGGCCGCGGCACGCGTGCGTGCGCTCTCGCCTGAGCAGATCGCAGCCCGGCTCGACAATTGCTTCCAGCTGCTCACCGGGGGCGACACGACGGCATTGCCGCGCCAGCAGACGCTGCGCGCGTCGATAACCTGGAGCTATGACCTGCTGTCGATTCCGGAGCGTACGCTGCTGCGCCGGCTCGCGGTCTTCGCAGGCAGCTGGACCGTGGACGGCGCTGAGGCGGTCGGGGCGGGCGGAGACGTCGATAAGGGCGCGGTCGTTGACCTGCTCACCTGCCTCGTCGATAAATCGCTGGTGGTCGCCGACGCCACAGGCGAGCGCTACCGCCTTCTCGAAGCCGTGCGCCAGTACGCGCTCGAGCTCCTGGTCGCTTCGGGGGAGAACGACGATGCGCGCAACCGCCACCTCGCCTTTTACGTCGCGCTCGTGGTCGAGGCCCAGGGCCACCTGACCGGGTCGTCGCCGGCGGTGTGGATGGCGAAGCTCGACGCGGAGCGCGAGAACCTTCTGTCGGCGCATGCGTGGTGCGACGCCGCCGCGGATGGAGCCACCACAGGGTTGCGGCTGGTCGGCGCTTCCAAGATGTACTGGTTCAGCCGGGGCTTGCTGGTTCTCGGCCACCGCATCGTGTGCGAGGCCGTCCGGCGGCCGGGCGCGCTGGAACGCACGGACGCGCGCTGCGCCACGCTCTTCATCGCCGGGCAGTTCGCGTTCTACATGGGACGCTACGGCGACGCGCAACGCTACCTCGAGGAGAGCCTCGCCATCGGGCGCGAGCTGCGCAACAAGATGCGCGTAGCGCAAGCGCTCCAGCCGCTCGGCATGGCGTGCCTCGGGCAAGGGCACCTCGCCACCGCCCGCGCCCACCTCGAGGAGGCGCTCGCCCTCGCGCACGAGCTGAACAACAAGCGCGAGCTCGCGGCGGCGCTGTGCGCCCTCGGGCAGCTTTACCGCATCGAAGGCGCGCTCGACAAGGCCGAGCTCCTCTATGAAAACGTCCTGAGCCTCGCGCGCGAGCTGGGCGACGTCGAGAGCCGGGCCATCGGCTTGCTGAACCTGGCCATGGTGGCGATCTGCAGGCGCTCCGAGGAGAGCGCGCGCGCGATGCTGCTCGAGGTGGCCGACATCGCTACCGCCGTGGGCTCGCAACGAGTCGGGCTGTCCGCGATGGAGGTTTCGGCGGGCATGAGCGCGCTATGCGAGGACTGGGAGCGTGCCGCGCAGTTCTACGGCGCGGCCGAAGTGCAGACGGAGAACACCGGCATCCACCGCGATCCCGCGGACGAGGCGTTCCTCGCCCCGCTGGTCGAGCAGGCGCGCAGCGCCTTGGGTCGCGACGCTTTCCGGGCTGCCGAGGCCTCAGGCCGGGCGCTGTCCTACGACAAGGCCATGTCGGAGGCGCGCGCCTGGCTCCAGGGGGTGACCGTCTAGTAGCCGTTGATGATCGTGGGATCGTGCGTCGGGCACGCGGCGCCGTTCTTGCGCTTGACCGTGACCGAGTACTTGAAATCGATGTCGTCGCCCGGCTGGTTGTTCTTATCGACGACCGTGAACGACTTTCCGTTCGAAGACGGGGAACCCGGCGGGAACGAAGGCGGGTTGCCGCGGAATTCGATGCCATTTGCCGTGAACTCGAAGTGATTCTGCTGGATCGTCCAGGTGATGGGCACGTCCTCGATGCCCTTGGTCACGCCGACCAGGTCGTGCTCCACCGTGATGACGCAGGAATCAGATACGTCGACCTTCAGGTTGCAGTCGTCCTTCTTGCATTTCTTGCCGACCGCCCTTTTGGCCTTGCCCGCTTTCGCGGGGTCCGGGGATTGGGCCACCACGGCGGGCCCGGGCGCCTGGGCGGCGGGCTTGGCTTTCTGTTCCGGTTTGCCGTCGCAGCCCAGCATCGCGAGGCTCACGGCGGCGCAGGAAATCAGGATGTGCGTGCGCATTGAATGTCTCCCATTGTTATTGGATGGTGTTGTCCCACGCCAGGCGCCCTGAAGCGCCACGACCATCACCTAGTAGCCGTTGATGATCGTCGGGTCGTAACGCGGGCACGGCGCCCCGTTCTGGATCACATCCACGTTGTACCCATACGGCCTCGGGGACGATGAGCCGGCCAGCTTGTTCTTGTCGACCCAGGTGAATTCTTTCGGGGGGTTGCCCACGGGCGTCCCATTCCTGAACTCACGCATCCAGGCGCCGTTGTCCTTGGGGTTGATCCCCTGGTTCGTAAACGCCGCGTTGCCCACGGAGTCTGCGCTGATGGCCCAGTGGATCACCGCGTCCTCCACCTTGTCGTCGATGCCGAGGGTGAACGGGGTCACGGCGATGCTGCAACCGGATTTCACCGTGACCGTGATGGAACAGTAGGTGTTGGTGCAAACGGGGTTGCCGCCGCGCACGTCGTAGAGGGACAGCGGGGCTTCCAGCTTCGGCCTGTGCGCATCGGTAGCGCAACCGAACATAGTCACGGCGACCAGCAAGTGCATGGTACGTGCGCGCATTTTCATCCCCTTTTTCAGGTTGTGAGCTTTGGCGGAAATGCTACTCCAATGGCCCCCTGTCTCGCCAAGGTTTTCACTCGGCCATGTAGACGATGGGGACGACGGCGGCCGGGCCGTCGAGGCGCTCGTTCACGCCCGCAGCTATCACGATCAGCCACGCGCCTATCGCCACTGCCGTGCTGCGGATCAATTCCTTGTTCGCCCTGGTATTCATTGTCGGCTCCTTGGTCTGGGTTGGTGGACAGCAGGGCACACTGTCCGCCCGGGGGAGCGGGCCCGTCCTTTAGCCGCCTTAAAAGCGCGCTGAAACGTTGTGAAGGCTCAGGGAAATGCGTCGAGCCTGGCCGTGACGAGGCCGACGACGTCCGGGGGCAGGTCTGCGCCAAGGCGCGCAAATTGCTGTGCGACGCAAACGGCATCGAAACGTCCATCCACGAAGAGGAGCGGCGTGCCGCGCCCCACGCCTTGGGACGGGCCGCTGTCGACGCGCATGTGGCTGTAGCTCGCCGGGCGAAACCAGGTGAGCGCCCTCTCCTCGTCCGGCTTGCCGTAGCAAAGCTGGAAGCCGAGGGGCGCGTCCTCGTGGTCGTACCAGACGTACAGGTCCATGGCTTCCGAGTTGAACCAGCGACGGCGCGGCTCGCCACGGATCTGGCGCGTCTCGGAAATCTCGCGGAGCTTGGAGGTGATGGGAGCGGTCCTTCAGTACGCCATGTCCTCCACATTACCCGTCGAGGCGCTTTTCGTCTCGGCACGGAACGCATCGCTCGCGGACGGCACGCTCGGGTCGCCCGCCAATGCGGCGGATTTTTCGTTCAGCTGCGGGGCGCCGGCGAGCGAGAGCGCGGCGGCAAGGAAGATGATCGCGATTCCGACGGTGGCACGGGACGTGTTCATGGCATGGCTCCTTGGTTGGGGGAATTTCGTCGATGCTGCGAGACGAACTTTCCGCCCGGCCCGGGGCACGCGTCCTTAAGCCGGCCTTAAACTTTGCTAAATCTCGCCAACGCGAAGGGCGCCAGGTCCACGGTGCTCTCACCTTGCAGCGCCCGCTCGGCGAGGGCCTCGCCCACCGCGGCGGAATGCTTGAACCCGTGACCCGAGCAAGGGGAGGCGATGGTCACGTGCGCAAAGCGCGGATGGCGGTCGATCACGAAATGGAAGTCCGGCGTGACGGTGTACAGGCACGCCACCGCCTTGATGCAGCGCGCGCCGACCCACGGCAGGTAGGGCGAGACAAGGTCGCGGTACATCGCGTGCTTCTCCTCGCCGGAAACCTCGCGATCGATGTCCCCGGGGCCTGCGGTGTCGGCGTACTGCTCGGTCGCGATCTTGATGCCGCCGCCGGCGCCGTCGGTCGCCGGAAAGCCGTAGATCACGTGGCTGCGGTCCTGCAGCTCCCAGATCCAGATCGGGAAGGCGGGCGCCTGGTACTGCTCGATCGGCGCCTCGACCTCGAACCAGTACATCACCTGGCGCGTGATCGCGAAGTGGCGCGCGACATCGGCATCGAGGAAGTCCGGCAGCCACGCGCCCGCCGCGACGATGAGCTCGCGCCCGCTGTACTCGGCAGCTTCGGTGCGCACGCGCACGATGCCGCCTTCCTCGGCGAGGTCGCGCACGCATTCGTTGCGCCGCAGGCTCGCGCCATGCTCCGCGGCGAGCGCGAGCTGCGCGCCGATGCACGCCTCCGGCCGCACGTAGCCCGCGCCCGGCTCGTAGTAGCCGATCTCGTTGTCGCTCACGTTGAATTGGGGGAAGAGCTCGCGCATCTCGCGCGCCGCGAGCATCTCGTGCTCGATGGAAAAGCGCCTGGCCGCGGCCACCGTCTTCTCGAAGAAATTCGGCACGTGGGTGGTCGCCCGGCGCGCGGGACTGGAGATGATGAGCCCGCCGGTGACAACGAGGAGCTCCTCCCCGGTGCGATCCTCGATCTCGCGCCAGATCTGGTGCGAGCGGCGCACGAGGGGCACGTATTGCTCGCCCTCGCCGATCGCCACGCGCGTGATGCGCGTATCGCCATGCGACGATCCCATCGCGTGCGGCGGCGCGAACTGGTCGATGCCGAGCACCTTCGCGCCGCGCCTGGCCGCCTGGTAGGCGGTCGCCGCGCCGACCGCGCCCAACCCGACGACGATGACGTCGTACATTTGATCGCGCAGGCTTTAATCCGCCCGCGCGCCGCTATCCTTCGCCACCTTCGACCACTTCGCGATCTCGGCCTTGATCCACGCGGCGAACTGTTCGCGTGAATCTCCGACGGGCGTGGCGCCGAGCTGCTCGATCTTCGCCTTCGCCTCGGGCGAGGCGAGCATCTTCAGCACCTCGGCATTGAGCTTGTCGAGGATCGCGACCGGTGTCCTGGCCGGCGCGCACAGGCCGATCCAGCCGACGCTCTCGAAGTTCTTGTACCCCTGCTCGGCGATGGTGGGCACGTCGGGCAGGTAGGGCGAGCGCTGCGGGATCGCCACTCCGAGCGGTCGCAACTTGCCGGCCTTCACCTGCGCCTGCACGCCCGAGATCGTGTCCGACATCGCCGGAAGCGCACCGCCCATGATCTGCGTCTGCGCTTCCGCCCCACCCTTGAACGGGATGTGGTTCATCTTCACGCCCGCGGCCTGCTGGAACGCTTCCATCGTGAGGTGGCTGGTCGTTCCGGTGCCGAGCGAGCCGTAGGCGATCTCGCCGGGCTTGGCCTTCGACGCTTCCACCAGGTCCTTGAGCGTCCTGTACGGCGTCTGTGCGCCGACCACGATCACTTGCGGCGTGAGCACGAGGTTACTGATCGGCTCGAAGTCGTTGATGGGATCGTAGGGAAGCGCCTTGTAGATGGCGGGGTTGATGGCGAAGGGCCCGCTCGGGCACGTGGTCAGCGTGTAACCATCGGGCGCCGCGTTCTTCCCGGCCTCCGTGCCGAGGATGCCACCTGCGCCGGGCCTGTTCTCGACGATGAACGATTGGCCCATCGATTTCGAGAACTGGTCCGCGGTCACGCGCGCGATGATGTCCGTCGCCGATCCCGGCGTGAACGCCACGATGATCTTGACGGACCTGGTGGGATACGACTGCGCGAGGGATTGCCCCGCGTAGGCGAGCGCGGCAATGGCGAGGCAAAAGCGAATCGAGGGCATGGGAGAAGCCTCCTTTGCCCTCGATTCTAACCAACCGGCGAGAGCCGGCTATATCTTGCCGAGCACCACCAGCACGAGAAGGATGACGAGCACGAGGCCCAGTCCGCCGCTCGGGCCGTAGCCCCAGCCCTTGCTGTGCGGCCACGCGGGGATGGCGCCGAGCAACATCAGCACGACGATGATGAGAAGAATGAGTCCGATGGACATTGCGTACGCTCCAGTTCGTTGAGGGTATGGCACTAGACCATGCTGCCCGCTACAGGTGCGTGTAACGGACGCTCTTTGTGGTGTAGGACATCACCCTACTGTTTCAGAATCCGTAAAGCGCCGCGGGATTGCTGGCCAGGATCTTGAGGCGCGTCGCCTCGTCGGGCGTCCATTCCTGCACCAGGTCGAAGAGGACGGCGTCGTCGGGCTTGGTGTGCGGCTCGGTGGGGTGCGGCCAGTCGCTACCCCACACGCAGCGCTCCGGCGCGTGCTCGACGAGCGCGCGCGCCACGCCTTTCACGTCGGCATAGCGCGGCGGCCCGACCTTCGTCTCGAGGTATGGCCCGGAGAGCTTCACCCACGTCGAGCCCTTGTCGACGAGGCGCTTCACCACCGCGAACGCCGGATGGCGCGCGCCATGGGGCTGCGGCAAGCGCGCCATGTGGTCCAGCACGATGGTGCCGGGAAGGCGCTCGATCATGTCCGCCCAGAGGACGATCTGCTCGGCGCGCAGGTGCAGCTGCACGTGCCAGCCGAGGCGATGGGCGCGATGCGCGAGGGGCTCGATCATCTCCACGCTCGTCACCGCGGTGCGCGGCTCGTGCAGCGTGAAGCGCAGCCCGCGGATGCCGCCCTTGTGCATGGCGACGAGCTCCGTGTCGGTCACCGTCGGATGCACGACCGCGATGCCGCGCGCGTTGTCGATGCCGAGCTGCGCGATGGCGTCGAGCGTCACCTGGTTGTCGGTGCCGTAGGCCGCGGGCTGCACGACGACGACGCGCGAGGTGCCCAGGCGCTTCTGCAGGAGGCGGTACTCGACGACCGAGGCATCCGTCACCGCGCGCAGCTTCGGCCATTTCATCGGGAAGCGCGTGTCGTAGATGTGGATGTGCGAATCGCAGGCGCCCGGATGGGCCTTGTAGCGCGGGAGCGAGGTCCCCGAGGAATTGGGTACCGCGATCATTCGGGCTCTTCGGACTTCGCTTCGGTGCCCTCGTGCACTACGCCCGCGGCCTTCAGCTCGCGATAGCGCGCGTCGTCCACGCCCACCTCGCGCAGCAGCTCGCGGTTGTGCTGGCCGAGCTTCGGGGCGGGCGTCGCGACCGCGCCGGGCGTGCCAGCGAGGCGCGGCACCACATGGTGCATCGGGAATTCCCCCATCTCCGCATCGGGATAATCGGCGATCACCTCGCGCTCGATGAAGTGCGGGTCCTCGAGGATCTGCGTGATGTCGTAGATCGGGCCGATGGTGACCTCGGCCTTCTCGAAGAACGCGACGTTGTCGGCCTGGGTGCGTTGCGCGATGAAGGCACCGATGATCGCGTCCAGCTCCTCGGCGTTCTTCACGCGGTCCGCGTTGGTCTTGTAGCGGGGATCGTCGATGAGGTCGGAGCGGCCGATGGAAGCAAAGACGCGCTCGGCCATCTTCTGCGTGGAAGCCGAGAGCGCGACGAAATACCCGTCCTTCGTGCGGTACGCATTGCGCGGGCCGGAGTTGGTCGAACGGCTGCCGGTGCGCGGCTTCACCCGCCCCGTCAGCCGATAGCTCGCGGCCTGCGGTCCCAGCACGTTGAAGAGCGGATCGAGCAGCGGCAGGTCTATCACCTGGCCCTTGCCGCCATTCACCTCCACTTCACGCAGCGCGATCAGCACGCCCGAAGCGCCGTACAGGCCCGCGTACGAATCGGCCATGTACATCGGCGGCAGCACCGGCTCACGGTCGGGAAACCCGTTGAAGGACGCGAAGCCGGAGATGCCCTCGACCAGCGTGCCGAAGCCCGGGCGGCGCCGGTAGGGCCCGCTCTGCCCCCACCCGGAGATGCGCACGATGACGAGCCTGGGATTGCGCGCGAGGAGCGTATCGGGCGCGAGACCCATCTTCTCCAGCGTGTCGGGGCGGAAGCTTTCGACGAAGACATCGGCCTTCTCGACCAACCGGAGCAGGAGGTCGCGCGCCTCGGGCTTGCGCAGCTCCAGCGCGAGGCTCTTCTTGTTGCGCGCGTAGAGCTTCCAGTTCACCTGGACATCCTTGGTTCGCCAGGCGCGCAACGTGTCGCCCGCCGACGGCTCGACCTTGATCACCTCGGCGCCGAAGTCGGCCAGCAATCCGGTGAGCGTATTGCCGGCGACCAGGCGCGACAGGTCGAGCACGCGAACGCCGTCGAGGGCGCCGCGCTTGCCGGGCGTGTAGTCCCTTTTCTTCAAGCTCATTCGGGTTTGATGTTCGCGGCCTGCGCGACTTTCTTCCAGCCCTCGATCTCGTTGCCGATGGTGGCGGCGAACTGCGCGGCCGACATCGGCGCGGGCTCGGCGCCCTCGCGCAGGAACACTTCGCGCATCTCGGGCGTGTTGAGGATCCTGTTCACGTCGATGTTGAGCTGGATCACGATGTCCGGCGGCGTCTTCGCCGGCGCTAGGATGCCCCACCAGAGCTCGAAGCTGTAGTTCGGCACGCCCATCTCGGAGACCGGCGGCAGGTCGGGAACCACCAGCGATCGGCCCTTGCTGGTCACGCCCACCCCGCGCACCTTGCCGCCCTTCACGTGCTGGTAGATGGACGGCGCGCTCGCGATGAGCACGTCCACGTGCCCGCCGATGACGTCGGTCACCGCCGGCGCCATGCCCTTGTAGGGAACGTGCGTCATGCGGATCTTCGCCGCGTCCATGAGGAGCTCGGTGGCGAAGTGGTTGGTGCTGCCCTGCCCGGACGAGCCGTAGTTGAGCTTGCCGGGATTGGCGCGCGCCAGCGCGAAGAGCTCGAGCGTGGTCTTCGCGGGCACCTTGTTGGAGACGGTCAGCAGCATCGGGCCCTTCGCGACCATCGCCACCGGCGAGAAGCCCGCCACCGGATCGAAGGGCAGGTTGGTCTGGATCGCCGCGTTGGTGGTGAACGACGAGGAGAGCAGGCACAGAGTGTAGCCGTCGGGCGCCGCCTTCGAGACGATGGCCGCGCCGATGGAGCCGCCCGCGCCGGGTCGATTGTCGATGATGACCGGGATCTTCCACGCGTCCGAGAGCTTCTTGCCGAGCTCGCGCGCGAACGTGTCGTTGGACCCGCCCGCGGGATAGGGGACGATGATCGTCACCGGCCTCGACGGAAAGGGAGCCTGCGCCAACGCCGGCATCGCGAGTGCGACGACGAGTGCGAAAAGCACCGCCAAGAAGTCGTACCTGACACCACTTTTCATTGGATCGTTCTTTCTTCCGGGGCGATGAGGTTCAGCTTGCTTGCGAGCTCGAGGATCGCCTCGGCGCGGCGCACGAACGGGCCGTCGACCATCTTGCCGTTCACGGTGAAGGCGCCCACCCCGCGCCTCGCGGCGTCGCGCGCGGCCTCGACCACCTTCAGCGAGTGCGCGATCTCCGCGTCGCTCGGGCGGAACACGGCGTTGGCGATCGGCACCTGCGTGGGATGGATGCAGCTCTTGCCGAGGTAGCCCAGGCGGCGCGCGCTCTCCGCTTCGCGCCGGTAGCCTTCGGGATCCTTGATGTTGGCGAACGCGCCGTCGTAAGCCCACACGCCGCCCTCGCCCGCGGCGATGCGGATGTGCAGGAGGAGCGCCTCGATCATCGCCGGGTTGTAGCGATCCATGTCGAGGGGCTCGATCAGGTCGCCCCACCCGGCCTGCAGGCCTGCCACGCGCGGGCCCGCCGCTATCTCGGCGGCGAGGCGGTACGCCTTCGGGGACTCGATGTTGGCGAGGATGCCGATGGGCCCCGCGCCTGATCGCCGCTCGGCGATCGCGAGCGCATCGGCGCAGGCGCGCACGTCGTCGGCGGATTCCGCCTTCGGCAGGTTCACCAGGTCGACCCCCATGCCGGCGATCGCCTCGATGTCGGCGGCAAAGTGCGACGTGGCCAGGGCGTTCACGCGCACGATGATGGTCTTGCCGTGGCCGGGCGCGAGATTCGCCAGGAAGTGCGCGAGGCTCCTTCTCGCATCGTCCTTCATCGCCTCGTCGACGGAGTCCTCGAGGTCGAAGGACAGGCCGTCGGCCTCGCTCGCCATCGCCTTGGCGAAAAGCTCGGGACGCGAGCCGGGAACGAAGAGCTTGCTGCGCATGGGGTCGACGAAACGAGAGGGCCGGAGACCGAATCTTACCGCCTGGGCGGGATTCGGCCGAACCCCGCGAGCCTAGCGCGGCACGAGGTTGGCGATCACCGCCACCAGCTCGGCGGGCTCGACCGGCTTGGGGACATGCAGCTGGAAGCCGGCGTCGAGCGCGCGCATGCGATCGCCCGGCCCCGCGTAAGCGCTCAACGCGATGGCCGGTATATTGCGCCCGCCGGGTAGCGCGCCCGCGCGCAGCTTCCGGATCAGCGAATAGCCATCCTCGCCCGGCATCTCGATGTCGCTCACCAGCACGTTAGGCATGGTGGTGGCGAAAGCCTCGAGCGCCTCGGCCACCGAGCGCACCGTGGTCACCACCGCGCCGCTCTGGCGCAGGACCGTCCCGACCAGCTCGCGCACGTCGTCCTCGTCGTCCACCACTAGCACGCGCAGGCCGTCGAGCGAGGCGAGCTGCTTGCGCGCGCCCGCCTTTACGTCGCCCAGCATCGGCATGCGCGCGACCGAGTCGGGATGGGTCACCGGCGCCATCGGCAGGCGCACGGTGAACGTCGCACCGCGCCCTTCCCCCTCGCTTGACGCGACAATGGTGCCGCCGTGCAGCTCGACCAAATGGCGCGTGATCGCGAGCCCCAGGCCCAGGCCCGTGTGGCGGCGTGTCGCGGAATTCTCCTCCTGGCGGAAGCGCTCGAATACGTGGGGAAGGAAGCCGGGATCGATGCCCTTGCCGGAATCGACGACCGAGACCTCCACATGGGAATTCACGCTCTGCAGGCGCACGTAAATGCGCCCGCCGTTGGGCGTGTGGGTGACCGCGTTCGACAGGAGGTTCCAGAACACCTGCTGCAGGCGCTCCGCGTCGCCCGAGATGGGTCCGAGCTGCGAGTCGAGCACGGCCTGCAGCCGGATGTTCTTCGCTTCCGCCGCGGGGCGCACCACGTCGAGGGCGGCCTCGATCGTGGTGGCGAGCTCGATGGAGGCGACATTCAGGCGGAAGCGGCCGGCGACGATGCGCGACATGTCGAGGATGTCCTCGATGAGACGCGCCTGCGACTTGGCGTTGCGCTCGATGCTCTCCAGCGCGCGCGCCTGCGTCGCCGCATCGAGGCGTCCCATGAGGATCAGCTGCACCCAGCCGAGGATCGCGTTCAACGGCGTGCGCAGCTCGTGGGATACGACGGCGAGGAAATCGTCCTTGGCGCGTGCCGCGGCTTCCGCCGTCGCCAACGCGCCTTGCAGCTCCACGCGCGTGGAAGAAAGCTTCTCGGCGAGCGCGACGGCTTGCGAGGCCGCGGTGCGCGCCGCGTGCGCGTGCCCAGCGGCGGCGATGCTCTCCTGCTCCGACTGCAGGGAGCGCGAAAGGAGCGGGAGGATGTGCATCAGCGCCTCGGCTTCGGCCAGCGCGGGCGCGCCGCCGACCAGCACCAGCACGGAGCCATCGGGGGCGGCGAGGCCCACGGAGTCGACGTCGCCTCTTTCGCCCGGCGCGCGCAAGCGGCCGCGGTAGACGCCGTTCGCGCGCGAAGCCTCGAGGAAGGCGCGCCATTGGCGGCCGTTCGCGATCGTCTGCGGGAAGCCCGGCGCCGGAAGAAGGGCCTTCACCTCCGGGTCTTCGACGAAGATGAGCAGGTCTTGCGCGCCGAGGGCCTTCGCCATGTCGCGCGCGTTGCGCGCCCGGCTCGCCGGCTCGATCAGCGACACCAGCAGCCGCTGGGCAAGCGTCAGCATCCCGGGAGCGTTACTCGGGGAAGACGCAGACCGTGGCGGTGCAGTTGTGGAATCCGCTGAATTGCCCTTCGACTCGGGCGATTTGTCCATAGGTGTTGCACCCGACGTAGTTGGCCGTGCCAAGGGCGTTTTCCAGCGCCTGCATCTCGAGCCCGAACTCCTTGCCCATTCGCAAGCGCGTCGCCACGCAGTCGAAGAAGAGCGCGAGGCCGGGCTTCGCGCCGCCGATCTGCGACATCGCGTCACGCACCGCGGAGCTCGCCGCTTCGGCGGCCGACGTGGCGTCGGTGCTCATGATGCGCACCGTCGCGCCCTGCGGGATGTCCGCCGCGCACGACACCGAGCCGTCCTCGCCCACCGCAAGCGGCACGCGCAGCTTGAACTGGCCGCCCGCGTCCACGCCGATCACGTTATGCAGGAAGAAGGGAAGCGGATTGCTCCGGTCAAACTCCTGGCCGGTGCTTTGCGCGTACTCTTCGAACGCTTCCACGGCGGGCATCGCGTTGAGGCTCACGAGCCGCGCTCCTTCGGACGCGGTGACGCGCATGGCCTCGCCACCCGGGCGCCAGCCGTGGCGCACTCCCACGCCAAGCTGCTTGTTCGAGAGGATCTCGAGCGCCACCGCGGCATCGGTGTACGCCTCGGTGCCGAAGAAGACGTGGGTCTTGGAGAAACGCGCGTCGTCGCCGGCGCCGCCTCCGAAGAGGCGATAGGTGCCTCCGGTCTCCACGTTGAGCTGCTCGACCAGGTCGTCGATGAAGCCGGCGAGCGCATCGGTGAGCACCAGCGCGGAACGGTATTGATACTTGGGGCTGCGCAGGCCACGGAAAGACGAGGCGATCTGGCGCGCGGCCGCGCCGCGGTCGGCGCTCAGACCCTTGCCCAGCGCCGGCACGAACTGCATCTCCTCGGAGCGCAGCGCCACGGCCGACACCGACCCTACACCCTGCGCGTTGCTGATGAACTCGCCTGCCGAAGAGCACCCCACCATCACGCGCGCTTGGCACGCGTCCTGGATTGCCCGCAGGAGCTTGCCGTAATCGTGGATGGAGGACGCGAACACGATCATCGCGTCTGGTGCTTCGCCGCCCAGGTCGGCAATGACTTTTTTTCCGATTTCGGCGCCAGCCTTCGCGCTATCGGTCTCGGAAGTGAACGCCACGCTGGATTTGGTCACGCGAGGCCTTTTATTTTTGGGGCAAGGGGAGACTTTCTGACCGCTCTGGGGCGCGGGAGTTCCAGGTGGGGCATCACGCAAGCCGCTTGACGATGGCGCTGGTGAACTCCCTGGTGCTGGCCTTGCCGCCCAAATCGCCGGTGCGCACGTTGTCCTCGCGCAGCACCTTGTCGATCGCGGCGCGCATGCGCGTGGCCTTGTCGGAAAGGCCCACGTGGTCGAGCATCATCGCGGACGAGAGCATGAGGGCGAGCGGGTTGGCGACGCCCTTGCCGGCGATGTCGGGTGCCGAGCCGTGCACCGCCTCGAAGATCGCCGCGTCGGTGCCGATGTTGGCCGCGGGCGCCATGCCCAGGCCGCCCACCAGCCCCGCGATCTCGTCCGAAAGAATGTCGCCGAAGAGGTTGGTGGTGACGATCACGTCGAACTGGTACGGATTCATCACAAGCTGCATCGCGCACGCGTCGATGATGCGGTCGTCGCAGGCAACCTTGCCCTCGTACTTCCTGGCCACCGCCTTGCCCGCTTCGAGAAACAGTCCGGTCAATGCCTTCAGCACGTTGGCCTTGTGCACCAGCGTCACTTTCTTGCGCCCGTGGGTGACCGCGTAATTGAAGGCGAACTCACAGATGCGCGTGCAGCCGGCGCGAGTGTTGACGCCCGAGGCCATGGCGACGGCGCGTGGATCGTCGCCGATCGGCACGTAGTGCTCGAAGCCCACGTAGAGGCCCTCGAGGTTCTCGCGCACCAGCACCAGGTCGATGTCCTCGTAGCGCCCGCCCGGGACCAGCGTGCGCGCCGGGCGCAGGTTGGCGTAGAGCTGGAACTCCTCGCGAAGGCGCACGTTGGACGAGCGGAAGCCGCCGCCGATGGGCGTGGCCAGCGGGCCCTTCAGCGCGAGGCGCGTCTTGCGGATGCTGGCGAGGGTCTGGGGCGGCAGCGGGTCGCCGCAGAGCTCGACGCCCGCGACTCCGGCCTGCTGCGTGTCCCACTCGAAGGGAGCGCCCAGTGCGGCCAGCACTTCGAGGGTGGCCGCGGTGACCTCGGGGCCGATGCCGTCGCCGGGGATGACCGTCGCGGGGATTTTCTGCACCGCCATGTTTGTTCCTTTTTCTGAGCCAGCGATTTTACTCCCACAGGTCTTTGCGCCCGGACTTGTATGATTCAATCCACCCTTAACATGGCGCATCTCGAACTCGACGAACTCAGCAAACACTATGGAGCGGTCCGCTCCGTCGACGGCATCAGCCTTTCCGTGGAGCGCGGCGAGTTCATCTGCCTTCTCGGACCTTCGGGGTGCGGCAAGACCACTACGCTGCGCATGATCGCGGGGTTCATCGAGCCCGACGCGGGCGAGATCCGCGTGGGCGGCAAGGTGATTTCGTCGCCGCGCAGCGTGGTGCCCCCGGAGCGGCGCCAGATGAGCATGATCTTCCAGAGCTACGCGGTGTGGCCGCACATGACCGTCCATCAGAACGTGGCCTACGGGCTCAAGATGAAGGCGATGCCGGCGGCCGAGCGCGACGCACGTACCGGTGCGATGCTCGCCGCTGCCAAGCTCGGGGAGCAGGCCCTGCGCTACCCGTCGGAGCTGTCCGGCGGGCAGCAGCAGCGCGTGGCGCTGGCGCGAGCCCTGGCACCCACCCCCGATATCCTGCTTCTGGACGAGCCGCTGTCCAACCTCGACGCCAACCTGCGCGGCGAGATGCGCTTCGAGATCCGCCGGCTGCACGACGAGTTTCACAATACCTCGATCTATGTCACCCACGACCAGACCGAAGCCATGACCATGGCGGATCGCATCGTGGTGATGAACGCCGGGCGCATCGAGCAGATCGGCACCCCCGAAGACGTCTACGACCGCCCCAACTCGAAATTCGTCGCGCGCTTCATCGGCGCGAGCAATGTGCTCGACGCGCGCAGCGTCGCCGATCGCCAGGTCGAGGTCGCCGGCCGCAGGATCGCCATCGGCCAGGGGGAAGTCGCCGCACCGGGCGAGGCCATGAGCTTCTGCGTGAAAACCCACGATCTCGAGCTCACGACGCAAGCGCCGGCCGATGCCGCCAATACGCTCCCCGGTGTCGTGCGCGGGCAGGCTTATCTCGGCAGCCACCGCGATTACCTCGTCGACGTGGGACAGGAATTGCTCGTCGCAATGCCACCGGAGTTCAATGCCCCGGTAGGCTCCACGGTTCACGTCAGGTTCGCGGCCGACCGTTGCCGCGGACTCATCCATTGAGACTTTCGAGGAGATTCGACATGAGTTCGCTTCGCACGAGGAGTTCCGCAGCCGCAATGGCGCTCGCCCTTGCCGCGCCCGCGTTCGCGCAGGAGACCACGCCGGCTATGCTGGCCGCCGCCGAGAAGGAGGGCAAGCTCACCTGGTACACCGCCGTGGACGTGAAGGTCGCCGAGGCGCTCGCCAAGGCGTTCAAGGCCGCGCATCCGAAGATCGACGTCGAGGTCGAGCGCGCCGGCTCCGAACGCGTCTTCCAGCGCGTCAACCAGGAGTACCAGTCCAACATCAAGAACGTGGACGTGGTGAACTCCTCGGACGCCTCGCACTTCATCTTCTGGAAGCAGCAGAAGTGGCTCGCCCCGCACACCCCGCCCGATGCGAAGAAGTTCGACGCGAAGTACACCGATGCCGACGGCTTCTATCACACGTGGCGCGCTTCGCTCTCGGTGGCCGGCTACAACACCAACCTCGTGAAGGATGCCGACGCGCCGAAAAGCTACGCCGACCTCCTCGACCCGAAATGGAAGGGAAAGATGGCCAAGTCGCATCCCGGCTACAGCGGAACCAGCCTCACCGGGACCTTCGCGATCAGCAAGGTGCTCGGCTGGGATTACCTGGAGAAGCTCTCCAAGCAGGGCGTGCAGCAGCTGCAATCGACGACCGCCACGCCCAAGTCGATCGCCAGCGGCGAGCGCGCCGTGATGGTGGACGGGAACGAATACAACATGTTCATGGAGATCGACGCCAGGAGCCCGGTGAAGATCGTCTATCCGGCGGAGGGCACGCCCTTCGTGAATTCGCCCTCGGCGATCTTCGCCGCCGCGCCGCATCCGAACGCGGCGCGCGTCTTCCAGAACTTCCTCTTCACCGCGCCGGCGCAGCAACTGCTGGTGAACGTGGGCGGGATGCGCTCGGTGCATCCCGACGTCACCGAGCCCGCCAACCGCACGCCGCTGAAGAACCTGAAACTCCTGCCCGACGACCCGCAGGCGATGCTGCCGCAGATCGCCGACATCAAGAAGAAATACACCGCGCTCTTCGGCAACTAGCGTGTCCTTCGCGATGAAGAGGGGGCGGTCCATCGACTGGACGGCCCCTTTCTCGCTCTTCATGGTGGCGTTGCTGGCGGTGCTGGTGTTGATGCCCGTGTTCTGGCTGCTGGTGACGAGCCTCGCCGACGATTCGAAGCGCTTCACCCTCGACCACTATCGGCACCTCGTCGCCGATCCCGCGTTCGTGAAGCCGCTGTGGACCACGCTCTGGACCTCGGCGGCCGTGGGCATCGCTTGTGTCGCGTGGGCGGCGCCGATGGCGTGGCTCGTGGCGCGCACCGACCTGCCCGGCAAGCGCGTGCTGCGCACCTTGATCCTCGCCTCGTTCGTGACTCCGCCCTTCCTGGGCGCCTTCGCGTGGGTGCTCCTGGGCGGCCCCAACGCGGGCCTCGTGAACCAGGCGTACTACTGGATGATGGGGTTGAAGCCCTTCGAGGCCCAGCCGCTGCTGAACATCTTTTCCGCCGGCGGCATGGTGTTCGTGATGGCGCTCTACACCTTCCCCTATGTCTTCACCTTCGTCGCCAACAGCCTCGAGGTCATCCCGAGCGAGCTCGAGGAGGCTTCGTCGATCCTCGGCGCGCCGGCGTGGCGCACCGCGTGGCACGTGACGCTGCCGCTCGTGGTGCCGGCGCTGCTCGCCGGATTCCTGGTCGCGTTCCTGCAGTCGATGACGCTCTTCGGCACGCCCGCGATCCTGGCGCTGCCCGCGGGTATCGACACCATGACCACCAAGATCTGGAGCCTCTTCCAGTTCCCGCCGCAGCTGGGGCTCGCCGCCGCGGCGTCGCTCCCGCTCCTCCTCATCACCGTGATCCTGCTGCGCACGCAGACCGCGATCATGGGCCGCCGCGGTTACTCGATCATCGGCGGCAAATCGACCGGCGTGCGCCTCATCAAGCTGGGCGCATGGAAAATCCCGGCGTACGCGCTCTTCGCCTTCGTGCTCGGCTGCTCGATCGTGCTGCCGTACGGCGTGCTGCTGCGCACCTCGTTGGTGAAGAACTGGTCGGGGCCGATCCTCGGCAGCTTCTCGCTGGAGCACTGGCGCTTCGTGTTCTTCGACTTCAGCCAGACCAAGCTCGCGCTGCAGAACACCTTCGTGCTCGGCACCGCCGCCGCCACCGTCGGCACGCTGATGGTCGTGGTGCTCGGCTACCTCAGCATTCGCAAGCTCGTGTGGGGCCACCGCTATCTCGCGTTCCTCGCCACCGCGCCGGTCGCGATCCCCGGGATCGTGCTCGCCGTGGGGCTTTTCCTCAGCTACACCACGCCGCCGCTGGTGCTCTACGGCACGCTATGGATCATCTTCCTCGCCTACGTGACCAAGGAGCTGCCGGTCGGATACCAGCAGGTCGCCGCGTCGCTGAAGAGCGTGCACCCGGAGCTCGAGGACGCGAGCCGCATCTTCGGGGCAACGCGGCTGGGCACGCTGATGAACATCACGGCGCCGCTCATTCGCAACGGCGTGATCGCGACCTGGATCTTCATCTTCATCGGCTCGATTCGCGAGCTCTCGGCGACCATCCTCCTTTTCACCGCGCGCACCAAGACGATTTCGGTCACCATGTTCGACCTGCGCGAAAGCAACGACTGGGGGCCGATCGCCGTGCTCTCCATCACCATGCTCGCGATAACATTCATGATGGTGGGCGCGATCACCTATTTCACCGACCGGAGGCTGACATGACCCTTCCCGTACTCGGGCTGATGCTGGGCGACTACACGGGAATCGGACCCGAGCAGTGCGCGCGCGTGCTGGCCGACAAGCGGCTTTCGGACGCCGCGCGGCTCCTCGTCATCGGCGATGCGCGCGTGCTCGGGCAGGGCGCGCGCGATGCGGGCGTGACGCTCGAATGGCGCGCCTACCCGAATCCGGAATCGGTCGAATGGGACCGCGACGAGGCGCCGATCATCGACCTGGGCAACCTCGATCCCTCGACCGGGTTCCCGCGCGGCGTGGTGAGCCCGGCGTCGGGACGCATCGCCGGCGAGACGCTCGCCGCGATGATCGAGCTCGCCCTCGCCGGGCGCCTCGACGGCATCGTCTTCGCGCCGCTCAACAAGGCGGCCTTGCACGCGGGCGGGTGGAATTACAACGACGAGCACCAGATGTTCGCCAAGCTCACCAGGCATGAAGGCTTTTTCGGCGAGATGAACGTGCTCGACGGGAAGTGGATGTCGCGCGTCACCTCGCACGAGTCGTTGCGCACGGCCCTGGACCGCATCACGCCGCAGAGGATCGACGACGCGCTCACGCTCGCCGACGCCACGATGCGCGGCGCCGGCATCGACAGGCCACGCATCGCGGTCGCGGCCCTGAATCCGCACGGCGGCGAGAACGGCCTTTTCGGGCGCGAGGAGATCGACATCATCGCCCCCGCGGTGGCTAAAGCGGCGGCGCGCGGCATCGCCTGCAAGGGCCCCTTCCCCGCCGATACGGTGTTCATCAAGGGCTTCGGCGACGAGTACGACGGCGTGCTCACCATGTACCACGACCAGGGCCAGATCGCGACCAAGCTCAAGGGCTTCAACCGCGGCGTCACCATCTCGGGCGGCATGCCCACGGTATTCGCCACGCCCGCGCACGGCACCGCGTTCGACATCGTCGGCAAGGGTGTGGCCTCCACGGGCGCGCTGGAACAGGCAGTCCGGCTTGCCGCGCGCCTGGCCGCGAGCCGCAAGGCCGGCGTCACGCGGGCGCACGCCGCGTGACGCCGACCGCGCCGCATCGCGCCACCAAGGCCGAGGATTCCTCGCTCACCGACTATGTCGCGGGTTTCGTGGTCTCCACCAGGACGAGCGAAGTGCCGAAGGATGTCGCGCACCTTGGCAAGCGCTCGGTGCTCGACGGCATCGGGCTGGCGCTCGCCGGAGCCGCTTCCGAAACGGGCGCCATCACACGCAAATACCTCGCCGCGCTTGGCTTCGCCGCGGAGGGCGGGAGCACGGTGATCGGCAGCAGCATGAACGTGCCGGCGCGCTTCGCATCGTTCGCCAACGGCATCTCGATCCACGCCGACGATTTCGACGACACGCAGCTCGCCGTGGCGAAGGACCGCGTCTACGGGCTCCTCACGCATCCGACGGCGCCGGTGTTGCCCGCGGCGCTGGCACTCGCGGAACGCGACAAGCGAAGCGGCGCAGACCTCATGCTCGCCTACCAGGTCGGCGTGGAAGTCGAGTGCAAGGTCGCCGAGGCGATCATGCCGCGCCACTACCAGACCGGATTCCACAGCACCGCGACCTGCGGCTCGATCGGCTCGGCGGCGGCGGCGGCGAAGCTCCTCGGCCTCGATCGCGAGGCCACGCGCCGCGCCCTTTCCATCGGCGCGACACAGGCCGGCGGATTGCGCGAGAACTTCGGCACCATGACCAAGCCCTTCCACGCGGGGCGCGCGGCCGAGAACGGCCTGGTGGCCGCGGAGATCGCCGCGCTCGGCTTCACCGCGTCGCCCATAGGACTCGAGGCCGACCGCGGCTTCTTCCGCGCGGCGGGCGGCGGCTTCAGCCCGGAGATGATCGACGCCAAGCTCGGCGCGCCGTGGACCTTCGCGATGCCCGGCATCTCCATCAAGCCGCACCCGAGCGGCTCGCTCACGCATCCGGGCATGGCGGTGATGATGGCGTTGATCACCAGGCACGACATCAAGCCCGGGGGCGTGAAGCACGTGAAGGTCGGCACCAACCACAACATGCCCAACGCGCTGATCCACCATCGCCCGAAGAACGAGCTGCAGGCCAAGTTCAGCATGGAGTTCTGCATGGCGATCCTGCTGCTCGAGAGGAAGGGCGGGCTCGAGCAGTTCACCGACGCGGTCGTGAAACGCCCCGACGTGAGGGCGATGATCGAGAAAGTGGAGTTCGCCGTGCATCCCGAGGCGGAGGCCGCGGGCTTCGACAAGATGACGACGATCATCGAGATCGAGATGGACGACGGCAAGGTGATCGAGGGCCGGGCCGACTTCGGCAAGGGCAGCCCCGCCAACCCGATGTCCGACGGCGAGCTGTCGGAGAAATTCCGCCAGTGCGCGGAGTGGGGCAAGCTCGATCGTCACAGCGCCCAGGAGGTGCTCGACCTCGTCTGGAACATCGAGGCGGTGAAGGACGTGGGCGAGCTCACCCGGCTGCTGCGCAAGTAACCGATGTTCGAAGGCTTCACGCAGCGCGACATCGAGGTACCCGGCGCGCGCATTCATTTGCGCTTCGGCGGCTCCGGCCCGCCGCTCCTCCTGCTGCACGGCAATCCGCTCACCCACGTGATGTGGCACAAGATCGCGCCTCGCCTCGCCGAGGAATTCACGGTGGTTGCGACCGACCTGCGAGGTTACGGCGACAGCTCGAAGCCCCCGGGTGGAGAGCAGAGCATCGGCTACTCGTTCCGCGAGATGGCGAAGGACCAGGTCGCGGTAATGAATGCCCTCGGCTTCGACCGTTACTTCGTCGCGGGCCACGACCGCGGCGGACGCGTGGCACACCGCATGGCGCTCGATACGCCGGATGCCGTCGCCAGGGTCGCCTTCCTCGACATCGTGCCGACGCACCACATGATGAACAACATCAAGCGCCAGTGGGCGGTGGATTCATACCACTGGTTCTTCATGGCGCAGGCCCACGACTATCCCGAGAAGATGATCGAGGCCTACGGGTTCGAGAAGTACATCCGCAGGAAGCTCGACAAGAAGGGCGTAGGCCTCTCGGCATTCACTCCCGAGGCGATGGCCGAGTACATTCGCTGCTGCACGCCGGAGAACATCCACGCGGTGTGCGAGGACTATCGCGCGGCGGTGGGCATCGATCTCGTGCACGACGAGGCGGACCTCGCCACCAAGATCGCGATGCCGATGCTGGTCCTGTGGGGAGAGAAGAGCCACGTGAACCGCAGCTACAAGCCGATCGAGGCGTGGAAGGAACGCGCGAGCGACGTGCGGGGAAAGATGCTTCCGTGCGGCCATTACCCCGCCGAACAAGTGCCCGACGAAACGTACGCCGAATTGCGCGTTTTTTTCGTTTAACCTCTAGTCATGCCACACGTCCCCGCGTCACAAGCCCTTGCCCGTTTCCGCGTCATCGACATGACCCAGGTGCGCGCCGGCCCCACCTCTGCGCGCCAGCTCGCCGACTGGGGCGCCGATGTGATCCAGGTGCAGATGCCCGAGCACATGCGCGGCGACGACACCCTCGGCGGCCAGGAAGGCTCCGACTACCAGTACACGCACCGCAACAAGCGTTCGATCACGTTGAACCTGAAGGAGAAGGCGGGCATCGACGTGCTGAAGAAGCTGGTCGCCACCGCCGACGTGCTCCTCGAGAATTTCCGCCCCGACGTGAAGACGCGCCTGGGCATCGACTACGAGGCGCTGTCGAAAGTGAATCCGCGCCTGGTGTACGCGAGCATCTCGGGCTTCGGCCAGACCGGCCCCTACGCGACGCGCCCGGGCTTCGACCAGATCGCGCAGGGCATGGGCGGCCTGATGTCGGTCACCGGATTGCCGGGGCAGGGTCCGCTTCGCGTGGGACTGCCGATCGCCGATCTGTGCGCGGGGATCTTCGCGGCATACGGCGTGACCGTGGCCCTCCTCGAGCGCGAGGTCTCCGGCAAGGGCCAGTGGCTGCACACCTCCCTCCTCGAAGCGCAGATGTACATGATGGATTTCCAGACGGCGCGCTGGACCCTCGACGGCGAGATTCCCGGGCAGGCCGGCAATTTCCATCCGACCAGCATTCCGACCGGTGTCTACAAGACGAAGGACGGCTTCATCAACATCGCCGTCTTCGGCGGCAAGATCTGGGAGCGCTTCGCCGAGGCGATGGGTGCGCCCGAGTGGATCACCGACGAGCGCTCGAAGACCAAGTCCGGCCGCTCGGCGCATCGCGACTGGCTGAACGCCGAGATCGAGAAGCGCCTCGCCGGAAACACCAGCGACTACTGGATCGAGAAGCTGAACAGCGAAGGCGTGGCATGCGGGCGCATCAATAACCTGAAAGAGGTTTTCGAGGAGCCGCAGGTGAAGCACCTCGGCATCCTCAAGAAAGTCACCTCGAAGCAGCTGGGGGAGCAGTCGCTGATGGGCCAGCCGGTGACGCTCACGCGCACGCCGTCGACCATCGCGCGTTCGGCGCCCAGGCGCGGCGAGCATTCCGAGGAGGTCCTCGAGGAGCTGGGCTACGACCCCGAGGCCTTGAGGCAGATGAAATCAGCGGGAGTCTTCTGATGAACGACATGAGCTACATCTCCACCACCGAGCGCGTGAAGACCTGGGTCGACGGCCCGGTGCTGCACATCCGCTTCAACAATCCGCAGAAGCACAACGCGCTTTCGGTGGACATGTGGGAAGCGGCGCCGCCGCTCCTCGACAGGGCCGCGAAGGACGACAATGTGCGCGTGATCGTGCTCTCCGGCGAGGGCGGCAAGTCGTTCATCTCCGGCGCCGACATCTCGCAGTTCGAGGACATGCGCGCCGCCAAGGAAGCGGTCACGCGCTACGAGGCGATGGCGGAAGCCGCGCTGCAGGGCCTCTACGAGTGCGAGAAGCCGACGATCGCCTGCATCAGCGGCTACTGCATCGGCGGGGGCGTGAACGTGGCGATCAGCTGCGACCTGCGCGTCGCCTCCTCCAACTCGGTTTTCTCGGTTCCCGCCTCGCGCCTGGGGCTGGGCTACCGCTATTCGGCGATGAAGAACCTCACGCAGCTCGTGGGGCCGGGGTTCGCCAAGGACATCTTCTTCACCGGCCGGCGCCTCGACGCCGCCGAGGCGCTTCGCATCGGCCTCATCAATCGCGTGGCCGAGCCCGAGGGCCTCGACGCGTTGCTCGCCGAGTACACGACCGCGATCGGCACGGGCGCGCCGCTCACCATCAAGGCCGGCAAGCGGATCATCCGCGACGTGCTGAAGAGGGACGATGCCGACATGGAGCTCGCGAAGAAGATGATCCTCGACTGCTTCGAAAGCCAGGACTACGCCGAGGGCCGCAAGGCCTTCATGGAAAAACGCAAGCCCGTGTTCAAAGGGAAATGACCCGATGATGTTCCGCCTCACTCTCGCGGCATTCGCGCTGGCAATCGCAGCTTCCTCCGCCGTCGCGGCCTGGCCGGAACGGCCCATCAAGGTGCTCATCGGCTATGCGCCCGGCGGTTCCACCGACGTGGTGGCGCGCATGCTCGCGCCCAAGCTCGGCGAGAAGCTCGGCCAGCCGGTGATCATCGAGAACAAGCCCGGCGGCGCGGGCGACTTCGCCGCGGAGCTGATGCTGCAGGCCCCGCCCGACGGCTACACGCTGATGATGACCACGGTCGCGGTGCACGCCATCAACCCGGGTCTCTACAAGACGCAGAAATTCCATCCGCTGAACGACTTCACGCCGATGGCGATGGTGTGCTCGTACCCGATGATCATGATCGCGTCGCCCAATACCTCGTTCAAGACGCCCGCCGAGCTGAAGGAGCTCAGCGCGAAGACGCCGACCTTCTATTCGTCCTCGGGCGTGGGCTCCCCCGGCCATCTCTCCGGCGAGCTCCTGGTGAAAGGGCTCGGCGCGAACATCACGCACGTCCCGTACAAGGGCGGCTCGCCCTCGGTGCTCGCCATCATGTCCAACGAGGCCCAGGTGAACTTCGCGACGTTGCCCGCGGTGGTGCCGCAGATTCGCGGCGGCAAGGTGCGCGCGATCGGCCTCGCCTCGAAGGAGCGCAACCCCGCCGTCCCCGATGTCCCGACCATGGGGGAGCTCGGCCTCCCCGACTTCGACGTCGGCACCTGGAGCGGTCTCATCGGCCCCAAGGGGGTGCCCGCCGAGATCGTGCAGAAGGTCAACGCCGCGGTGGCCGCGGTCGTCAACGACCCGGTGGTCCGCCAGCGCCTCCTCGACGAAGGCGCCGAGATCCGCCTCATGTCGCCCAGCGAGTTCGGCGCCTTCATGCGCGCCGAGAACGCGCGCTGGGTGAAGGTCGTGAAGGACGCGGGCATCACGCCCCAGTAGTGCCGGTCAGAACTTCTTCCAGAGCCTCACGTAGTACGCGGCGCCGTTCAGGCCGAACTGGACGCTGTCATAGATGAAGCCGTTGTCGGTCTCGTTCGGGTCCTGCTTCGTCGGTTTCACGTTGAAGATGTTGTTGGCGCCCACGGTCACCTTGGTGGACTTGTCGAAGCTGTAGGTGAGGCTCAGGTCCGCCGAGGTCTTCGGGTCGTAGCGCGCGTTCGCAACGCCGGCCGCCGTCCCCGAAAACGTGCCCAGCGTCTGCGACCCGAAATAGATCACCTTCAGGTCGGCCTCGATCGGCCCGGTTGCGTAGTTGAAGCCGAGAACCGCCTTGCTGCGCGGGGCGCCCTGCTCGAGGAAGAGGCGCTCGCGCTCGGAGAGCAGCACATCCTCGAATCCGGCCAGCGTGCTTGGCGTTTTGATGCGCTTCACCTCCGTCTTGCTGTAGTTGTAGCCGAGGAAGGTCGTCAGCCGGCCCGCGCCCATGTCCGCCTTGTGGGAGACGGTGAGGTCGAGGCCCTGCGTCTTGGTGTCCACCGAGTTCACGAAGAACTGCGCCTGGCCCACGCCCAGTGCGGCAAGCGTGGCGCCGAGCGCCGGATAGTTGCCGGCGTCGAAGCGCCCCGACAGCACGATGCGATCCTCGATGTCGATGCGGTAGAGGTCGGCCGTCACCGCCAGGCTCGTCGACGGGCTCCACGTAAGCCCGAGCGTGAAGTTCTTCGACTTCTCTTCCTTCAACTTGGGGATGCCGGCCGCGTTGGCGATGGCACCGCCGTTGGGGGCGAGCACCACATCGAGCGGCACGCCGCTGATGAAGTCGGTGAAGGTCGACGAGAAGTAGACCTGCTGCAGCGACGGCGCGCGGAAGCCGGTGCTTCCCGAGCCGCGCACGAGGAGGTCGCCCGCGATGCGGTAGCTGCCCGCGAACTTGCCGGTGGTGGTCGATCCGAAGTCGCTGTAGCGTTCGAAGCGCAGCGCCGCTTGCGTCTTCAGCCGCGGCGTGATGTCGGCCTCGATGTCGACATAAGCCGCGGCACTGTTGCGGCTCTTGTCGGCCGCATCCCCCGGCTGGAACCCCGGGAAACCCTGGCTCCCCGCGTTGCCGCCCACGCCGACGCCGTCCGCGTCGACGTACGAGCCCGGCTCGCCGGCGAAGATCTTGTAGTTCTCGCGCCGGTACTCGGCGCCGAACGCCACGTTCATCCCGCTCATCACGCCGGGGAAGAAGCGCGCGAAGTCGAGGTTGGTGGTGAGCTGGCCGAAGGAGAAGCCGCCCGCGTCGAAGTGGTCGGGGCTGCGTGCCGCGCGCCCCGCGAGGAGCTCGAGGTTCGCGATGGAAGCGTTCAGCGTGTGGCTGATGTCGTTGCGCAGCTTGTTGTAGCCATACGTCTGCGACAGGTCCATGGTCCAGCCGCCCGTCGTCGTGCGATACCCGAGGATTGCGTAGCGATCGTCGATGTCGCCGTTGATGAAGGGGACGAAGCCAGCCGGATACATCGCCGCGGAATTGCGCGAGGGGATGTCGTCGGAGCCGAGGCCGCCGCGCGCGAAGGCGCCCGACGACGCGTCGCGCTTCTGCAGCCCCAGCGTGAAGTGGAGCGCGCCTGGTCCGGTGGGCAGCTCGCCATTCACGTAGACCGTGCCGTTCTTCGATTCGGTGTCGCCGATGATGCGCGGGTTGCCGGGCTCGGCGCGATTGGAGCGCCCGCGATCGAGGTATTCGCCGGTGATGCCGATGATGCCGCCGTCGCCGATGCGCATCCCGCAATACGCCGAAGCGAGGTAGTTCTTGCCGTCGCCCTCCGAGTATTGGCCGTAGCCGGCCACCGCTTCGCAGCCGGGGCGCTTCTTCAGCTCGATGTTGATCACGCCCGCGATCGCGTCGGATCCATACTGCGCGGCGGCTCCATCTCGCAGCACCTGGATGCTCTCGATCGCGAGGAGCGGAATGGCGTTCAGGTCGGTGCCGGTGTTGCCGCGGTTGCGCGCGCCGAAAATGTTGACGAGCGCGGTCGGATGGCGGCGCTTGCCGTTCACGAGGACCAGCGTCTGGTCGGATCCCAGCCCGCGCAGCGCGGCGGAATCGACGAGGTCCGCATTGTCCGCCCCGGTCTGGCGCGTGGAGTTGAACGAGGGCGACAGGTATTGCAGGGTCTGCGCGAGGTCGAACTGGCCGCCGGTCTCGGTGACCTTCGCCATCGGGATGATGTCCACCGGCACGGGCGTATCGGTGGCCGAGGCGTTTGCGCGCCGCGATCCCACGACCGTGATGGTCTCCGTGGGGGCGGGGACCTGGGCGAACGCGGAAGGGACGGAAAGTGCCAGCAGTACGGCGCTACGAAGGATGTTCACGCGACCCTCCCGGGGTGTGTTGTTGGATTTACCGGGATTGTATTACCACGCGCGATTCAACGATGGGAAAAGAGCGGCGCTCCCTGCGCGGGCATGTCGGCCTCGAGGATCGAGCCGGTCTCCGCCTCGGTCATCACCAGCTTCGAAGTGCCGGGCCGGTAGGCGACGTTCGTCACCGTCGACCCCGCGGGGCTCTTCACGAAATGCGTCACTTCGCCGCTCGCGTTGCAGACGAACGCGCCGCCCAAGCTAGCGTGCGCGACGACCAGGCGATTTTCCACATCCACCGCCATGCCGTCGGGCCCGCTCGCGCCGAAGAAGGTGCGGAAGGCGCCCACCTTGGTGATCGATCCGTCGGGAAGCAGCGGCCCGCGCCACACCTGGTTGGCGCGCGTGACGGCGACGAAGAGGAATTTGCCGCTGGTATCGAGGGCGATGCCGTTGGGGCTCGGGATCCCGCCGAAGAGAAGGTCGAGCTGCGCGTTGCCGCGAAGCCGATAGACCCGGCCGCTCGGATCGTGCAGGCCGGCCTGCCCCTGGTCGGTGAAGTAGCAGTTGCCGTCGTTGTCGAAGGTGAGGTCGTTCACGCCCTTGAAGGACTCGCTATTGCGGTGGCCGAGCAGGGTTTCGGGCGCTGCGCCTTTCACGTCGAGCCGGAGGATCCCGCGCCGATAGTCGGTGATCCAGAGCGAGCCGTCGCGATGCATCGCCGTGCCGTTGGGCCAGCCGTCGTACTCGACGACGAGCGACCATTCAAGCTGCGGCGTGATGCGAAAGATGCGGCCCAGGGGAATGTCGGCGATGTAGAGGTTGCCGGCGCGATCGAAGGTCGGGCCCTCGATGAAGGAGTCGACCTCGTGGCCGGGCTTGTTGGCGTCGGACCATGCGGTGCGCTGCTTGCGGCGGAAGGAATCGGGAATGCGCGTGAGGACGCGCGCTTCGATCACCTGGACGGGCGCATTCGAGAGGTTCCACATGGCCGTGATTCTAACCGGCTACTCGGGCTTCACTCCCGCGCCGCGAGCGAGCTCGCCCCAGCGCACCGTCTCGTCGCGCACGAACTTCGCGTACGCCTCGGGCGCCATGCCGCCGGGCTCCGCGCCCTGGGCGAGCAAGCGTTCGCGCAATCCCGGATCCGCGAGCGCCTTCACCGTCTCGGCGTGGATCTTCGCGATCACATCCTTCGGCGTGCCCTTCGGCACCGCGAGGCCGAACCATCCCGTCACCGTGTAGCCGGGCAAGCCGATCTCGGCGAAAGTCGGCACGTCGGGAAACGCGCCGGAGCGCTTGGCGCCCGTCACCGCGAGCGCGCGGATCTTTCCGCCACTGATCTGCCCCATCGCGGTGGGCGAAGCGGTGATGAGGAGATCGACCTGGTTGGAGATGATTCCCGTCATCGCCTCGCCCGCGCCCTTGTAGGGAATGTGTGCGAGCTCGACCGCGGCTTCCTTGCGGAACATCTCGGCGTTGAGGTGCGTGGAGCTGCCGACGCCACCGGAGCCAAAGTTGAGCTTGCCCGGGTTCTTGCGCGCGTACTCGACGAGCTCGCGCCCGTTCTTGAAGGGTGAGGCCGCCGGCACCACCAGCACCACCGGGGTGGTGAGGATGGTGGTCACCGCGACGATGTCGTTGGCGTGGTCCCACGGCAGCGTCTTGAAGAGCGCCGGCACCATCGCGTAGCTGGTGTCGTTGGCGAGCAGCGTGTAGCCGTCGGGCGCGGCCTTGGCCACGGTCGCGATACCGATCGTGCCCGACGCGCCGACCTTGTTCTCGACGACGAAGGGCTTGCCGAGCTGCTCCGTGAGTTTCTGGGCGATCTGCCGCGCCGAGAAGTCGACGGTGCCGCCCGGTGAATACGGCACGATGATCTTCACCGGCTGCTGGGGCCAGGTACCTTGTGCGAGGGCACCGGTTACGACGATTGCCAGCAGGGAAGCGACGATTCTAGGAATGTTCATGGAGTCCTCAGTCGAGCTTGATGTTGGCTTCCCGTACCGCGGCGCCCCACTTCGCATGCTCCTTCCGGATGAACTCCGCGAACTGCTGCGGCGTCCCTCCCAGGGGCGTGCTGCCGTCCTCGTGCAGCTTGGCTTTCATCTCCGTCGTGCCGAGCGCCTTGTTGGCCTCGATGTTGAGCTTCTCCACGATGGCCGGGGGCGTGCCGGCCGGCGCGACGAGCCCGCTCCACGTGGCCGCCTCGAAGCCGGGATAGCCGAGCTCCGCGACCGTCGCAACGTTCGGGAAGTTGGCGAGGCGCTGCGGCGAAGTGACCGCGAGCGGGCGCAGGCGCCCGGCGGTGACGAGCCCGCCCACTGCCTGCGTGTTGCCGAAGAAGCAATCGACGCTGCCGCCCATGAGGTCGGTGACCGCGGCTCCCGCGCCCTTGTAGGGCACGTGCGTCATCCTGATTCCTGCCCGCCGCTGGAAGAGCTCCCCGCCGATGTGGCCGATGGTGCCGTTCGATGACGACGCCATGTTCACCTTGCCGGGGCTCGCCTTCGCGGCGTCGACCAGGTCCTTCAGCGACTTGTACGGCGAGGTCGCGCTCACCACCAGGATGAGGGGCTGCGACGAGATGAGTGCGATCGGCGCGAAGTCCTTGAGCGGATCGAATGGCATCGCCGAATACAGCGCCGGATTCACCGCGAGGTTGGCGGTCTGCCCCATCGCGATGGTGTAGCCATCCGGCGGCGCCTTGGCCGTGGCGTCCAGGCCGATGTTGCCCCCGGCGCCGGGCTTGTTGTCGATGACGATCAGCCATTTCGTGTTGCCCGTCATCGACTGCGCGATCGAGCGTGACAGCACGTCGGTGCCGCCCGCGGGCGGGAACGGCACCACGAGCTTGATCGGCTTCGCGGGATACTCCTGCGCGAGCGCGGTGCCGGGCAAGAAGGCCGCGAGCCCAACCGCGCAGGCCGTGCGGAACATCGCACGCTTGATCATTGGAACATCTCCTTTTATGTCGTGTCAGGTACGAGTTGTATGCTCAGGCGGCGGCCGGTGCGTTGATGTCGAGCGGGCCCAGGATCTCGTCGTTGTGCTCGCCAGGCCTGGGCAACGGCAAGCGCAGCGCCAAGCGCTCCGTGCCGAATTGCATCGGCAAAGCCGGGATTACGGTCTTCTTGCCGTCGGGCATCGTGAGCGGCACCATGCCGCCGGCGTTGAGATGGCGATCGTCGAAGAGGGCCGAGGGCGTCTGGATCGGCGCGAACGGCAACCCGCCCTCCTCGCAGATTTTCTCGAGCTCGGCCATCGAATGCTTCTTGATGAGCTTGCCCACGAGCGGTATCAGCGTTTCGCGCGCGAGCGAGCGCTGGTTGTTGGTGGCGTAGGCGGGATCCATCAGCTCGGGCTCGCCGAGCGCCCTGGTGAAAATCTCCCACTGCCGCTCGGTGACCACGCCGATGAAGATGCGCACGCCGTCGGCGGAATCGAAGATGTCGTACACGCCCCACGCGCGCTTGCCCGCGGACATGGGCTCGGGCTCCTTGCCGCTCACCACGTGCTGCATCATGTGCGTCGAGACGAGCCACGCGGCGTTCTCGAAGAGGCCGCTTTGCACGTACTGGCCCTTGCCGGTGAGGTCGCGCTCGCGAAGCGCCGCGAGGATGGCGATGGCGCCGAACATGCCGCCCATCATGTCGTTCACCGGCGCTCCCGCGCGCAGCGGCTTGCCGACGGGGCCCGTCATGTACGCAAGCCCGCTCATCATCTGCACCACTTCGTCGAGCGCGGTGCGCTTCTCGTAGGGCCCGGCGAGGAATCCCTTGAGCGAGCAGTAGATGAGGCGCGGATTCGATTTCGACAGTGCTTCGTAGCCCAGGCCCTTGGCTTCCAGCGCGCCGGGACGGAAATTCTCGAGGAAGACGTCGGCGGTCGCGATCAACTTCTTCGCCGCGTCGAGGCCTTCGGGCGATGCGAGATCGAGGGTCACGCTCTTCTTGTTGCGGCTGAACGAGGCGAAGAAGCCCGCGCCGGTGCTCTTCAGATAGCGCGTCGGATCGCCCTTGCCCGCAGGCTCGACCTTGATCACTTCGGCGCCGAGGTCGGCGAGCACCAGACCCGCGGTCGGGCCCATCACCATGTGCGAGAACTCGACGACGCGCACGCCTTCGAGGGGAAGGGGCTTCTTCATGCGCTCACCTGGTCGGCGGCGCGCTTGAAATTCTTCGGCAGCCCCGCGTCCGGAACGTATCCGTAGATCGGCTCTCCCGGCAGCCCCTCGCCGAGGAACTTGCGCGCATCGAGGAGCTTCGCCATGTCGATGCCGGTGTCCAGGCCCATCGACTCGAGCATGAACACGAGGTCCTCGGTGACGATGTTGCCGGTGGCGCCGGGCGCGTAGGGGCAGCCGCCGATGCCGCCTTGCGATGCGTCGAACGTGGTGACGCCGGCGTCGAGCGCGGCGACCACGTTGGCGAGGCCCTGGCCGCGCGTGTTGTGCAGGTGCGCACCACCCGCCTTGTCGCCGAGCTCGCTGATGAGGCGCCTGAACATGCGCTTGATCTGCGCGGGGTTGGCGTAGCCCACCGAGTCCGAGAGCCCGACGGTATCGGCGCCGGCCTGCGCGCACTTCACCGCCATTTCGATCGCGAAGTCTTCATCGACCTCGCCCTGGAGCGTGCAGCCGAACGCGGTGGACACGCCGACTTCGATGGCCGGACGCTGCCCGGAGGGAAGGCTGTCGCGGAACTCCACGATGCGCTTCGCCGATTCGATCGCCTGCGCGCACGTCATGCGGATGTTCGACATGCTGTGCGCCTCGGAGGCGGAGACGGTGAGCGTGATCTTGGGGGCGCCGGCGGCTACCGCGTCCTGGAAGCCGCGCATGTTCGGTACCAGCGCGAGCACGGTGATGCCGGGGATTTTCACGGCCTCGCGCACGACTTCGGCGGCGTCGGCCATCTGCGGCAGGAGCTTAGGCGGGACGAAGGACGCGACCTCGATCTCCTTCAGGCCGGCGGCGGCGAGAGCGCGGATCCACCTGTGCTTCACAAGCGTGGGCATCGCGCGCTTGATGCTCTGCAACCCGTCGCGGGGGCCGACTTCGCTCACCAGCACGTCCATGCTTGTCTCCTCTTGCGTTTTAACCGGGGTCAGACCCCGCTACGACCCCGGTCTGTCCCCGGTCTGTCCCCGGTCACAGGTTGATCTCGAGGTTGTCGATGAGTCGGGTCTTGCCGAGCCAGGCGGCGGCGACGACCACCAGCTCCGAGTCGGTTGGCGCGGCGGGAGCGAGCGTGGCGCGATTGCGAGCTTCGACGTACTCGACGCTCCATCCGGCCCTGTCGAGGCGGGCGCGCGCCGCAGTGGCGAGACCGACGTGGCGCCGGGAGCCGCCCTCGACGGCCTCCTTGATCTTGCGAAGCTCCACGGCGAGCTGCGGGGCCATGCGGCGCTCTTCCGTGGAAAGATAGCCGTTGCGCGACGACATCGCGAGGCCGTCATCCTCGCGCACGGTCTCCGCGCCCGCGATCTCGATGCCGAAGTTGAGCTGCCGCTCCATCGCGCGAATCACGGCGAGCTGCTGGTAGTCCTTCTTGCCGAACACGGCATATTGCGGCTTCACGACGTTGAAGAGCTTCGCCACTACGGTGCACACGCCCTGGAAATGGCCGGGGCGGAACTCACCCTCGAGCGGGCCAGCGATCTGCGGAGGCGTCACGTGGATCTGCTGCGGCTCGGGGTACATCTCGTGTTCGTCGGGCGCGAACGCGACGTCGCACCCGGCTTTCTCCAGCACCCACTTGTCATGGGCCAGCGTGCGCGGATAGCGGTCGAAATCGCCCCCCGCCGCGAACTGCAGGCGGTTCACGAAGATCGTGGCCACCACGCAGCCGCCGCGCCGCCGCGCGATCTCCACCAGCGAAGCGTGGCCACGGTGAAGGTTACCCATGGTCGGCACCAGAGCGATCTTCGCCTCGCGCGCGAGTCTCCCGCGCAGCTCCTCGACGGTGTGGATCGTGTCCATCAGAACGAATGCTCGGGCCCCGGGTACGACTTGTCCTTGACGGCCTTCACATACGCCTCGACGGCGCCCTTCACCGAGCCCGCGCCGGCGAGGAAGTTCTTCACGAAGCGCGCCTTGCGTCCCGGGTAGATGTCGAGGATGTCGTAGTTCACCAGCACCTGGCCCGAGACGTGGGGACCGGCCCCGATGCCGATGGTGGGAACGGTGAGCGACTCGGTTACGCGCTTGGCGACCATCGCGGGCATCGCCTCCATGAGGACGATCGCGGCACCTGCCTCCTCGAGCGCCTTGGCATCGGCGACCAGGCGATCGGCGGCGTCTTCCTTCCTGCCCTGCACCTTGTATCCACCGAGCGTGTTCACCGATTGCGGCGTGAGGCCGATGTGGGCGCACACCGGGACGCCGCGATCCACGAGGAAGCGAGTGGTCTCGACCATCGCCGCACCGCCCTCGAGCTTCACCATCTGCGCTCCCGCGGCCATCATGCGCGCGGCATTGCGAAATGCGCGGCCCGGCGATTCCTGGAAGCTGCCGAACGGCATGTCGGCGATCACGAGCGCGCGTGCGCTGCCGCGCGCCACGCAACGAACGTGGTACTCCGTCTCCTCGACGGCGACCGGGAGCGTCGAATCGTGGCCCTGGATCACCATGCCCAGGGAATCGCCCACGAGAAGCATGTCGACGCCCGCCTCTTCCGAAAGCTTCGCGAAGCTCGCGTCGTAGCAGGTGAGCATGACGAGCTTCTCGCCGGAGCGCGCGCGATCCTGCAGCTGCAGCACTGTGGTGCGTGCCTGTGGCTTGGGGTTCTGGGTGCTCATGGCGCGATCTTAAGCCCTGTTGAAGAATTCCCGCTGCCCGCGCATCCCATCGACGCGCCCGATCAGCAGGTCGAGATGCTCCGGGGCGTCGACGAAGTTGAGCTTCTCGCTGTTCACGATGAGCAGCGGGCCGTCGGCGTAGTCGTAGAAGTAGCGCGTGTACGCCTCCGACAAGCGCCGCAGGTAGTCCTCGTCCATGCCGCTTTCGATCGGGTTGCCGCGCTTCTTCACGCGCGCCACGAGCGTATTCACCGAAGCCTGCAGGTAGATCACCAGGTCGGGCACCGGCGCCTGCGGCTTCACGTGCTCGTAGATCTGGCGATAGAGCTGGTACTCGGCGTCGTCGAGCGTCATGCGCGCGAAGAGCGGGTCCTTCGCGAGGGTGAAGTCGGCGACGGTCGGCTTGGCGAAGAGGTCGGGCTGCTTCAGCGATTCGAGCTGGCCCACGCGCTGGAAGAGGAAGAAGAGCTGCGTGGGCAGCGCGTAGCGGCGCATGTCGCGGTAGAACTGCCCAAGGAAGGGGTTGGCCGTCGGGTCCTCGAGGAGCGTGGTGGCGCCCAGGCGTTGCGCGAGCTTCGTGGCGAGGCTCGTCTTGCCGCAGCCGATCGGGCCTTCGACGACGATGTAGCGGTGCTTCATTTACTGCGTCCCGGCCTGCGCCGGGAAGACAAAGTCTGGCCATACTTCGCGCAGCGGCTTCAGGACGAAGTCACGCTGGTGCGCGCGCGGATGCGGAATGACGAGATCGGGCTCGTCGACCACGCGGTCGCCGTACAAGACGATGTCGAGGTCGAGCGTGCGCGGCCCGTTGGGGATGCCGCGCTCGCGTCCATGCGCCTGCTCGATCGTGAGGAGGCCCTCGAGGAGCGCGCGCGGCGCAAGAAAAGTCTCGACCAGCGCACAGGCATTGATGAAGTCGGGCTGGTCGGCATAGCCCACCGGCTTGGTGCGATGCAGGCTAGAGCGCGCGAGGAGCCTGGTACCGGGCAACGCCGCGATGTCTTCGAAGCCGCGACGCACGTGCGCCTCGGGGCCATCGAGGTTGGAGCCGAGCGCGATCGCGGCGCGCACCGGTGCCGTCACGATTGCCCTTCGTCGCCACCCTGCGCCGGGGGCGGCCCGCCGTCGTCCCTGCGCTTGGTGCTGCGCCGGCGCCGGCGCTTCTTCCTCGGGCCCGCCTCGTCGGACACCAGCATCTCCTCGCGCTCGTCGGAGCTCGCGAACTGGAAGCGCTCCCACCACTTCGCGACGTCCTGCGGCGCATTGGCGGATGCCGCGCGCAGTTCGAAGAAGTCGTAGGCGGCGCGGAAGCGGGGATGCTCGAGCAGGCGGTGCGGGCGTTGCCCGCCGCGCTGCAGGAAGCGCGGCTGCATGAGCCACAGCTCCTTCATCGTCGCGTCGAAGCGCTTCGGGATCGCGAGCGAATCGCGCTGGACGTCGAGCGCCTCGTGCATCGCCGAGTGCAGCGCGGGGATGGTGGGCATTCCCTTTTCCTCGAATTTCCTGAGGTTCCTCTCGACCTGGCCCCAGAGGAGCGCGGCCAGCAGGAACGCCGGCGACACCGGCTTGCCCTGCTCGAGGCGCTCGTCGGTGGCGCGCAGCGCCGCCATGGCGAAGGGCCCGGCCTCGGGATCGTCGAGCGCAATGTCGAGGAGGGGAAGCAGGCCGTGGTGCAGGTTCAGCTCGCGCAGCACGCGGATGCATTCCACCGCGTTGCCCGAGAGGAGGAGCTTCAGGATCTCCTCGAAAAGGCGCGCCTGCGGAACGTTCTCGAGCAAATGCCGCAGCGTCTTGACCGGCTCCTTCGTCTTCGCGTCGATCTCGAGGCCGAGCTTCGCGCCCAGGCGCGCGGCTCGCAGCATGCGCACCGGGTCCTCGCGATAACGCGTCGCCGGATCGCCGATCATCACCAGCTTCTTCGCCTTCAGGTCCTTCATGCCGTGGACGTAATCCCAGACCTCTTCCTTCACCGGGTCGTAGAACATCGCGTTCACGGTGAAGTCGCGGCGCATCGCGTCTTCGGCTTGGGTGCCGAACACGTTGTCGGAGAGCATGCGGCCGTGCTCGTCGGTGTTGTCCTCGGTGGCTTCGCGAGTGAAATGCGCGCGGAACGTGGACACCTCGACCGTCTCGGCGCCGCACATCACGTGCACGATCTGGAAGCGCCGGCCGATGATGCGCGAGCGGCGAAAGACCGCGCGCACTTCCTCGGGAGTCGCACTCGTGGCGACGTCGAAATCCTTGGGCCTGCGCCCGAGGAGGAGATCGCGCACGGCGCCGCCGACCACGAAGGTCGCATGCCCGGCGCGCTGCAGGTCCTCGCAGGTGCGCTTGGCGCAGCGGCTGATCAGCTCCTTCTGGATGGAGTGCTTGTCCTTGCCGTAGATCACCGGGCGCGCGTCCTTGTGCGTGACGCGCTCGCGGCGGCCGAAAAGCTTGTCGATGTATTTCTTGATCACTGCTCTCTCAATGAAATGACGGGCCAGCCGCGCTTGGCGGCATGCGCCCGCAATGTGGGATCGGGGTCGACCGCCACTGGGTGCGTCACGCGCTCCAGCAGCGGCAGGTCGTTCAGCGAGTCGCTGTAGAACCAGCTTTCGTAGTCGGAAAGCTGGTGCCCGCGCTCGGCGAGCCATTCGTTCACGCGCACGATCTTGCCCTCCCTGAATGCGGGCGCGCCGCGTGGTTTTCCCGTGAACACGCCGTCGACTTCCTCGATATCGGTGGCGATCAGCTTGGGCACGCCCAGCTCCGCGGCGATCGGCGCCGTGATGAAGCGGTTGGTGGCGGTGACGATCGCGGTGGTCGCGTCCGCATGCCTGGCGATGAGCGCCGGCGCCTTGGGCAAAATCATGGGCCGCACCTTGCGCCGCATGAAGTCCTGGTGCCAGGCGTCCAGCTGCGTGCGCTCGCGCCGCGCGATCGGCGCGAGCTGGAAATCGAGGAACTCGTGGATGTCGAGCGTGCCGTCCTTGTAGCGCTCGTAGAACCACTCGTTCTTCGCGTGATAATCGCCCGCGTGCAGCACGCCTTCCTCGATGAGGAATTGCGCCCATGCATGGTCGCTGTCGCCGTCGAGGAGCGTGTTGTCGAGGTCGAAGAGCGCGAGCTTCATGAAGGCTTTTCCAGCGGCAGCGCGGATTGCAGGGCGGCTTTCAGCAGGGGCACGGTCACCGGGCGCCCGGTCTCCAGCGAGAAGCGGTCGAGGGAATCGAGTGCCGCGATGAGCGAGCCCATGTCGCGGCGCGCGTGCGTGAGGAGGTAGGCGGTGACTTCGTCCGGGATCGCGAAGCCGCGCGAGCGCGCATGGGCGGCGAGCGCCGTGCGCTTTTGGGCGTCGGTGAGGGCCGTCACGCGATAGGTAAGGCCCGTGGCCAGTCGCGTGGCGAGGTCGCGGCGGATCGCCACGTCGCGCGGCGCGGCGCTCGCGGACACCAGCAACATGTCGAAGGATCCCTCGTTGAACGCGTTGAAGAGCGAGACCTGCTCCTCGTCGGTGAGCTTCTCGACGTCGTCGAGGGCGAACACGGGTGCGGCGCCCGCGTCGACGAAATCGCGCGCCGGCACATAACGCGCGCGGCCGGCACTGGCAGCGCAGAACGCCTTGAGGAGGTGGGTCTTGCCAGCGCCGGCCTCGCCCCACACGTAGATCACGCGCTCGGCGTGCTCGCCCCTCACCGCGGCCTCGAGGGCGCAAGCGAGCTCGTCATTGCCGCCGGGGACAAAGTTCTTGAAGGTTGGCGCGGGCGCCTGGGTGAAATCGAGGAGGAGCTGCCTCATGGGATTTCCCGGGCCGGCGCCGCTCCGGAGGATTCCGTCGATCGGCTTGGCCCTGGCGCGTCCCCGTGCTCTGCCGCAAGGGGGCGCTGAACCGATAAATTATACGTGAGGAGTGCCTTAGAATCCCCACATGGCCATTGCGACCCCTCTCCAGATCCGCTTCGAGCGCTTCAACGGCGACATCGGTATCGCGCCGGCGAAGCCCCCGCCCTTCGTCCGCCCCGAGGACAAGCCTGCCCTCCTCGAGCGCGCCCGCAAGCTTCTCGAGGAGCGCGACGCCGTCCTGGTGGCCCATTACTACGTGCATCCGGACCTCCAGGACCTCGCGCAATCGTCTGGCGGCACGGTATCGGATTCCCTCGAGATGGCGCGCTTCGGCCACGAGCACCCGGGCAGGACGGTGGTGGTCGCGGGGGTGCGCTTCATGGGCGAGACGGCGAAGATCCTCAATCCCGAGAAGCGCGTGCTGATGCCCGACCTCGCGGCCGAGTGCTCGCTCGACCTGGCCACGCCGATCGAGCCTTTCGCCAGGTTCTGCGACGAGCATCCCGATCGCGTGGTCGTCGTCTACGCCAACACCAGCGCTGCGGTGAAGGCGCGCGCCGACTGGATGGTCACCTCCTCCATCGCCGAAAAGATCGTGGGATACCTGCATGGGCAGGGGAAGAAGATCCTGTGGGCGCCCGACAAGTACCTGGGCGACTACGTGCAGCGCATCACCGGCGCCGACATGCTCATGTGGAACGCGGCGTGCGTGGTGCACGAGGAGTTCAAGGCGCTGCAGATCGAGGAGCTGAAGCTCGCCCACCCCGGCGCCAAGGTGCTGGTGCATCCCGAGTCCCCCCGCAACGTGATCGAGCTCGCCGACGCGGTGGGCTCGACCACCGGCATCATCCAGGCGGCCGAACGCCTCGGCGCGAAGGAATACATCGTCGCCACCGACGGCGGCATCATCCACCAGATGAGGAAGCGCATGCCCGGCGTGACCTTCATCGAGGCGCCCACCGCCGGCAAGGGCGCCACCTGCCAGAGCTGCGCGCACTGCCCGTGGATGGCGATGAACGGCCTCGCCAACCTGATCGAGACTCTCGAGGGCGCGCCCGGCCACGAGGTCTTCATCGACCCGGAGGTCGGGCGGCGCGCCAAGGTGCCGATCGAACGCATGCTCGATTTCGCGAAGAAGACCCTGCCCACGTTCCAGGGCAGCGGCGACGCGTGAGAGCGCCGCTCCTCGGCGCGACCGCGCGGGGGACAGACCGGGGACAGACCGGGGTCGTAGCGGGGTCTGACCCCGGTGGGGGGTTGCAGGCGTAGCAAAAGCCGCGAGCCGGGGCCTCAAACTGTTAGAATTTCGCCTCTAAATCAATTGGATTCGCCGTGGCCTCGAAAGGCGCACCCCTCACCTACCTCGGCGCCGGCGTCGACATCGACGCGGGCGACGAGCTGGTCAAACGCATCAAGCCGTTCGCCAAGAAGACGATGCGCCCGGAAGTGCTGGGCGGCATCGGCGGCTTCGGCGCGTTGGTCGAGGTCTCGAAGAAATACCAGAACCCGGTGATGGTCGCCGGTACCGATGGCGTCGGCACCAAGCTGAAGCTCGCCTTCCGCCTGAAGAAGCACGACACCATCGGCATCGACCTGGTCGCGATGAGCGTCAACGACATCCTCGTGTCGGGCGCCGAGCCGATCTTCTTCCTCGACTACTTCGCGTGCAGCAAGCTCGACGTGGGCGTCGCCGCCGACGTGGTGAAGGGCATCGCGGCGGGCTGCGAGCAGGCCAATTGCGCCCTGATCGGCGGAGAGACCGCCGAGATGCCGGGGATGTACGACCCCAACGAATACGACCTCGCCGGCTTCGCGGTCGGCCTGGTCGAGAAAGCCAGGATCATCGACGGCACGAGCATCGTCGCAGGCGACGTGGTGATCGGGCTCGCATCGAGCGGGGCGCACTCCAACGGCTACTCGCTGGTGCGCAAGGTGATCGCGGTGAGCGGCGCGGACCTCTACGAGCCCTTCGACGACCACCGCACGCTTGGCGAAGCGATCCTCGAGCCCACGCGCATCTACGTGAAGCCGGTGCTGGCGACGCTCGCCAAGGTCGAGATCAAGGGCCTGGCCCACATCACCGGCGGCGGCCTCACCGAGAACATCCCGCGCGTGCTTCCCGAGACCGTGGGCGCGCGCCTGGATCGCAGCCGCTGGCCGCGCCCGGCGGTGTTCGACTGGCTGCAGAAGCGCGGGCACATCGAAGACGCGGAGATGCACCGCACGTTCAATTGCGGCATCGGCATGGCGCTGGTGGTCGCGCAAGCCAACGTCCAGGCCGCGCTCGAGGCCCTCGGGCAGGAAGGCGCCGAGGCCTACGAGATCGGCGTGATCGTGGAGCGCAAGGCCGGCGAGCCGCAGACGGTGGTCGTCTGACGTCGGCCGTCATCCTCATCTCGGGGCGCGGCAGCAACATGCGCTCGATCGTCGAGGCGAATACCGGGCTCGATGTGCGCCGTGTGATCTCGAACCGCCCCGACGCCGCGGGGCTGCAGTGGGCCGCGGCGCAGGGCTTGCAAACGAAGGTGGTCGACCACAAGTCATTCCAGTCGCGCGAGGCGTTCGACGCCGCGCTCGCCGAAGTGATCGAGGCGGACCGGCCGGACCTGGTGCTCCTCGCGGGCTTCATGAGGATCTTCAGCGCCGGATTCATCGAGCGGTTCGCGCGGCGGATCCTGAACATCCATCCGTCGCTGCTGCCGGCGTTTCCGGGGCTGCACACGCACCGCCAGGCGCTCGCCGCCGGGGTGAAGCTGCATGGGGCCACGGTGCACGTGGTCACGCCCGCGCTGGACAACGGGCCGATCGTGATCCAGGGCGCGGTGCCGGTGCTCGCCGACGATAGCGAGGAGAGTCTCGCCGCGCGCGTGCTGGAAGTCGAGCACCGCATCTATCCGCAGGCGGTGCGCTGGTTCGTCGAGGGCCGCATCGAATTCAGCGCCGCGGACGTCGTCCGCGTGAAGGGTTCGGACGTTGCAACGCAATACATGATTTTTCCCAGGGACCCACCGTGAAGATGTTGCTGGCAGCACTGGTCTTTTCGCTCGGCGCCTCCGCAACCGCGGCGTCGGTGCCGTCGCAGGTCACCGCCGAGTACGCCGTGATCCACACCGGGCTCACCATCGGGCGCATCACCGAGACTTTCAGCCGCAAGGGCGAGCTCTACACGGCGCAGAGCGTGACGCGCTCCGAGGGGCCGCTGAAGGTCATCCTCGACGACCAGATCACGCTCGAGAGCACCGGGCGCGTGGGCGCCTCCGGCCTGCAGCCGCTCGAATTCGCGCAGCGCCGCGCCAAGGACTCCAAGCGCGACCTGAAGACGAGCTTCGATTGGGACAAAGGCACGGTGAGCACGCTGCTGCACGGCGAGAAGTCGCAGGTGCCCTTGCCGCCGGACACCCAGGATCGCCTCTCGGCCATGTACCAGTTCCTGTACCTCGCCTCCTACGGGCCGACGCTGTCGATGCCCATGACCAGCGTCCGGCGCGTCGAGTCGTTCAACTACCGCCTGGTCGAAGAGGGCAAGGTATCTACGCCCGCCGGGGAATTCGACGCGCTCCACTACGCGCGCGTAACCGCCAAGCCGAGCGACACCAAGGTCGAAGTGTGGCTCGCCAAGGACCACCACAAGTTTCCGGTGCGCGTGATCTTCGACGACCCCAAGGGCTTCCGCCTCGAGCAGGTGCTGGTCTCGCTCACCGCGCACTGACCGCGCCAACGCCATGAGCCCCGCCGATTTCTTTTCCCGCTACAAAGCCGCCTGCGCCGCGGTCGCGGTATCGGCGGCGCTGCACGCGGCGGTATTCGTCGGCATGCCCCCGCGCATCGAGTCGCTCGGCGACGCAGATCGCGAGGTGTACTCCGCGAGCCTCGATCCGGCCGCGACGGTGGTCTCCACGCAGCCCTCGCCCGCCCCCGCCCCCAGGCGTGGCGCCAAATCGCGTCCCAAGCCGCGCGCGGTGCCGGTAGCCAACGAGGAGCCCGACCTTCTCGCCGGCAACGATATCGTCGCCGCCGCCCCGCTTGCGGGGGACGACGCCGCCACGGCGCAACCGGTGGAAGAGGTCAGGCCCGAAGTCGTCGCGCTCGCGCAGCCCGCCACGCCCATTCCCACGCTCGAGGCGCCGAAGTTTCCGGTCGCAGCCCTTCCCTCCAGCATCTCCATCACCTACGCGCTCACCTCGGCACTTGCCAATGCGAAGGCCGTCTACAACTGGACGCGCAAGGGCGACAACTACACCATCAGCGGCGAAGCCGAGGCGATCGGCTTCTTCACGCTCTTCGTCGAGGGGCGCCTGCTGCAGGAAAGCCGCGGCACCGTGACTGCCGAAGGACTTCGGCCCGAGCGCTTCGTCGAGAGGAAGCCCAACGCCTCGGCCGAAGGCCTGGAGTTCGACTGGAATGCGCGCAAGGTGACCTTCGACCGGGGCACCAGCAAGAAGACCGAGGACCTCACCGAGAACACGCTCGACTGGCTGTCGATGATCTTCCAGATGGCGCACATGCCGCCCTCCGGCGAGACCTACGACCTCAAGGTCTTCACCCAGCGCCGCTACTACAAGTTCAACCTCCGTGTGCTGGGCGTCGAGGAGATCGAGATCCCGCTCGGCAAGCTGCGCGCCCTGCATCTGCGCCATACCGATCCCGAGGACCAAAGCGAGGTCGACGTGTGGCTGGGCGTGGACCAGCACTATCTCCCGGTGAAGCTGCGCTATCCCGTGGCGCGTAACCGCATGATGGTCGAGCAGTCGGCCACCGACCTGTCCGAGCGCTAGCCGATGAACCTCGCACGCGCGCAGCTCGACGCCATCGTCCACGCGCTCGCCCTCGTGCTGCCCGCCGGCGCGCCCGCCGACCGCCTGCTCTCCGACTTCTTCCGCGAGAACAAGAGCCTCGGCCAACGCGACCGAGCCCTCATCGCGGACACGGTGTACGCGGCGCTGCGCCGGCGCCGCCTGCTCGAGCACGTCACCCCGCGCGGCACCGCGCGTGAGATCGCGCTCGCAACCCTCGTGAAGCTGCAGGGAATCGGCCTGTCGCAGATCGAGTCGGCGCTGAAGGGCGAGGAGAAGACGTGGCTGTCCGCGTTGAAGGCGCTGGACATGGACACGCTCCCATTCGAAGTGCGCGCCGACCTTCCCGACTGGGTGATCGAGAAGCTGCGCAAATCCATGGACGACCAGGCAATCCTCGCGCTCGCGCGCGGGCTGCAGCAGGCCGCACCGCTCGACCTGCGCGTGAATACCCTGAAGGCCCCGCGCGAGGCGGTGCTGGAGCGCCTCGCCTACGATGAGATCGAGGCGAATCCGACGCGCCACTCGCCGCTGGGCGTTCGCCTGCGCGAGAAGCCGGCGCTCAACAAGCATCCGATGTTCCTCGACGGCGCGGTCGAGGTGCAGGACGAAGGCAGCCAGCTCCTCGGCATGCTGATGGAGGCCCGCCGCGGCGAGATGATCGTCGACTTCTGCGCCGGCGCCGGCGGCAAGACCCTGCAGCTGGGCGCGGCGATGAACTCTTCCGGGCGCCTCTACGCCTTCGACGTTTCCGACAAGCGCCTCGCCAACCTCGCGCCGCGGCTGAAGCGCTCGGGGCTGTCGAACGTGTTCCCGCAGCGCATCGCCGGCGAGAACGACCAGAAGGTGAAGCGCCTGCGCGGCAAGATCGACCGCGTGCTGGTCGATGCGCCGTGCACCGGCCTGGGAACGCTGCGCCGCAACCCGGACCTGAAGCAGCGCCAGACGCCCGAAGGCCTGGTCGAGCTGAACGCGAAGCAGCGCTCGATCCTCGCCGCCGCCGCCGCGCTGGTGAAGCCGGGCGGGCGCCTCGTGTACGGGACGTGCAGCCTCCTCACCGAGGAGAACGAGGACATCGTCGTCGAATTCCTCGCCGGCAACGCCGAGTTCTCGCTGGTGCCCGCGGCCGAAGTGCTGAAGCGCCAGGGGGTGTCGGTAACCGGAACCTCGGACTACCTGCGCCTCACGCCACACCAGCACGAGACCGACGGATTCTTCGCCGCCGTGATGGAACGAAAGAAGTAGGCTTGCGCGTGGCACGAGCGAGCCCAGTCATCGTTGCGATGGCCATAGCGCTTGCCGCAGCACTTGCGAACGGCGCGGCCCAGGCGCGGCAATCATCCGCCCGCGCGCAAGTCGAGGTCGCCTTCACGCCCGGCGACGACATCGTGGGGCTCATCGCGCAGCACATCGCGAAGGCGCGCAGGATCGTGCAGGTGCAGGCCTACCTCTTCACCGACCGCAAGCTCGTAGAGGCCTTGCTGGCGGCCCGCAAGCGCGGCGTCGAGGTGGAGATCGTGGGCGATGCCGCGCAGCAGGAAGCGGGCGGTTTCCCCGGGCTCGCGGCGCTCGAGCGCGCCGGCGCACGCGTCTACCTGGATCGTGCCCACGCCGCTTCGCACAACAAGATAGTGATCGTCGACGGCGCGAGCGCCTTCGCCGCCGTGATCACCGGCAGCTACAACTTCACCCAGGCAGCGCAGTCGAAGAATGCCGAGAACGTGGTCGTGATCTCCGGCAGCCGCAGCGTCACCGACCGGTTCGTGAGCAATTTCGAACACCACCGCGGCGAATCCACTCCATGGCCCTGAGCCTCGACGCGAGCGAGCTCCTGAAAGAGCCTCGAGGCGTTCCGGGCCGAGGCAATCGAGATTCCCTATCCGCGCCGCGACGTACCTGCTTGCTACGCCGGTAACAACTGATTCCCAATCGGAATCAACGACTTGAAGCGCGCCCCGACAAGAAAGTTACCTTTCGCGGCACGTCCTCGGTACAATCGAAGAGTTTCGTACCCATATGAGAGCTTCGCACTCCGCGAGCTCCAACCAAAGGCACACATTCCATGTTCAGCGGCTTCCTGAATCTTCCCTGGTGGGGCGACGTCATCGCTGCCCTTATCCTGGTGCAGATCACCATCGCGGGGGTCACGGTTTACCTCCACCGCTGCCAAGCCCATAGCGCCCTCGACGTGCATCCGATCGTGAGCCACTTCTTCCGCTTCTGGCTTTGGATGACCACCGGCATGATCACCAAGGAGTGGGCCGCGATTCATCGCAAGCACCACGCCAAGTGCGAGACCGAGGACGATCCGCACAGCCCGCAGATCCTGGGCATCAACAAGGTGCTGTTCACCGGCGTCTTCCTGTACGTGAAGGAATCGCACAACTCCGAGACCATGACCCGCTACGGCCATGGCACGCCCGACGACTGGATGGAGCGCAACGTCTACACCCCGATGAACAAGTGGGGAATCATGCTGCTCCTCGCGATCGACATCGCCGCCTTCGGCCTCATTCCCGGCGCCATCATCTATGGCCTGCAGCTCGCGTGGATCCCGTTCTGGGCCGCTGGCGTGATCAATGGCCTGGGGCACTGGTGGGGCTACCGCAATTTCGTGACCGAGGATGCGAGCACCAACATGACCCCGATCGCCCTGTGGATCGGCGGTGAAGAGCTGCACAACAACCACCACGCCTATCCGACCTCGGCCAAGTTCTCGATCCGCTGGTACGAGTTCGACCTCGGCTGGATGTACATCAAGATCATGGAAGCTTTCGGCCTGGCCACGGTGAAGAAGACCGCGCCGAAGGTGAAGCTCGACCCGTCGAAGTTCGAGGTCGATGCCGCGACGCTGCAGGCCGTGATCGCGCACCGCTACGACGTGCTCGCCAACTACGCCAAGTCGATGAAGGGCACCTGCGCGACGGAGTTCACCACGCTGCGCGCCAAGGGCCACGACAGCTCCGCGCTGAAGACGCTGCGCAAGTGGCTGCACAGCGACGCGCGTGTCCTTCCCGCCCAGCACCGCGAAAAGGTGGACGTCGTGCTCGCTTCGAGCCCGATGCTCAAGACCACCGCCACGATGCGCGAGGACCTCTCCCGCCTCTGGGAGCGCTCGACGCTCAACACTGAGCAGCTCGTCACCCAGCTGAAGGAATGGTGCGAGCGCGCCGAGAGAAGCAACGTTCCGCAGCTGGTGGACTTCTCGCGGCGCCTGCGCAGCTACGCCTAGCGCGGTGTCACCCCAAGCGTCTCCCCGCCGGGGCCCGAATTGCACAAGCCCCGCACCCGCGGGGCTTTTTCTTTGCGTCAACGGTAAACTGTCGCGGCCGTTGAAGTGAATTCGGGCCAAAGCCCCGAAACATCCATAACCCCCAGAGGAGGACTGCACCATGCAACGATTCCTAGCCATTTTGATCGCGGCCATCGCCTCGGTCGGCATCGCCTTCGCCCAGAAGGAAACCACCAAACCCGCCCCGGCGACTGCACCAGCCAAGACCGAGGCCAAGGCAGCCGACGCCAAGAAGGCCGACGCGCCGAAAGCCGACGCCAAGAAGGCCGAGCTCATCGACCTGAACTCCGCCTCCGAGAAGGAGCTCGCCACGCTGAAGGGCATCGGCGAAGTGCACGCCAAGGCGATCGTCAAGCACCGCCCTTACAAGGGCAAGGACGACCTCGTCACCAAGAAGGTCGTCACCCAGAAGGTCTACGACGACATCAAGGACCAGGTCATCGCGAAGCAAAAATAAGTCACCCCGGCGAAGGCCGGGCCCAATGAAAAAAGCCCCGCTTCTGCGGGGCTTCTTTTTCTTCCTGCTTGGATCCCGGCCTACGCCGGGATGACTACTTGATTTTGGTTTCCTTATACATGACGTGCTTGCGCGCCTTCGGATCGTACTTCTTGATCTCGATCTTGTCGGGCGTGGTGCGCTTGTTCTTGGTGGTCGTGTAGAAGTGGCCGGTGCCGGCGGACGACTCGAGCTTGATCTTTTCGCGCATGGTCAGACTTTCTCGCCGCGCGCACGCATCTCGACGAGCACGACATCAATGCCCTTCTTGTCGATGAGGCGCAGGCCCGCGCTGGTAAGGCGCATCTTGACCCACTTGTTCTCGCTCTCGACCCAGAACTTGCGGTACTGCAGGTTGGGGAGGTAGCGACGCTTGGTCTTGTTGTTGGCGTGGGACACGTGGTGTCCGACTCGGGGGGCCTTCCCCGTCACTTGGCAAACGCGCGACATGATGATTACCGGTTGAAGAATCAAAGCATTGGATTATAACCGGTTTCCCGGGCCACGGGCAATCTGCAATGCCTGGCAGCCCAGGGGGAAAATCGCGGATGGCCCGAGAAATTCCGACACGCTTGCTTGCGCTGCTCCTCGCCGCGCTTCCTGCCTTCGCCGCTGAGGCGAGCGTCGTCGAGTACTACGACGCGGCCCTGGACCGCTACTTCCTCACGGCCGACGCGGGCGAGATGGCGTACGTCGAGACCGGCGGCGCGGGGCGCGGCTGGGTGCGTACGGGCTACCAGTTCGACACGCTGGGATCATGCTTTTCAGCCTCGCCCGGACCGTGCCCGTCCAGGCCCGCGTGCCGTTTCTACGGCGCGCAACCATCCGGCTCCGGGTCCCACTTCTACACGACCGACGAGGCCGAGTGCCAGTTCGTGCGTGAGCACGACCGAAACTGGGTGTACGAGGGAATCGCGTTCGACGCCTATGTCCCCGACGTCGCCACGGGGGCCTGTCCCATCGGAACCCAGCCGGTCTTCCGCGCATACAACAACGGCTACTCACCCGCGCTGAACCGCGCGAACCACCGCTATGCGTGGGACCCTGAAGCGCGGCAGCGGATGGTCGCGCGTGGATGGACCGACGAGGGCATCGCTTTCTGCGCGGGCTCGGTGCGCGACGAGGGCCTGCGCGATTTCGTGTTGCGCGTGGCAGGCGACCTCGTGCGCTCCGGACCCGAGTGCGAAGCGATCGTCGAGCAAAGGCGCGCGTGCATCGGCTCCAACAACATTCCCGGTCCGCGAAATGTGATCGGACCTTTCGTCGCCGACTCCATCGCGGGCGCGGCATTCGCCGATCGTACCGGGCTTGCCTCGGGCACCGTCTACGCGGTCGGCGGCCCTTCCATCGACGACGCGGCGTCGAATGCATTCGTGCAGATCGCCGACGACCGCACGCTAGGGATCCACGTCGACACGCGCTCGCGCGGCGCCTCTAACCTGTCCAGCATCAACCCCCTCTTCCAGTTCGAGCGGTTCCCGCCGCGCGAGCGCGAAGAGGACGACCGCCTGCGCCCGTGGGCGGGGCAGTACGACACGCAAACGCAGGTCGCGATCTCGTTCGAACTTCACCTGAAGCGCCTTGCCACCTCGGCGGGGAGCCACGCATACGGGCACCCCACGCTCGACGTGTTCGACCAGCGCTCGGGCGTGCACTTCTACTTCATCGTCATGGCCTTCGGGACGGTGCCCGCGGTAGACAACGTCCTGCGCGATGGGCCGGACGGCAACGTGATCGTCGCCACCGCGTTCCGCGAGTCTGCGTACGGACGCAGCTTCGGGGCGGCGACGCTCACGACTCCAGCGCCCTTCACGTCGCCGAACGCGGAAGGTACGGGGGGACGCTACGAGTTTCGCGTCGATCGCACCGAGTTCGCGCGCGTGCTGCAAGCAGCGCGCACCCTCGAGCCGAGACTGTCACCCGACCCTGCCGATTATGTGTTCGACGACTATCACTTCAATAACGAGATCGCGGGCGACGGCGAGATCGGCATGAACATCCGCTCGATGGAATTGAAGCTGCTGCGTCGCTGAAGCTAGCGGCAGGCCGTGGCGGGGCTGGAGAACACCTGGCGGGTGATCTGCACCGAGCCGCTAACGCCCATTGCGGTGTACGAGAACGTTCCATTGGCGGCATCGCTGAACGCCACGGTGACGCTCCCGACGGGCATCATCGATACCAGCGAGCGGTTCCAGGGCTGCGCGCCATAGGGTGGCCCCCACGTGCGGTAGAGCGTGCCCGAATAGGTGTTATTACCGGTGCGCGCGACGTTCGAGCCCACCAGCCACAACGCCTTGCCGTCGGGACCGTACGTGAACCACGTAAGGAACAGGATGTCGCCCTCGTGCGCAAGGTTCACGCCCCATCCCGACTGGCTTCCCGCGGGCGAAGCCCACCACATGTCCTGGTAGTTCGCCTGGGCGCCCGGGCTTGCCCCCACGGCGCAAACCGGCATGGGAGCGGCATACACCTGCCGGGTGATGTCCTTGTCGACCTGCTTCCCGAACACGGTCGCGGAAAACACCGCGCGGTCGGCGTCGAGGAGCGAGACGGACGCCGTGCCCACCGCGCTGGTCGAAACCTTCGCGGGATCGAAGGGTGTGCCGAGGGACGGCCCCGTCGTGCGATACACCTCACCGGCATATGCGTTCGAAGAGGCTGCGGTGCGGGCACCGTTGGGCATCACGAGCCACATCGCGCTGCCGTCGGCGTCATAGGTGAACCAGGTAGCGAAGATCGTATTGCCCTGGTGCGCGATGTTGAGCCCCCAGCCGGACTCGACTCCGGCGGGAGCAGCCCACCACATGCCCTGCGCATTGATCCCATATGCCGCGGGCGATGGCGCCGAAGCGCCCGGATCGATCACCGCGAGGCCGCCGCCGGCGACGTAGGCGCGATGCGTCACCGGGTTTACGGCGACTGCGTAGGCCTCCGTCGCAAGGCGCGTGAAGGTATTCGTCGCGCCGTCGACCACCAGCACCGCCGTGTTGCCGGATACGCCGTAGATGCGATTGAGCCCGGCATCGACCGTGAGGTGAGAAAGGAAACCGGTGGGGATGTATCCGACGGCGGCGTTCGTGAAGCCATCGACGACGACCACCTCGTTGCCGAGCGCGGCGTAGATGCGATTCGTGGCGGGATTCACCGCGATCGATACCGGCGCGCCGGAGTGCCCCGGTGTCGTGATCCGCTGCGAGGCGTTGGTCGCGCCATCGATCGCGACGATCGGTCCGCGCGCGTCGTCGCTGAGGACGTAGACCTTGTTGGTGGCGCTGTTGAGCGCGATGTAGCTCGGGCGACCCGCGACGAGGATCCCGACCGTGGGCGGATGGTCGGATGCGGACGATGCGTCGATGGCACGAACGTCTCCTGAAGTGGAATGCGAGACGTAGAGCTTGTTCGTGCCGGGGTTCACCACCATCCACTCGGGCACGTACGACGCGGTGGTGATCGAGTACCAGGTGTTGCTCGCGCCGTCGACGACCGTGACCTCGCCGTTGTTGCCGCGACGCATCACGTAGATCTTGTTGGTGCGCTCGTTGATCGCGATCGGCCCCGCGCCTCCGATCGGGAGGTTCACCACCGCCAGCGTCGCGGCGTCGATCACCGAAAGCGTGCCGTCCTGCGTGTTGCTCGCGTACACGCGATGCGTCACCGGATTCACGGCGATGAATTGCGGCCGGTAGCCCACCGTCACCTGGGTCACCGAATTGCTGGCGCCGTCGACGACGGCGACGCGGTTCGAGTAGCCGCCGGCGGTGTAGACCCGGTTCAGCCCCGCGTCGACGGCCACGTCCAGTCCACCCGCGCCGGGCACCGTCGCGACGATGGACTGCGCCCTGGGCAACGACACGGCGAGGGCCGAAATGACAGTGAGCGCGAACGCGCGTAAGAGTGGCATCCTGCGATGTTGCGGTGGCCATTTGACAGCCATGCAGCCCTGCCCTGGTCCCTTCGGGCCATGTCACATGAGCCCGCGCTCCGCGAAAGACAGGCACGCGCCCGGCGCCACGATGAAGTGGTCGAGGACCTTGATGTCCACCAAGCCCAGCGCTTCGCAGAGTGTGCGGGTGAGCGCCTGGTCCTGCACGCTCGGCTCGGCGACGCCCGATGGATGGTTGTGCGCGAGGATGACCGCGGCCGCGTTATGCCGCAGCGAATGCTTGACCACTTCGCGTGGGTACACGCTGGTTTGCGTGAGCGTGCCGCGAAACAATTCCTCCGCCGCGATCACGCGGTTCTGCGCATCGAGGAACACGCAAAAAAAGCATTCATGCCCGAGATCCTGCATGTGCAAACGCAGATAGCCGCGCACCGCCGCGGGCGAGGCCAGGCTGTCGCGCGTCTTCATCTCCTCCGAGAGCGCGCGCCGCGCGAGCTCCATCACCGCGGCGATCTGCGCGTACTTGGCCGCCCCCACGCCGGACACCTGGTCGAATTCGTCGTGCGTGGCGCAAAGCAGGCGCGAGACGCGGCCGAAGCGCGCTAGGAGCTCGCGAGCCAGGTCCAGCGCGCTCTTGCCGCGCACCCCGGTGCCGAGGAAGAGCGCGACAAGCTCCGCGTCCGATAGCGCCGCCGCTCCCTGCGCCAGCAATCTTTCTCGGGGCCGCTCGGCAGGCGGCCACTGGGCCATCGACATGCGAGCCTCGGTAGTGGGTAAAATGTCTTCATGGACAAGGTCTTGAAACGCCGTCTGTTGCTCGGGGTGACCGGGGGCATCGCTGCCTACAAGGTCGCCGAGCTCGCGCGCCTCCTCATACGTCATAACGTCGAAGTGCAGGTCGCGATGACCGACGCGGCGACGAAGTTCGTCACGCCCGTGACTTTCCAGGCGTTGACCGGCAAGCCCGTGATCACCGACCTCTGGGACGCGAGCTTCGCCAACCACATGGCGCACATCGAGCTCTCGCGAGGGGCGGATGCGATCGTGATCGCGCCGGCGAGCGCGGACTTCATCGCCAAGCTCGCCAATGGGCTCGCCGACGACCTTTTGTCTACCGCGTGCCTCGCGCGCGACTGCCCGCTGCTGGTGGCGCCGGCGATGAACCGCGAGATGTGGGACAACGCCGCCACGCAACGCAACGTCGCCACGCTGCGCGCCGACGCCATCGTGGTGATGGGCCCGGCCGCGGGCGACCAGGCGTGCGGCGAAGTGGGCATGGGACGCATGCTCGAGCCCGAAGAAATGCTCGACGCGATCCTCGCCTTCTTCGCGCCCAGGCGCCTGGCCGGGCGCACCGTGCTCGTCACCGCCGGACCGACCTTCGAGGCGATCGACACGGTGCGCGGCATCACCAACCTGAGCTCCGGCAAGATGGGCTACGCGATCGCCGAAGCGGCCACGGCCCTCGGCGCGGACGTGACGCTGGTAAGCGGGCCCACGGCGCTCACGCCGCCATCGCAGGCGCATTTTGTCTACGTGACCACCGCCGCCGAGATGATGACGGCGGTGAAGGCTCACGTGGCGGGCGCCGACTATTTCTTCAGCGTCGCCGCCGTGGCCGACTACACGCCGGTGACGACGTCGGGGCGCAAGCTCAAGAAATCCTCGGAGCCGATGGAGATCAGTTTGAAGCCGACCGAGGACATCCTCGCCCACGTGGCGGCGATGGCCAACGGCCCGTTCTGCGTGGGCTTCGCCGCCGAGAGCGAGAACCTCGCCGACTACGCGCAGGCCAAGCGCGCCCGCAAGAAGATCCCGATGATCGTGGCCAACCTCGTGCAGCACACCATCGGCAAGGAAGAGAACGAGGTCACGATCTACGACGACGCGGGGGCGCATGCGCTCGCGCGCGCGCCGAAGTCGAAGATCGCATACGGCATCGTCGACCACGCCATCCGGTTGCGCGACGAGCGCCCACAGGCGACGGTCACGCCGATCAAGCAGGTCTTCTAGCCTTTCCCTTCACTCAAACTTCCGCCCCGGGGCGGCGTACTCCATTGAAGAAGAAAACCCTCGACATCCGCATCCTCGACGAAAGAGTTCGCGCGCAGCCGCCGGCGTACGCGACCAACGGCTCGGCGGGGCTCGACCTGCGCGCCGCCATCGACGACGCGATCACGCTGCGCCCGGGGGACACGACGCTGATTCCAACCGGGCTCGCGATCCATCTCGACGACCCCGGGCTCGCCGCGATCATCATTCCGCGCTCCGGCCTGGGCCACAAGCACGGCATCGTGCTCGGCAACGGCGTGGGCCTCATCGATTCCGACTACCAGGGGCAGGTGTTCGTATCGTGCTGGAACCGCGGCAAGGAGACCTTCGTGGTCAATCCGCTCGAGCGCATCGCGCAACTCGTCGTGGTTCCCGTGGTGCAAGTGGACCTGAACGTGGTCGAGAGCTTCGAGGAAAGCGCGCGCGGCGCGGGCGGCTTCGGCTCCACGGGCAAGCACTAATGCGCGGCATCGTCCTCTTCGCCCACGGCGCGCGCGACCCGCAATGGGCGCGGCCCTTCGAGGAGATCCGCGATCGCGTGCGCGCGAGCCGCCCCGAGTACCCGATCGCGCTCGCCTACCTCGAGTTCATGACGCCCACTCTCGAGGAGGCGATCGCCTCCCTCGTCGCCGAGGGCGCGTCCGCGATCACCGTCTTCCCGCTCTTCATGGCGCAGGGCGGCCACCTCAAGCAAGACCTGCCGCGCATCCTCGACGCCATACGCGCCGGCCAGCCGCACGTGCCGATCTCGCTCGAATCCGCCATCGGCGAGGTGCCCGAGATCCTCACCGCGATCTCAGGGTGGATCCTGTCGAGGGCAGAGTGAAAAAGGGGTCAGATTACTTTTCGACCCGAAAAGTAATCTGACCCCTTTTTCACTTCTTCTTGCAGATCGAGTACCCGTCGTTCCAGCCCATCGAGTATTGCGGATCGCCGGCCATGCGTTTCGGGTCCTTGCGGGCATAGCTGGTGCTCTTCGCGGTCTCGCAGCCATCGATGTAGCCGTCGCGCACGGCGGGCGGATAGCCGGTGAGGTTGTAGGTAGGAGGCGGAGCCCTCTGGCGGCGCTCGGTAGCCTCCTTCGGCGTCTCGGGCGTTGTGGGGGCCGGCGGCACGGCGGCACAGCCCGCCACCAGCGCGGTCAAAAAGACAGCAAGGAGTTGTCGCATGCGATTATCGAGGTTCTTCTGCCGATGCAAATCACGGGAATGATGATATTGGACCGTTCGATCGCCCTTCGGGTTCTGGGCGTTGTGCTCCTGGCAGCCGCCCTCGGCGCGCGTGCCGACGTCACTTTCGGCACCAGCCAGATCAAGGTCGGCGCGCATCCCCTCAAGGTCGAGGTCGCCGCCAGCGATCCGCAACGCACCCAAGGGCTCATGTACCGCAAGTCCCTCGGCAAGAACGACGGCATGCTTTTCGTGTTCGACCAGATCGAGTATCACAGCATGTGGATGAAGAACACGCTGATCCCGCTCTCGGTGGCTTTCGTCGACTCCAAGGGCGAGATCCTCAACATCCTCGACATGGAGCCCCAGACCCTCGACACGCATACCGCGGCGGGGCCGGCGCGCTACGCGATCGAGACCAACAAGGGCTGGTTCGCCGAGAAGAGAATCAAGGCCGGCGACAAGGTCACCGGCCTTCCCAGGAAGTAACTACGCGCCGAAAATCGCTCTCCGGAAGATCCCGCCGGAAGCGACCATCATGAACAGCATCGGCATGGAGAGCGCGGCGTTGGTCCGCGAAGCGAGGAAAGCCACGCGGCGCGCCTTGGTCTTCTCCTCGTCGGTGGCCGGCACCAGCCCGAGGATCTTCTTCTGGTTGGGCCAGATCAGCACCCACACGTTGAAGAACATGATGAGGCCGAGCCACGCGCCGATCCCGATGGGCACGTAGGCGCGCTCCTTGAAGAAGAGCGCGTCGTCGATCTTGTCGCCGAGGATGAATGCGCCCATCAGCACCGTCACCACCGCAGCCCAGCGGAAGAAGAAGAGCGCGCGCGGAGCCACATGCTTGGTGATGCCCGCGCCCGTCGGCGGCGTGTCCGCCGCGGCTTTCTTCAGCGCGTCGACCTGCACGAAGTTGAAGTAGTAGAGAAGGCCGATCCACATCACGCCTGCCATGATGTGCAGCCAGCGCCCGAGTCCGTACTGGATGAAGTCCATGGTCATGTCAGCCTCCCATCATCGCGCGAGCGAGGTAGTAAAGAACCACGGTGAGGACGAGACCGGTGATTACGGTGCCCCAGAGGGAATCCAACGGATTTTTCATAGTTTTGCTCCGGATAGTGGGACGGCATGCGTGCGGATACTAGCATGCGCCCTTCCCGTACACTTCGGAAAACCCCTAAAGATTGAAGGGGTTAGGCAGCGAGCCGGCCTGCGCTGACGGCGGCGATAGCCTTCGCCTGGGTGAAGTCGGGCGCGTGGCCCACGGCGTAGAGGCATGCGGCGACGAGATTCACCGCCGGCCCCGGCACCGGAATTTCGCCCGCCATCACACGCTTGATCCAACGCGCCATGCCCTGCGCGTCCCCGGGTGGCTGCGTGAACGCGGCGCGCATCTCCTGCACGTCGGCCTCGAACAGGACCTCGCGATTGCCGTCGCGGATGGCCTCGATGCGCGGGCGCGTCGAGAGCGTGAGCGGCGAGCGGCCCGCGGGCCAGGTGAGCGCGACGAAGCCGCCATCGACGTGGGGAGCGAGCTCCCCGATGCGTTCGCTCGCGGTCCCGGCCACCGCGAAGGTGAGGCGCACTGCGTCGCCGTGAGTGGGATCGAGCGCCTGCGCGACGGTATGCGCGGGCCCTTCCACGCCGAGGCGTCCGCGCATCGCGATCAGCGACGCGAAGCGCGAGCCGAGAAGCTGCGCGGGAATGAAAGCGATGCGCTCGGCGCGAAGCTTCTCCCCGGCTTCCCGCAGGGAGCCGCACGGCAGCACGCCCAGCTCGCGCAGCACGCACACCGAAGCGATCCCGCACGGCGAATCGAGGATGCCGTGGATCGCGACGGGCACCTCGAAGCGCGCGAGGAGCGCGGCCGCGAGCGACGCCATCAACGCCTCGCCCGGCACCAGCCCGTATGCGGGTACCGCGACGGCGCGTGCGCCGGCCACCAGCGGCGCGCGGTCCATGCGCTCCTCGACCGCGCGATAGAGGCCGGCCAGCTCTTCTGCGCTCGCTCCCGCCGCGATGAGAGCGCCAAGCACGGCCCCGACCTCGATGTCGTCCAACGCCTCGTCGAGTATTGCGCCCCACAAACGCGCCGCCGCATCGGCGTCGATGCGGGAGCGTTGCAGGAGATTGCGGATGACGCCCACGAATTGCATGCGAACTCCAGAGCAGATTGCATGCCACTGCCTCCCGCACCGCCACCGAGCGTGCCCGAGGCGGGTGTTTCGCACTCGAAGAGTGCAATGCTGCGCCGCGTCAACGCCAATAGGGGGCGCGTAGAATGCCGCGGTGACCGACCTTCATCCGTATTCCCGCCTCACTCCCGACACCGTTCTCAACTCCCTCGACGGCGTGGGCCTGGCCTGCGACGGGCGCCTCCTCGCCTTGAACAGCTACGAGAACCGCGTCTACCAGGTGGGGGTGAACGACGGCGGCGCGGTCGTCGCCAAGTTCTACCGCCCGGCGCGCTGGACGGACGCGCAGATCCTCGAAGAGCACGAATTCGCGAACGAGCTCGCCGCGAGCGAGATCCCGGTGGTGGCGCCGCTGGCACTCGAAGGCAAGACGCTGCATCACGCCGAGGGCTTCGCCTTCGCCGCCTTCCCCAAGCGCGGCGGACGCGCCCCGGAGCTCGAGGACGCGAACGTGCTCCAATGGCTGGGACGCTTCATCGGTCGCATCCATGCGGTGGGCGCGACGCGCGACTTCGTGCACCGGCCACGCCTCGACATCGCGAGCTTCGGCGACGAGCCGCGCGAATTCCTGCTGGCGAGCAACCTCATTCCCCAGGACCTGGTCGCCGCGTGGAAGCAGGCATCGCAGTTGGCGCTCGAAGGCGTGCGCCACGCGTTCGAGCGCGCGGGCGCGGTGAAGCACCTGCGCACCCACGGCGATTGCCACGCGAGCAACGTCCTCTGGACGCCGGACACGGGAAATTCCCCGGGCGGCCCGCATTTCGTCGACCTCGACGACGCCCGCATGGCGCCCGCGGTGCAGGACCTGTGGATGCTCATCTCCGGGGACCGCTTCGCCATGGGCCAGCAGCTCGGCCATATCCTCGAGGGCTACGAGGACTTCGCCGAATTCGACGACCGCGAGTTGATTCTCGTCGAAGCGCTGCGCACGCTGCGCCTGCTGCACTACTCGGCGTGGCTCGCGCGCCGCTGGGACGATCCCGCCTTCCCGATCGCCTTCCCATGGTTCAATACGGCGCGCTACTGGCAGGACCGCATCCTCGAGCTGCGCGAGCAGATCGCCGCCCTGCAGGAGCCCGCGATCGTTCCCGCCAAGGGGTAGCGATTACAAGTTGAAGCACGTGTGAAGGAAACTGCCGTGCCAATCCCCGCTCCAATGGCCACCGAATAACGACAAGAGCCCCATGGTCGACCTGTCCGCGGCACCGCCGCCTCCCCCTTCCCCTGCGCGGCGCCGCTGGATGAAGCCCGTCGCGATCGTCGCCGTGATCCTTCTCGCAGCGGCGGGCGCGTGGTACTTCTGGGGTCCCTCCCCGGGCGATGCGGCCAAGGCCAAGTCCACGGACTCCGCCAAGGGCGGCAAGGGCGCGGGCAAGGGCGGGCGCGGCGGCGGCGATCCCAATCGGGTGCAGCCGGTGGCGGCCGCGGCGGCTCGCATCGGCGACGTGAACATCGTCCAGACCGCGCTCGGCACCGTGACCGCGTTGCGCACCGTCATCGTGAAACCGCGCGTCGAGGGGCAATTGCAGAGCGTCTCGTTCACCGAGGGGCAGATCGTGAAGGCCGGCGACACGCTGGCGCAGATCGACCCGGCGCCGCTGCGGGTGGCCCTGAACCAGACCGAAGGCAACCTCGCGAAAGACGCGGCGCAGCTCAACAACGCGCGCCTGGACCTCGAGCGCTACCGCACCCTCCTCGCGCAGGATTCCATCGCCGCGCAGCAGGTGGACCAGCAGGCCGCGACAGTGCGCCAGCTCGAAGGCACCGTGAAGGTCGACCAGGCGCAGGTGGACAACGCCAGGCTGCAGCTTTCCTACACGCGCATCTCCGCGCCGATCACGGGGCGCGTCGGCTTGAGGCAGGTCGACGCCGGCAACATGGTCACCGGCTCCGAGCCCAACGGCATCGCGGTGATCACGCAGGTCGACCCGGTCACCGTGCTCTTCACCATTCCCCAGGACAACCTGCAGCGCGTGCTCGCGCGCCTCAATGCCGGCGACAAGCCCGCGGTCGAAGCGTGGGATCGCGAGCAGAAGAACGTGCTGGCGCGCGGCGCGCTCCTCACCACCGACAACCAGATCGACGTCACGACCGGCACCGTCAAGTTGAAGGCGCAGCTGCCCAACGAAAAGGCGCTGCTCTTCCCCAACCAGTTCGTCAACATCCGCATGGTGATCGACACGCGCAAGGGCGTGGTCGTGGTGCCGTCGGCGGCGATCCAGCGTGGCGCGCAGGGCACCATCGTCTACGTGGTGAAGGATGACAGCACGGTGACGCTGCGCCCGGTGGTGGTCGGCCCCACGGAAGGCGCCAGCACGGCGGTGGAGTCGGGGCTCGCGGCCGGCGAGCGCGTCATCGTCGACGGCGTGGACCGCATCCGCGAGGGCGTGAAGGTCGAGGTGACCGAGCCCGCCGGCGGCGCGCGCAGCCCGCGAGGCCCCGACAAAGGCGGCGCCATGGATCCGGCCAAGCGCGAGGAATTCAAGAAGCGCCTCGAGGCGATGACGCCCGAGCAGCGCGAGGAGTTCAGGAAGCGTCGCGAGGCGCGCCAGGTCGGCGAAGGCAAAGCGGCGCAGTGAACCCGTCACGCCTCTTCATCCTGAGGCCGGTGGCCACCGCGCTCCTCATGGTGGCGATCCTCCTCGTGGGGATCGTCGCCTATCGCGAGCTGCCGCTCTCCGCGCTTCCCGAAGTGGACTACCCCACCATTCAAGTAGTCACGCTCTACCCGGGCGCGAGCCCCGACGTGGTGACCTCCTCGATCACCGCACCGCTCGAGCGCCAGTTCGGCCAGATGCCGGGCCTGAAACAGATGTCGTCCACCAGCTCCGGCGGCGCGTCGGTGATCACGTTGCAGTTCGACCTCGCCATCGACCTGGACTCCGCCGAGCAGGAAGTGCAGGCCGCGATCAACGCCGGAGCGAACCTGTTGCCGAGCGACCTGCCCGCGCCGCCGATCTACAGCAAGGTGAACCCGGCCGACGCGCCGGTCCTCACCTTCGGCATCACCTCGAAGACCATGAAGTTGACGCAGGTGCAAAACCTCGTCGACACGCGCCTCGCGCAGAAGATGTCGCAGGTAACGGGCGTCGGGCTGGTGACGCTTTCCGGAGGCCAGCGCCCCGCGGTGCGCGTGCAGGTCAATCCCAAGGCGGCCGCCTCGCAGGGGCTTTCGATGGAGGACTTGCGCAGCGCGATCGCCGCGGCCAATGTGAACCAGGCCAAGGGCAGCTTCGACGGCCCCGCGCGCTCCTACACCATCGACGCCAACGACCAGCTGCGCAGCCCCGAGGAATACCGCGCGATCATCGTCGCCTACAAGAACGGCGCACCGATCTATCTTTCCGACATCGCCGACGTGATCGAGGACGCGGAGAACGCCCGCCTGGCCGCATGGATGAACGATACGCCGGCGATCATCCTCAACGTGCAGAAGCAGCCGGGCGCCAACGTGATCGAGGTGGTCGACCGCGTGAAGCAGCTCCTGCCGATGCTCGCCGCCACGCTGCCCGCCTCCATCGACGTGCAGCTCCTCACCGACCGCACCGTGACGATCCGCGCCTCGGTGCACGACACGCAGTTCGAGCTGCTGCTGGCCGTCGGGCTCGTGGTGGCGGTGATCTTCGTCTTCCTGAGAAGCGCCACGGCGACCCTCATCCCCGCCGCCGCGGTGCCGCTGTCCATCGTCGGCACTTTCGGGGTCATGTATCTCATGGGGTTCAGCATCAACAACCTCACGCTGATGGCGCTCACCATCGCCACCGGCTTCGTGGTCGACGACGCCATCGTGGTGATCGAGAACATCGCGCGCTACGTGGAGGAAGGCGAAGATCCGATGGAGGCGGCGCTGAAGGGCTCGAAGCAGATCGCCTTCACCATCATCTCGCTCACCTTCTCGCTCATCGCGGTGCTGATCCCGCTGCTTTTCATGGGCGACGTCGTCGGACGGCTCTTCCGCGAGTTCGCGATCACCCTCGCGGTGGCGATCCTCATCTCGGCGGTGGTCTCGCTCACCCTGACCCCGATGATGGCCGCGCGCCTCATGAAGCACACCCCGCCCGAGAAGCAGGGCAGGTTCTTCCGGAAGACCGGCGAGATGTTCGACCGCGTGATCGCGAAGTACGGCAAGGCGCTCGCCTGGGTCCTCGACCACCAGCCGCTCACCATGATCGTATTCCTCGTCACGCTCGCCCTCACCGTGCTGCTCTACCTCGTGATCCCGAAGGGCTTCTTCCCGCAGCAGGACACCGGGTTGATCCAGGGCATCTCGCAAGCGCCGCAATCGGTCTCTTTCATCGCGATGTCGGACCGCAGCCGCGCGCTCGCGCAGGCGATCCTCGAGGACCCGGCGGTGGAAAGCGTGTCGACCTTCATCGGCGTGGACGGAGCCAACATCACGCTGAACGCGGGGCGGCTCCTCATCGCGTTGAAGCCGCACAAGGTGCGAGACCGCTCCGAAGTGGTGATCGCGCGCCTGAAGGAGCGCATCGCGAAGATGGAAGGGATGGTGCTCTACCTGCAGCCGGTGCAGGACCTGACGATCGAGGGTCGCGTGAGCCGCACGCAGTTCCAGTTCTCGCTCGAGAGCGCCAACGCCGCGGAGCTGGCGACCTGGACGGAGCGCCTCGTCGATCGGCTGCGCCAGCTGCCGCAGCTCATGGACGTGGCCTCCGACCTCCAGGACCAGGGCCTGCAGGCCTACGTCACCATCGACCGCGACACCGCGGGGCGCCTCGGCGTGACGCCGGCGTCCATCGACAACGCGCTCTACAACGCCTTCGGCCAGCGCCTCATCTCCACCATCTTCACGCAGGCGAGCCAGTACCGCGTGGTGCTGGAGGTGAAGCCCGAGTTCCGCCGCGGCCCCGCGGCGCTGAACGAAATCTACGTGCCTGGCACGGGCGGCGTGCAGGTGCCGCTTTCCTCGGTGGCGACCTTCAGCGAGCGCCCGGGCGCCCTGTCGATCGGCCACATCGGCCAGTTCCCCGCCATCACGGTGTCGTTCAACCTGGCGGCGGGCGCTTCGCTCGGGCAGGCGGTCGATGCGATCGAGAAGGCGCAGAAGGAGCTGGCGCTTCCGGCAAGCGTGCGCACCGGTTTCCAGGGCGCGGCGCTCGCCTTCCGCGCCTCGCTCCTGAGCACGCTGCTGCTGATCCTCGCGGCGATCGTGACGATGTACATCGTGCTGGGGGTGCTCTACGAGAGCTACATCCACCCGGTGACGATTCTCTCGACCCTGCCGGCGGCCGGCGTGGGCGCCCTCCTCGCGCTCATCCTCGCGGGCCAGGACCTCGGCATCATCGCGATCATCGGGATCATCCTGCTCATCGGCATCGTGAAGAAGAACGCCATCCTGATGGTGGACTTCGCCCTCGAGGCGCAGCGCGAGCATGGCCTGGCGCCGCGCGAGGCGATCTACCAGGCGTCGCTCCTGCGTTTCCGGCCGATCCTCATGACCACGCTCGCCGCCATGCTGGGCGCCCTGCCGCTGATGATCTCCTGGGGCGTGGGCTCCGAGCTTCGCCATCCCCTGGGCATCGCGATGGTGGGCGGGCTCATCTTCTCCCAGCTCCTCACCATCTTCACCACGCCGGTGATCTATCTTTGCTTCGACCGCGCCGCCGCGCGCCACGGCCGCAAGAAGGATCGGCCCGCGCCACCGAGTGAGGCGACGGCGGTGGCTGCCCGTCCCAAATGACCTCCTCATGAACATCACAGAGCCTTTCGTCAGGCGGCCGGTCGCGACCACGCTGCTCACCATCGGAGTGGCGCTCGCGGGTGCGGTGTCGTTCGGGCTCTTGCCGGTGTCGCCGCTGCCGCAGGTGGATTTCCCGACGGTGTCGGTGTCCGCCTCGCTGCCGGGCGCGAGCCCGGAGGTGATGGCGGCGACGGTGGCGACACCGCTGGAGAGGGCGCTGGGCCGCATCGCGGGCATCACCGAGATGACCTCGCAATCGTCGCTCGGCAACACCCGCGTCACGGTGCAGTTCGAGCTCTCGCGCGACATCAACGGCGCGGCGCGCGAGGTGCAGGCCGCCATCCAGGCCGCCCGCGCGAGCCTGCCGACCAGCCTTCCCAACAACCCGACCTACCGCAAGGTGAACCCCGCCGACGCGCCTGTGATGATCCTGGCGATGACGTCGGAGCGCTTCACGCCCGGACAGATGTACGACATCGCATCCACCAATCTCGCCCAGCGCCTGTCGCAGGTGAAGGGCGTGGGCCAGGTGACCGTGGGCGGCGGCTCGCTCCCGGCGGTGCGCGTCGAATTGAACCCCTCGGTATTGAACAAGCTCTCCATCGGCTTCGACGAGGTGCGCGCCGCGATCACCTCGAACAACGCCAACCGCCCGAAGGGCTTCCTCGACGACGGGGCGCGCTATTGGCAGGTCCAGGCCAACGACCAGGCCAAGACCGCCGCGGAGTACCTGCCGATCATCGTGGCCTACCGCAACGGGGCCGCGGTGCGCCTGGGCGACGTGGGCCGCGTCGAGGACAGCGTGCAGGACCTGCGCACCTACGGCGTGGCCAACGGCAAGCCCGCGGTGATGCTCATCATCAACCGCCAGCCGAACGCGAACATCATCGAGGTAGTGGACAGCATCACGGCACTGCTGCCGCAGCTTCGCGCCACGATCCCCGCGAACGTGGACCTGCAGGTGATGCTCGAGAGGACCAGCACCATCCGCGCGTCGCTGCGCGAGATCGAGCGCACCCTGGTCATCTCGATCGTGCTGGTGATCCTCGTGGTGTTCCTCTTCCTGCGCAACGCCCGCGCGACGCTGATTCCCGCCATCGCCGTGCCGATCTCCCTCATCGGCACGTTCGGGGCGATGTACATGCTGGGCTACAGCCTGAACAACCTCTCGCTCATGGCGCTCACCATCGCCACCGGCTTCGTGGTCGACGACGCCATCGTGGTGCTGGAGAACGTCTCGCGCCACATCGAGCGCGGCATGGCGCCCTACGAGGCCGCGCTGGTGGGCGCGCGCGAGGTCGCGTTCACGGTGGTCTCGATGAGCGTCTCGCTGGTCGCGGTATTCATCCCGATCCTCTTCATGGGCGGGATCATCGGGCGCCTCTTCCGCGAGTTCGCGGTGACGCTTTCGGTGGCCATCGGCATCTCGCTCCTGGTCTCGCTCAGCACCACGCCGATGATGTGCTCGCTGCTGCTGAAGCCGCGCGAGGAGAAGAAGCCCGGGCGCGTGGCGCGGTGGGCCGAGGGTGGCTTCGACGCCGTGCTGCGCGGCTACGGAAGGTCCCTCGGCTGGGTGCTGCGCTTTCCGCTGCTCATGCTGATCGTGTTCTTCATCACCATCGGCGTGAGCGTCTGGCTCTACACCATCGTGCCGAAGGGCTTCTTCCCGCAGCAGGATACCGGGCGCGTGATCGGCTCGGTGCGCGCCGACCAGTCGATCTCCTTCCAGGCGATGAAGCAGAAGCTGAACGATTTCGTCGCCATCGTGATGCAGGACCCGGCGGTGGAGAGCGTCACCGCCTTCACCGGCGCCGGCCAGCGGAACAACGCGCAGATGTTCATCGCGTTGAAGCCGCTGAAGGAGAGGAACGCGACCATGGACGAGATCCTCGCGCGCATGCGCAGGTCGCTCGCCAGGGAGCCCGGCGCGAACCTCTTCCTCAATCCGATCCAGGACCTGCGCGGCGGCGGTCGCCAGGCGGACGCGGGCCAGCAATTCACGTTGCGCGGCGACGACCTGAACGAGCTCCGCGCGTGGGCCGAAAAGCTCGACGCCGCGATGCGCGAGCTGCCCGAGCTCACCGACGTCAATTCCGACGCGCAGAACCGCGGGCTGCAGATGACGCTCGTGATCGACCGTGCCACGGCCGCGCGCCTGGGCGTCACGGTGCGCGCCATCGACGCCACGCTCGGCCTCGCGTTCGGGCAATCGCAGGTCTCGACCATCTACCAGGACCGCAACCAGTACCGCGTCATCATGGAGGCCGCGCCGGAATTCCTGCAGAGCCCGGAGACGCTCTCCACGATCTACGTGCTCTCGCCCACGCGCGGACAGGTGCCCCTCTCGGCGATCGCGCGCTACGAGCCGACGCTGGCGCCGCTCTCGGTAAACCACCAGGGCCAGTTCGCCGCGACCACGATCTCCTTCAACCTCGCGCCGGGCGTGGCCCTCTCGGAAGCCTCGCGGCTGATCCGCGATACCATGGCGCGCATCGGCGTGCCGACTTCCATCTACGCCTCGTTCGAAGGCACCGCGCGGCTCTTCCAGCAGGGACTCGACAACCAGCCGTGGCTGATCCTCGCCGCGCTCCTCACCGTGTACATCGTGCTGGGCATCCTCTACGAGAGCACGGTGCACCCGATCACGATCCTCTCGACCCTGCCTTCCGCGGGCGTGGGCGCCCTCCTGGCACTCCTCCTCTTCAAGACCGAGCTGTCGCTGATCGCCCTCATCGGCATCATCCTGCTGATCGGGATCGTGAAGAAGAACGCGATCCTGATGATCGACTTCGCGCTCGAGGTCGAGCGGCGCGACAACAAGACGCCGCGCGACGCGATCTACGAGGCATGCATCCTGCGCTTCCGCCCGATCATGATGACCACCATGGCGGCGGCGCTGGGCGCGATCCCTCTGGCGCTGGGCTCCGGCGACGGCGCGGAGCTGCGCCGCCCGCTCGGCATCTCGATCGTGGGGGGGCTCCTGGTGAGCCAGCTATTGACCCTTTACACGACCCCCGTGGTCTATCTCTACCTCGACCGTTTCCGCCTGTGGACCCGGCGCAGGATGGGAATGAAGCCCCAACACTTGTCGCCCCAAGCCGGAGACTGATCTTTTGAAGAGCCTCAGCGCCGTAATGCTTTTCATCGTGTTGGGCGGGTGCGCGATCGGGCCGGACTATTCGAGGCCGCAAGCCATCGTCCCGGAGCAATACAAGGAAGCCGGCGACTGGGTGGTGGCGCAGCCGAAGGACGCGGCGCCGAAGGGGACGTGGTGGGAAGCCTTCGGCGACCCGGTCCTCGATTCCCTCGAAGAGCAGGTGAGCATCACCAACCAGTCGCTGGCCTCCGTGGAGGCGCGGTATCGCCAGGCGCGCGCGGCAGTGGCCTCGGCACGCTCGGGGCTCTTTCCGTCGCTGGGCGCGAACGGCGGGGCGAGCCGCTCGCGCGGCACCGGCAATCGCTACACCGTCGCCCTCGACGCGCAGTGGGAGATCGACCTCTGGGGCCGCATCCGGCGCCTGGTCGAGGCGGCGCGCGCCGGCGAGGAGGCCAGCGCCGCGGAGCTCGAGGCTGCGCGCCTGTCCTTCCAGGCCGAGCTCGCCACCAACTACTTCCAGCTGCGCGTGGTCGACGTGCAGCGCGACCTTCTGGAAGACTCTGTGAAAGCCTTCGAGACGTCGTACAAGGTCACGCAGAATCGCTACAGGGCCGGCGTCGCCGCCAAGGTGGACGTCGTGCAGGCCGAATCGCAGCTCCTCAGCACGCGCGCGCAGGCGATCGACCTGAACGCCACGCGCGCGACCCTCGAGCACGCCATCGCTATCCTTGTCGGCGTCCCACCCGCCAACCTCACAATCCAGTCCTCGAAGTTCGCGCCGCGCATTCCCGACGTGCCGCCGGGCGTGCCGTCCACGCTCCTCGAGCGCCGCCCCGACATCGCCGCGGCGGAGCGGCGCATGGCCGCGGCCAACGCACGTATCGGCGCGGCGCAGGCCGCGTACTTCCCCGCGCTAGCGCTGAACGGCTCCGCGGGTTTCGCGAGCGACGCGCTCTCGACGCTCTTGTCGGCGCCGAGCCGCTTCTGGTCGCTGGGCGCGGGTCTCGCCGGGACCGTCCTCGACTTCGGCGCGCGCGGCTCCGCGGTGGACACCTCGCGCGCGGCCTACGAAGGAGCCGTCGCCGATTATCGCCAGGCGGTGCTGCAGGCCTTCCAGGAGGTCGAGAACAGCCTCGCCTCCGTGCATTGGCTCGCGCAAGAGAGCAAGTTCCAGGAAGAGGCGGCGCGCGCCGCGCGCGAGAGCGTGGTGCTCACGGTCAACCAGTACAAGGCGGGCACGGTAAGCTTCCTCAACGTGGTGCAGGTGCAGGCGACGCAGTTGAACGAGGAGCGCACCACCGTGAGCCTCCTCGGACGCCGGCTGGCCGCGACGGTGGCGCTGATTCGCGCAATGGGAGGGACCTGGTAATGGGCAACGCACCGGATTTCTCGCGCCTTTCCGAATGGATCGGACGCGGCGAGACGCGCCACGACGTGGTCACCGTGGCCCCGCTCGTGGCTCTCGCGGGGCTCCTCGATCGCGACGATCCGCCGCCGAAGGCGGGCGACGCGGCGCCGCCGCTCGCGCACTGGCTCTATTTCCTTCCCGCCTATCGCATCTCGGAGGCGGGCCCGGACGGCCACGCGCTGAAAGGCTCGTTCATGCCGCCGGTGCCGCTGCCGCGTCGCATGTGGGCCGGGAGCCGCATGGAGTTCGTGCGCCCGCTCGCGGTGGGGGAGAAAGTCACTCGCGTCTCGACGATCAAGGACGTGGCGATGAAGGAGGGCCGCAGCGGCTCGCTCGTCTTCGTCACCGTGCGCCACGAAGTGAGCGATGCGGGCGGCCTCGTCCTCACCGACGAGCACGACATCGTTTATCGCGGCGAGAGCGCACTCGCGGCCAAGGACACGCCGGCGCCGACCGACGAGGCGTGGCGCCGCGAGATCGATCCCGACCCGGTGCTCCTCTTTCGCTATTCGGCGGTGACCTTCAACAGCCACCGCATCCACTACGACCAGCCGTACACGACGAAGGTCGAGGGTTATCCCGGCCTGGTCGTGCACGGGCCGCTCATCGCGACCCTGCTCGTCGACCTGCTGCGCCGCAATCGTCCCGAGGCGACGATGATGCGCTACGAGTTCCGTGCGATGAAGCCGCTCTTCGCCACCGCGGGCTTCTCGACCTGCGGCCTGCCCGACGCGGCCGACGGCTCGGCGAGGCTCTGGACGCGCGACGCCGCGGGCGCCGTGACCATGATGGCCGACGCGACCTACTCCTAAGGACCAACCTCCATGCTCGTCAATTGCGTCGCCTACCAGGATGGCAAGAAGCTCGCCGACATTCCCAAGGAGCTCATCAGCGAGTACGTGCATCGCCCCGAATGCTTCGTGTGGGTCGCGCTCAAGGACCCGACGCCCGAGGAGCTCGAGGAGATGGCGAAGGAGTTCGACCTGCACCCGCTTGCGGTCGAGGACGCGCGCCATGGCCACCAGCGTCCCAAGATCGAGGAGTACGGCAACTCGCTGTTCGCCGTGCTGCACGTGGTGGAGCTGCGCGAGGGCGAGATCAACGTGGGCGAGATCGACATCTTCGTGGGCAAGAACTACATCCTGTCGATCCGCCAGCGCACCGAGCACGGCTTCGGCGAAGTGCGCGCGCGCGCCGAGAGCGAGCCCGAGCTCCTCAAGCACGGCTCGGGGTTCGTGTTCTACGCGCTCATGGACAATATCGTGGACCGCTATTTCCCGGTGGTGGACGCGCTCGAGGTCGAGCTGGAAAGGATCGAGCAGAACATCTTCGAGGGCGAGGCGGGCGACTCCGCGCGTGCCAACATCAAGGCGCTCTACGAGTTGAAGCACAAGGGCATGATGCTGCGCCACGCGGTCGAGCCGATGATCGAAGCGGTGCACAAGCTCTACGGCGGGCGCGTGCCGCAGGTCTGCGTCGGCACCCAGGAGTACTTCCGCGACGTCTACGACCACCTGCTGCGCGTGAGCACGCAATTGGACGGGCTGCGCGACATGGTGATCACCGCGCTGCAGGTGAACCTCTCGATGATCTCTCTCGCGGAAAACGCGGTGACCAAGCGGTTGGCGGCCTACGCCGCCCTGGTCGCCGTGCCCACCATGATCGCGGGCATCTACGGCATGAACTTCGAGCACATGCCGGAGCTCAAGTGGGTGTCCGGCTACCCGATGGCGGTGGGCATCATGGTCGTCATCGACGCCATCCTCTGGGTGAAATTCAAGAGGACAGGCTGGTTGTGATCACCTGCGCTCGCTTGCCGACTCCTCGAGCAGCCACTCGCTGAACGAGGCGAGCGCGCGGTTCTCGGCGCCCGCCTCGGGAGTGACGAGGTAGTAGGCATAGCTGGTGGGCGCCGAGATGTCGAAGGGAATCACGAGGCGCTTGGCCTCGATCTCGGTGTGCAGCAACGGCTTCATCGCGAGCGTCACGCCCATGCCCTCGATGGCGGCATCGAGGGCGAGCGCGGCGTCGCCGAAGTGCGGGCCGCGCGTGGCGTCGATGTCGGTCACGCCCACGGACTGCAGCCAGTCGTTCCAGCTCGGGCGCGCGCCCTCCTCGACCACCGACGCGTCGTGGATGAGCGTGTGGTGGCGCAGGTCCTCAGGGGTCTTCAGCGCGTGCGGGCCCTTCATCAGCCGTGGGCTGCACACCGGCACGTAGACCGCGTTGAAGACCGGATGCACGCGCGCCCCCGGATAATGCCCGGTGCCGAAGCGCACCATCGCCACCGGCGCGTCGTTGTCGACTTCGGGCACCACAAGGCTGCCGTCGGCCATCGTGTCGACCATCGCCTGGCGGCTCGCGACGTGCAGCTCGAGCTCGGGATGCGCCTCGGTGAAGCGGGAGAGCCGCGGCATCAGCCAGCGCGTGGCGAAATTGGGCGGAGCGACCACGGTGAGCGAGCGCACGTCGCCGCGATCCTTCACGCGCGCCACCGCGGCGTGCAGCGCGTCCAGGCCTTCGCGCACCTTCGGCAGCATCGCATGGGCCTCGGCAGTGAGCTCCAGAGCCCGCGTGAGCCTCCTGAAGAGCACCGCCCCGAGGTGCTCCTCCAGCAGCTTCACCTGGTGGCTCACCGCCCCGGGGGTCACGTGAAGCTCCTGTGCGGCTTTCTTGAAGCTCAGGTGCCGCGCCGCCGCCTCGAAAGCCCGCAGGGCGTTCAAGGGTGGAAAGCGCGCGTTGGCCATGGGAATACCTCAACTTTTCTCTTGCGTCGCCGAAAATCTGTTCGGTTGTTGCGGTGCAACATCGACACTATATTTTGTACACGGGCCCGGGTACAAGCCCCATCGCTTGCCCCCCGGCGATCCCGTGGATCTTCCACAAGGAGGTTTTGCAAATGGACTTCAAGACAACGTACCCCGATTTCGCCGTCATCGAGCACCACATCCGCCGCGCCCAGGCTCAACGCAGCGTATACCTGGCCCACGTCATCGCGGGCTTCGTCGAGTCCGCCACGCGCGGGCTGAAGAGGATCAGCGCGTCCCTGGGCACGGGACTCGCCGCGGAGAGCGACCGCCGCGCCGTCGAGGCCGACGCGTTCCTCAAAAGGTCCGTACCGAGGTATTGACTCGAACCTGAGGGACCCCAGCCCCGGCATGACACGTACCGGGCGCTGGGGCCTTCCGGGTTCCACACCCTCCATTACACCGAGTGGGGTCGGCGCAACGCCGCCCGCACGGTGATCTGCGCCCACGGCTATAGCGGCAACGCGCGCGACTTCGACGTCATCGCCCGCGAGCTCTCGCCCAACGCGCGCGTGATCTGCATCGACGTCGCCGGGCGCGGCGAGAGCGATTGGCTCGCTTCGCCCATGTCTTACCACTTCGGGCAATTCGTTGCCGACATCCACGCGCTCATCTCGCACCTGGGCGTGAAGGAGGTGGAGTGGATCGGCACGTCGATGGGCGGGCTCCTCGGGATGCTGCTCGCCTCGCAGCCGGGCAGCCCGGTGCGCCGCCTGGTGATGAACGACATCGGCGCGTTCGTGCCGATGGACGCGCTGCAGGCGATCGGCAGGAACCTCGAATCGCCCGGGAGCTTCGCTTCGCTCGAGGAAGTCGAGGCGCATATGCGCAGGACGCACAGCACCTGGGGCGAGATCACCGACGAGCAGTTCCGCGCGCTCGCGGTGCACGGCTCGCGCGTCGAGGGCGAAGGCCTGCGCCTGCACTATGATCCGCAGATCACGCGGCTCCTCAAGCCCTTCCCGCTCGCACCCGGCATCTTCCTGTGGGATGCATGGTATCGGGTACGATGCCCCGTGCTGCTGCTGCGCGGCGAGACCTCCACGATCTTTCCGCGATCGGTGGCGCAGGCCATGCTCGACGCGAAGCCCGCCGCGAAGCTGGTCGAGATTCGCGGTTGCGGCCACGTGCCATCGCTGATGGAAGCATCCCAGGTCGCGATCGTGCGCAACTTTTTACGGTCCAGGGCGGACAAACCGCAATGGCTGGCACACCCGTCGTCTTCCTTCCCGGTCTTCTCGAAGACGCCGACGCGTTCGCGTACCAGGTCGAACGGCTCCGCGAAGCGGCCCCCTGCACCGTCGCCGACCTGACGCGCGGCGAGTCCATCGCGGAGCTCGCCAAGGAAGCGCTGAAGCAGGCACCCGCCGGCAAGTTCGCATTGGCGGGCCACTCGATGGGCGGCTACGTGGCCCTCGAGATCCTGCGCCAGGCAAGCGCGCGGGTCGATCGCCTCGCCCTCCTGAACACCCACGCACGACCCGATAGCCCCGAAGCCACCGCGAATCGCAAGCGCCTCATGGCCCTCGCCGAGCGCGATTTCCCGGAGGTGATCCGCACGCTCATTCCAAAGCTGGCTACGGAGGAGCACTTGCCGGAAATTTCGGGAGCCATCACCGAGATGGCGCTCGGATGCGGGAAGGACGCGTTCCTGCGCCAGCAGCGCGCCATCATCGGGCGCATCGACAGCCGCCCGCACCTGGCGGCGATCGCGTGCCCCACGCTGGTGATCGCCGCGCGCCACGACGCGCTGATGCCCGTGGACCTCCTCGAAGAGCTCGCCCATGGCATTCGCGGCGCCAGGCTCGCCGTCGTCGAAGACTCGGGGCACATGGCGCCCCTCGAGCAACCCGAAGAGGTCTTCGGGCTGCTGCGCGAATGGCTGGACATGGCGCGATGACCGGGGCGCGCGGCACCGGGGTGAACTCGGAGAAGGCAAACCGATCAGAGGAGATGCCCACGCCAAAAGGAGAACATCATGTTGGTGCACGTCGGACCCCTCATCTCGCTCATCGCCGGCATCCTGATCCTGGTGATGCCCAAGCTCCTCAACTACATCGTCGCGATCTACCTCATCGCCATCGGCCTCCTGGGCTTGCTCGGCGGCAAGATTTGAGACAATGAGGGGATGTCGAATCCCCTCCCCGTCCTCTCGCTCCTCGAGACGCGCGTCCTCGGCGTCCTCGTGGAGAAGCAGCACACCGTCCCGGACAGCTACCCGCTGACGCTGAACGCGCTCGTCTCGGGCGCGAACCAGAAGACGGCCCGCGACCCGGTGATCGAAGCCACCGAGGCCGAGGTGCAGGCGGCCATCGACCACATGAAGTCGCTTTCCATGGTGATGGAGTCGAGCGGCGGGCGCGTGATGCGCTACGCGCAGAACGTGGGCAAGGTGATCGGCGTGCCGCCGCAGTCGGTCGCGCTCCTCGCGGTGCTGTTCCTGCGAGGGTCGCAGACCGCCGGGGAGCTGCGCATCAACAGCGAGCGCCTGCACAAGTTCGGCGACATCCTCTCGGTCGAGGCTTTCCTCAACGAGCTCGCGGAGAGGAAGGACGGCGCGCTGGTGCGCGAGCTTGCCAAGCAGCCGGGCGCGCGCGAGACGCGCTGGGTGCACCTCCTGTCCGGCGAGCCGGCCGTCATCCCCGCGGAGGCGGGGACCCAATCACCCGACACCCTGTCCATGAGCGAGCTCGCGGCGATGAAGGCCAACATCGACCAGCTGCAGCATGAGGTCGCAGAGCTGAAGGAAACCGTGGCCAAGCTCACGCGGGAGCTCGGCGGCTCGGACTAGCGCGGCTTTTCGCGCACCGGCAGCGTGAGGTTACAAACGCCCACGCGCCCGATGGGTTCCTTGAACCATTCCTCTTTGCGGTTCGCGCGCGACTCCGCGTACGCCTTGAAGGTGACGCTCTCGGTACGCAGTGCCTGCAGGTTCACCCGCTCGGCTTCGGAGACGTCCGCGGCGAGGCGCACGGAGCGAATCGGGATCCATTCCGAAGGCTTCTCGTAGAAGCCCATATTGCCGGTACCGCGCGGCATTACGGAGAAGAGCTCAATGCCGCGCACCACGCGGCCCACCAGCGTGATCTGGCGATCGAGGCCGCGCGGCGACTGCCCGATCACCGCGTAGAGCTCCGAGCCGTTGCCCGAATCCGCGTCGTTGTCGCGGCCCACGCCCACTGAACCATAGCAATGCACGAGCCAGGTCCTTTTCGTCTTCGGATCGCGCGCGACCGCAAAGCCCGCGGAGAAGCCGACCTCGGGCGCATAGGTGTCGGGATAGGCCAATCGCGTGAAGGGAAGCTTCGCGTCCATCGCGCGCGAGAACTCCGGCTTCACCTTCACCTTCGCCATCGCCTTGGCGCGCTCGTCCTCCTCGGGCCGCGCCCACTGCACGACGTAGTTGTCCTGCGAGCGGACCACGAAGCTGCCATCGAAATATTTGTCGCGCGCGAGCTTGCGCACCGCCTCGACGTTGGCGGGCGCGTACGCGGGCGCAAGCTCGATCACCACGCGCCCCGTGGGGAGCTCGAGGTAGAGCGTGTTCTCCGGATCGAGGTCGCGCCAGTCGCCCGCGGGGGAGTCCTTGAGAAGGTCCTGGCCCATCGCGAGAGTCGCCCACGACATCGCCAACGCCGCGAGAGAATGCCTCACGTCCATTCACGCCATCCTTTCAACAACGGGAAATAGATGCCGCGGCGCGCGCCTGGCCTGCCGGCGGCGAGCGCGTAGCGCTCGAGCTGCGGGCGATAGCGCTCTTCCTGCGCGGCGAGGAAGCCCTCCGGATCCGCGCCCTCGTGGCTGCTCGTCTTGTAGTCGACGATCCAGGCGCCGGCGAGATCCTCGAACCAGCGGTCGATGACGAGGTCGTGGCGCACGCCGTCGATCACGGTGGAGATGCGGTATTCGTTGCGCGCGTTTTGTTGCGGCCCGAGGAGCCACTTGCCGCGCGGGTCCTCGAGCGCGCTCGCCAACGCCGCGATCACGCGCGAGCTGGCCGTCGCGAGATCGCCCTCCACCACGCCGCGCGCGGTGAGCTCCTGCATGATGGCGGGGAGCTCGCGCTCGATGCGCGTGCGCGTCCAGCCCTTCGCCTCGTCCCCGGCGATGCGCTGCAGCCAGCGGTGCACGACGCTTCCCACGCGCCGCGCGGTATCGCCCACCCAGGAGAATTCAATGTCGTCGTGGGCGCGCGTTTCCGCCGGCGCATGCCACGCCGCGGCAGCGGGGCTTTCGTACTCCAGCGGCTCCTTGAGGCGGCGAAGCTCGGCCTGCCTGGCGGCCGCGACCGGGGCGTTTGCGTTCGTGGGCACGCGGCGTTCCGGGAGCGGCACGAACTCCCCGCCAAGCACCGGCCACAATTTCGCGAGCAGTGAGCGCCCATGGGGCTCCTTCACCACGGCGTCGTGGCCGCATTTCACGTCGCCCAGGAGATGCAGGCGGCGGCGCGCACGCGTGGCCGCGACATAGAGGAGGCGCCCCATCTCGTGCTCCTCCTTGCGCCTGTCGAGGTCGCGGATAAGCTCGTAGAGCGGATCCTTCTCGGAGCCCGTGGAGATCATCGGCGCGAGAAGCAGCTCCGAATCCGGCGTCTCCATCCAGAGGAAGAGCTTGCGGTCGTCCTTGCCGCCCCCGCCGGCGAGGCCGGGAACGATGACCGTGTCGAATTCGAGGCCCTTCGCCTTGTGGATGGTCATCACCTGCAGGCGATCCGGCGCGGCCATATCCGGCAATGCGTACAAGTCCGCGACGGAACTCTCGAACGTCTCGAGGTCGGCGAGGGCGCCGGCTTCCTCCGACGCCTCCAAATGGTCGAGGTAGATGTCCGCCTCGTCGAGATCGATGTCGTTTTCCACGCACGCCGGGCCGCCGAGCGCGAGCCATGCGCCTTCGACGCCGTCGCGCAAGCTTGCGCGGCGCCGCGCCGCGACGAACCGCGCCAGGACCTCGCGCGTGCGCCCCAGGCGTGCCTGGCCGTCGGCCGACAAGCAAGCGAGCCGCGCCTCGTCATGCATCGCTTCCCATGGCGTGAGCGCGTCCTCCCCCGAGCCGAGCGCGAAGAGGTCGGCGAGCGTGAGCCCGCACCAAGGGGCGCGCAGCACCGCGAGCCATGCGACGCGATCGGCGAGGTGCGACAGCGCGCGGGTGAGCGCGAGGAGGTCGCGCACCACCGGCCGCTGCCCGAGCGATTCGATCTCCACCGCGCGGTAGGGCAGCTTCGCCGCGCGCAGGCAGGGCAGGATCTCGAGGAGATGGCTGCGGTTTCGCACCAGGATCGCGACGCTGCCGGGCGCGCCCTCGCGTCCCGCCTCATTCATGGCGGCTGCGGCGATATCGGCGATCCTGCGCCCCTCGCCCGCGGAGTCGCCATCGAAAAAGGGATGCACGCGCACGGACTCGGCCTCGGCGGCATGCACCGCTTGCGACGGCGAGTACGTCACCGCGCCCCCGGGAACGTCCTCCACGGCCGGCATGATGCGCGCGAACGCGCCGTTCACCCACTCGACGATGCCCGCCTGCGAGCGGAAATTGGCGCGCAGCGTGAGGGGCGTGAGGTTTACCGTCCCGATGCCGTGGTGCCGGGCCTGGAGGAAGAGCGCCACCTCGGCCTCGCGGAACCGATAGATCGACTGCATCGGGTCGCCCACCACGAAGAGCGTGCGGCCGTCGTGCGGCTCCCATCCGGAGGTGAGCTTCTCGAGCAAGTAGAACTGGCTGAACGACGTGTCCTGGAACTCGTCCACGAGGATGTGGCGGATGCGGTAGTCGAGGACCAGCATGAGGTCCGTGGGCCCGTCTTCTCCTTCCAACGCGCGCAACGCCGCCTGCGAGAACTCGATGAAGTCGGCCTTGCCGTGCTTAGCGAACACGTAGCGCAGCTCGGCGATCGCGTGCGGCGCGAGCCGCAGGATCGCCTCGAGGACCTGCCACTGCTCGTCCGTGTAGCGTGCCGCCGGCAGCGCCTGCACCTCGCGAAGGGCATCGCGCAGCGCGAGGTTGGCTTCCAGCACCTCCGGGGTGGGCGGCTTCCTGCGCCACTCGCCCGCCTTGGTGAGGTTCGCGTTCGCGTGGTGGATCCATCCGTTGATGTCGCCATCCTTCGGAGCGGGAAATTGGCGCGGCCACAGCACGCGCGCCTTGCCCACCGCGGCCGCGCGAAGCTTGTCGAGCGTCGCCTCGAGCGTCGCGCGATCGGAGGGCTTGCCGATCGTGCGAATCCAGTGGTCGCGCCGCGCGAGCATGGCGCCGATCAGCTTCTCCGCCTCCGCCGCGTTGTTGTCCAGGTGGGTGAGCAGGCATGCGACATCGGCTGCGGCGCGATGCTGGTCGTCCTCGAGCGCCGCGAGGAGATTGCGTGCCGCCTCGCTGAAAAGCACGCGCGCATCCTCGATCACCTCGGGCTGGCCGCCGAACTGCGAGAGCACCGGCATCTGCCGCGTGAGGGACATGCACAGCGCGTCGATGGTCTGGATGCGCAGGCGCTCGGCGCTTTCCTCCAGCCGCCAGCCGAGCGCGTCGTTGCGCGCGAGCGCGGCGCGTGCAAGGTCCCAGGTACGCGCGTCGTGTGCGGCTTCGGGGCGCGGCTGGCTGCGCGCCGCCGCGAGCGCGGCGCACACGCGCAGGCGCATTTCCGCCGCGGCCTTGATCGTGAAGGTGATGGCCGCGATCTCCTCGGGGCGCTCGACGCCGCCAAGGAGCGCGAGGTAGCGCTGGATCAGGAGCTCGGTCTTCCCGGAGCCGGCCGGCGCCTGCACGATCCAGGAGCGCGTGGGATCGAGCGCCTTCTCGCGCTCGGCCAGGTCCGGGGCGCGGAAGGCGTCATTCATCGGCATCTGCCTCGCCCTCACCCGCGACGCCGAATGGCGCCTTCTCCGCGATGCGGCAGAACATCGGCTGGTCGCAGTTCTTGCACGTGTCGGCGCGCTTCGGATCGACCCGCGCGTCGCCCACGGCGAAACCTCGCCCGATCGCTTCGAGCTCGACCCGCCACTGCCCGACGAGCGCTTCCCAGTCGCCGTACATCTTCTTCGCGGTGTAGTCCTTGTCGATGGTGACCACACCCGGCAGGAGCCTGGGCTCGCGCGAGATGCCCCTGAAGCGGGCCTCGCCCGTCTTCACCACCGCGAACGCGACGGCCGCCACTTCCTCGCCACCCCCCAGCGCGTACATCGGAAGCTGCGGCTCCTGGGGGCGCTTGCCCATCCACGACGCGGTCTTGCACTCGCCGGTCTTGTAATCGATGATCGCGTGCCCGCCCGCTGCGAGCCGGTCCATGCGGTCGAGCTTGGCGTTCACCGTGACGCCGCCGAAAGTGATCGGGCGCTTCTCCTCGAGCGTCACGATCGCGAAACCCGGCCGCGCGCGCTCGATGACCAGCCATTCGCCCGCGAGCCGCATGAGCCGCGCGCGCTCCAGCTGCGCGAAACGCCCGGCGAGCACGTCGGGGCGATGACGCTTCACCGACGCGATCGCCTCGTCCGCGGACGCCGCGAGGATCCCGGCGAGGAGCGCATCGTCGGCCGCGGCAAGCGCATCGCTGGTGCCAAGCTTCTTCCATACCCCCTTCATCATCTCGTGCACGAGGTTGCCTCGCTCGCGCAGGCTCAGGCCGGGGCGCGGCGTCTCGAGCGGCTCGGAGGCGAGGCGCCGGCGCGCGAACGCGCGGAACGGGCACTCCGACTGGTCCTTGAAGAGCCCCGTGCCGCCGGAGTGCGCCGGCGCGGCGATTGGCGGGGCCGCGCCATCCTCGAGCTTCTCGATGCTGCCCGCCGCGCGAATGGCCGCGCGAAGCGTCGTGTAGCGCCCGAGCCCGAGCTCCTCCACGGCGACCGCCGCTATCGACGAGATGAGCGGGCTCGGCGCGAGCTCGCTCTCCTTCTTCATGCGCGGATGGCTCACCACCACTTCGCTCGCGCACGAGAGCCAGCCCTGCGTGATGCGCCTATCGAGCTCGAGCGACGACACCGGATCGGACTGCGGGATCCCCGCCGCCCGCTGCAGCGGCACCGGGATGAAGGGATCGGGGCGCGCGGCGAGCGGCCACGCCTCGTCGGTCAGGCCCATCACCCAGAGGTGGTCGAACTCCTGGCCGGCGGACTCGAGGATGCCCATCACCTGGATCGGGACGTCGCGCGCCTCGGGCTGGAAGATCGCCTCGCTCGCCATGCTGCGCAGGCGCTCGCGCGCCGCGTTGAATCCCATTTTTCCGACGACGCGCTCGAGCGCCGCCAGCTCCGCGAGGAGCTCGTGCCATTTGTCGAGCGCCTGGTGCTCGCTCGAATCGAGCGTGCGCTCCCCGGGAAAGCCCATCAGGCGCAATGCATCCGAGAACGCCTTCGCCCAATCGCTCGCCGCCTTGCTGCCAAACATCGACGCCTTGCGAAACGCCGCGAGGCGCTCGAGGCGATCGGCCAGGAGCGGGGCGCGCGGCGAACGCGGCGACCTGGCGAGGCTCACCAGCGAATCGAGCGCGACCGCGGAGCCGCAGCGCTTGCGAAGCTCCGCATCGAAACGCGCGCGCGCCTCCAACTCGGACTCGGCGCCGGCAATGAACGGCGAGCGGATGACGCGGCTCGCCTGCTCGAACGCGCCCTCGTGGGACGCAAGATCGATGACCAGGAGCGCGTCGGCGACCATCGGATTCTCGGCAAGCGGCACGCCGAGCGAGATGTTGAACGGCATCGCGACCGCCTCGCCTTTGACAAGATGGTCGGGGCACAGAACGTGCGCGAAGGCCCGTTGGACACGTGAACGGCAGGAGGCCAGGTCGGGCACCACGACACCGATGCGGGGGAATCGGGCCCCGGCCTTCGCCGGGGTGACAGGCTTGGCCGGGGCGACAGGCTTGGCTGGGGCGACAAGTCGCGAGCGCGCCCAGCGCGCGGCGGTCTCGATTTCCTCCCTCGCATCGGTGAGGGCGACCCGTTTGACTTGCGCACGGCGCGCCGGCGGCGCGGCATCCACGATCTCGCAACCGTGCTGGGCGAGGGCGCCCATGAAGTCGCGCATCTGCGGCGTGACGATGTCGACGCCGAAAACAACCAGGGTGGAGGGCTTGCGCAGCGCCGCGTGCGCGAGATGAGGGGCCACGATGTCGGGCAGGCGCGCGGCATCCGTCTGCCGCCTTTCGCGCGTGGCGCGCTCGTAACGCGACGACCAGTCGAGGAATGCGCGCGTGTCCTCGCCGGGAAAGCGCGACGCGTCCAGGGGCAATCGCCAGGCGTGCGCGAGCTTCCACGCCTCGCGGCATTGGGCGGCCGCGGGCGCCGCCGAAAAGAGCGTCTGCGCGTAGCGGGTGGCGTGGATCGCCTCCTCCCACAGCGCCTGCTCCTGCGCGCCGGACAACGGCACCGGCACCGCCGCGGCGAGCTCGGAATAGAGCGCGTCCTCCCAGAGGCGCGCGACCAGCCCGCCGAAAGGCAGCACGTCCGCGGTCTCCCACGCCTGCAGCCCGCGTGAGCGCTGGAAAGCGGCGAATTCCGAGCCGAGGGCCTGGGCCAGGCGAGCGTTGGGCGTGACCACCGTGACGCGCTCTTCATGCCCGAGCGCGAGCCGCTCGAACAATTCGGGCTTTTCCAGGCGCGCAGGCTCGCGATGCATGCCCGGATGATAGCCGCCGCGAGGCTCGCCAGATGAGCCAGCGCGCCGCGATGGTGATTCTTACGGCTGTAACCGCCTTACGGCTGTAATCCGCCGATGTGCGAAATCTCACAGGGGATTTTCGCGGGCCGGTCTTATTCTCGGGCCAAGTGTGCAGAAGTTCACAGCGCGCACGGAGGCCACGTGTTCACCAAAACCAATCGGCGCAACCCAATGAAGAACACCTTCGCTCGCATCGGCGCTGCCGTCTTCTCGGTCGTGGCCCTGTTCGCGGCTTGCGGCGCGTCGGCCGAGTCCGGCCTCACCAGCGTGGAAGCCGCCCATCGCAAGCTCTCCCCCGACCTCGGCCGGGCCCTCACCGCGGCGAGCGTTTCCGACAAGGTGTGGGCGCGCGAGACTTCCAGCGGGCGCATGGTGAAGGTTCTCGTCGTTTCCTTCGCCACCACCGACCCCGAACTTGACGCGCTGCGCGCAGCCATCGTTTCCGCGGGCGGCACGGTCTACTACCGTTATATATCCGTCAACGGCGTCGCCGCGCTCCTTCCGGCTTCACGCGTCGTGGACATCGCGCGCAGGAACGACGTGGAGAGCGTCACCCCGAACCGCGTCACCGTTCGCACCAAGAGCCTGCTCGAGAAGATGACGGGAGTGGCCGACATGCGCGGGTCCGGCGGCGCGCTCGACGTCGACGGCTCCGGGGTGGGCATCGCGTTCCTGGATTCCGGAATCATGGCGGCGCACAAGAGCTTCGCCGGCCCCGGCCTGTCGGCCCACCGCGTGAGGAAGAGCGTGGACCTCACCAAGGTGAGCGAATCCGCGGTGCTGGGCGCGCAGGAGTGGAAGGGCGGGAGCGACTACAGCCGCTCCATCTATCCGGGCAGCTCCGCGCTCTCCAGGCTCGAGTCGACGATGAACAGCCAGGCCGCGTCGAACCAGGATCCCTACGGCCACGGAACGCTGGTCGCTTCCATCGCGGCCGGCAAGACGCTTTCCACGGCCAACGACACCACCGGCGTCGCGCCCGGCGCCTCGCTCTACGACGTGCGCGTGCTCAATTCCGGCGGCCAGGGCGACGTCTCCGACGCGCTCGCCGGCATCGACTGGGTGCTCTACCACGCGAAGGAATACAACATCCGCGTGCTCAACGTGAGCCTCGCCGCGGACTCGACCGACTCCTACCTCACCGATCCGCTGTGCCGCGCCGTGCGAAACGCCGTGGCCGCGGGAATCACGGTCGTCGTCGCCGCGGGCAATTACGGCATGCTGCCCAACGGCGGCGAGCTGTATGGCTCGATCTCCGCGCCGGGCAACGAGCCTTCCGCGATCACCGTCGGTTCCGCCAACCCGCACTCGACCGCGGGCCGTGGCGATGACAGCGTCAACTTCTTCAGCTCGCGCGGACCTACGCGCGGCGGCAGCGTCGACGCGAACGGCGTGCGGCATCCCGATCATCTGATGAAGCCCGACCTCGTCGCGCCGGGCAACCGCCTGGTGGGCGCGCTCTCTACCGACGTCCTCGGCCTCGTTCCCAGCCGCCTGTCGCAGATCTATCCCGGGCTCGTCGTGCAGACCTCCGCACTCGGCCAGGGCCTGATGGTCGCCAGCGGCACCTCCTTCTCGGCACCGGTGGTCTCCGGCACCGTCGCGCTGATGCTGCAAGCCAACCCGGGCCTGACTCCGGGACTGGTAAAGGCGATCCTCCAATACACCGCGGAACCGCTTCCCGGGCAGAACCTCCTGCAGCAGGGCGCGGGACTGGTGAACGCCGTCGGCGCGCTGCAGCTCGCGACCGCTCTCATTACCAACGTGAACGCGCGTATCGCCGCGGGCTCGATCCGTACCGGCGATCCGATGCTGGCTCCAGGCAAGTCGATGCCCGCGCCGGTATCGGTCATCGAAGGCCGCACCGTGCCGTGGGGCCGCATCGTCTACATGGGCGGCAATCAACTCCTCACCGGCGACGCGCTCTTCACCAAGTTCAGCGCGGCGTACCGCCCGTCTGTCTCGTGGGTCGGCCAGCGGGTCAGCAGGACCGACATCGAATACTTCGACGGCGGCTGGGGCATTGCCTCCGACACCTTCATCGCCGGTTTCGTCTCGACGCCGCGAACCTCGCAGACCCTGGTGGCCGCGGGCGTGCTGCAAGTCGGATCGCTTCTCGGGCCGAGCAACTTCCCGCGCGCGAGCGGCGCATTCAAGTTGACCAAGACGGTGGCCGAGGGCATCGCGCTGGGAGAGGGCATCGCGTTAGCCGAGGGCATCGCGCTGGCCGAGGGCATCGCGCTGGCCGAAGGCATCGCGCTGGCCGAAGGCATCGCATTGGGGGAAGGCATCGCGCTGGGCGAAGGCATCGCCCTGGGCGAGGGCCTCGCGTTGGGCGAGTACGGCCCGATGCCGGGTGAATGAGTCAAACGGCCAGGCAAGAGGCGACCATGCAACTCATCGACATGCAGGACTACAGCCCCGCGGCGCGCCGTTACTGGTGGACCGTGATGGTGCTGGGCGTCTGGGCCCTGTTGTACGCGATCTCGAAGGTGGGGCAGCTCGAGGGAGTGGTGCTCTTCCAGGTGCTGGTCGGCGCGTTGGTGGCGGCGATCGTCGGGCTCTTCCCGGTGCGCATCCCCGGCGCCAAGACGGTGCTTGCCGGCGGCGAGATCTTCATCTTTCTCGTGCTCCTCGTTTACGGCGCGCCCGCGGCGGTGCTGGCGGCGGCGCTCGAAGGCGCGGTCGCCTCGTGGCGCGTTTCCACGCGATGGACGAGCCGCATCGGCACGCCCGCCATGGCTTCGCTCGCGATGCTCGCCTGCGGCTCGCTCTTCGATGCATCGCGCGTCCTCATCGCGAAGGGCGGCCTCAACAGCGCCACCCTCCTCGTGGCGGCCATGATCTTCGCCGTGGTGTACTGGATCGCCAATACCCTCCTCACCTCCACCCTCATCGCGCTGAAGCGCGGCGCCGCCGTCGAACCCCGGCGCTGGCTCAAGGACATGAGCTGGATCGGCCTGGCCTACGCCACCGCCGCCGCCATCGCCAGCGTCCTCTACTTCAGCTTCGACCACTTCGGGCTTCCCGCGCTCCTGATCGCCGTGCCGCTCATCGTGATGTTCATCTCGTCGCTGCACTTCTATTTCGAGCACAAGGAGTCCGGCGAGCGCCACATGGAAGAGCTGAAGGAGAGCGAGAGCCGCTTCCACAGCGCCTTCACCCACGCCGCCATCGGGATGGCGCTGGTCTCTACCGAGGGCAAGTTCATCCAGGCCAACAAGGCGTTCTGCGACATGCTCGGGCGCAACAACGCCGAGCTCCTGTCGGCGGCGCTCACCGAGCTCGTCAACGCCGAGGACGTGTCCGCGCTGCAAAGCCCGGTGGAAAAGTTGAAGCGGGGCGACCTCGCGAGCGTGCACACCGAGATCCGCGGCCTGCATCGCGACGGCTCCAACGTGTGGATGTCGCTCAACATCTCGCTCGCGCGCGACTGGCAGTTCCGCACCCACAACCTCATCGTGCAGGCCCAGGACGTGAGCGCGCGGCGCCGCGCCGAGGCCGAGCTTTATCACAACGCCTATCACGACAACCTCACCCAGCTTTCCAACCGCGTGCACTTCGACGAGCAGCTGAACCGCGCCATCGCGCGCGTGCAGCGCCACCCCGAGCAGCGCTTCGCGGTGATGTACCTGGACTTCGACCGCTTCAAGATGGTGAACGACTCGCTCGGCCACAAGGCCGGCGACGAGCTGCTGGTGAATGTCGCCAGGCGCCTCAAGGCGATGCTGCGCGAGACCGACGTCCTCGCGCGCCTGGGCGGCGACGAGTTCGCGATCCTGGTGGAGGACCTCGGCCGCCAGCGCGAGTCGGTCGACCTGGCCGAGCGCATCCACAAGGAGCTCACCAAGCCGGTGTTGCTGGGCACGATGGAAGTGTCGATCACCGCCAGCATCGGCATCACCTTCAGCACCAACAACTACCAGAGCTCGGACCAGATCATCCGCGACGCCGACATCGCGATGTACAAGGCCAAGTCCAAGGGCAAGGCGCAGTACGCGATCTTCGATTCGAGCCTGCACGCGCACGTCTCGGCGCAACTGCAGCTGGAGACGGAGCTCCGCAAAGCGCTCCAGGGCGGCGAGATCTCTCTCGACTACCAGCCGATCTGCACGCTCAAGGACAGGAGGCTCATGGGCTTCGAGGCGCTGGCGCGCTGGAACCACCCGGAGCGCGGCCTCCTCGAGCCGTCGATGTTCATTCCGGTGGCCGAGGAGACCGGCCTCATCGTGCCGCTGGGCAACTGGGTGCTTTCGGAAGCCTGCCGCCAGATGCGCGAGTGGCGCGCGATCCGCGACAGCTCCGATCTCAAGATGAGCGTCAACGTCTCGAGCCTGCAGCTCACCCATCCCGATTTCGTCTCCCACGTGGCGCGCTCGCTGCACGCCGCCGAGATGCGCCCGGAGCAGCTCACGCTGGAAGTCACCGAGAGCGTGCTCATGAACGGCATCGAGAACGCGATCTCGACCCTCACGTCATTGCGCCAGATGGGCGTGCAGCTTTCCATCGACGACTTCGGCACCGGCTACTCGTCGCTTTCCTACCTCGCGACGCTGCCGATCGACGCCCTCAAGGTGGACCGCTCGTTCATCGAGAAGATGAGCCGCGACGGCGAGGGCAGCGAGATCGTGAAGGCGATCTTCAAGCTCGGCCAGGCGCTCTCCAAGCAGGTGTACGCCGAGGGCATCGAGACGGGCGCGCAGCTCACGCTGCTGCAGGAGCTTGGTTGCGAATTCGGCCAGGGCTTCCTGCTGTCCCGCCCGGTGAATGCCGCGCGCGCCGGGGGAATCCTCGCCGCCAACGAAAGCGGCATGGCGGAAGTCGCCTAGGCGCGCAGCACGCGGGCTTCGGGGGATTGCTCGCTGTAGAGGAGCGCCTGCATCTGCACGTCGGCCTCGATGCCGAGGAAGGCCGGCTCCGGGCCCGCCACGAGCTTGAACCAGATCACCTCGTCGCCCTTCACCGCGGTATCGTCGCCCTCGATGCGTCCGGCGCCGGTGAGCACGATCAGGAACGCGCGCTCTCCCGGTCGCACTACGAGCTCGACGCGCCTCTCGCCGTCGATTCGAATGCCGAGCACCGTTCGCCGCGACGCCATGCCTCGGGTGTTCTCGACATCGTCATGGCGCCCCGCGTGCACCGTCACTTCATAGCCCGGCCCGCGCTTCACCGGGGCCTTCGAATCGAGCCATTGGTCGAGTCGGGGAGGATTGGGAACGCGCTGGATGCGGTCGATTTCGACGGGCTGGATCAAGATAGGCCTCTTGGAGCAGTCGAGGATAACTCGCCCGGTGAACCTTGGCAGCCCGGCACGGCCCGACTTGAATGGAGAACCCGAATTGACCGCCTCCGCAACGAATAAGTGCCGTGCCCTCGCCGCCGTGTTCTTCCTGGCGGCCGCGACGGCGTATGCGCAGGAAGTGCAAAACCCGGCCGCACGTCGCGTCGACGCCGATCCGCGCAGCCTGATGCCGGGGCACTGGAACGGCGCGAACCTCGAGCGGCGCAGCAGCTGCGCCACCGCGCAGAACAACGGCGACCGCGGAACCTATGCCGATTACAACGTGAGCTTCGACCGCCAGGCAAGCCTCATGGGAATCGACGAGACCACTGTCACCGGCCTGCGCTGCACTTATCTCGGCACCTATGTCGACGACCGCTTTCGTCCGTTATGGAGCGGGAGCTACTCGTGCAGCGACGGCAAGACCGGGACTTTCACCTCGCTGAATTTCTTCGCCTCGCCGAACGCGATGTCGGTGCGGCTGGCGATCAAGCTGACCGGGACCGAGAGCTGCGACATCGATTCGATCCTGGGGGGATCGCGGTTCTGATTGCGAGTTAGTGTCTTTTCAACCGCGCAATCCGGGCGGCATGCTCGAACTCGCTCGGAAGGAAGCCAGTTTCTTACCACGGTCGCAACTTCGAGATGGGTTCGCCAAAAAGAACGGCGATGCGCATCGCGTTTACGATCTGCAGCCCACGCTGTCGGGCTGCGAGTGCACGAGCTCGCGTCGATGCGAGGAGCATCAAATCAGACCCATCTCTATAGCGTCGTGGACGACGGTGTTGCGACAGGGGAGGACGAGTGCGGTTCCTCTCGAGAGGCGTATAGGTGGCTCTGCGATCACCGGGAAAACGATATCGCGGTTTGGCCCATCACCT
>JANLXC010000144.1:0-11357 GCA_031364925.1 Burkholderiales bacterium | reverse complement strand
CGGTCGCACGGCCGGGCGCACGAGCGCTAGCGTGTTCGACGTCGTCCTCGTCCATCCCGAGATCCCGCCTAATACCGGCAACGTGATCCGCCTGTGCGCGAATAGCGGAGCACGCCTGCACCTGGTCGAGCCCCTCGGCTTCTCCCTCGATGACAAGCAACTCAGGCGCGCCGGCCTCGACTATCACGAGCTCACGAATATCGTGGTGCATGCGAATTGGACCGCATGCTCGAAGGCGCTCGACGGCAAGCGCGCCTTCGCGATTTCGACTCGCGGGACGACGCGTTATGCCGACGCCTCATTCGAAGCGGGGGATGTTCTCGTGTTCGGCTCGGAAACGCAGGGCCTCCCGCAGGGCTTGCTCGACACGTTCGAGCCGGAGCGCCGCTTGCGCTTGCCGATGCGGCCCGGCAATCGCAGCCTGAATCTTTCCAATGCCGTGGCCGTCGTCGTTTTCGAGGCTTGGCGGCAGTTGGGATTCGCCGGTTCCGGAGAACGCTGAGCGAAGATGCATCAGGTGCGGCTGCGCGCCTTGGAGATGTACTTTCCCGCCAACCGGACAAGCCGCAGCGGCAAGTAGAGAGCGAAAAGTGGGCGCGGCAACGGCCAGCGCGTCCATTCGACCAAGCTCGGCGAGGCGATGACGTTGAAGAGGTGCGAGAGTTTTTGCCCGAAGCGCTCATACAGGCGCAGGTTCATGCGCAAGAGGCCGAGAGTGCTCATGGGATGAAATTCCGGGACCAAGAGGGGGCCCGCCATTTCGAGCGCCAGGCCACGGACTTCGGGCATGAGCGCGATCCTGCGCGTGACTTCCTCCGGCAAGGGCGCATCCAGCAGCTGTTGCGCCAGATACAGGCCTATCGCCAGCCTGCGCTCGCAGGCGAGCTCCTGCGCCCTGGCGTTGATCCAATCCCATTCGATCCGGCGCCGTCGGATCAGCTCCGCCACATCGACCAGCCAGCCGAGGCTCGCCCAATAATGTTTGGTGCCATGCAGGCAGAGGAGGAGCATCAGCTCCCGGTCGGCGAAGCGGCGAACCTTCCTTCCTTCCAGGTCCGCGCTTTCCAGATCCGTCCACCACCGGTCGTCCGCCGGTTCCACCGGGTAATCGGCATCGGTTCGCCAGTGCAGCTCCACCATGACCGACCGGGGGGCATGGCGCAGCACGAGATGGTAGTGCAGCGGCGAACGCAAGAAAGCCTTCTCGACGGCGGCGGTGAGAACATAGTCCGGGTGATAGCCTAGCGAGCGCAATAATGTTTGCGCAGGCAGTATGTCCCGCGGCCGAACAAGGATGTCGAGATCGCCGAACTCGCGCAGGGCGACGTCACCGTAGACATACACCGCCAGCGCGGGTCCCTTGTAGGGAATGGCTGGTATGGCGCGCGAGTCGAGCAGCTGAAGGATCGCATGCAGCTCGCTCGCCATCCTGCGATTGCGGCGCGATGTATATTCATGGCAACCCCACAGCTCGACGAATATCGGCTTGGGTACCGCCGCCGGCGCGAGAGCATTCAAGTGGCGGTAAAGCAGCGGCCGCAAGCCATGGATCGACGCCATCCGGAGGAGGCAAGGCCAGTCGAGGCCTTGCTCGAGCAGTTGCAGGATGCGCACACGGTCGGCGGGCCGAAGATCGAGCCGGGCGCATCGCAGCAGCAGGTCGGCTTCGTTGGACGCCCGGGGGATGTCAGGCATTTCCATGCGCCGCGTCCCACTCAGCCCGCATCTGCGCCTTCCAGGATTGCGCGTAAGCGTTTTCCCTGCTCAGCAAATCGTCGTGACTCCCGGACTCGACGATGCGGCCGCCTTCCATGACGTGGATCACGTCGGCCTGCATCGCCGTAGTGAACCGGTGCGTGACGATGATCGCGGTGCGGCCATTCGCTATCGACCGAAATCGCTTCAGCCAATCGGTTTCCGCCCACGAGTCCATCGCGCTCGTGGGTTCGTCGAGGAGGATGACGGGCGCCGGGCGCAGGAATGCGCGCGCCAGTGCAAGGCGCTGCCACTCGCCGACGCTCAAATCCACGCCGCCGGAAAACCACTTTCCCAGCAGTGTGTCGTATCCCTTCGGCAGGCGCGCGACGAGCCCTTCTGCTCCGGCGGCCCGGGCCGCAGCTTCGATGTCGCCGCACGAGGCGTTTCCCGGCAGTCGATCCAAGCCAATATTCTGCGCGACTGTAGCGTTGTAGTGGACGGGCTCCTGGAACAGCATCGTCATCGAGCCTCGCAGCTCCTGCAGCGAGATTTCGCGAATGTCGATCCCGTCCAGTTCGACGCTGCCGTCCCGCGGATCATAGAAGCGGCAAAGAAGCTTCAACACGGTGCTTTTCCCTGCGCCGTTGGTACCGACGATCGCAGCGATCTGGCCCGCCGGGATCGTCAGGTCCAGGCCGCACAGCGCCACCCGCTCGCTTCCGGGATAGCAAAAGTCGACACCACGAAAGCGGATCTCAAGCCCTTTTTCCCCCTCGGCCGGGATCGGAGCAGGGCGAGGATTCGCGGGGTCGTTGATGCGAGGCTTCAGATCCAGGAATTCAAACAGGTTACCCAGGAACAGGGTGTTGTAATAGATCTGGCCAACGCCGCCCAGGAGAGAGCGCATCAGGCGTTGCCCCTGGGAGAACGCCACGTAGAAGAGCGCGAGGTCGCCCAGGCTCACATCTCCCGTGATGGCCCGCCAAAGCATCCACGCAAGGCATGCAGCGGCCATGAGCAGAGCCGTCGCGCCCGCCACGAGCTCGGCCAACGCGTGCGTCCATGCCAGCTGCAATTGCTCGCGGCGCAAGCGCGCGCGCAAGAGCTGGTGGGCCGCCCGGAAGTAGCTGCCCAGCCCGAACAGGCGCAACTCCGCCGCCGGCTCGTCCGCCGTCATGAGCCAATCGTAGTAAGACGCGCGGCGCTCGTCCGCCGTGGTTCGCTGTCGCCACCGATGCTGTCGCACGGCGTATCGCAGCACCACGATCAACGCTGGCAAGCTGCTGAGCAGAAGAGCCACTGACAGCCACAGTCCGTAGGGAATCAGCATGGCCGCCATCGCGAGGAGCGTGATGCCGTTCTGGATGAGGCCGCCCGCGTTCTCGAGCAATGCCACCGGCCGATGGCTTGCCTCGCCGCGCGCGCGATGCAGGTGATCGTGGAAGTCCGCCGACTCGTAGAAGGCCAGATCCACGGTCGTCGATTGGAGATGGATCAGCGCGCTGACATGGTCTTCGACCCGCTTTGCCTGAAGGGTGCGCACCGCGTCGGCGGCGCTACGCAGCAATTCCCCCAGCAGAAGAATGCCGCCCATGGCCGAGGCAAGAATGAAGACCGTGGAGGTGCTGGGGCCGACGCCCGCGGACCCAACCGTGGCGACGACGCCATCGACCAGCGGACGCGTCAAGTAGACAATGGCCGCGGGCAAGGCGCCTTGAACGGCGAGCAACCCCAGCCACACGAGACTCCAGTTGCCGGCCGCAGCGCGTACCAGGCTCAACGCCCTCGGCAGATGTCGCAGCTGCGCCGCGGCGCCGGAGAGTTTTGCGGCGAGTAGCTGAATGCTGCCGGGCATGAGCTACCGCCTGTCCGGCGTCGGCGCCTTCTGTCGAAAATCGTCGATGATGAGGGCGCAGAGATCGGAGATCCTCGAGAAATCCACGCTTGGGGTCGCTCGTCTCATGGGCACGCGTTCCACCAGCCGGCTCAGCACGTCGAACTCCTTCGCGCGCATCGGCTTGTCCAGCAAGTAAGTGGTGTAAGTATCGGAAACCAGCGCCATCAGGCCTTCACGGACGCTCACGTTTTCGATGCGTGGCGCCAGGGGATCGGCACTGCGCTCATCGAGAAAATAAATCGCCGCCAACGGCAAGGGCTCGCGCTGAAACCGGTAGCGTCGTCCATTCAAATCCAAAAAGCGTTTTTCCCATAAAGGCGTGATGAGCGGCAACGCATCCACCGATCCGAATAATGATTCCACCGACTGCGGCCAGAGACGCACGCGGGGGTAGGCGGGCTGGACCTTGAACCGATCGCCTTCATCCACCAGGGCCAGGACATCATCGGTCAACACCGGGTAGTGGAGGCGGGCAAACGCGGCCGCCGTCGAAGATTTTCCGCGTCCGGTGGGGCCGACCAGTGCAACCGCCTGACCATCGATGGCAACCGCGCTCGCGTGCAGGCAGGTCACTCCCCGCAAGCGCAGCACGAAGCCCAGTGTGGGGCCGAGCAGATAGGTCGCCGTGTCCTCGACGGTCGCCGGATCCGGCCAGGTTGCCCAGACCCTGCTTCCGTGCGCATCGACGACGATGACCGTGCCGTCGAGGTATTCGATGCGGAAGTATTCGCCGGCCTGTGTCCGCGACACCTTGATGTGCGGCTCGCCGTTGTCGTCGCGATCCGGGCTTAGGTAGTATTCGCGCCATTGATCACGAGCCACGCCCTCCAGGCATCGCGGCATCGATCCCAGCGCAATTCGCACATCGACCTGCCTTGGCAAGGGCAGCCCGGCCAACCCCGCGATGGGCACGTTGACTTGGACCCCGAGTCCGTAGACAGAACACGAGAAAGACATCGCCTACGGAAACGGCCTCATGCGGTCCTAACCTTGGGCGCGGTGCCATTGTCGGCTCTGGTCTTGTTGCCGATGTCCTCCGTGATGGTCCGGATCGCGCCGTAAAAGCGGATCACAGGGCTGCTGTAGGCCTTCTTTTTTTTCTCGGTTTGATCATTTCCGGTCTCGCTCATGGGATTCACCTCGCGCTCGGTTGACGGGGGGATTGCAAATTGCTCAGCCAGAAATTAAGACTCAGCGGACGCAGATTGGTCCACGCTTCTTCAGGATCGTCGCTTTTCCGCGCCGCGGGAATCTTTTTTCGATCGACGTAGCTGTCGAGGCCGGGCGCCGCGACAAAGCGATCCACCCACTGCGCGTCGTCTCGGCGCAGCATTTCGAGCCCGGGCAGGATGGCGAGCGGAGTCTTGGGCCGAAGGCGCACGGGTTCCGGCAAAAGTCCCTCCATCGCCCGCCTCAGGATTTCCTTCTTCACGCACCACGGAAAGGGTGGAAGGGATAGCGAGAACTCCAGCAGGCGCAGGTCGATCATGGGGTGGCGGGTTTCGAGGGGCAAGCGTGTCACGCCGGCGTCGTAGCGGTCGAAGAAATTGGACACTTTCGTGAGGTACGAGAAAATCCGATGGGCATAAGGACGAATGGGATGGCTGACCGGCTGCGCCGAGTTAACTTGCTCCCATCGTGAGCGCAACGCAAACTGTTTTTCCAGGGCGGGAACGAGCCACTGAGGATAAGAGGGCACGTCGCGGCCAGCGCTTGCACGCCGTTGCTCGAAGGGGGTGCGAATGCCCGAGGGCACCAGCCTGCGCTGTGAAATGGCGTAGCGTATCGTCCCGCTCAGCAATCGGCCGTAATCCCGGCCCTTGAGCAACGCCCGGAAATAGGGCTTCGGGGACTCGTTAAGAAGGGCGTCTCCGTCCCACCCGGTCAACAAGACGCGGCAATGAGACGATTGTGCTCGAAACAGATCGAAAGTGGCGGCACCTTCGGGCTCGTGAAAAGGTTCCGGAAAACTCGCACCCGGCCGCTCGAACTGCTCGTAGAGGCGGTAGTCGTCCGCGACGCAATATCGAATCGGGATGGCGAGCTTTTGCGCCACCATTTCCGAAAAGTAGCGCTCCCGATCGGGAATCAGGGAGTCATAGACAAGCGTATGCGCGCGCAGCTCGAAAGGCTGGGGCTGCCCGGCGAGCAGCATTTTTGCCGTGACCGCGATGGATGGGGAGTCCAGTCCGCCGCTCATGGAAATCGCGACGTTGCGGGTTCTGAGGCGGTCTGCGACCGCTACACCCAGCAACTCCTGAAAATGAGCGACGTAGTCCCCGGCCGCCCTGTAATGAATCTGCGCATCTACGGGCAAGGTCCAATAGCACTTCAGCCTCAGGCCCGCGGCCGACCACGTCATGCACTGCGCAGGCGGCAGCCGCCGGATATCGGCAAAGGCCGTGGTCCCGGGATCTTGGTTCATGTCGAACAGGAGAAAATCGGCGATCGCCAAATCGTTCAGCGTTGCGCGTACGCCAGGACAGCGGCGCACGCAATCCAGGGTGTTGCTGAATGCGATGCGCTGCCCCAAATGCGCGTAAAAGAAGGGTTTGACGCCAAAATGGTCGCGCGCGCAGAACAGGCGCTCTTGCGGCCCATCCCAGATGGCAAAGGCGAAGTCGCCGATCAGATGCTTTACGCAGTCTTCGCCCCACGCGTGGTAGGCATGCAGGATCAACTGCGCATCGGTGGCGGCTTCTAGCGCGCGGCGACCCTTCCCGGCAAGTTTCTTTTTCAGCTCGCCCTGCGCGTCGATTCGCGCATCGGCGGTAATCCACGCCTTGCCGTCGAGGCTGCAGGGCTGGCGCTCGTTCGCGGATTCAGGAGTCGTCCGTAGCATCGCGTGGCCAAATCCCGCGGCGCGATCGACCCAAGTTTCCTGCGCGTCGGGGCCTCTGAACGCCATGAAATTCGTCATCTCATCGAGCGCCTGCCGCTCGATCGGCGCGCCGTCCAGATTGACAATGCCGCACATCCCACTCACCGCAGCGTCACGGGGCAATGGCCTGATCGAATGCAGCGTAGCGCTCGCGAACATCCGGAGCGTCGATGAGCGGCAGGCCTTCATGCTCGAGCCACGCGTGGGCTTCCAATCCGCCGGCTACCTTGCGCACGCCCACCCTCAAATCGCTTTCGATTCCCCGGCGACGCAACAGCCACTGCAGCGCGAGCGACCTTGGCAGGCAAGTGGCCTTGTAAGGCCCGTGGCGCGCGGCCGCCGCAACGAGCCTCGTCACCCGGCCCACGTGGTGACGGGCCCTCGCAGGACCTACCGAGTTGTTTGACGCGCACCCTGCACGACGCAGGGCCGCATGAACCCGACGCAAACCGAGCAGCCGCAGCGCCAACGCCGTCGCCGGCAACATGACGAGCGCGCCAAAAAACAACCGCCGCTCCGGCCAGGTCAGCAGGCGAAATCTCGCGAATCTAGACATCGTGGACCTCGATCAAGCCGCCCTGCACCAGTTTTTCGATGAAGCCCGAAAGATCCGCACGCAGCTGCACGGGCTCGACCTCATATTCGTCGAGCAACGCACCGTAAGCCGCTTCGATCGACGCCGTGCCGCTGAGCGCCGCCCACATGCGGGTGCCCACTGCGTCAAGGCCGAAATAGGACTCGCTGTTGAGGTTCAGGAGCACCGACTCACCCGCAACCTCGCGGAACATGACCCCCTCGGGGGTGACGACACGTCCCTTGAATTCCTTGGTCATTTTTGACACCAACAAGCCCTTTGAGGCCGCCGGCCCAAGACCGCTGAAATATCGTTCCTCCATGCCATGCTTGCGACGCGACCTTCCCCGCAGCTCGCGGACTATGGTTATGAAACAGCATTGCGCGGCCGAGGGCGAAAATACAATGCATTTTCAACATCTTGGGCCTCGCGGGCCCGGCGCGATCCGCGGCAAAAAAATCTGCAACGGGTGAATTTTATCCGTAATACCAGCGCAGGTCGCAACGCCCTTTCCGTGATAATTGTCACAACCCATAGGTTCGCATAGGTGCATAATTCCTAAAGAGATTTGGGTAGACTTTGAAGTTTTCCGATGAATTGTTGGGGAATTAGGGAAAAAGAGCTTTTTTTGGCAAGTTGCGGCCAACGCCGCGTTTTTGAGGATCTTGAATGAAAGCCTTCGCGCGCGAAATCAATCGGGAAACCCTGCCTTTCATCGCCGTGGCATTCTGCGCGCTGCTGCTACACGCGAGCCAGCCGCGCGCCGAGAGCAAGCTGCGAGGCGTTGACGGCACCAACCATTCTCTCAAGATGACCGATGCCATCGTGCGCGATGCGCCGCACGCGGTGGCGGAACCGCGCGCCATCTCCGCACCGCGTGCATTCTCGACGCGCGACTATCGCATCGGCACCGAGGATCTTCTCGAAGTTCAGGTGTTCGGCGTGGACCAACTGAGCCGTACCGTGCGGGTGAACTCGATGGGCTTCGTCTCGCTGCCGCTCATCGGCAACCTCGAGGTTGGCGGGCTCACCGCGCAGCAGGCCGAGACGCTGATCGCCACTCGCCTCGCCGATGCGTACTTGCAAAACCCGCAGGTGAGCCTCTTCATCAAGGAATACACCAACCAGCGCGTGACGATCGAAGGCGCGGTGAACAAGCCCGGCATTTACCCCCTGCGCGGCCAGACGACGCTGCTGCGCTCGCTCGCCATGGCGGGCGGCCAGGCGAACCTTTCCGACATGAGCGAAGTGATGCTGTTTCGCGCCGATGCAAGCGGTAAGCGCGACGCGAAAGCCTTCGACGTGGATCGCATTCGGCGCGGCGATGCGGAAGACCCTGTCGTCTTGAACGACGACTTGATCGTGGTCAACCGCTCGGCCGCGCGCACCATGCTGAAGGACTCGATCTTCCGCGACGTGCTCGATGCCATCAACCCGTTCTCCCCTTTCGTCCCCCGCTAAGAAGGCCTCGCACCCGTGAATTCATCGGATAGACCCTCGCAGGGCAACATGGCGCTGGTACTGCAGCGCCCCGCCTTCCCTGAGATCGCGGGGAACCTCGCTGCCGGGGACCGGCTCGAGCAGACGTTCAACCTGCGCGACCTGCTGCGCATCTTCCTCAAGCGCAAGTGGACCATCGTCATCATCTTCGCGGTGTTCGCGCTGTTCTCCGTAGTGCGCACCTACCTCGCGCCGCCCGTGTATCGCGCCTCGACCACCATCCAGATCGAGAAATTCCAGCCGCGCGTGTTCGACTATAAAGACGTCCAGCCAGAAGTATCTGACGATAACGCCGATTTCTATCAGACGAATTACGAGCTGCTGAAGAGCCGCACGCTTGCGGAACGCGCCGTAGAGGAGATCGGGCTCAGGAAGAATCCGCCGCCTGAAAGCGTTTCGCTGCAGCCGGCGAATGGCGGATCGCCGCCCGACGCACAGAACGCCGGATCGCTATTTGAGGATCTCTTCAATCGCTTGCGCAGGGGACCGAAGCCCGTGGACCTCGACCCCGCGACGCGCGACGACACCGCGCTGGTATCCGCTTTCCAGTCTTCGCTCACCGTGGAGCCGATCCGCCGCTCGCGCCTGGTGCGCCTGCACTTCGAAAGCACCGACCCGTTCTTCGCCGCCAAGGCGGTGAATACCCTCGCGCAGTCGTTCATCAACATCAACCTCGAGCGCCGCTTCGAGGCTTCGGCATACGCCAAGACCTTCCTCGAGGAGAAGCTCGGGCAGACCAAGGCGCGGCTCGAGGATTCCGAACGCGACTTGGTGCAGTACTCGCGTGACCTCGAGGTGATGAGCCCCAACGAGAAACAGAGCGTCTTCGACCAGAACCTGCAGGAATTCAACACCGCCGTGGCGAAGGCCGAGCAGGAAAGGATCCGCGCCGAGGTGGTGCTGAAGCAGGCGCAGGAGAATCCCGATTCCCTGCCGGTGATCCAGGAGAATCGCCCGCTGCAGGCGCTGAAGCTGAGCAAGGCGAAGCTGGAGGCCGAATACCAGGAGAACCTTGCCATCTACAAGCCGGCGTTCCCCAGGATGCAACAGCTCCAGGGGCAGATCGCGGAAGTCGACAAGCAGGTGAAGGCCGAGGTGAACGAAGTGCGCAAGTCGGCCGCGGCGAACTTCCGCACCGCGCGCGCGCAGGAGCTCATGCTGCGCGAGCGCCTGGCCGGCGCCAAGCAGCAGCTCCTCGACCTGCAAAGCCGTAGCATCCGCTACAGCATCCTCAAGCGCGAAGTCGACACCAATCGCACTCTGTACGACGGCCTCCTGCAGCGCCTGAAAGAGATCGGCGTCGCCGGCGGGATCGGCATCAACAACATTTCCGTGGTCGACAAGGCGCGTGTTCCCGCCTATGCGTTCAAGCCCGACCTGGGCAAGAATGTGACGATGGGCCTGGCCATCGGCCTCATCATCGGCTTGCTGGTGGCGTGGCTCCTCGAGCACCTCGACGACTCCATCCGCTTCGCCGACGACGTCGAGCGCGAGACCGGCGCCGCGGTGCTGGGAGTCGTGCCGAAGCTCAAGATAACCGACGCGAACCGCGCCGGCATCGGGCTCGGTCCACATCTCGATCCGAACTCCGCGTTTTCCGAGGCTTACCGCTCGGTGCGCACGGCGCTGCAGTTCTCGACCACGAGCGGCGCGCCGCGCCGGCTGGTGGTCACCAGCAGCTCGAAGAGCGAGGGCAAGAGCACGACCGCGCTGGCGCTCGCCATCAACTTCGCGCAGATGGGCAAGCCCATCCTCCTCATCGACGCGGACCTGCGCAACCCGGCGCTGCACAAGATGCTCAGGGTGGAGAACGCGCGCGGGCTCTCCAACTACCTGTCGAGCGACGCCACCGTGATGCAGATGGTGCAGCGCACCGACATCCCGAACCTCTTCGTGATGACCAGCGGCCCGCTTCCGCCCAATCCGGTGGAGCTCCTGTCGGGAATGAAGATGCTCTCGCTGCTGGAGCAGGCCGAGGAGCATTTCGCGCACGTGATCGTCGACGGCCCGCCGGTGCTCGGCATCGCCGACTCGATCGTGCTCAGCAACCAGGTCGACAACGCGGTGTTCGTGATCGAGTCCGGACGCACGCGCAAGGGCCATGCCAAGGCGGCGTTGAAGCGCCTGCAGCAGGCCGGAGTCCATCCGATAGGCGTGATCCTCACCAAGATCGACTCGTACCACGACCTCTACGGGTACAACTCGTACTACTACCAGTACGCGGCGAAGCCCTCCATCACGGCGAAGCAGGCCGCCGAGGCCTGAGCGATGTCCCCGGCCCAAGCGGCGGGCGCAGCGAGCCTCGAAGGTGGCAACGTCTTCAGGCTCGCGCAGGGAAAGTTTCCGCCGGACCTCGCGGGGCATGAGCGCGAGCGGCTGCGCGGCTGCGCGGTGAGCTACATCCGTGAGGTCTGCTTCCGCCCCGACGCGACCCACTACCAGATGCTGTGCGTGCCGGAAGACGCCAAGCGCGACGCGATCAAGGAGAGCTACCACCTCCTGATGGCGCTGATCCATCCCGACCGCGCGGAGACCGCGCGCGAGGAGTGGCCCGCGGACTGGGCGCAGCGCGCCAACCGGGCCTACGCTGTGCTGTCCGACGATGCGGCGCGCAAGAGCTACGACCGGACCTGCGACGCACTCCAGGCCTTTCGCGCGCCACCGCGCCCGCCGCTGAGGCGCACGCGCAAGGCGAGGGGATTGGTGTCGCGCGTCGCGCGGGCTGGCGTCGTGCTGGGCCTCCTTGCAGCGCTGCTGGTGATGCTTACCTATCTCGATTCGACGCAAGACCCCTTCCTCTTTACCAA
>JANLXC010000055.1:0-5998 GCA_031364925.1 Burkholderiales bacterium | reverse complement strand
GCCCGATTTCGGCCGCCTCGCGCTCGAGCACGCGGGGCTCGTGTTCGGGTCGCTCCTCGCGGCGATCGTGGCCGGCATTCCGCTGGGCATCCTCGCGGCCAAGGTGCGCTGGATCGCGCAGCCGGTGCTGATCGCCACGGGGCTCATACAAACCGTCCCGTCGCTGGCGCTGCTCGCCTTCCTCATCCCGATCACCGGGTCCATCGGCGTGTGGCCAGCGTTGATCGCGTTGTTCCTCTACGCGTTGCTGCCCATCGCACGCAACACGCATGCGGGAATTCTCGGCATCTCGAACGGATTGAAGGAGGCGGCGCGCGCGCTCGGGCTCGTTCCCGGGCAGATCCTGCGCCACGTCGAGCTGCCGCTCGCGATGCCGACCATCCTCGCGGGCGTGAAGACCTCCGCGGTGATCAACGTCGGCACCGCGACCATCGCCGCCTTCATCGGCGCGGGCGGATTCGGCGAGCGCATCGCGCAGGGCCTCGCGCTGAACGACCACACACTGCTGGTCGCCGGCGCGCTGCCGGCCGCGGCGCTCGCGTTGGTGGTCCACGGCATATTCGAGGTCGCGGAGCGCGCGTACACACGGCGCGCGCTGGGTACAATGCCGCGATGAGTGGAAAGGGTGGGCCCGCCTGGACTCGAACCAGGGACCAAGGGATTATGAGTCCCCTGCTCTAACCAACTGAGCTACGGGCCCGCCGTAGACAGCCTCGCATTTTAACCGCCGCACGGAATTTCCCCCGCATGAACGACTTCGATTTCACCAAGCCGCAGGCGCCGCGGCCGGCTTCCCCCGACGGTTTCGACTTCACCAAGCCCCCCGCAGACGACGCGGCCGCGGCTTTCAAGCCCGCCCACAGCCAGTTCTACAACGTCACCCTCGCCAGGAAGCTCTTCCAGGCTTCGGGCAAGGAAGAGCAATTCGCCGCCGGGCAGCAACTCTTCGCCGAGGACGAGAAGGCTTCCAAGGGCGGGCTTTTCTCGGGCAAGGCGAGCCGCATGTATTTCGTCGCACAGGGCGAAGTCGCGCTCACCATGGGGGGCAAGCCGCTCGACACCCTGAAAACGGGAGAGATCGTCGGCGAGATGGCGGTGATCAGCGAGCGGCCCCGCAGCGCCACCGGTGTCGCGAAGACCGCGGTCACGGCCTATTCGCTCAACGCGTCGGAGCTGCAGGCGGCACTCGGCAAGAGCCCGGAGTTCGCGCTGATGCTGATGAGCGTGCTATTCGAACGGCTGCGCTTCATCGCGGCGCGCGTGGCGACGCGCAAGACCGCGGGCGCCGTGGCGGCGCTGGGCACGCCGACCTTCGATCCGCTTCTGCTGCAGCAGTTCGAGGCCGCCGTGGCACGCTCGTCGACACTACGCTACCAGGCGGGCCAGTCGATCATGCGCGAGGGCCAGGCCGGCGTGTACATGTACGTGGTGAAGAGCGGGCAGGTGGTCATCGCGATCCGCGACAAGCCGGTCGAGGTGGTCAATCCCGGCAGCACCTTCGGCGAGATGGCGCTCGTCGACCAGTCCCCGCGCGTGGCGAGCGCCACCACCGCGGTCTATTCGGAGCTCCTCGCCGTGGACCGCGCCTCCCTCCTGGAAGCCGTCAAGGCCCAGCCCGCCTTCGCCATGGCGATGTTGCGCGCCGTGGTCGAGCGCCTGCGCCACATGAACGCGCAGCTCGGCTAGGGGTCAGATACCCCGGGCGCGGCACCCGGGCGCGGTTTTCGTGTCGAACGGGTGAGGCGCTCCTCCCGCGCACCCCAGAACAAGACGGAAAACGATGCCCGAGACCCTTTTTCGACCCGGCGAGAACTGCGCGGAAGTCGCGCGCGCCGGCCGCGTTTCCTTCCTGGTGGACGCGGAAAACTATTTCCACGCGTTCATGAAGGCCGCCGAGCGCGCCGAGCGTTCCATCGTGATGCTGGGCTGGGACTTCGACAGCCGTACGCCGCTCGACCTGGACGCTTCCGGCAAGCCGATCCTGTTCGGCGAGTTCATGAACGCGCTCGCGAAGAGGAAGAAGCACCTCAAGGTAAAGATCCTCGGTTGGGATTTCCCCACGGTTTTCGGCAGCGACCGCGAGGCCGCGCCCGGCTCCGCGAAAGGCTGGAAGCCGCACCGGCGCATCGACTTCCGCTTCGACGACACGCACCCGGTGGCCGGATCGCATCACCAGAAGATCGTGGTGATCGACGGGCTCCTCGCCTTCACGGGCGGCCTGGACGTCACCAACAAGCGCTGGGACACGCGCGACCACAGGGCCGACGAGCCGCGGCGCGTGTTCGAGGAGAAGCCCTATCCCCCGTTCCACGACGCGGTAGTGGCAGTGGATGGCGCCGCCGCTGAGGCCCTTGCGCGCGTCACTTCCGAGCGCTGGCGCGTCGCCACCGGCGAGACGCTCGATGCGCCGAAGGGGTCGAAGGACGTCTGGCCCGCCGACCTCGAGGTGGACGTGACTGACGTGGATGTGGCGATCTCGCGCACCATGCCGCCCGCCGACCCGCACAAGGGCGTGAGCGAGATCGTGCGTCTCTACCTCGACATGATCGAGCGGGCGAAGGATTACATCTACATCGAGAACCAGTACTTCACCTCGGACCGGATCGGCGATGCGCTGAAAAAGAGCCTCGCCCTGCGCGAGGGTCCCGAGATCCTGGTGGTGACGCGCCTGCTCTCCCACGGCTGGCTCGAGGAAGTCACCATGACGACGCTTCGCAACAAGCTCGTGAAGGAGCTGCGCGAGGCCGACATCCACGGGCGCTTCCACGTCTTCTATCCCGACGTGCCCGGCCTCACCGAAGGCACCTGCCTCGACATCCACTCGAAGGTCATGATCGTGGACGACGAGTGGCTGCGCATCGGCTCGGCCAACTTGAGCAACCGCTCGATGGGAATGGACACCGAGTGCGACGTGACCGTCGAGGCGAAGGGCGAGGAGCGCGTGAAGGAGGCGATTCGCCGTTACCGCAACGACCTTCTCGCCGAGCACATGGGCAACGAGGTCGACACTATCGCCGAGGCGGTGGAAAGCGCGCGCGGCATGGCCAAGGCGCTGGGCGCCATGAGCTCCACGACGCGCTGCCTGAAGAAGCTCGAGTGCGAGGAGATCCCGGAAGCCCAGCTCGCCCTCGCCAAGGTGGGCGACCCCGCCGCGCCGATCTTCGAAACCATGACGCAGCCCGCGCCCGGGCCGGCGGGCAAGGGCGGCTTCGCCACGCGCCGCCTGGTCTACATCCTGGGGGGGCTCGTCGCGGCGGCCATCGTGCTCGCGCTGGTCTGGACCCATACGCCGTTGAAGGACGTGGTGACGCGCGACAACGCCGCCCGGCTCGCCGACTGGTTCGCGGGCTTCTGGTGGGCGCCGCTCCTCGTGGTGCTCGCCTACACCCCGGCGAGCTTCATCATGTTCCCACGCTGGCTCATCACCATGACCGCGGTGCTCGCGTTCGGGCCCTGGAAGGGATTCGTCTATGCGATGTCGGGGGTGATCCTCGCCGGGATCGCGACGTTCCTGCCCGGGCGTCTCGTGGAGCGCGACACCGTGAAGCGCCTCGCGGGGCCGCGCCTGAAGCCGGTCGCCAAGTTCATGGAGCGGAAGGGCCTCATCGCGGTGACGCTGGTGCGCCTGGTGCCCATCGCGCCTTTCCCGGTGGTGAACCTGGTGATGGGCGCGATGCGCGTGAAGCTCTGGCACTTCGTGCTCGGAACGTTCCTCGGCATGCTGCCCGGAATGATCGCGGCGACCGTGCTCTCCGACCAGCTCGCCGCCGCAATCGAGGATCCGACGCACGTCAACTTCTGGATGATCGCCGGCGCGGTCGCCATGCTCGCGGGGCTCGCCTTCTTCGGGCAGCGCTACATGCGGCGCCACTCGGCCGCGGCGCCCTGATCCCATGGCGCTCACGCTCGCCTCGTACAACGTGCATCGCGCCATCGGGCGTGACGGCCGCACCGAGCCCGAGCGCATCCTCGGCGTTTTGCGCGAGATCGATCCCGACGTGATCGCACTGCAGGAAGTCGAGGCGCACGACTCGGGCGGGGACATGCTCGCGTGGCTCGGTGCGCAAACCGGCATGCGCGCCATCGCGGGCACCACGCTGTTGCGCCAAGACGGCCACTACGGCAACGGTATCCTCACGCGCTGCGAGGTGAAGGGGACCGAGCTCGTGGACCTCACATTCCGCAATCGCGAGCCGCGCGGCGCGATCGTCGCCGACCTTCAGCTGAACGGCTCGGGGAGCCTGCGGGTGGTCGCGACTCACCTGGGACTGCGCCCCGCCGAGCGGCGCGAGCAGGTGGAGCGCTTGGTGAAGGTCTTCACCTGGCACGAGCAGGATCGCTCGGTGCTCATGGGCGACCTGAACGAGTGGTTCCTGTGGGGGCGCCCGTTAAAGCACCTGCACCGCTACTTCGCCCCCACTCCCGCGGTGCCCACCTTCCCTTCGGGCCGGCCGATCTTCGCGCTCGACCGCCTGTGGACCCATCCCGGATCGATGCTGCGCGAGCTCAAGGCGCATGACACCGCGCTCGCCCGCGCAGCCTCGGACCACTTGCCCCTGGTCGCCACGCTGGAAGCCTAGCGCGACGGCCGGACCCTTCAACCCCCACAAGGAGATTGCCATGACGAGATCCACCAACGATTCCAACGACAAGCTGGTCGCAGACTTCAACTCGGTCATCGCCGACACCGAGGAGCTGCTCAAGTCCGTCGCCGCCTCGGGAGGCGACAAGGCCGGCGCGATGCGCGCCGGCGTCGAGAGGCGCCTGGACAGCGCGAAGAAGAGCCTGCGCGACATGCAGGACGCCGCGCTCGAGAAAGGCCGTGAGGCGGTGCGCGCGGGCGACGAGTACGTGCACGAGAACCCGTGGCAGTCGATCGGCGTCGGCGTCACGGTCGCCGCGGTCGCCGGGGTGCTCATCGGGATGCTGCTCGCCAACCGGCGCTAGGCGGTACCACCAACGGAAAAGCCCGCTTGCGCGGGCTTTTCCAATGGGGCCCCGGCCTACGCCGGGGTGACAACTCGGCCGGGATGAATCAGCTCTCGCCCTCGAGGAAGCTTCTCAGCTTCTCCGATCGCGACGGATGGCGGAGCTTGCGCAATGCCTTGGCCTCTATCTGGCGGATGCGCTCGCGCGTCACGTCGAACTGCTTGCCGACCTCTTCGAGCGTGTGGTCGGTGTTCATCTCGATGCCGAAGCGCATGCGCAGCACTTTCGCCTCGCGCGGCGTGAGGGAATCGAGGACGTCCTTGGTGGCCTCGCGCAGGCTCGCGTAGAGGGCCGAGTCCGAGGGCGTGATTCCCGCCTGGTCCTCGATGAAGTCGCCCAGGTGGGAATCGTCGTCGTCTCCGATCGGCGTTTCCATCGAGATGGGTTCCTTCGAGATCTTGAGGATCTTGCGGATCTTCTCTTCGGGCATCTCCATCTTCACGGCGAGGGTCGCGGGATCCGGCTCCTGCCCGGTCTCCTGCAGGATCTGGCGCGAGATGCGGTTCATCTTGTTGATGGTCTCGATCATGTGCACCGGGATGCGGATGGTGCGCGCCTGGTCGGCGATCGAGCGGGTGATGGCCTGGCGAATCCACCAGGTCGCGTACGTGGAGAATTTGTAGCCGCGGCGGTATTCGAACTTGTCCACCGCCTTCATCAGGCCGATGTTGCCCTCCTGGATGAGATCGAGGAACTGCAGGCCGCGGTTGGTGTACTTCTTCGCGATCGAGATCACGAGGCGCAGGTTGGCCTCGATCATCTCGCGCTTGGCGCGGCGCGCTTTCGCTTCGCCCGTCGACATCTGGCGCGCGATCTCCTTCAGGTCCTTGATCGGGATCCCGACTTCCTTCTGCAGGTTGATGAGGGCTTCCTGCTGCTCCATCACCGCCGGCTTGAAGCGCTCGAGCGCCTTCGCATAGGCCTTGCCCGAGGCGACCTCCTCGTTGGCCCACTTGAGGTTGGTCTCGTTGCCCGGGAACACCTTGATGAAGTGCGCGCGCGGCATGTT
>JANLXC010000027.1:0-34308 GCA_031364925.1 Burkholderiales bacterium | reverse complement strand
GCCGGATTTCGCCGAGGCTTTCTACAACCGCGGCGTGGTGCTGAGCGAGCTGAAGCGCTGGGACGAGGCGCTGTCGGCGTACGCCCGCGCCGTCGAGATCGATCCGCGCAATGCGCGCGTGCACAACAACCGCGGCAACGTGCTGCAGAAGATGAAGCGCTGGAGCGAGGCGCTCGCGAGCTACCAGCAGGCGCTCGAGCTGCGCCCCGACTACATCGAGTCGCTCACCAACCGCGGCGCGGTGCTGCGCGAGCTGCGCCGTTGGGATGAGGCGGTGCGCGATTACCGGCGGGCCCTGGCACTGCGCCCCGATTACGCGGAGGCGTTGAGCAACCTGGGCCTCGCGCTGAAGGAGATGAACCGCTGGGACGAGGCGCTGCAATTCTGCGATCGCGCGCTGCAGGTGCGCCCAGGCTTTCCCGAGGCCCTCAACAATCGCGGCTTCGTGCTGCACGACCTGCGCCGCTGGGACGAGGCGCTGGCGAGCTACCAGCAGGCGATCGACGCGCGCCCCGACTACGCCGAGCCCCGCTGGAATATGTCCCTGTTGCACCTGCTGCGCGGCGACTACGCGCGCGGCTGGGATCTCTTCGAGTGGCGCTGGAAGACCGAAGACATCGCGCGGCAGTTCCGCGCCTTCGCGCAACCTCTCTGGCTGGGCCAGGAGGACATCGCCGGCAAGACCGTGCTGGTTCACGCCGAGCAGGGACTGGGCGACACCATCCAGTACGCGCGATACGTGCACGAGGTCGTCGCTCGCGGCGCGAACGTGGTGTTCGAGACGCCCGCGGCCCTCAAGTCGCTGATGTCCTCGAGCTTCCCCGCGGCGCGTGTGGTCGCGAAGAACACGCCGGGAATCGAATTCGAATTACAGGTCCCGCTCGCCAGCCTGCCGCTCGCCTTCGGCACCACGGTGGAAACGATTCCGGCGCGCGTGCCTTATCTTGCAGTGGAAGAGGATCGCCAGCGTCTCTGGAATGAGCGCCTGGGCGCGCGCACCAAGCCGCGCATCGGCATCGCATGGGCGGGCAACCCCGCGCAGAGGAACGACCACAACCGCAGCATGGCGTTTCGCCATCTCGCGCCGCTGCTGGAGCTCGATTTCGAATTCCACTGCCTGCAGAAGGACCTGCGAGCGTCGGATGGCGAAGCCCTCGCGCGATTCCCGAAGCTGCGCCGGTGGGACGATGAGCTGCGCGATTTCGCTGATACCGCCGCGCTCGCCAACGCGCTCGACCTCGTCATCAGCGTCGATACCTCGATCGCGCACCTGGCCGGCGCGCTCGGGCGCCCGACGTGGATCCTGCTCACCCTGATGGCGGACTACCGTTATTTCCTCGATCGCGACGACAGCCCCTGGTATCCGACGGCGCGCCTCTTCCGGCAGGCGCGCGTCGGCGACTGGGACGCCGTGATCGAGAAGGTCCGCCTCGCCCTGGCCGGCGAATCACCGTAAAAGCGACCGCGATGACGTCACATCCCGATATCGATACCCAGGGCATCCGCAAGAAGATCGGGCGGTTTCACATCATCGGTGAGCTTGGCGACGGCGCGACCAGCAAGGTCTTTCTCGGCGAAGATCCATTCGCGAATCGCAAGGTGGCGATCAAAGTCATCTTTGCGGCCGCCCTGAAGAGCAGCGAGGAGGGCGTGATTTACAAGAACATGTTCCTCAACGAGGCGGCGCTGGCCGGCAAGCTCGTCCATCCCCATATTGCGCAAATCTACGACGCGGTGGTCGAGGAACAGTTCAGCTACATCGTCATGGAGTATGTCGAGGGAGGGACGCTGGAAAAATTCTGCAAGGTCGAAAATCTCCTCGATCCGCTGGAAGTTGCGGAAATCGCATTCAAGTGCGTGCGGGCACTGTCTTTCGCCCAATCGAAGGGCTTGACCCATCGCGACATCAAGCCGGGCAACATCCTTCGCTCCGCCAGGGCCGACATCAAGCTTGCCGATTTCGGCTTGGCCATCGACAGAACCTCGGATCGCACCGTCGTTGCCGGTGTCGGGTCGCCGGCCTACATGGCTCCAGAACTCCTGGCAGGGCTCGTGGAGGCCTCGTACAAGACCGATATCTATGCGTTGGGCGTGGTGATGTACCACCTGCTCGCCGGCCGCCTTCCCTTCCTCGCGCCCAATACCGCGAGCATGACTTACCAGATCGTCCATACCGACCCGGAACCGCCCAGCACGCATCGTCCGGGCATCCTCCCGGAGATCGACGCCATCGTCATGCGCGCCGTCGCCCGCGATGCCGCCAGTCGATATCAGAACTGGGAGCAATTCGGGCAGGACCTGGTGCACAGCTGGAAGCAGGAGCTGCAACTGCAGGAGGACCGCGAGGCGCCGGACACCGTGCGCTTCATCACCCTGCGGTCGTTGTCCTTTTTCAAGGACTTCCCGGAGGAAGAGCTGTGGGAAGTGCTGCGCATCGGCAAGTGGGCGAAGTTTCCCGCCGGCACCGTGCTGATCAAGGAAGACGATATCGGCGACTCTTGCTTTGTAATCATCGGCGGATTTGTCCACGTCACGCGTGGCAAGCACAAGCTCAATGTGCTGACAATCGGCGATTGCTTCGGCGAAATGTCCTATCTCGCGCAACGGGGCAGTCCTCGCTCCGCGACGGTCACCACGGCCACGGATTGCGTCGTGATGAAGATTTCCGCCCCGGACCTACGCGGCGCCTCGGCGTACTGCAGGGCGCTTTTCGACCAGCAATTCGTGCGCGTTCTGATCGACCGGCTGGAGGCTGCCAACCGGCAGCCCGAGGCGTGAAATGATCCCTTGCTGATCCCGGTGGACACCCAGTCGCGCGCCTTCCGCTGGAGGTTCGCGGCCCTCCTCGCCGCACTCGCGGCCCTCGGCCCCTTCTCGATCGACGCGTACCTGCCCGCGTTCGCCGGCATGCAGGATTCCCTCCACGCCACGCCACTCGAAATCCAGCAGACCCTCTCGGCGTACCTCTTCGCCTTCGGGCTCATGTTCCTCTTCCACGGCGCGCTCTCCGACAGCTTCGGGCGCCGCCTGGTGATCCTGGTTGCGCTCGTGGTGTACACGCTCGCCTCGGCGGGCGCCGCTCTTGCGCCCAACGTGCATATGCTGATCGTATGGCGCGTGGTGCAGGGGCTCTCGGTGGGCGCGGGCATGGTGGTGGGCCGGGCGATGATCCGCGATCTCTTCGGCTCCGAGGACGCGCAGCGCCTCATGTCGCTGGTGACCCTTTTCTTCGGCCTCGCCCCGGCGGTGGCGCCGGTGATCGGGGGCCTGCTCTTCGCAAGCCTGGGCTGGCGCTCGATCTTCTGGTTCCTCACCGCGGTGGGCGCCGTGCTCGTGATCGCCGGATGGCTGCGCCTGCCGGAAACCCTCCCGGAGGCGAACCGCCAGCCATTCCACTTCGCCGCGCTGATGCATGGCTACGAAGAGGTCGGCATCAACGCGCGCTTCCTGCTGCTGTCGCTTTGCGTGGGCTTCAATTTCAACGCGTTCTTCCTCTACATCGTCTCCGCGCCGGTCTTCCTGGGCGAGCACCTGCACCTGGGCCCGCAGGAGTACGCGTGGCTCTTCATGCCGTGCATCCTCGGCATCATGTTCGGCTCGCAGCTTTCGGGACGCGCGGCGGGACGCTATTCTCCGCCGCAGACGGTGAAGCGCGCTTACGCATTCATGGTCGTGGCGGCGCTCGGCAACCTCGTCTATGCCTTTGCGCTGCCGCCCGCGGTGCCGTGGGCGGTGATACCGCTCGCGATCTTCGGCATCGGATTCGCCATGGCCATGCCGTCGGTATCGCTCATCACCATGGACTTGTTTCCCACGCGCCGCGGCATGGCGGCGTCGCTGCAGGGCTTCGTCTCGGGCATGGTCAACGTGGTAACGGCGGGCGTGATCTCGCCCGCGGTTTCGCACGACACGCGCTGGCTCGCTGTGGCGATGGTGATGCTCATGGCCGCGGGGCTCACGAGTTGGCTCCTCTACCTGCGCGCCTCGCGCCGCAAGGCGGCGCCTCCGTGAACGCTCGTAGCAACCACATTTAGTCGAGCGGCTTGCAGCGCGTTTCACGCGCGAACGCGAGGATCACGAGTCCCACCACTCCCCAGACCAACATCATCGAGAAGCCCCAGCGGAAGGCGGCGTCGTCGTAGACGCGCGCGCCGCCCGCCATGACGCCTGCCCAATGGCGGTCGAGCATGAAGCCCACGCCAGGCTGCATCACCATGCCGCCCATCATCATCCCCATGTTGGCGATTCCCGAGACCGTGCCGCCGAGGTGCCGCGGCACCGATTCCTTGGCGAATGCGAACACCAGCACCACGGTCCCGCCGATGAACGCGAGCACGAGGAGGAGCGCCACCAACGCCGCGCCTTCGATGCCCGGCACGAACACCACGACCGACCAGAGCACGAGCAACGCGGCCAGCCCCGCCATCATCGGCGCCCGGCGCAACCGGATGCGCTGCGAGAGCTCCCCGAACGCGAGCCCGCCCACCGCCCAGGCGATCAGCATCGCGGAAGTGGTCATCGCAGCTTCGCGCGCGCTGAAGCCGTGGCGCGACACGAGGTAGGGCACGCCCCACAATCCCGCGAAGGTGATCACGATTCCGGTGGTGGCGCCCGGCACCGCGAGGCTCACCAGCGTGTTGCGGTAGCGCAGCACCTCGCGCAGGTGCGCGGCGACCGAAGCGAGATCGCGTTCGCGTTCCTCCTCGGGAAAATAGCTCTCATGCCCGCGCTCCGACGGATCGTCGCGCACCACGATCCAGATGGCGATGGCGACCAATGCGGTGAACGCCGCGCTCGCCATCATCACGGAGCGCCAGCCAAACGCGTCGACGGCCGCGCGCAACGGGGCGCCCGCCAACGTTGCGCCTAGCGTGCCCACGAGGAGCGCGAAGCCGCTGGCGAACGCGAACTGCCGCGGCGGCATCCAATGACTCGCGAGCTTCAGCATCGAGACGAACGCGACGCCGGCCGCGGCGCCGATGGCCAGCCGCCCCAGGCTTGCGACGGCGGCACTCGGCGCGAGCGCGAAGATGAGCGTGCCGAGGGCGGTGAGGACGCCCCCGGCGGCGAGCACGCGCCGCGGCCCCCAGCGGTCGGCCAGCAGCCCCGTCGGGATCTGCACCGCGACGTAGCCGAAAAAATAGAAAGCGGAGAGGTTGCCGAGGGCGGCGGCGGTGAGCGCGAATTCGCTAGCCAGCTCGTTGGTGATGACCGCGGGCGCGACACGCTGGTAGAAGGCGATGAGATAGAGGGCGGCGGCGAGCCCCCACACGAGCCAGGCGAGCGTCGCGGGCGGCGCGGCGCGCATAGAACCTGTCAGTACTGCTCCCACGGCAGGCCGTCGACTCGCCAGCCGTTGCGGGAGTTGCGGTGGTGGGTCTCGTCGAGCTCGCCCTCGAAGCCGTGCACGACGTTGACCACCTTCTTGAAGCCGTTGCGCTCGAGCGCCTCGCCGGCCTCGATGGTCCGGTTGCCGCTGCGGCAGATGAGCACGATCGGGCGCTTCTCGAAATTGGCGCCGGCGATCTTCTTCACCTGGCCGACGAAATGGGGATTCAGCTCCCATTCGGCGCCGTCGTACCAGGGCACCATCATCGCGCCCACCGGGTGGCCGACGAACATGTATTCCATCTCGCTGCGGCAGTCGATGAACACCGCGTCGGGATTCTTCTTGAGGAACTGGTGCGCTTCCTTGGGCTCGAAATGTTCCACGGGGGCCTCTCTATAAGCCCCGATTATAGAGCGTAGAATTTACGCCATGAACGCACCCGACACGCCCTTCCCTTTCGACGGCGCGATCAACGCCGCCGCCGATCGCCTCGAGCCCAAGGTCGTCGCCTGGCGCCGCGACCTCCACCAGAACCCCGAGCTCGGCAACCGCGAGGTGCGCACCGCCCGCATCGTCGCCGAGCACCTGCGCGCTCTCGGCTTCGACTCCGTCGAGGAAAAAGTCGCCCACACCGGCGTGGTCGGGGTGCTGAAGGGCGGCAAGCCCGGCCCGGTGGTGGCGCTGCGCGCCGACATGGATGCGCTTCCCGTGGCCGAGGAAGTCGACGTCCCCTTCAAGAGCACGGTACGCACCGAATGGAACGGCCTGCAGTGCGGCGTCATGCACGCATGCGGCCACGACGCGCACACCTCGATCCTGATGGGCGTGGCGGAAATCCTCGCCGAGGTGCGCGCGCGCATCCCGGGCACGGTGAAGTTCATCTTCCAGCCCGCCGAGGAAACCCCGCCCATCGGCGAGAATGGCGGCGCGAAGATGATGATCGAGCAGGGCTGCATGAAGGGCCCGGACGTGGACGCGATCTTCGGACTGCACGTGACCTCGGTCTTCCCCACCGGGATGATCGGCTACCGCTCCGGCCCGCTGATGGCCTCCGCGGACGACTTCCGCGTCTTCGTGCGCGGCACGCAAACGCACGCGGCGATGCCGTGGCGCGGCGTCGACCCGATCGTCGTGACCTCGCAGATCGTCCTCGGGCTGCAGACCATCGTCTCTCGCCAGATGGACATCACGCACGAGCCCTCGGTGGTGACCGTGGGCGTGTTCCACGGCGGCGTGCGCCACAACATCATCCCCGACGAAGTGAAGCTCGAGGGCACCATCCGCGCCTTCGACGAGGAGCAGAGGAACGAGATCCACAAGCACGTGACGCGCATCTCCGAGATGATCGCCCTGGCCGGCGGCGCGACGGCGAAAGTCCACATCCATCGATGGTACGACGTGACGGTGAACCATCCGGGGCTCACCGAGTGGTCGATCCCGACACTCGGGCGCATGGGCGGCGAGCAGAACGTGAAGGTGATCGACAAGGTCTGCGGCGCAGAGGACTTCTCGTTCTACCAGAAGGAAGTGCCCGGCTTCTTCTACTTCCTCGGCTGCACGCCGCGCGACCGCGATGCCTCGACCGCCGCCCCGAACCACAGCCCGCGCTTCTACGTGGACGAGGATTGCCTGAAGATCGGCATGAAGACGCTCTCGGGCCTCGCGCTCGACTGGCTCGCCGCGAACGCGAAATAGCATTTCGGTGGAGTCGCCTTCCCTCGGCCTCTACGTCGCAGCGTCGCTCGCCCTCATCGCCACGCCGGGCCAGGACATGATCTACGTGATCACGCGCTCGCTCGCGCAGGGTCGCTTCGCGGGGCTGTGCTCCGCGGTGGGAGTCTGCCTCGGCATCCTGGTGCACACGGCGCTGGCCGCGCTCGGCGTGGGCGCGATCCTCCAGGCGAGCGAGGCTCTCTTCGTGCTCCTCAAGCTCACCGGCGCCGCGTATCTCGTGTACCTCGGGTTGCGCATGGGGCTTGCACGCGATGCCGCGCATATCGACACCACCTCACGCGCGCGCCTCGCCCCGCTCTCCCTCGTATGGCAGGGCGTGCTCTCCAACGTGACCAATCCGAAGATCGTGCTGTTCTTCTTCGCCTTCCTGCCCCAGTTCGTCGATCCGGCGAGCGCGCATCCCACGCGCGACCTCGCCTTCCTCGGCGTGCTTTACGCGCTGATGGCGCTCCCCGTGAAAGCGGCAGTGGGCCTCGCGGCGGGAAGCTTGTCCGAGCGCGTGCTGCGCCATCCTTCGGCGCTCACGTGGATGAACCGCGTGAGCGGCGGCGTGCTGGTGGGGCTGGGGCTGCGGCTCGCCGCCTCGGACCGGGTGAGATCCTAGGGAGACTGCCTGCGCGCCTCGACGATCGCACCGCGCAGGCGCGAGACACCGATGAGGCGGGGCGCATCGCCCGGCAGGGTATCGAGGATGCCCACGGCCTCGCGCAGGGCGGCCGCCGCCGTTTCGGGCGCGACGAGCGCTGAGGCGTACAGGCCCCAGGCCCGCTGTTGCTGGAAGCCGACATCCTCTGCGCCGATGGGCTGCAGCTTGCGATGCAGCGCGAGCGCCGGGGCGAGCGCCTCGCGGGCTTCCGGTAGCCGGCCCTGGCGAGACAACGCGATGGCCAGCACGACGCGGTCGTCCGCGCCCTCGAGGGCGGTGTAGACGCTCTCCCGGGGGCGGCGTGCCTGGACCTCGATCGCCTCGCGGGCCGGCCTTTCGACCGCGGCGTAGTCGCGCAACGCGAGGTTCGCGCGGGCGAGGTTGCTCAATGCCGCCCGCAGCAGCTCGTTGCGGCCCTCCGCCTGGCCTGCGTGGACGACTTCGAACTTCCGCAAGCGCTCGATGCTGGCGGCGCTCACCTCGCGCATCGCGGCGTAGTCGCCGTTGGGCTCGGCGGCCATCGCTTCGAAGCGCGCACCCCATTCGGGAGCCATGCGCCGCAGGAACGTATCCGGCGCAGACTTCGCGAGCCATACCCCGAAGAGCGCCCGATGATCGGCCAATGCCGCGGCCGCACCGGCGCGATCCCCGAGCTCGCCCAGGGCCGGCGCAGCGAATCCCGCGTGAAAGCCGGCCAGCCATGTCAGGTACTGGGAGGCTTCTGCGCCGGGGCGGCGGCGCAGGTCCTTGGTGGCGAGCAGGTGGACGGCGGAATCGCGGTTGCGCCCGAGCAGGCCCAGGGCGAGGCTCCTGAACCCCATGCTCACGCCGAGGTTGCCCCACGCGATGGTGTTGCCTGGGTCGGCGCGCACCAGGTCGTCCCAATCGCGGATCGCTATAGCCGCAAAATCGAGCCCACGGCGGGGCGCGAGGTTGAAGGTCGCGCCGCGCGCAAGGCCGTTGGCGATCAGGGCCCGGGAGCGAAGGGCCTGCATGTGTCCCGGTTGCTTCTCGAGGACCGCGGAAGCGACCTTGATGGCCTGTTCGCCGACGCGGCGCGCGTCCTGCGCCCGGTTCGCCGAGTCGAACGCGTCCATGAGCCATCCCGTGGCCTCGGCGTACCCCGCGGCGGAAGCGAGGTCGTTCAGCCTGAGCCCGTCGATCTCGCGGAACGTCTCGCGAGTCTTCTGCAGCATCGCGATCGCCTTGTCGTATTGCGCGGTACGGTTGAACAGGAAGCCCAGGTAGTTGGTGACCGCGCCGTAGGCACGCCGCAGCGGCACGGAGGGGGAGCCCGCCGAGGCGAGCGGCGCCACGATGCGGTCGGCCTCCTCCACCAGCGGCAGGGCCTTGGTGATGTTGCCCTGGCTGTCGTGGACACGGCCGAGGTAGGTAAGCGCGAGGGCGTGCCCGATCGCCGCGCCCTCCGACCGATCGCCTTCACGACGAAGCCTCGCGAGGACATTCACTGATTCCTGCAGCACCTTTCCGGCGTCTTCCAGCTTCGATTGCGTGCGCAGCACGAAACCCAGGCGCATGAGCGCGAGTGCTCGGTTGCGCTCGGTCTCCGGCGTGCGCAGCTCCTTCGGCAGGCCGTCGTAGTAGGCGATCGCGCGACGCGAAAGGTCGCCCACGATGTCGAGACGACCGACGGGCTCGAGCTCGAGCAGGAAATCGTCCAGGAGGTAGACCACCAGCTTCTCGGCCTCGACGCGGGCCTTCTCGGCGAGGACTCGCGTGCGGTCGGCCGACGCCTCCGCTTCCCTGGCGCGCTGCGACGACTGGACGGCGAAGAAGGCGCTCACGATCGCCCCCAGGGCCAGCACGGCGCACGCGGTCGCGATCCAGCGAGTGCGCACCAGCGCCTGATGCGTGGCGGCCTCGCGCGCGCGTTGCGCCTGCAGCTGGCGCTCCGCTTCCTCGAGCGCCTCGCGCTCGAGTCGCAGCTGGCGGCTCGCGCGCACGACTCCGCAGAGCACGTCATGGGTGAGCTCCACGCGCCGGATGTCGAGGCGCTCCTCGATGCGCAGCAGGCGGCGGTTCACCAGCGTCGCGATCGTGCCCGGCGCCGCACCCGCGTCGGCGAGCGCCTTCGCGAGGCGCTCCTCGGCCACGTTCTCGCGGAAGCCCGATTCGGTGAGGAGCTGGTCCTCGATCACCTTGCGAACGGCGGCGGGCTGGTCGGCGAGCGCGCGCTCGTAGAACTCGGAGAGGATCGTCTCGTGGGAGCCCGCGAGCAGGTCGGCCGAGATCTCGGCGCGGCCCTGCGCGATGCGCGCGTTGTTGAGCTCGCGGCAGATGAGCGACAACAACGAGGGCTCGACCTCGGCGTTGCGTAGCTCCGAGCCGCCCGCGATAAAGCGCACGATCGCCTCGGCCACCTCCTGGGACACGAGCTTTCCGCCCGGCTTCATCACCGCGGCGAGCGCCTGCTGCCCGTTCATGCGCGCGAGGCGCATGCGGTTCTGCGTGATCGAAGGCATCGCGCCCTTCACGCCCTCCAGGTGCGCGAGGTAATCCTCGCGCAGCGCGATCAGGATGCGGTAGTCGACGCGGCTGAAGTCGAAGCGCTCGATCAGGGTCTCGTCCGTTTCCAGGCGCGCCTCGAGCGCCTTGGGCGGGCGGTTCTCCACCAGGTCGGCGAGATCCTCGATGAACTGCGCCGCGCGCTTGCGCCCAGCGTCGTCGGCTTGCGCGAGCGTGAAAATCTCCTCGAACTGGTCGAATATGAGGAGCGGTACGAGCGGCTTGCCTGCGCCATCGCGCAGCGCGTCGTCGCGGTGGTGCAGGAATTCCCAGAGCGATTCGCCGGCGACTGCAGAGCCTGGCTGCGTCCACGTGCCCGATTCCTGCGTCGCGCGGAAGATCGCTTCCTTGATCTGCTCCGAGGGCGGAGGCGATTCGGGGGAATAGTCGATGCGTACGTACACCGGGCAATAGCCCTCGGGGCGCAGGCGCGGCACGATGCCCGCGCGCAGGATCGAGGTCTTGCCCAGGCCCGACTGGCCGAAGAGGACGGTGAGGAGCTTCCTCTGCACGCGCCGCGCGAGCTCCGCGACCTCTTCGCCGCGTCCGTGGAAATAGGAGCGCGTCTCCTCGGTGAACGAGGCGAGGCCCAGCCAGGGGTGTTTCGGGTCGACCGCGTCGGCCCCATCCGGCGGGCGCGACGCTCGCGCCGGCGGGGCCGCGTGCTCGGGCGCGTCGAGATCGGCGCTCACGGGCCCGTCCCTTCACCGCGTGCGTGCGAGAGCAACTCCCGTAGCCGGCGCACGAACTCGGGCGAGGGTTCGCCCCCGGGAAGGTGGGTGATGTGCACGGCCTTGAACTTGTCGGGAACGCGCGCGGCGCGCGGGTCGGTCGCGTCGATGCAGACCGGCAGCACGAAGATCGCCTCGTCGGCCATGTTGCGCGTGCGGTCGATCGCGTAGCTCCACTCGCGCCGGAAGTAGGCCTCGAGTCGGCGCTCGGTCGCCTGCGAAACCACCGGGATGAAATACGAGCAGCGCGCGATGTTCTTCTGGATCTTGCGGTCGTAGTCGTCGCCGCCCTCGAGCCGCTCCATGTCGAACCACGTCTTCACGCCTGCCGCGTCGAGCCGCGCCTTCATCTTCTGCACCGCCGCGAGATCCTCGCGCGCGTAACTGATGAAGACCGCGCCCTCGGGCATCTCGCGCTCAGGCGGCAGGAAGCGCTGCGCGCCGGCGCCCAGAGGGATCACTTCCCCGGGTCCCTTGCGCGCGGTCCACCGGCGATGCAGCTCGTCGACGAACTGCTCGGCGCCGCTGTAGACGCGAGTGCGCACGCTCACCTGCAGCAGGAATGCCATGAGGCGCTCGTCGCTGTCCGAATGGTCGTCGGCGAGGACTTCGCCCACGTCGCGCGGATCCGACAGGCGGCGGCGCTTGGCCATGCGCAGGAAGAGGCGCGCCAGCCAGTTGGAAAAATTACTGCCGATCAAGAGCAGGTGATTGTGCTCGAGCTCGTGGAACAGTTTCTCCGGCGTGAGGTGCTCGCTTTGCAGCGCGCAGACGAACTCCAGCATGTCCTCGTCGGAAATCACGTAGGTGGGCGACGCCGAAACGCGCCCGAGGAGGTGGTAGACGAGCGGGCGCTGCAGGTGCTCGCGTTCGCCCGCCAGGTCTGCGACGCGGTTGGGCGCATAGCTCACCACCTCCGTCGTCTGCGCGCCGCCGAAGCGCTCGGCGTTGATCGCGTTTTCCAGGAAGGGGTCGAAGGTGGTGGTGACGAACAGGTCGAAATCACTTATCTGCGCGAGCTGGCGCAGCGCCTTCGGCGGCGCGAAGGTGGCGTCGCGCAGGATGCCGCGCATGCGCGTGTAGGTGTCCTCGCGCCGGCCGCGAGCGGCCAGGTGCCAGCAGACCACGTCGTTCAGCGTGTACGGCTGCGGCAGGCGGGCGGTGTCGACGTCCAGCTTGGCCGCGAGCTTCTCCGCCAGCCAATCGTAGAGCAGCCGCGGGCCCGAATCGGTCTCGACCTTGAGCAGCTCCGGACCCACGATCGGGATGACGCGGCGCTCCTCGATGAAATCGAGCAGCGCTTCCCAGGCGTCTTCGTCGAGGCGCGGCAGCGTCTGCACGAGCGGAAGCACGTTGCTCACGTGTCCCCGCCGCGCGCGATCCCCGGAGGAACGGATGCCGTCATGCGATCTTGCCTCCCCTGTCGCGCGCCGTGGGTGGCCGCGCCCTCGACCCAAGCGTAGGGCATTCTGCGCCGTTTGGATAGCCGGACTATCATCGGCTTCCGTGGAGCCCGCCGAACAGATCCCGACCGCGAACGAGGCGGTCCGCAGCGCCGAGGACCTGCTGCATCGCGGGGAGCCCATCCTCGCCTTCAACGCGGCGCAAGCGGGACTGCAGAGCTGGGCGGACCACCCACGCCTGCGCCAGCTCCAGGCGCTCGCCCTCGCACGAAGCGGCGACGCGGAACGCGCCAAATCCCTGCTCGAGAAACTGGCCGGCGAGGGACTGGCCGATGGCGAGACGCTCGGGATGCTGGCCCGCACCCACAAGGACCTCGCGGCCCGCGCGTCTGGCATCGAGCGCCGCGCGCTTCATCTCGATAGCGCGTTCCACCTCTACGAGCAGGCCTTCGAGAAGGCGCGGCTCTCGCGGTCCCATGCCGACGCGTACTACGCGGGCATCAACGCGGCGACCATGGCCGTGCTGCGCGACGATCTCGCGCGCGGACGCGCACTCGCGAGCGCCGTGCGCGAGGAGTGCGCCCGCGCCGGACATGCACCGGGTGACGACATCTCCGCCTACTGGAAGGAGGCGACCCTGGGCGAAGCGGCATTGATCCTCGGCGAGCTGCGGGTCGCGGCCGCGCATTACGCCCGCGCCGCGGCCCTCGCCGGCCACCGTTTCGGCGACCTCGGCACCACACGCCGGCAAGCGCGGCTCATCGCCGCGCACCTGCACGGCGACCTCGCGGTGATCGACGCGCTCCGGATTCCACCGGTGGTGGCGTTCGCCGGCCACATGATCGACGCGCCGGACCGCAAGTCGCCGCGCTTTCCGGCCAGTGCCGAGCCCGCCGTGCGCGAAGCGCTGCGCGCCCGCCTGGCAGCGATCGCACCGGTGGCAGCCTACGGTTCGGCCGCCAGCGGCGCCGACATCCTCTGCCTCGAGGTCGCGCGCGAGCTGGGCGCGGAGACCCATGTGGTCCTGCCGTTCCCGGCGGCGGATTTTCGCCGCGCGAGCGTCGAGGCCGGTGGCGGCGACTGGGGCGAGCGCTTCGAGCGCGCGCTGGGGGCCGCCGACAGCGTCACGATCGCGAGCGACCACCAGGCGAGCGGCAGCGTGGCGACGTTCGAGTATGCGAACCTGATCCTTACCGGCATGGCGCGCCTGCGCGCGCACATGCTCGACACCACGCTCGTTTGCGTTGCGGCCTGGGATTCGAAGGCCCCCGCCGCGCCGGGAGGCACCGCTTCCATCGTGTCGCTCTGGAACGAAAGCGGCCTCGCGGTGGAGCAAGTGCGCGTTCCCGACTTCCGGCAGGTAACCCAGGATCGGGAGGAACTTGCGCCGAAGCCCACTGCAGCCGGGCCGATGCGCCACGAGCTGAAGGCCATGCTGTTCGCCGACGCGGTGGGCTACAGCCAGCTCACCGAGGACCAGATCCCGCGCTACATCCAGGGGTTCCTCGGCGCCGTCGCGGAACTCAACCGGCGCACCGCCCACCGCTTCGAGCATGTCGAGACGGCCGGCGACGGCCTCTACATGGTGTTCGGAAATACGCGCGATGCGGGACGCTACGCGGTCGAGCTGAGCGAGCTCGCGCGATCGTTCGATCGCGAGGCCTTTGGCCTTCCCGCGAGTTTCAACCTGCGCATTGCCCTGCACTGCGGGCCGGTGCACTGTGGCCGCGACCCGATCACCGGCCTTCCCCAGTACACCGGGCCGCACACTAGCCGCACGGCGCGCATCGAGCCGATCACGCCGCCCGGGCAGGTCTACGCGAGCAGCGCCTTCGCCGCGGTCGCGGCGGCCAGGGGCGTGGACGGCCTGGAGCTGAGCTACGTGGGACGCATACCGCTCGCGAAATCCCATGGAACCCTGGGGCTGTACTGCGTGCACCGGAGCGGCTAAAGCGCTAGAATGTCGCCATACAGCGCCGATTTGATACGTCAGCTTGCGGGCGCTCTAAAAATGCAGCTAAAGCGATCGGCCAAGAACCCGTCGCTTGAAAGCCGACGGGTTTTTTTGTTTGCGAACGGACCCGCCCGCGCGGGATTGACGAATGGACCAGCCGCTGTCGCCACGCCCTGCCCGACTTGCCGCGCTCGAGGATGCCCTCAGGCAGCGCATCCTCGTCCTCGACGGGGCCATGGGCACCATGGTGCAGCGCTACAACTTGACCGAGGCCGAGTTTCGCGGCGAGCGTTTCAAGGATTTCGGCAAGGACCTGCGCGGCAACAACGACCTCCTCACGATCACGCGCCCGCAGGTGATACGCGAGATCCACTCGCAGTACCTCGAGGCGGGCGCCGACATCCTCGAAACCAACACCTTCAACTCGACCTCGATCTCGCAGGCCGACTACAGGCTCGAGCACATCGTCGAGGAGCTGAACCTCGCCGGCGCGCGCCTGGCGCGCGAGGTGGCGGATTCCTTCAGCGCGACCACGCCCGGCAAGCCACGTTTCGTGGCCGGTGTCCTGGGCCCGATGAACCGCACGCTCTCTCTTTCGCCCGACGTGAACGACCCGGGCTTTCGCGCCGTCACCTTCGACCAGGTGAAGGACGCTTATCGCGTCGCGGTCAAGGCGCTGGTCGAGGGCGGCGTCGACCTGATCATGGTCGAGACCATCTTCGACACGCTGAATGCCAAGGCCGCGCTCTTCGCGATCGACGAGTACTTCGAGGAAGCGGGCGTGAAGCTCCCGATCATGATCTCGGGGACGATCACCGACGCCTCGGGCCGCACGCTCTCGGGCCAGACCGCCGAGGCGTTCTGGAATTCGGTGCGCCACGCCAAGCCCCTTTCCGTCGGCTTCAATTGCGCGCTCGGCGCGAAGCAGCTGCGCCCGCATATCGAAGAGCTCTCGCGCATCGCCGACGTCTACGTTTCGGCGCACCCGAACGCGGGCCTGCCGAACGCGATGGCGGAGTACGACGAGCAGGCCTGCGAGACCGCCGGCTTCATTCGCGAGTGGGCCGAGAGCGGCTGGCTCAACATCACCGGCGGCTGCTGCGGCACCACGCCCGACCACATCAAGGCGATCGTGGAGACCGTGTCGTCGTTCAAGCCGCGCCTCGTCCCGGAGATCGACAAGAAGCTGCGCCTTTCCGGCCTCGAGCCGCTCAATGTGGGCGGCGACTCGCTCTTCGTGAACGTGGGCGAGCGCACCAACGTGACCGGCTCGAAGGTCTTCTCGCGCCTCGTCCTGGCCGGCGACTATCCGGAGGCGTTGTCGGTAGCGCGCCAGCAAGTCGAAAGCGGCGCGCAGGTGATCGACATCAACATGGACGAGGCGATGCTCGACTCGCAGGCGGCCATGACGCGCTTCCTGCAGCTCGTCGCCGCGGAGCCGGACATCTCGCGCGTGCCGATCATGATCGACAGCTCGAAGTGGTCGGTCATCGAGGCGGGCTTGAAGTGCGTGCAGGGGAAATCCATCGTGAACTCGATCTCGCTGAAAGCCGGCGAGGAGGAGTTCATCCACCAGGCGAAGCTCGCGCGCCGTTACGGCGCCGCGGTGGTGGTGATGGCGTTCGACGAGAAGGGGCAGGCCGATACGCTGAAGAGGAAGACCGAGATCAGCGCGCGCTGCTACAAGATCCTGACCGGGCAAGTGGGCTTCCCGCCCGAGGACATCATTTTCGACGCCAACATCTTCGCGGTCGCGACGGGCATCGAGGAGCACAACACCTACGGGCGCGACTATATCGAGGCGGTGCAGTGGATCCACCACCACCTTCCGCACGCCAAGACGTCGGGCGGCGTGTCGAATTTTTCGTTCTCGTTCCGCGGCAACGACCCGGTGCGTGAAGCGATGCATACCGCGTTCCTGTACCACGCCACCAAGGCGGGCCTCACGATGGGCATCGTGAACGCGGGCCAGCTCGGCGTCTACGCGGACATCCCGAAAGACATGCTCGAGCGCGTCGAGGACGTGATCTTCAACCGCCGCCCCGACGCCACCGAGCGCCTGGTCGAATTCGCCGAGTCGTTCAAGGGCAGGAAGAAGGACGCGGTCGAGGACCTCGCGTGGCGCGAGGGCACCGTGCAGGAGCGCATCATCCACGCGCTGGTGCGCGGCGTGACGTCGCACATCGTCGAGGACACCGAGGAAGCGCGCACGCAGTACGAGCGCCCGCTGCAGGTGATCGAGGGCCCGCTCATGGACGGCATGAATGTCGTGGGCGACCTCTTCGGCGCGGGAAAGATGTTCCTGCCCCAGGTGGTCAAGTCCGCGCGCGTGATGAAGCAGGCGGTCGCGCACCTCATCCCCTACATCGAGGAAGAGAAGAAGCGCCTGGGCACCGCACCCAAGCCCAAGGGCAAGGTCGTCATGGCCACGGTGAAGGGCGACGTGCACGACATCGGCAAGAACATCGTCGGCGTGGTCCTGCAGTGCAACAACTACGACGTGGTCGACCTGGGGGTGATGGTTTCGTGCGAGACCATTCTCGAGACCGCGCGCAAGGAGAACGCCGACATCATCGGCCTCTCCGGCCTCATCACGCCGTCGCTGGAAGAGATGGCGCACGTCGCCAAGGAGATGGAGCGCCTCGGCTTCAAGCTGCCGCTGCTCATCGGCGGAGCCACTACGTCGCGCACCCACACGGCGGTGAAGATCGAGCCCCACTATTCGGGCCCCACGGTGTGGGTGCCGGATGCGTCGCGCGCGGTGGGCGTGGCCTCGGCTCTCGCCAGCGCCGAGCAACGCGACGCGTACATGCAGGGCGTGCGTGCCGACTATGTGAAAGTGCGCGCGCAGCACGCCGCCAAGACGGGTCAGAAGAGCATCGCTCTCGCGGCCGCGCGCGCCAACGCGACGAAGATCGATTGGAGCGCATACACGCCGCCGAAGCCGCGGGAGCCCGGGCTTACGCCGCTCAAGAACTACCCGCTCGAAAAACTCGCGCCCTCCATCGACTGGGCACCCTTCTTCCAGACCTGGGACCTCGCGGGCAAGTATCCCGAGATCCTCGGCGATCCCGTGGTCGGCGAGGCGGCGCGCAATGTGATGAAGGAAGGCCGCGCGATGCTCGATCGCATCGTGAAGGGCCGCTGGATCACGGCGAGCGGCGTCTTCGGGCTGTGGCCGGCGAATTCCGTTGGCGACGACATCGAGATCTACGCCGACGAGCAACGCGACCGCGTGCTCATGACCTGGCACAACCTGCGCCAGCAGAACCAGAAGCCGCCCGGCAATCCCAACCAGGGCCTCGCCGACTTCATCGCGCCGAAGGACTCGGGAGTGGCCGACTACATCGGCGCCTTCGCGGTGACGGCGGGGCTGGGAATCGAGGCGAAGGTGAAGGAGTTCGAGGCGGCGAACGATGATTACAACGCGATCATGGTGAAGGCGATCGCCGACCGCCTCGCCGAGGCCTTCGCCGAGCACCTGCACCATCGCGTGCGCACCGAGTCCTGGGGATACGCGAACGACGAGAAGCTTTCGAACGACGACCTCATCGCCGAGAAGTACGCCGGCATCCGTCCCGCGCCCGGCTATCCGGCATGCCCGGATCACACCGAGAAGGCGGATCTCTTCAAGCTCCTCGCCGCGGACAAGAACGCCGGCATGGTGCTCACCGAGTCATTCGCGATGCTGCCCACCGCCTCGGTGAGCGGCTTCTACCTTTCGCATCCGCGGGCGCGCTATTTCGCGGTGGGCAAGATCGAGCGCGACCAGGTCGCCGACTACGCGCACCGCAAGGGCATGGATATCGCGCAGGCCGAGCGCTGGCTCGCACCGAACCTCAACTATTGAGCCGGGATTGCAGACGTAAAATGGGGCCATGACACCCAAAGGCACGGTCCGCGAGAACCCCGGCGCCCTCGCCTGGCACCTGGACGCGCGGCTACGCGAGGCGCCGACGGACGCGGGGTCCTTCGCGCGCGCGGTCGATGCCCGCGTGGACGAGATTTCCGCAACGCGTTCCCAGCCGGCGCGGCTCCTCGCGATGCTGTCGGAAGCGGCGCCGCTGCTGCGCATCGCCGGCCGCCTGGACGAGGCGCGCAAGACCGCCTCGGCGGCGATCGCGCTGGGCGAGCTGGTCGAGGATCCGCGCGCGGTGTTCCTGAACCAGTTGGCGCTGGCGCAGGTGATGCAATGGCAGGGGCACTTCGACATCTCCACGCCGCTCTTCGACCAGCTGATCGCGCAGGCGCGCTCGATCCCGATCTACTTGGAATACCTCGACGGCGCCCTCTTCGACGCGGGGCGCAACCTCTTCGAGCAGGCGCGCTACGCCGAGGCGGCGCGCTTCTTCCGCGATTCCCAGGGACTGCGCCGGGCTTCCGGCATGGACCATCTCCTCGAGATGTCCGCGGAGGCGCTGCGGCGCACGAAGCAGGCGAGCGCCGAGCGCGACCGCCACTCCTAGAGCGGCAGGATACGCGCCGGGTCCGGGCGCCGCGCGAACTCGTAGAAGGCCTCGGCCAGCCGGTCGCTCTCCGCGATCGCCTGGCGCCAGAACCCTATACGGGCGTCGTCGTCGCCGATGAAGCGCGAGAAATCCTTGCGGCTGGGGAGACGGCCGAACGGCAGTTTGGCGAGGTACTCGCGCGAGGGCGCGACCAGCACCATGTTGTCCAGCCACGGTCCCCGCGCGCGCCGCCACGGCATCGCCTTGTCGAGCCAGCCGGGCACGATGTGGTCGGTGAAATGCGGATAGAGCACCAGCCCCTTCGAGTGGTGGTAGGGCAGGTGCAGGTGATAGTCGATGATGCCGCCGTCCCAATAGATGCCCGCGGGAGCGCTCGGGATGTTCGCGACACCTTCGAGGATCATCGGGATGGAGGCGGAGGCGAGCAGCACCTCGCTGAAATTCGTACGGTCGAGCGTGACCGCGTGGGTGTGGAAGGGATCGAAACGCTTCTCGCCGCTGAAGAAGTCGAGCGGGCTCCTCGGATCGTGGAACACCGTGCGATCGATGAAGCGCGACAAGTGCCGGCGCCCGAGCGCATTGGCCATCGCCGCCATGCCGAAGCCGAGCGGGGTGCCGAAGCGGCTGTCGCGCGAGAGGGGCCAGCGGCCGCGCACCGCGAGCACGTGCAGGCGATAGTGCGGATTGCCGAGGATCTCGTCCTCGCGGCCCGCGAAAAGGCAACGCAGCATCTCGCGCGCCGATCGTGTCACGAAGCTGGCACTTGGCCGGCGTGGGTAGCGTTGCTCGGTATAGGCGCGCGCGAACTCGTCGAGCGCCTGGGCCGGATCGTTGCGGCTGGCGGCGGCGAAGCGCCACGCGCCGATCGACGAACCGATGAGGTGGCGCACGCCCGGTGCCGCCGGCAGCCACTCGCCGAAGATGGCGCGGTCGAGGCCGGCGATGCCGAGCCCCTTGGGGCCTCCCGCCGCACCCGGGATGATCTCGATATCGGAGGCGCGGAAGCCTTCCGATTGGATGAGCGCGAGTGCGCGCTTGCCCGCGCGAATGGTAAGAACCGAATTTGGGGAGTGACTCAAGTTGACTCCAAGACCTCTTGGTGAGGTCCCGTTGGCTCATTGAGGTTGCTGCCTGCACGCTTGCCGCAACCGGCTACGTTACGCAGGCCCGGGCCCACTCCGGCCCGGTGCAGGATGTTCCTTGCGGCATTCGAGTCCCGATCGATGGATAGCCCACAGCTCGGACATTCATGCAGCCGATCAGCAAGTTTCTTGGGGCCTCTAGCGCCACAGCCAGAGCAATCCTGACTCGTGTTTCGGGGATCCACCTCGACCAGGCGGGTACCAGCCTTCTCAGCTTTGTACCTCAGGAACGAGATGAACTTGGCCCACGACGCATCGTGGACATCCTTCGCGAGACTGCTACGAGCAAGCCCCTTCACGTGGAGGGCCTCGATGGCGATCACGTCGTAGTCGCGTACCAGTCGTGCACTCGCTTGATGAAGGTGGTTCGCGCGACGCCGGACCGTTTCTGCATGGCATCGCCGCACTCTAGCTCGCGCCTTGGCACGACCCATGGAGCTACGTTTCTTCCGCGCGAGGGCGCGCTGCGCGGTTCGCAGTCGGCTCTCCGCCCGGCGTGCCGCCTTGAGGCTCGGAATCACCGCGCCGTCGGAGAGCGCGGCAAACATCGTGATCCCAAGGTCTACGCCGACTGTGCGCGCGTGCTCCCGCAAAGCCGGCGTCGTCAGCGCGACGGAGAAACCGACCATCCATCCCTTCGCATCGCGCCGAAAGACGCAGCTGTTGATGACCGCCTCGGCGGGCATCGGCCGATGCAGATGTAGCCGTAGGGATCCGGGCATGCCCTTGAACCGAAGCCTGCGCTCTCGCAGCGTGATGCCGGAAAATTCGCGAAAACCGAAGCTATCAAACCAGCCCTTGCCGCGGAACCTGGGAAAACCCGGTTTGCCGCCGATCTTTACCCGCCGGAAGAACGCCCTGTATGCCTCGTCGAGGCGTTTCAGCGTCGCCCGCTGCAGATTTACGGGCAGGAAGGAGGCTTCCGGCTCATCTTGCCGCCACTCGGTGAGCGCCTTCGTCTGGTCGAAATAGGTGCGGGTCGACTTCGCCTTGCGATATGCGTCGATCCGCTCTTCAAGCGCAGCGTTGTAGAGCTGCCGCTGCGACTCGAGGATCGCTTCGAGTGCTCGATGCTGTTGCTTTGTGGGCAACAGCCGGTAACGGTAAGTTAGGATCAACGAAGCTGCCCGGCGCCGTGATCCGACCAGCGTAACGGCTGTCAGGCTCATGGAATGAGCCTCCATGGATCTTTCGGCCGGATCCAAGTCAAGAGTTCAGGCAGTCGAATCGAGGCACCAGGCGAATTTGGCATCATGGCGTCACAGTTGCAGACCTCTACTATCCAGCAAAAAAGCCCCCAATGTCCTCGCACCTCTTCGCACCCCTCACGCTTCGCTCCATCACTTTCCGCAACCGAATCTTCGTCTCGCCCATGTGCCAGTACTCGAGCGAGGACGGCATGCCCAACGATTGGCATTTCGTGCACCTCGGCAGCCGCGCGGTGGGCGGCGCCTCGCTGGTGTTCGTGGAAGCCAGCGCGGTGACGCCCGAGGGCCGGATCACGCCTTGGGATGCCGGCATCTGGTCGGCGGCGCATGCGCTCGCCTGGAAACGCGTCGCCGAATTCATCCGCTCCCATGGCGCGGTGCCCGGGATCCAGATCGCCCACGCCGGGCGCAAGGCTTCGTGCAACAAGCCGTGGCTCGGCGGCAAGCCGCTCGGGCCGGGCGAAGGCGCGTGGCAGACCCTCGGGGCGAGCGCGATCCCGTTCGGAAACTATCCCGCGCCGCGCTCCATGACCGTGGACGAGATCAAGCGCACCGTCGAGGAGTTCCGCAGGTCCACGGTTCACGCGCTTGCCGCCGGCTTCGAGGTGATCGAGATCCACGGCGCGCACGGCTACCTCCTGCACTCCTTCTGCTCGGCGCTTTCCAACCAGCGCAATGACGAGTACGGCGGCTCGTTCGACAACCGCGTGCGCTTTCCGCTGGAGGTGGCGCGTGCGGTGCGCGATGCGTGGCCGAGCGACAAGCCGCTGTTCTACCGCATCTCGGCCTCCGACTGGTACGAGGGCGGCTGGGACATCGAGCAGTCGGTGATCCTGTGCAAGCGGCTGAAGCAGATCGGCGTCGACCTCGTCGACTGCTCGAGTGGGGGCAACATCGCCGAGCAGAAGATCAAGCTCGGCCCCGGATACCAGGTGCCGTTTGCCGAAGCGGTACGCGCCGGCGCCGGCATTCCCACCGCTGCAGTGGGCCTCATCCAGGATGCGACCCAGGCCGAGCAGATCGTCTCGCTCGGCCAGGCCGACGCCGTGTGCCTCGCCCGCGCCCTGCTGCGCGATCCCTACTGGCCGCGACACGCCGCCAAGGAGTTGGGCGTCGACCCACTGTGGCCCGATCAATACAAGCGCTGCGACGTGGGCCCCCTGGGCCGCTAACGCGACCCGGGGTCAGACCCCGCTACGACCCCGGTCTGTCCCCGCTCTGTCCCCCGGGCTTGAGTAACGCTGCATAATTCGAGGAAGGATCGCGAGGAGAGGGAAATGATCGACCTGTACTACTGGACCACGCCCAATGGCCACAAGATCACGCTGTTTCTCGAGGAGGCGGGGTTCGAGTACGCGATCAGGCCGGTGAACATCGGCAAGGGCGAGCAGTTTGATCCGGCGTTTCTCAAGATCTCCCCGAACAACCGCATTCCGGCCATCGTCGACCATGCGCCGGCCGATGGCGGCAGGCCGATCAGCGTCTTCGAGTCGGGCGCGATCCTGCTCTATCTCGCGGGCAAGACCGGGCAGTTCATCCCGAAGGATTTGCGGGGGCAGGTCGAGACGCTCGAATGGCTCATGTGGCAAATGGGCGGCCTCGGGCCGATGGCGGGCCAGAACCATCACTTCTCCATCTACGCGCCCGAGAAGCTGCCGTACGCGATCGACCGCTACGTGAAGGAGACTTCGCGCCTCTACGGCGTGCTCAACAAGCGCCTCGCCAACCGCGACTTCATCATGGGCAAGCAGTACACCATCGCCGACATGTCCTCGTATCCGTGGGTGATTCCCGAGCGCCAGGGCCAGGACATGAGCGACTTCCCGAACCTGAAGCGTTGGCAAGCGGCCATCCGGGCGCGCCCCGCCACCACGCGGGCCTACGCGCGCGCCAAGCAAGTCAATCCCACGCCGACCTCCATTCGCAGCGAAGAGGAGCGCAAGATCCTCTTCGGCCAGGACAAGTCCGTCATCAAATAACAAGCTGGGGACAGAGCGGGGACAGACCGGGGTCGTAGCGGGGTCTGACCCCGGTTCAAAAAGGGGGGGGCAATGAGCCGACTGAAGGATCCGGCGGCGGTCCGCAAGATCGCCAAGAAGTCGCTGTTCGAGGGGCTCGATCGCATGTGCGAGGGCGCGATCATCGTCGATCGCGAGTCGCGCATCATCTGGATCAGCGACAAGTACGCCGCGCGCCTGAACCTCGAGTCGCCTTCGGTGGCGATCGGAAAGGTCGTCGAGGACGTGATCCCGAATAGCCTCATGCGCGAAGTGGTGCGCACCGGCGAGCCGATCATGATCGACATCATGCAGTTCGACGACGCCTCGTTCGTGGTGATGCGGGTGCCGGTGAAGGACGAGCGCGGGCGGGTGATCGGTGCGGCGGGCTTCATGCTGTTCGATCGGCTGCAGTCTCTCCTGCCCTTCGTGTCGAAGTTCCAGCGCCTCGAGACCGAGCTCGCCGACATCCAGAAGTCGCTCGCCGAAGAGCGGCGCGTGAAGTACACGTTCTCCAGCTTCATCGGCAGCTCGCCCGCGGCGATGGAAGCCAAGCGCCAGGCGCGCCGCGCCGCGCAGGCCGACACCACGGTGCTCCTGCTGGGCGAGACCGGCACGGGCAAGGAAGTGCTCGCCCAGGCGATCCACTCGGCGAGTCCGCGCGCGCATGGCCCGTTCATCGGCATCAACGTCGCGGCCGTCCCCGACGCCGTGCTCGAGTCGGAGTTCTTCGGCACCTCGGTCCGGGAGGGCAGGTTCATGCTCGCCGACGGCGGCACGCTCTTTCTCGACGAAGTGGGCGACATGCCGTTGGGAATGCAGGCGAAGCTCCTGCGCGTGCTCCAGGAAAAGGAAGTCGAGGCGCCGGGCTCCAACCGCGTCGTAAACGTCGACGTGCGCGTGATCGCCGCGAGCAGCGTCGACCTGCGGCGCATGGTGTCGATGGGCTCTTTCCGCTCCGACCTCTACTATCGGCTCTCGGTGCTGCCCATCGAGCTCCCGCCGCTGCGCGACCGGATCGGCGACCTCGAGCTCCTCTGCGACCACATCCTCGAAGAGATCGCGCAGCGCGCCGGGCGCCCGCAGCGCGAAATCTCGCCCACCGCGCTCGCCGTGCTGTCCGGATATCCGTGGCCCGGCAACATCCGCGAGTTGCGCAACGTGCTCGAGCAGGTGACGCTTACCTCCGACAATCCGCGGCTCTCCGCCGAGGAGTTCACGCTGGTGCTGCCGCGCGTGCCGAGCGCGCCGCGCCATGGCGGCCGCCCGCGGCTCAAACTCGCCGACATCGTCGCCGATGCGGAGAGGGGCGCCATCCGTTCCGCGCTGGCCGCGGCCGAAGGCAAGAAGATTCTCGCCGCCGAGCTTCTCGGCATCTCGCGGGCGACTCTCTATCAGAAGCTCTCGATGCTGGCAGCCGGAACGCCCGAAAGTCGGCACTAAGGCGCTTCCCCGCCGGACTGTCCGGAATTCCGGACGGCTTTCCGGATTTCGCGCCCCCCACGTCATTTTCAGAGCGAAGCGCGAGCTCGGCGATGCGAAAAACACCGTCCAACTCCCTTGACACAGGACGGTGGAAGCACCAGCCTCTGCAACTCGATAACAAGTCTTGCCCCCGGAGGGAAATTCCATGTCGCTACTCAAGCGTGCAGCGCTCCTCGCGTTGCCTTTGGCCATCGCGGCCTGCCACAAGAGCACGAATCTCGGTGACGAGAACGTACGGCCCGACTTCATCAAGGGCTCCATCGTTTCGAACACCTATGACGGCACCAGCAACGACCTGCTTACCGCGGGCCTCGGCAAGAGCGGCCTCGCCGGCACCCCACCGGTGGTCGCGGTGCCCACCGCCCCGACCGTGGCGGAGCTGCGCACGCTTGCCATCTACAACAACTACCGCGCGCTCCTCGACATGACCGCCAACGGTGGCTACGGCTCGCTGTACGGGCCGAACATCGACATCAACGGCAACAACACACTCGGCGAAGGCAAGGTCGCGGGCGAAGAGCACATCGTATTCTCCGACGACGGCACCGGCGCGCAGAACGTGACGCTGATGGTGCAGATCCCGAGCTCCTTCGACATCGAGAACCCGTGCATCGTGACCGCCACTTCGAGCGGCTCGCGCGGCGTATATGGCGCCATCGGCACCTCCGGCGAGTGGGGCTTGAAGCACAAGTGCGCGGTCGCCTATACCGACAAGGGCACGGGCAATGGCGGGCACGACCTCGCCGCGAACACCGTGACCAACCTCCAGGGCACGCGGGTCTCGGCTTCCAGCGCCGGCACGCAATCGCAATTCACCGCGAACCTGTCCGCGGCCGACCTCGCCGCCTTCAACGGCGCTTTCCCGAACCGCTGGGCCTTCAAGCACGCGCACTCGCAACAGAACCCCGAGGCCACCTGGGGCCGCGACACGCTGCGCGCGATCGAATTCGCGTTCTACATGCTCAACCAGAAATACGGCGAGAACCACAACGACAGGATCTACAAGAGCGGCAAGCTCGCGCTCGACAAGACCATCGTGATCGCATCCAGCGTATCCAACGGCGGCGGCGCGGCGCTTGCGGCTGCGGAACAGGACACCGGGGGCCTCATCGACGGCGTGGCGGTAGCCGAGCCGGAGGTCCAGGTGAACCTGCCCGCGAGCGTCGTCATCAAGCGCGGCACGACCACCGTGTCGAGCGCGGGCAAGTCGCTCTACGATTACTTCACCATCGCCAACCTGTACGAGCCCTGCGCCGCGCGCGCCACGGCAGCGGCTGGTTCGCCGTTCCTCGCCGGCGTCTCGGTGGCCAAGGCCGACGCGCGCTGCAACGCGCTCGCCGCCAAAGGCCTCATCTCGGGTTCGACGCCCACCGACCTCGGAGACGCCGCGCTCGCCAAGCTCCTCGCGAGCGGGTGGGAAGCGGAGGCGATCCCCTACTTTCCGACGCATTACCTGTTCGCCGTGCTGCCGGTCGCGTTGACCTACGCCAACACGTACGCGAAGGCGAGCGTGAAGGACAACCTCTGCGGGTACAGCGTTGGGGGGGCGGTGGTCAATGGCGTCGTCACGCCAGTGGGCGCGATCCCGGCCGCGCAGGGCTTCGGCACCGGCAACGGCGTGCCCGGCGCGGGGCTCACCATCCTCAACAACAACTCGGTCGGAGGGGCCCAGGCGGACGCCAACTCGGTCTCGCCCTCGACCGGGCAGTTCGACTACAACTACGACGGAGCGCAATGCCTGTCGGATCTGCTCACCGCGCAGAGCGCCGCCGGCACCACGCTGCGCTCGAGCATCGAGGCGGTGAAGAGGAGCGCCAACTTGCGCGGCAAGCCAGCGATCATCGTGCAGGGACGCGCCGACGCGCTTCTTCCGGTGAACCACACGGGGCGGCCGTACTACGCGCTCAACAAGTCGGTCGAGAGCGGCAGCAAGCTCGCCTACTACGAAGTCGCCAACGCGCAGCACTTCGACTCGTTCCTGGGTACGGCGGCGTTCGCGGGCTACGACTCGCGGCTGGTCCCGTTGCACAGGTACCTGGTGCAGGCCCTCGACATCATGTACGCGAACCTGAAGAACGGCACGGCGATCCCACCTTCGCAGGTGGTGCGCACCACGCCGCGCGGCGGCACGCCCGGCGCGGCACCCGCGATCACCGCGGCCAACGTGCCGGGAATCGCAGCGGCGCCGGCGGCGGGGGACGCGATCACGTTCAGCGCGAACACGTTGACGATCCCGAACTAGTCTTCGGGGAAGCAGCATAAAAGGGCGGCCTCTCGGCCGCCCTTTTTTCTTTTTTGCTGGCTACTTGTTCGCCGCTTCCTGCGCGGCGTTGAGCGCCTTCATCACGGCGTTGTACTCGGCGATGGCGGCGTTGGCGCTTTCCTCGTTGGCCTTCATCACGACTTTGCGCTCGTCGAGGTACTTGTTCATGCACGCCTGGTAGGCCTTGACCTCGCGCTCGTAGAGGCCGCGGCGCGTGTCGGACTGGAGCGCGAGGCGGCCGGGATACTCGGGCTTGGGCTCGCACTTGTGCTTGGGAACGTCTTCGGCCTGCGCGAACGGGGTGGTCGCGCAGAACACGAAGGATGCTGCAAGGATGATCCGCTTCATGGGTGGATGGCCTGTGGTGAGGTTGATTGCGGGAAAAATTCTACTTTAGTCGGCGACGGGGACGGTGTAGTTCAAGGCGAGGCGCCCGCCATCCGGATAGATGGTCTGGCCGGTGACATAGGACGCCTCGTCGCTCGCCAGGAACACGGCGACCTGGGCCACCTCGTCCGGGTCGCCCATGCGTCCCATCGGCGTGCGCGACAGGATTTTCCTCTCGGCCTCGCGGTTGCCCAGCACCGCGGTGCGCGCAAGCTCGGTGAGGATGGTGCCCGGGCCGATGCCGTTCACTCGGATGCCGTGCGTCGCGAGCGAAAGCGACATCACCTTGGTGAGCTGGTTGATCGCGCCCTTGGAGACCACGTACGGCACCTGGTTGGGAATGGCGAGGATTGCGTTCACGCTCGACATGTTGATGATGGCGCCCCCGCCACCCTGCTTGACCATCTGGCGGGCCGCCGCCTGGCCGGCGAGGAAGATTCCCTTCAGGTTCACCGCGATCACGCGATCGAAATCCGCCTCCTCGATGTCGAGGAACTCGGCCGCGTGCACGATGCCGGCATTGGCTACTAGAACGTCGAGGCGCCCGAATTCGTTGACCGCCGCGGCCACGGCGCCCTCGACTTCGGCCTTGCGCGAGACGTTGCAGGCCACGAAGCTCACCGGCAGGCCCTCGGCGCGCAGGCGCAGCGCTTCGCGCTTGCCAACCTCTTCGTTCACGTCTGCGATGACCACCTGTGCGCCCTGGCGGGCGAACGCCTGCGCGCACGCGAGCCCGATGCCCTGCGCGGCGCCGGTGACGAGGGCAACCTTGTCCGCGAGCCTCACGCGCCTACTTCTGCGGCTTCACCGCGGCGGCGAGCTCGGCGCAAAATTCATCGAGCCCCTTGGGGCAGCCGGTGCGCACGCGCGAGTAGACCATCTCGTGGTCGTCTTTCGCGGCCGGGCTCTTGACGTGCGCGTAGATGAACTCCTTGTACTGCGGGTCCTTCTGCATCGCGCCGGCGAGCCCGTCGATGCCCTTCCAGTCCACCATCATGCGCATCACGGTGTCGGTGTAGCTGTCCGCGACCTTGTCCGTGTCGCAATGGCGATAGTCCTGCCACGCCTTGTGCAGTTGCGGCCAGTTGAGCACGCGGTCGATCGACTTCTCGGCATTGGCGGCGTCGGCCTTGGTGCAGGGCTTGTCGGCGGCTTGCGCGCCCGTCGCCGCGAGGCATGCGAGGGCTGCGACCCAGCCGCGCGGGTTCTTCATGCTCACGCCGCCTTTCCAGAACGCTTGCCCGCCTGCGAGAGGCGCTCGCGCACGCTGCGCGCGATGCCTTCGCCGTCGAGGCCGCAATCCACGAGGAGTTGATGCGGATCGCCATGCTCGACGAAATGGTCGGGAAGGCCCAGGTTCAGGACCGGGACCGCCAAGCCATCGGCGGCGAGCGCCTCGCTCACCGCGGCGCCCGCGCCGCCGGCGACGACACTCTCCTCCACGGTCACCAGCAGCTCGTGCGTGGTGGCCAGCCGGAATACGAGGTCGCGATCGATGGGCTTCACGAAGCGCATGTTGGCGACGGTGGCGTTCAACTCATTGGCCGCGTCGAGCGACGGCTTGACCATCGAGCCGAAGGCGAGGATCGCGACACGCTTGCCGTCACGGCGCATCTCGCCGCGCCCGATCGGCAGCGCCTTCATCTCCTGCTGCACCTCGACGCCCGCGCCCGCGCCGCGCGGGTAGCGCACCGCCGTGGGCGTATCGAGCGTGAACGCGGTGTAGAGCATCTGCCGGCATTCGTTTTCGTCGGAGGGCGCCATCACCGTCATGTTCGGAATGCAGCGCAGGAATGAATGGTCGAACGCGCCGTGGTGCGTGGGGCCGTCGGCGCCGACCAGGCCGCCGCGATCGAGCGCGAATACCACCGGGAGATTCTGCAGCGCGACGTCGTGGATCAGCTGGTCGTAGGCGCGCTGCAGGAAGGTCGAGTAGATCGCGACCACCGGCTTCATGCCTTCCACCGCGAGGCCCGCGGCGAAGGTCACCGCGTGCTGCTCGGCGATGCCGACGTCGAAATAGCGCTCCGGAAAGCGTTGCGAGAACTTCACCAGGCCCGAGCCCTCGCGCATCGCGGGCGTGATGCCGACGAGGCGATCGTCGATGCGCGCCATGTCGCACAGCCAGTCCCCGAACACCTGCGTGTAGGTGGGCCTGGGCCGCGCATCGACCGCCGTCTTCGCTTTAACGATGCCCACGCCGGGATCGAACTTGCCGGGGCCGTGGTACATGATCGGATCTTCTTCCGCGTAGGTATAGCCCTGGCCCTTGCGCGTCACCACGTGCAGGAATTGAGGGCCCCTGAGGCGCGTCACGTTCTGCAGCGTTTCGATGAGGACGTCGATGTTGTGGCCGTCGATGGGGCCGGGGTAGTTGAAGCCGAACTCCTCGAACATCGTCGAGGGCGTGATCATGCCCTTGGCGTGTTCCTCGAAGCGCTTGGCGAAGTCCTTCACGGTGGGCGTGGCCGAGAGCACCTTCTCCGCGGTCTTCTTTGTGGCGGCGTAGAAGCGCCCGGACATGAGCTTGGCGAGGTAATTGTTGAGCGCGCCAACGTTCTCCGAGATCGACATGTCGTTGTCGTTCAAGACCACGATCACGTTGGCGTCGGCCTGCTTCGCGTTGTTGAGCGCCTCGAAGGCCATGCCCGCGGTCATCGCGCCGTCGCCGATCACCGCGACCACGCGGTTGTCGAGCCCGCGGCTCCTCGCCGCCACCGCCATGCCGATCGCGGCCGAGATCGACGTCGAGCTGTGCGCGGTGCCGAAAGTGTCGTAAGGGCTTTCCTCGCGGCGCGGAAAGCCCGCGATGCCGCCTTTCTGCCGCAGCGTGCCCATCCCCGCGCGCCGGCCGGTGAGGATCTTGTGGCCGTAGGTCTGGTGGCCCACGTCCCAGATGATCTTGTCGACGGGCGTCTTGAAGACGTAGTGCAGCGCGATGGTGAGCTCGACGGTTCCGAGGTTCGAGGACAGGTGGCCCCCGGTTGACGAGACCGAATCGACGATGAAGGCCCTCAGCTCGGTCGCGAGTTGCGCGAGCTGCTTGCGGTCGAAGGCGCGAAGGACGGAGGGGTCGTCGACCGTCTCGAGGAGGGGGTATGAGCTCATGCGAGGAATACCATTCTAACGCCGGCGGTGGACGATGAAATCGGCGATCTCCCGGAGGCGCCGGGCGCGTTCGCCAAAGTCCGCAAGCGCACTGTTGGCGTCATCCAGGAGCTCGAGGGCGAAGCGGCGCGCCTCCGGCAGGCCCATCAGGCTCGTGTACGTCGGCTTGTTGTCCGCCTTGTCCTTGCCCGCGGTCTTGCCGAGGGTCTGCGAGTCGCCCTCCTCGTCGAGGATGTCGTCGACGACTTGAAAGGCGAGGCCCACCACCTTGGCGTAGCGATCGAGGTGGTCGTGCTCCTTGTCGGAGAGCTCGGCTCCGCAGCTCGCACCCATGATCACCGAGGCGCGGATGAGGGCCCCGGTCTTGAGGATGTGCATGAATTCCAGCTCCGGAAGCGAGATCGCCTTGCCGACCGAATCGAGGTCGATGGCCTGCCCGCCCGCCATGCCGCGCGAGCCGCACGCCGCGGAGAAGAGCTGGATCATCTTCAGCTGCGTGGTGGGGCTCTCCGAGAGCTGGTTGTCGGAGAGAAGCTGGAACGCGAGGCTCTGCAGCGCGTCGCCGGCAAGGAGGGCCGTGGCCTCGTCGAACTCCACGTGGCAGGTGGGCTTGCCGCGGCGAAGCACGTCGTCGTCCATGCAGGGAAGATCGTCATGGATGAGCGAGTACGCGTGGATCATCTCGATGGCGCTCGCCACGATCTGCAGGCGCTTCGGATTGGCCTCAGTCACTTCGCCCGCGCCGAACACGAGCATCGCGCGCACGCGCTTGCCGCCGTTGAGGGTCGAGTACCGCATCGCGTCGTGCAGGCGCGTGGGAACGATGCGAGCCGGCGGAAGGAGCTCGGCAAGCGCCGCCTCCAAACGGGTGGCCACGTCGCGCGACCACGCCTGGAAATCGATGGCGCTCACTTCGCGTCGGGCGTGAAGTCGCGCAACGTCTCGCCGTCGAGGATCGCGATGCGCGCCTGGGCGTCGGTGAGCCTGGATTCGCAGAATTTGATGAGCTCCGCGCCGCGTTGGTAGGCGGCGAGCGACTCCTCGAGGGGAAGCTTGCCGTCCTCCATGCGGGCGACAAGGGACTCGAGCTCTTCGAGGGCCTTCTCGAAGCTCAATTCGGCGGTGGATGCGGGAGGAAGCTTGGCGGACATCGAGGCGGGCCTGCTGGGGTTTCTTCTGTAAGCAATTTTACACCAAAGGTCTTGAAAACTAAGGGAACTCAGCCCAAGATAGCGGTCTGATGTATGGATGTGTATCGGGACGGAGCCGCAGAGTTAAAAGCTAGCTGACTCGATTTGCCCGCATGTTGTTTTCATCTCGTCTGTTCTGGGGGTGCGGATAATGTCGGATCTCGCGAGTCAGAGAGCGCTCACGCGTACGTCTCTCCACCTGCCCCTTTCGTGGTATTTCGACCCGAAAGTCGCGGAGGTGGAAAAAAAACTCCTTTTCGCCCAGGGTCCCGGCTACGTCGCCCATGAGCTGATGGCGCCTGAAGCGGGCGAGTTCCGCGTGCTCGACTGGCGTTCCAACGGCGCGTGGTCGCTCATCAACAACGAGGGTCGCCACGACCTCGTCTCGAACGTCTGCCGCCACCGCCAGGCGATCATCCTGAAGGGCGAAGGCACGCTTCCCGGCGGCACGATCACGTGTCCCCTGCACGGCTGGACGTACGACAGCACCGGCAAGCACCTGGGCGCGCCGAAATTCCCCGATATGCCGTGCCTCGATCTGCCGCGCCAGGGCCTGCAGAAGTGGAACGGCATGCTCTTCAACGGCAAGCGCAACGTCGCGCGCGATCTCGCGAAGCTCGGCGTGGCGAAGGAGCTCGACTTCGAGGGCTATCGGCTGGACAAGGTCGAGACCCACGAATACGACTTCAACTGGAAGACCTTCATCGAGGTCTACCTCGAGGATTACCACGTCGGCCCGTTCCATCCGGGGCTCGGCCAGTTCGTCACGTGCGACGACTTGCAGTGGGAGCTCGGCGATTGGCACAGCGTGCAGACGGTGGGAGTGAACCAGCGCCTCGGCACGCCCGGCTCGGATACGTACAAGCAGTGGCACGACCAGGTGCTCAAGTACAACAACGGCGAACCCCCGCGCCACGGCGCGATCTGGCTCACCTACTACCCGAACGTGATGGTCGAGTGGTACCCGAACGTGCTGGTGATCTCCACGCTGCAGCCGCGCGGGCCGGAGAAGTGCCTCAACGTGACCGAGTTCTACTACCCCGAGGAGATCGCCCTCTTCGAGCCCGAGTACATGGCCGCGCAGCAGAAGGCGTACCACGAGACCGCGCTCGAGGATGAAGAGATCTGCGTGCGCATGACGCAGGGGCGCAAGGCGCTGCTAGAGGATGGCCGTGAGGAACATGGGCCGTATCAGTCGCCGATGGAAGATGGGATGGTGCATTTCCATGAGTTCATCAGGCGGGAGATTGGGCAGCACGTCTGAGGCCGGGATTTAGAGGATACCGCCCGGCTATCCCACGCGTTATACCAGCGCGACGGCGGGCTAGTATAACCGGCTCCGTCAGTTATACTAGCCGAGTTATCCCCTGGTATAACCCCATGGCCAGCGATATTCCCCTCAGCACACCGCTTCCGGCTTCGGCGCAGTCCGCCTACGCCGAGATTCTCGAGGTGGCGCGGCATCGCGAGTTGTCGCGCAGCGTCGCGGGCTTGAGCGGGTCGTTCAACAAGAAGACCGTAAAGGGCACCGCGTATTGGTACTACCAGTTCACCGAGGCGGGCGGCGGCAACACTCGGCAACTCTTCGTGGGAAGAGACAGCGAAAAGCTCCAGGAGTTGGTGGCCCGCGCCAGGACCAGGGACACGGCCCAGGTCGAGCGGTTGGCGAAAGGCGCGATGGCGCTGGGCTGCGCCGCCGCCACGCCCGCCCACTTCCGCATAGTCCGGCGCCTCAACGAGATTGGGTTCTTCCACGCGGGCGGCGTTCTGATCGGCTCGCACGCATTCCTCGCCTATGGGAATGCTCTGGGCGTGTCGTGGGGAAATCTCGCCCGCACCCAGGATCTCGACTTCGCACACGCCGGCAAGGGAATTGCGCTGGCCCTTCCCGCCAGCCTGCAGATCGACACCAAGGATGTGATCGAGCACCTGGAAGCGGGATTCCTGCCGGTGCCGGGGTTCAGGCCGAAGGACAAGACGGCTGCGTTCATCAGCAAGGTGGATCGTGGCCTGCGGGTCGATTTCCTGACGCCGAAGATCCACGATAAGAGCGCGGCTTTTCGTCATGACGGCCTCGGCGTGAACCTGCAGCCCATCCGCTTCATGGAATTCCTGCTCGAGGACGTCGACCAGGCCGCAGTGCTCAGTGCGGTGGGCGCGATCGTCCTGACGGTTCCGGACCCTGCCAGATACGCCCTGCACAAATTGCTCGTGCATGCGGAGAGGCGCAAGACCAACCCGGCGAAGGCGGTGAAGGACCTGCAGCAGGCGGCCGCATTGATCGAGGTCCTGTCCGAATTCCGCGACGACGATCTCGCGCGGCTCTGGCGGGATCTACTCGCGCGCGGTCCTGGATGGCGCAGGCGCGCACGTACCGCGCTCTGCGCTCTTGAAAAGGAAATTCCCGGTCACCCCTGTCTCAAAGGGATGCGATCACGGCTGTCTCGATTCGAGTAGGTATTATTCTTTTCAATTCGCCTCAGATCGCGCATCCGATTCGCGTGCGGCCGCGTACATTCCCGGCTTCCCCCTACCCATCCGTGGAGACCGAACAATGATCAAAACAAGCTCGATCCTTCTTTCCACCCTTTCCGCAGCCCTGCTCGCATCCTGTGGCGGCATGCAGGCCATGACGGCGCCAGACGTGCCCGCCGCGATCGCCGTTCCCGCCGGCCACCAGATGGCCATGCGCCAGGTCGGCGCCGGAGACCTCACCTATGAATGCCGCCTGAAGGC